>NZ_JBHTVE010000015.1:0-262275 GCF_042793175.1 Streptomyces sp. NPDC056580 | reverse complement strand
CCTCGGACAGCGTGATCTCCACAGCAGAAGGCCCAGGATGCGACATGGCAACAGGGTAGTAACTAACCCTCAGGATTTCTGGCGCATCACACTAGTGCTGTGGCCGGAAAGGTTTGCCGGAAAGCTCGCGGCGTCCGGTGCGGTGCGTCGCAAGGCGGAGCATCATCCGCGTACTGGATGTACTCGGGTGATGCGACAACGCCGCGAGGTGCCGTGCCGGACGCCGCGAGCCGGTGAACCTTTCCGGTCACAGCACTAGCGGGCGCGTTCCACCCGGCGCTCGTCCCAGACCGGCTCGGGCGTCTCGCGGACCCGGCCGTCGCTGCCGAAGACCAGGAAGCGGTCGAAGGAGCGGGCGAACCAGCGGTCGTGGGTGACCGCGAGCACGGTGCCCTCGAACGCCTCCAGCCCCTCCTGGAGAGCCTCGGCGGACTCCAGGTCGAGGTTGTCGGTGGGCTCGTCCAGCAGCAGGGCGGTGACGCCCTGCAGTTCCAGCAGGAGGATCTGGAAGCGGGCCTGCTGGCCGCCGGAGAGCCGGTCGAAGGACTGCTCGGCCTGGCCGGTCAGCTCGTAGCGGCGCAGCCGGGACATGGCGGCGCCCCGGTCCTGGGCGTGCTCCTTCCACAGGATGTCCAGCAGCGTGCGGCCGACGAGTTCGGGGTGGGCGTGGGTCTGCGCGAAGTGGCCGGGCACGACGCGCGCCCCGAGCTTCCACTCCCCCGTGTGCGCCACCTCCCCGCCGGCCAGCAGCCGCAGGAAGTGCGACTTGCCGGAGCCGTTGGAGCCGAGCACGGCGACCCGTTCGCCGTAGAAGACCTCCAGGTCGAACGGTTTCATCAGACCGGTCAGCTCGAGATTCGCGCAGGTGACGGCGCGCACCCCGGTGCGTCCGCCCTTCAGGCGCATGGTGATGTCCTGCTCGCGCGGCGGCTCGGGCGGCGGTCCCGCCTCCTCGAACTTGCGCAGCCTGGTCTGGGCGGCCTGGTAGCGCGATGCCATCTCGTGGCTGACGGCGGCGGCCTGGCGGAGGTTGATCACGAGCTTCTTGAGCTGGGCGTGCTTCTCGTCCCAGCGGCGGCGCAGCTCCTCGAAGCGGGCGAAGCGCTCGCGGCGCGCCTCGTGGTAGGTGGCGAAGCCGCCGCCGTGCACCCAGGCGTCGGCGCCGGCCGGGCCCGGCTCCACGGAGACGATCCGCTCGGCGGCGCGGGCGAGCAGTTCCCGGTCGTGGGAGACGAACAGGACCGTCTTGCGGGTCTCCCTGAGCTGCTCCTCCAGCCAGCGCTTGCCGGGCACGTCGAGGTAGTTGTCCGGCTCGTCGAGCAGCAGCACCTCGTCGGTGCCGCGCAGCAGCGCCTCCAGGACGAGGCGTTTCTGCTCTCCGCCGGAGAGGGTGCGCACCTGCCGCCACTGGGCCCGCTCGTAGGGCATGCCGAGGGCCGCGGTGGTGCACATGTCCCACAGGGTCTCGGCCTCGTAGCCGCGCACCTCGGCCCAGTCGGCGAGGGCCTGCGCGTAGCCGAGCTGGGCGGCCTCGTCGTCGACGGTCATGATGGCGTGCTCGGCCCGGTCCACGGCCAGCGCCGCCTCGCGGATACGGGGCGGGGCGACGGAGACGAGCAGGTCGCGCACGGTCGTCTCGTCCCGTACGGAGCCCACGAACTGGCGCATCACGCCGAGGCCGCCGCTGACGGTCACCGTGCCGCCGTGCGGCTTCAGCTCGCCGGAGATCAGCCGGAGCAGGGTCGTCTTGCCGGCGCCGTTGGGGCCGACCAGGGCGACGGCCGTGCCCTCGCCGACCCGGAAGGAGACATCGCCGAGCAGCGTCCTGCCGTCGGGTAGGTGGTACTCGAGGTGCGCGGCTTCCAGATGTCCCATGAGGAGGCATTCTGTGTGCCGCCCGCGCGCCGGGGCAAACCGTTATCCGGCGCCGACCGCTTCGCCCGCCGGGCCGCCCTCCCCCGCCGGTTCCACCGTCGCGCCCTCCCAGGCCAGCGCCTTCCAGCCGTCGGACGGGGAACCCTCCAGGACGACGACGCCGGTGTTGCGCAACGGGCGGGCCGCGGCGAACCCGACGTCGACGTTAGCGGCCCGGGCCGCGGTCCACAGGCGGATCGCGGCGCCGTGGCTGATCATGGCGACGGTCGCGGCGCCGCTCGCGGCGGCCTCGGCGACCACCGCGTCGTACCGGGCGAGGGTCTCCTCGCCGCTCTCCCCGCCGGGGATGCGGGCCGCGGTGTCACCGGCGGCCCAGGCGAAGACCGTGCGCAGGTAGAGCTCGCCCCGCGGGGAGTCCCCGGGCAGCATCTCCAGGTCGCCCGCGGTCACCTCGCGGATGCCGTCCCGGACGATCACCTCCAGGCCCCGGACGGCGGCCAGCGGGGCCGCGGTGAGCCGGGTGCGCAGCAGGGTGGACGCGTAGACGGCCTCGATGTCCTCGCCGGCGAGCGCCCCGGGCAGTGCGGCGGCCTGCCGCTCGCCGAGCGGGGTGAGCCCCGGGCCGGGCACGGCGGTGTCCAGCAGCCGGCCGACGTTGGAGGGGGTCTGGCCGTGGCGGACCAGCAGCAGGCGCATCCGGGGTGTCTCCTCACGCGCCCGTCGGGCGGAGCGCAGGCCGGTGACCGGCGTGTCCGGGCACAAGAAGCGGCGGCTTCAGGGTAACCGGACGTCTATGAGCCCAGACGTCGACCTCACCGTCCCGAGGCCCCGCCTCCGCGTCCTGTCCAAGCTGCTGGAGTACGACTGCCGGCTGTTCGAGCTGGCGGCCACCCGGCACTGGCCCGGCGCCGAGCGGGTGCTGCCCCGGCTCAGCCGGAGCGCGAACCACGGAGTGCTGTGGTTCGCGACGGCCGCCGCGATCGCGGCGAGCCGTTCGCCGCGGGCCCGGCGGGCCGCCACCCGGGGCGTGGCCTCGCTGAGCGTGGCCTCGCTGGCCATCAACACCCTCGGCAAGCGGTCGGTGCGCCGAGCCCGGCCGGTGCTGGACTCGGTGCCGCTGTCGCGGCAGCTCAAGCGGCAGCCGATCACCACCTCCTTCCCCTCCGGCCACGCCGCCTCGGCGGCCGCCTTCGCCACGGGTGTGGCCCTGGAGTCGCCGCGGTGGGGCGCGGTGGTGGCGCCGGTGGCGTTCTCCGTGGCGATGTCACGCGTCTACACGGGCGTGCACTACCCGAGCGACGTGCTGGCGGGAGCGGCGCTGGGCGCGGGCGCCGCGTTCGCGGTGCGCGCTCTGGTGCCGACCCGTACCCAGGTCGCGCCGCCGCCGCGGCCCCGTACCGAGGCGCCGGCGCTGCTCGATGGCGAGGGCCTGGTGCTGGTCGCCAACCGTGCGTCGGGCACCTCGGACCGGGTGCGGGTGCTGCACGAGGCGCTGCCCGGGGCGGAGCTCGTGGAGTGCGCGCCCGAGGACGTCAAGGAGGAGCTGGAGAAGGCCGCCGCGCGGGCCCGGGTGCTCGGGGTGTGCGGGGGCGACGGGACGGTGAACACGGCCGCCGGGGTGGCCCTGCGGCGCGGTCTGCCGCTGGCGGTGCTGCCCGGCGGCACGCTGAACCACTTCGCCTACGACCTGGGCGTGGAGGACGAGCGGAGCCTGGCCGACGCCGTCCGGGCGGGCGAGGCGGTCCGGGTGGACGTCGGCCGGTTCGTGGCGGGCGACCACGAGGGGCTGTTCCTGAACACCTTCAGCCTCGGCGTCTACCCGGAGCTGGTGCGCGAGCGGGACCGCTGGTCGTCCCGGATCGGCGGCTGGCCGGCCGGGATGCTGGGCGCGATGAAGGTGCTGCGCGCCGACCGGCACCCGCTGACGGTGGAGCTGCGCGGCAAGCGCCACCCCCTGTGGCTGCTGTTCGTGGGCAACGGGATCTACCACCGGATGGGCCTGGCGCCCGGCCGCCGGACCGATCTGGCGGACGGGCTGCTGGACGTGCGGGTGGTGCACGGCAGCCGCCGGCCCGCGCTGCGCCTGCTGGCGGCCGCCGCGGCCGGCCCACTCACCCGGTCCCCGGCCCACGCGGCGGTCCAGGTGAGCCGGCTGCGGCTGACCGGTCTCGCCGCCGGCACGCCGCTGGCGTACGACGGCGAGGTCGTCGAGGTGGGCGGGGACGTCCTGGTGGAGAAGCTGCCGGAGGCTCTGACGGTGTACCGGCCGCTCTCCTGACCGCCCCGCCCGTCCGGCGGCACGACGCGCCCGTCCCAGATCATGAAACGCAGGTCTCATCATTCGGCCGGGGCGCGTACCGTTCGGCGTACCGCGCGCCGGGGCGCAGGGCTCCGCCGCCGGTGACGTCGACGAGGGGCGAAGGGGCACAGCCATGCCGAGAGCGCAGGACACCGCCGTCTACACGCACGGGCACCACGAGTCGGTGCTGAGGTCGCACACCTGGCGGACCGCCGCCAACTCCGCGGCCTATCTGCTCGGCGTGCTGAAACCGCACATGCGGATCCTGGACATCGGCTGCGGTCCCGGCACCATCACCGCCGATCTGGCCGCGCTGGTCCCGCAGGGGCACGTCACCGGCGCCGACCGCGCCCCCGCGATCCTGGAGCGGGCCCGGGCGACCGCCGAGGCGCGGGGCCTGGCCAACGTGGACTTCACGGTCGCCGACGTCCACGCCCTGGACTACGCCGACGACACGTTCTGCGTGGTCCACGCCCACCAGGTGCTCCAGCACGTGGGCGACCCGGTGGCGGCGCTGCGCGAGATGCACCGGGTGACGAAGCCCGGCGGGTACATCGCGGTCCGCGACGCCGACTACGCGGCGATGACCTGGTACCCGGCGCTGCCCGGCCTGGACGACTGGCTGGACCTGTACGAGGCGGTCGCCCGGGCCAACGGCGGCGAGCCGGACGCCGGCCGCCGGCTGCGGGCCTGGGCGCTGGCCGCGGGGCTGTCGGACATCACGGCCACCTCCAGCACCTGGACGTTCGCCACCGCCGAGGAGCGGGCCTGGTGGAGCGGGCTGTGGGCCGAGCGCACGGTGGACTCCGACTACGCCGACCGGGCCGTGCGGGGCGGCCACGCCACACCGGAGCGGCTGCGGGCGGCGTCGGCGGCCTGGCGCGAGTGGGGCCTGCGGGAGGACGCCTGGTTCGGCGTCCTGCACGGCGAGATCCTGTGCCGCAAGGCGGCCTGACCAAGGCCACCGCACGGCAACGGCGCCGCCCGGCTCACTGGCGGGGCAGCAGCGGGCCCAGCGGCCCGAGGTCCAGGTTCAGGTCCTCGGGCCGCAGCCCGTAGCGGTCCCTCAGTTCCGCCATCCGCTCCTCCAGGAGCATCAGGGTGAGCCCGATCCGCTCCTCCTGGTCCTCGGTCAGCTCACCGGTGTCGAAGCGGCGCACCGCCTGCCGTTCCATGAGCTGGCGCAGCAGTTCCACCACGGTCAGCACCAGCTTGACCAGGTCGCGTTCGACCGTGTCGGGCTCCAGGTCGAGCCGCTTGGGGGCGGTCACAGCAACTCCTCGAAGGGTGAGGGCACCGTCTCGTTCACGGAGCTGATCAGCGCGTTGAGATCGATGCGGACGAGGTCGACGTCCGCAATCCGCAGCGTCAGGTCCCCGGTGATGACGACTCCGCCGGCCAGGAGCCGGTCCAGCAGGTCCACGAGAGCGATCTCACGCCGCTCGACGACGGTCACGCTTCCTCCCCACTGAACGAGTACGCGGCCCAGGGACCGGTGAGCTCCACCCGGATGCCGGGCGTCTCGTCCTTGGTGCGGTCCACCAGTTCCACGAACTCCTCACAGCTCGCCCTCGGTACCAGGTAGGCCGCGTTGAGCACGTTCTGTCCCGACGCCCCGGACAGCGCGGGATTCTGCGCCGGATGCAACCGGACGTCCTCGGACTGCCGGGTGAGCCGCTCGTGCAGGTCCCGGGCGAACGCCTCCGCCCGCTGCCACCGCTCCTCGTGCGCCTCGCTGTGCCGCCTGCGGCTGCGCAGGTAGTCCCGGCCGCTGGCCGGTTTGGCCGCCGCGGCGGCGGGCTCCGCCGGCTCGGACTCCACGAACACCTTCACGCCCCACTCCACCCGGCCCTCGAGCCGGTCGAGGGCGCGCCGGAAGTCGTCCTCCCGGGCCTCGATCATCGCCCGGATGCCGCTGTCGTCCCGGAACACGGTCGCGAGCCGCAGCGGCAGCGGGGTGGTGACGGTGCTGAGCGCGGCGATCACGCCCTGGTGGGCGCGGGCGGTCGCGCTCAGCCAGTCCAGGTCCTCCAGCCGGGCGCGCAGCGCCTGCTCGCCGAACTCCGCCTCCGGCACCGTGCTGACGACCGCGACCAGCCCGTGGTGGTGCAGCAGCGCCGGCGGGGCTCCCCCGATGCCGGTCAGCTCGGCCTGCAGGGGCGCGTCGAGGGGGCGGCAGACGGCGTAGACGTACCGCAGTGCGCTCACTTGGCCTCCTCCTCCGGCACGCTGTCCGGCACACTGCCGGGCGCCAGTTCCTGCAGCCTCTCCAGCCGCTCCCTGAGCTCGGCGTTCTCACGGGCGAGCTCGTTGTGCCGGGCGCGGGAGGAGAGGGCCGGGTCTGTCTCCCACCAGTCGATGCCCATCTCCTTGGCCTTGTCGACCGAGGCGACGATCAGCCGGAGCTTGATGGTGAGCAGTTCGATGTCGAGCAGGTTGATCCGGATGTCGCCGGCGATGACGACACCCTTGTCGAGCACCCGTTCCAGGATGTCGGCGAGGTTGGCCCCGCCGCCCTGGCCGTAGGGCTCGGGAAAACGGCTGGGGGTCGTCATCGACGGCTCCCGCCCCCGGTGTGCTCGGGTTCCTCTTCGTCCTCGTACTCCTCTTCGGGCTCCTCCTCAGATCCCTCCCGGGGCTCCTCGTCGGATTCCTCGTCGAGCTCGTCCTCGTACGGGCCCTCTTCCTCGTCCTCTTCCGGCTCCTCCTCGCCCTCTTCCTCGTCCTCGTAGGGCTCCTCGTCCTCGGCGGCGGGCTCCTCGCCCTCCTCGGGTTCCTGGCCCTCCTCCGGCTCTTCCTGCTCGGACTCCTCCTCGGACCCCTGGGGCTCCTCGCCCTCCTCCTGCTCCTCGGGCTCCTCGCCCTCTTCCTCCTCGGGCTCCTCGCCCTCTTCCTGCTCGGGCTGCTCGCCCTCCTCGGGCTCTTCGCCCTCCTCCTGCTCGGACTCCTCTTCCTCCGCCACCGCGTCCTCGTGGCTGCGGACCACCTCGCCGTCGCGGATCTCGCCGCGCCAGCCGTCCTCCGCCTCGCCCTTGAGGGAGATGTGACGGGCGAAGTGCTTGAAGTCGAGCCGGACCCGGCGGCCCTGGGCGCGCCAGATGTTGCCCGTCTTCTCGAAGAGGCCGCTCGGGTAGTACTCCATGACCAGGAGGATGCGGGTGAGGTTCTCGTCGAGCCGGTGGAAGGTGACGACGCCCTTCGTGGTGCCCTTGGCGCCCTCCGACGTCCACTGGATCTTGTAGTCGGGGATCTGCTCGACGGTGTTGCCCTTCCAGCTCCGGGTGGACCAGAAGATCTTGCCCTTCCAGTCGGAGTGCGTGTCGTCGACGCGGCTCGCGCTCTTCACGCCCTTGGTGAAGTTGCTGAAGTCCTGGTACTGGGTCCACTGATCGTAGGCGGTGCGCACGGGCACGCCGACGTCGAGGGACTCGATGATGACGGTCGGCTTGTTGCCCCCGCCCTTCTTGCCCTTCTTGCCGCCCCCGAGGCCCTTCAGCTTGCCCATGACGGTGTCCTTGGCGTGCGAGGCCCCGAGTTCGAGCGCGGAACGCAGCGGCCCCTTGCCCTCGGCGACCTTGCGGCCGGCGTCGAGGGCGAGCTTGGCGAAGCCCGGGCTGTTGCCCTCGGCTATGTCGTTGAGCTTGCCCGTGGTCTGGCCGAGCTTGCGGCCGAAGCCGACCAGCAGCTTCTGCGCCTGGGCGCTCAGGTAGTCCTGTACCTCGGCCTTGAGCCGTTCCGCCGCCTCGCTGTGCGCCAGATCCGTCAGTGGATTGCTCTTGGTCGCTCCGCCCGCGGCCTTGCCGGCGGCGGACGTCGCGGATCCGACGGTCTCGGTCATCGGTCTTCGCCGCCCTTCGACTGCCGGGACCGGCCTGCGCGGTTGTCGCCGCCGGCCGCGGCCGTCTTCTTCGTGACCGTTCCGCGGGCCGCGCCCGCCTTCTTGGCGGCCGTCCGGCCTGCCGTGCTCTTCGCCGCCGCCTTCTTGGCGGGCGACTTCTTCGCGGGGGCCTTCTTCGCGGCCGCCTCACGGCGGGGCCTGTCGTCCTCCCGCCCGGCGGAGCCCTTTCGGCCTCCGTCGTCCTCGTCCTCCGGCTCCTCCGGCTCTTCCGGCTCCTCCGACTCGGACTTGCCGCCGGGCACCACACCGGACAACTGGTCGCGCACCGCGCTGGTGCGGCCGTGCAGCCGGTCGGCGAGCGCGCTCATCTGGCGCTCGGCCATGGACCCGGTGGCGGCCTTGCCGACGCCGCGCAGATCCTGGCGGAGCTGGTCCCCGATCTCCTTGAACTGCGGGTTGTCCCGGAGCTGCTGGTTGAGCAGCTCGGCGAGGCCCCGCGGACTGAGGTTCAGCTTCTTGCCGGCCACCAGGGAGCCGACCGCCAGGGCCATCTTCAGTTTCTTCGTACGTCCCAGGAGGTATCCGGCCCCGATGGCGAGACCTAGTCCCGTTCGATTCATCACGTCGTCCCGTTGGCTGTGGTTTCGCCGGAGCGCAGGGCGGTCTCCAGCCGGTCGAGCAGTTCGTCCTCGCGTCGGTCGAACTCCTCCTCGCTGATCTCGCCTGCCTCCAGTTCCTCCTCGAGGCGGGCGAGTTCGGCCCGTACGGTGGCGGGGTCGTAGTAGATGCGCTCCGCCTCTTGGTACACCTGTTTGATCGCCCATCCGGCGCCGCGGACCGGTGCGAACGGCAGCAGCAGCACCTCGCTGATCAGTCCCACGATGTCCCTCCTTTCCGTTCGGGCCTGGCCGCCGCTACTGCGCTCCGGCGTCGGCGCCGGCCGTGCTGCCCGCGGGCTCGGCGGGGCCGGGCTCCACGAAGCTGTACGGCGGGAGCGGCCCGTTGACCCGCAGGTCGAGATGGGGGTGGCTGGTGCGGACCTGCTCGACGGCGGCCAGGAACTCCTCGGCGGTGTCCCGGGCCACCAGGAACGACAGGTTGACCAGCCAGCCGGTCGACTCGGGGCCCACGCTCAGCGCGGAGCCGGCCGACTCCAGCGCGGTGCGCACCTCGGCCGCGTCCTCGGCCTCCTTGTCCTTGACGGCGGCCGCGACCATCTCGCCGAGACGGATCTTGTCGTCGTAACTTCCGCCGCCGGACGTGCGGTTGGCCTCGGCCAGGGAACGCAGTTCGGCGTTCTCGGCCATCACCCGGTGCAGTACGGCCTCTTCGACGTGCGTGGCCTTGACGTTGTACTCGACCTTGCCGTCCAGCTCCCGCAACCGCTCCTCGTAGTGCTGGGCGCGCTCGCCGAGCACCTGCGTGACGGAGTCGTCGTCGGGGGCGACGCTGCCGAACCGCATGGGCAGCACACAGCCGCCCGCGCCGGCCTCGGCGAGCACGTTCTGGTGCGCCAGCAGGTCCCGGCGCTTGGGCCGCAGTCCCTCGGGCGCGTCACTGACCACGGCCGCCAGTTCACCGGCCGTCAGCACGCGCACCGGCAGCGGCGGCTCGCCAACGCCGGTCATGCCCTCGGGCAGGGCCGGGTGGGAACGGGCGGTGATCCCGTAGACGTAGGTGCTCACTCCGACTCCTCCTTACGCCGGGCCGCGGTCTTGCGGGCACGCGGCCGGGACTCGCTCTGCCCCTCTTCACGCGCCTGCTTGAAAGCGCCGGATATCGTCTCTGCGGCGCCCGACAGGGCGCCCTTGGACTTGCCGCGGGCACCGGACTCGGTGACCTCGCCGACGATCTCGGGCAGGCCCGGGCTCTTGTTCGGGCCCGATTCCAGGTCGAGGCGGTTGCACGCCTCGGCGAAGCGCAGATACGTGTCGACACTGGCCACAACGACGCGTACGTCGATCTTCAGGATCTCGATGCCGACCAGGGAGACGCGGACGAACGCGTCGATCACGAGCCCCCTGTCCAGAACCAGTTCCAGTACGTCGTAGAGGCCGCTGCTGCCGCCTCCGCCGCCGGTCTGCTGTGCCGGTACAACGGTCATGCGGGCCGTTCCTCCTTCTCGGTGATCGGAAACGCGGTGCTCCGGTGGATGCCGGGCGCTCGGGACGGGCGGCCTAGCGGCCGCGCGCGTCGGCCCGTCCGCGTTCGTAGCGGCGGACGCGGCGGTAGCCCGTGAGCTGCCCCTCTTCGTCCAGCTCCACCTGGTAAGTCGCCATCAGGCTCATGGTCTCCGGGACCCGCTCGAGTTCGAGGACCTCCACCTCGAGCGACCAGCCCTCCGCGGTCTGCTCGAAGGAGGACACCGACTCCGGCTCGAGACCGGTCAGCTCGGCGAGCTGGGCGCGGGCCTCCCGCAGCACTTCCATGGGACGCGGCCGCCGGCCGGTGGCCGCGCCCTGCGGCGCGTCGTCCTCCGCCTTGGACGATTTCTGCGTTTCCTGTGAATCCTGTGACTGATGAGTGTTCTTTGTGTTCGTCATGGCCACCTCTCCCCTGCGTGTGGCCGCTCATCCCTTGGCCAAACATTCCGGGGGTACGGGTTCTCGACGCCGCTGGTCACAGACGGTGGACGTGCGCCCGGGACCTGCCAGGACCGGCCGTCGTCAGCCCTTCAGTCCCGTGAGGCGGCGCCTGGCGGGTCCGAGGGCGCGCCCCCGGCCCGGCAGCGTGGCCCACGGGTCGGTGCGGGCCTGGTCGACGGCGTCGGCGATGGTCCAGCGGCGGGCGTGGACGCCTGGATCGGCCACCTGTTCCCAGCTTAGGGGCACAGCGACGGGCGCGCCGGGCAGAGCGCGGACGGTGTAGGGGGCCACGGCCGTCTGCGCGTAGCCGTTGCGCTGCACGTCGAGGTAGAGGCGGTCGCCGCGGTCGCGCCTGCGGGCGGCGGCGGTGAGCCGGTCGGGGTGCGCGGCCTCGGCGAACTCGGCCACGTCGTGGGCGATCCGGCGTACCTCGTCGAAGCCGTGGCGCCCGTCCAGCGGGACGACCAGGTGCAGTCCGCGCGACCCGGTGGTCATCGGCGCGGCGGGCAGGCCCAGCTCGTCCAGCAGCTCGCGCAGGACGCCGGCCGCCTCGCGGACGGCGGCGAAGCCGTCCGGGGTCCCACGGGTCGCGTCGGGCGCCGGGGCGGGGTCGAGGTCGAAGACCAGCCGGTCGGGGTGGTCCGGGCCGCCGGCCCGGTCAGTGCGGGACAGCCACCGGTGCAGGGTGAGGCAGGCCTGGTCGGCGAGGTAGAGCAGGGTGGCGGTGTCGTCGCAGACGACGTGCGTCACCGTGCCGCCCTCCTTGGCGACCTCGGCCCGGGTGATCCAGTCCGGGTAGTGGCCCGGGGTGTTCTTCTGCATGAAGCGGGGGCCGTCGAGGCCGTCCGGATACCGTTCGAGCATCAGCGGACGGCCCCTCAGGTGCGGCAGCAGATACGGCGCGACGGACCGGTAGTAGTCGGCGAGATCGCCCTTGGGTACCCCTCGGCGTCCGTCTCGCGGCCCGGGAGCAGGACCTCCCGGGCCGCCGGACGCGCACCGGGCGGCGGCCCGCCCGTATGGTCCGCACGCCGTCGCCGCTCATCCCACGACTGCCTCCTCCACCAGCAGCTTCGCCGCGGCCGCGATGCCCACGGCGTCGATGCCGGCGGCGTGGAGCTGCTCGTCGGGCGCGGCCGACCCGGGCATGGTGCGCACCGCGAGCCGGACCAGGCGGGGCACGGGCCGGCCGTCGGAGAACGCCTCCGCGACGGCGTCCCCGAGGCCGCCCTCCTCGTGGTGGTCCTCGACGGTGAGCAGGCAGCCGGTCTCCTCGCCGGCCCGCCGCAGCGTCTCGGTGTCGACGGGCTTGACGGAGTACAGGTCGATCACGCGGACCTGGATGCCGTCCTGGGCGAGCCGGTCGGCGGCCGCGAGCGCCTCGTGCACCGTGACCCCGGCCGCGACCACGGTCAGCCGGTCCTGCTCGCCGGAGCGCAGCACCTTGCTGCCGCCGACCGGGAACTCCTCGTCGGGGCCGTAGATCACCGGGCTCTCGCCGCGCGAGGTGCGCAGGTAGCGGACGCCGTCGAGGCCGGCCATGGTGGCGACCAGCCGGGCCGTCTGGTTGGCGTCGCACGGGTACAGCACGGTCGAGCCGTGCACGGACCGGAAAATCGCCAGGTCCTCCAGGCCCATCTGCGAGGGCCCGTCCTGCCCGATCGCCACGCCGGCGTGCGAGCCGACCAGGTTGATCCCGCTGCCGCTGACGGAGGCCATGCGCACGAAGTCGTGGGCGCGGCTGAGGAAGGCCGCGAACGTCGATGCGTACGGCACCCAGCCGCGGGCCGCCATGCCGACGGCGGTGGCGACGAGCTGCTGCTCGGCGATGTAGCACTCGAAGAAGCGGTCGGGGTGCTCCTTGGCGAACATCTCGGTGCGGGTGGAGTCGCCGACCTCGCCGTCCAGCGCGACGACGTCGCCCCGGGCGCCGCCGAGCGCGGCCAGGGCCTTGCCGAAGGCGTCCCGGGTGGCCACCTCCTCGCCCTTGTCGTACTGCGGCAGCCGCACCACCTCGGTGTTCGGCGAGCGGAGCGCCGCCGCGGCGGCCGGCTCGCTCACCTGGACACGCAGGTCACGCGGCCCGCCCAGCTCGGCGATGGCCTCCTCGGCCTCCGGCAGCGGCTTGCCGTGCAGGCCCTCGCGGTCCTCGACGGCGGCGACGCCCTTGCCCTTGAGGGTGCGGGCGAGGATCACGGTGGGCTGTCCGGTCGTCGACAGGGCCTCGCCGTAGGCCCGGTCGATCGCGTCGACGTCGTGGCCGTCGATCTCGATGGTGTGCCAGCCGAAGGCCTGGAAGCGGCGGGCGTAGGCGTCCAGGTCGTGTCCGTGCCGGGTCGGGCCGCGCTGGCCGAGCCGGTTGACGTCCACGACGGCGACGAGGTTGTCCAGGTGCTCGTAGGCGGCGTGCTCGGCCGCCTCCCAGATGGAGCCCTCGGCCAGTTCGCTGTCGCCGCACAGCACCCACACCCGGTAGCCGGTGCGGTCCAGCCGCTGACCGGCGAGCGCGATGCCGACGCCGACCGGCAGGCCCTGGCCGAGCGAGCCGGTGGCGGTCTCCACCCACGGCAGCCGGCGCGGGGTCGGGTGCCCCTCCAGGCGGCTGCCGAGCTTGCGGAAGGTCAGCAGCTCGCCGTCCTCGATGGCGCCGGCCGCCTTGTACGCGGCGTACAGCAGCGGCGAGGCGTGGCCCTTGGAGAGCACGAGGCGGTCGTTGGCGGGGTGGTCGGGGCGCTCGAAGTCGTAGCGCAGGTGGTTGGCGAGCAGGACGGCCATCAGGTCGGCGGCGGACATCGACGAGGTGGGATGCCCGGAGCCCGCCGCTGCGGCGGCCCGCACGCTGTCCACGCGCAACTGCTGCCCGAGTTCGGCGAGTTCGGCGGTGTTCATGTATCTCCTTCTGCTGGGTCGGGTGGGTCCGGGCGGTCCGCGGGTTGCGCGGGGCCGGGTGCGGGGTGGTCGTCGGGCGGTGCGGGTGCGGGCCGGTCATCGGCGGTTGCGTCCGCCGGCCCGATCGCCGCGGGCGCGCTCGCCGCGGATCCGCCGCCGCTGCCGTCGTGCCCGCCGACGTCGTGCCCGCTCCCGCCGGACCGGCCGGAGGCGCCGGGTACCCGGGCCAGCTCCGGGGAGGCCGTGTCCAGCGGGACCGACCAGGACCGCACCAGACCCAACTGCACGGTCTGGCGCGGAAGTACGGCGTCCAGCAGCCAGTCCGCGGCGACGCGCAGGCGGTTGCCGGGCAGGGCGGCCAGGTGGTAGCCGCGGGTGATCGCACCGGCCGGCGGGCCGGACAGCGGGACGCCGAACGGGTTGGCGGCGGCCCGCACCCCGCCGAGGTCCACGGCGAAACCGAGGTCGCGGTGGCGGTAGGCGCGCCGGCGCCGGCCGAGGCCGAGCGAGGCGGCCACGTTCTCGCCGGCCACCCTGCCCTGGCGCCAGGCGTGCTGGGCGGTCATCGGGGTGAACTCGCCGGGCCGCTCCAGGTCCGGCACGGCCGCCGCGTCCCCGCAGGCGAACACCTCGGTGCGGCCCGGCACCTGGAGGTACGGGTCGACGATGAGCCGGCCCCGCTCCAGCGGCTGTCCGACGGCCTCGATCAGCGGGTCCGGCCGGACCCCGACGCACCAGACCAGGGTCCGCGACGCCACGAAGTCGCCGTCGCTGAGCAGGACGCCGTCCGGGGTGGCCTCCTTCACGGAGGTACCGGTGCGGACGTCGACGCCGCGAGCCCGCAGCACCCGGCCCGCGATGCGGGAGAGCCGTTCGTCCATCTCCGGCAGCACACGGGGGGCCACGTCCAGCAGGATCCAGCGGGGCCGGGCCACGCCGGGCAGGTCCCGGCGGGCCAGGCGGTCGGTGAGCATCTGCATGTGCGCGGCCACCTCGGTGCCGGTGTAGCCGGCGCCTACCACCACGAAGGTGCACCGGGCGGCCCGGGCCTCCGGGTCGGCTTCCGTGGCGGCCAGCTCCACCTGCCGGGTGACGTGGTCGCGCAGGTACAACGCCTCGGGCAGCCCGCGGAACCCGTGCGCGTGCTCGGCGACGCCGGGAACCGGCAGCAGCTTGTTGACGCTGCCCACGGCCAGCACCAGCCGGTCGTAGCCGAGGGCGCCTGCGCCGTCCTCGGGGTCCCGGTAGTGCACGGTGCGCCGGTCGAGGTCGACCCCGGTGGCCTCCCCCAGCACCAGGCGCACCCCGCGCAGGGTGCCGGGCAGGGAGACGGTGACCCGGCGGGCCTCCAGGATCCCGGCGGCCACCTGGGGCAGCAGCGGCAGGTACAGGAAGTAGTCGGTCGGGTTGAGCAGGGTGATCCGGGCACGGCCGCGGGTGAGCCGGGCGAGGGTGCGGGCAGCCCGGTACCCGGCGAAGCCGGCGCCGACGATCACCACACGTGGTCGACTCACGGGTGTCCCTCCGGCGGTGTGGCTCCCCTCCAGGCCTTCCGCGTAACCGGGGCCGTTGCACCCAAACGCCGCCCGGCTCACCCGGACGCCGCTCGGGGCCGCGTTTCGCCCGGTCGGCGGCGGTTACCCGGCCGGGGTTCCCCGATCCCCACCAGCGGCGGGCCCGGCCGCCCGGCCGCGTCGCGCGGAGGTGCCCGTCATGACTGAGTACGGTTATTTCCTGGCCTGCGAGGAGCATGGCCCGGCCGAGCTGATCGAACAGGCCCGCATGGCCGAACAGGCCGGTTTCCAGTCGCTGTGGATCTCCGACCACTACCACCCGTGGAACAGCGCGCAGGGGCAGAGCCCGTTCGTCTGGTCGGTGATCGGCGCGCTCTCCGAGGCCGTCTCACTGCCCATCGAGACGGCGGTGACCTGCCCGACGGTGCGCATCCACCCGGCGGTGCTGGCGCAGGCCGCGGCGACCAGCGCGGTGCTGACCGGCGGCCGGTTCCGGCTCGGGGTAGGCACCGGCGAGGCGCTGAACGAGCACATCCTCGGCGACCGCTGGCCCCCGCTGCACATCCGGCTGGAGATGCTGGAGGAGTCCATCCAGGTGATGCGCCGGCTGTTCACCGGCGAGGAGGTCAACCACCACGGCAAGCACTACACGGTGGAGAACGCCCGGCTCTACACGGTTCCCGACGAGCCCGTGCCGATCGACATCTCGGGCTTCGGCCCGAAGGCGACCTCGCTGGCCGCCCGGGTGGGCGACGGCTACATCACGATGACGCCGGACGAGGACATGGTCACCCAGTACCGCAAGGGCGGTGGCGGGGCCAAGCCGGTCAGCGGCGGTACGAAGGTCTGTTACGGGGCCGACCGGGACAGTTGCGTGCGGACGGTGCGGGAGCTCTGGTACAACGAGCTGCTGCCCGGGGAGATGGGGCAGGTGCTGCCCTCGCCACGGCACTTCGAGCAGCTCGCGGAGCTCGTCACCGAGGACATGGTGCGGGAGAAGACGGTGTGCGGGGACGACGTCGACGAGCATGTCTCGGCGTTGCGGGCGTTCGGTGACGCGGGGTTCGACCGGGTGTACGTGAACCAGATCGGGCCGGATCAGCAGGGGTTCTTCGACTTCTACCGTACGAAGGTGCTGCCGCGGCTTGTGGGGTGAGGGGGGCTCCGCCCGGGGCAGGTGGGGTGCGGTCTAGGGGTCCGTGCGGGTCGGGGGTGGTTGGGCGCGCAGTTCCCCGCGCCCCTTCGAGGGTGCCGTCGGCTTGTAGGCGCGGGGGGTTGGGGCGGGTGGGGTGCGGTCTGGGGGTCGGTGCGGGTCGGGGGTGGTTGGGCGCGCAGTTGCCCGCGCCCCTTCGAGGGTGCCGTCGGCTTGTAGGGGCGGGGGGTCGGGGCGGGTGGGGTGCGGTCTGGGAGTCGGTGCGGGTCGGGGGTGGCTGGGCGCGCAGTTCCCCGCGCCCCTTCGAGGGTGGCCGCCGGCTTGTAGGCGCGGGGGGTTGGGTGGCCCAACTAGGGTTGTGGGTATGGAGATTCTGGGCGCGACACTGCGCATCTGCGTCGACGACCTCGACACCGCGATCCCCTTCTACGAACGGCTGGCCGGCGGCCGGGCGCTGCGTTTCGAGCGCGGCGGGGTGCAGGTGGCCGCGATCGGCTCCTTCCTCCTGATGAGCGGCCCGGAGGCGGAGCTGGAGGTGCTGCGCAAGGTGACGGCGACGATCGCCGTGAAGGACGTGACCGAGGCGCACTGGCTGCTGACCGACCTGGGCGCCCGGGTCATCGCCGGACCGGTGCCGACCCCGGCGGGCCGCAACCTGCTGGCGATGCACCCGGACGGCTCTATCTTCGAGTACGTCGACCAGAGCGGCTGAGCCGCCCGCTCAGCCGGCGTCCGGCCGCATCCGGAAGTCGAGGCGGGCGGGCAGCGGCTCGTCGGTGAGCCGGGCCCACAGCAGCTCGATCACGTCCGCGCCCTCCCGCAGGTCCGCCACCTCGAACGCCTCGTCGAGGACGGCCCGGGCGTCCGCCCGCCGGCCCTCGGCGAGCAGCAGTGCGGCCTCCAGCAGCCGGAACGGTCCGCGGCGCCGCACGGCGGGCAGCAGCCGCTCCCACACCGCGCGGGCCTGCGCGGCACGCCCCGCACGCAGCAGCGCCCCGAGCGCCTCGCGGCCCAGCGCGGCCACGGCGGCGGTCCATGCCTCGCCGTCGGTGGGGGTACCTCCCACGCCGTTCAGGCAGTGGGGGAGCCGTTCGCGGCACAGGTCGTCGAAGGCCTCCGCGTACCGGTCGGCGGCCCGCTCGTGGTGGCCGGACTCCTCGTCGGCGACCGCCAGGCAGCGCAGCAGCGGCCACAGCGAGGGGGCGAGCGGCACCGCACGCTCCCAGCTCCGGACCGCCTGCGCGCGGTCGCCTGCGTGCCACTGGGCGATGCCGAGGTGGTACTCGGTGTGCGGGGTGGCGGGCGCGGTCTCCAGCATGTCGCGCCAGTGCGGGGCGACCAGCGTCTCGCCGGGCGGGCGGACCCGGCGCGGTTCCGGCAGCGAGCCCGTGCGCAGCAGCTCCAGCCAGGGCGTCTGCGCCTCGCCGAGGGTGGCCTCCGGGAACGGCGTGCCGGGCAGCTTCCAGCCGGCCCGCACGACCTCCAGCGCGCCCCAGCCGGAGCCGGTGGCAAGCCGCTCGCCGGGCTCGGTGTCGGCGCACGGCTGCCAGTCCGCGTACGCCCGCTCGACGCGGGCCCGTGGCAGGACCGCCGCCAGCCGGTCCTCCGCCCCCTGGACCACCGCGGGCCAGGACGGTCCGTCGGGGGCGGCGTCCAGCGGGCCGTACGCCTCCAGCCAGGACACCTCGCTCCCGGGTTCCAGCCGGACGTGCTCCAGCTGGGTGCGGGCGAGGCCGGCCTGGATCTCGCAGTAGCCGCCGGTGCCGGGCTCGGTCAGCCACTCCTGCCAGCGCCGGCCGCCGGGACCGCTGCCCCACACGAACAGCTTCCGGCCGCGCAGCACGTCGGTGGAGGTCTGCACGAGACCGTGCCCGTCCGCGTCCAGCGCGGCTATCCAACGGCGCCGGCCGTCCGGCACCTCGTAGAAGTAGTCGGCGGCGTAACGGCTGTTGAGGGGGCGGGTGCGGTCCACGCCGTCGTGGCAGGGGACCGGCACCCGGCGCAGCCGGCGCTCGTAGCCGAACTGCCAGGCCTCCTCGGCGGGGACGAGGATCCGCCGGTCCTCGGGGACGGCGATGTTGGACCACCAGTAGGCGGGTGCGGGCCGCTCGTGCGGATTGCGGATCCGGACCCCCACGTACAGGAAGTCCGATCCCTCCGGGAGCCACAGGTCGACCTGGAACGGCAGGTCGCGCAGCCGCTCCCACTCCCACAGGCGCAGCATCTCGCCGCCGTCCGGGGCGGGGACCCGGGCGGCGTGCAGGGGGGCGCAGGACAGGGTGGTGTGACCGGTCGCGCCGATGTTCCACTCGATGCCGCCGGAGTACCAGGCGCCGTTGAGCGCGAAGTTGGCGGGCTGGAACACGGGGTTGCGGTAGAGGAGTTCGCGTCCGGTGGGCAGGTGGACCAGGGAGGTGATCCGGCCGCCGAGACCGGGCAGGACGGTGGCGCGCAGCCGGTCGTTCTCGATCACCAGGGCCGTCAGGGCACGGGGTTCGCGGGTTCTGCCGTACCCGTCGCGCACCCGCACCGGCAGCAGGCTGCGCAGCGGCTCGTAGTCGAGCTGCCGCGCCATGTCGCGGGGCATGTCCCCGCGGTCCCGGTCCTCGACGCGGTGCATCTCGTCGAGGGGGCGGAGCGGGGGCAGGGGGTTGTCGGGGCCCAACTGCGCGGCGGGCAGGGTGATGACCTCACGTCGGATCTCCGTCACGATGACCATGGAACCCGGCGTGCGGCGAGTCGGCCAGGGGATCTGCCGGTCAGGATTGCGCAAAGGCGGCCACGACCAGGTCGGCCAGCAGGGCGCCCGCGGTGCCCTCGGGGTCGAGGTCGGGGTCGTAGACGGTGACGTTGAGGCCTGCGCAGCGCGGTGAGGCGAGCAGCGGGCGCAGCAGCTCCTGGAGTTCGTCCGGCAGCAGGCCGTCCGGGTCGGGGCTGTCCACGGCCGGCATCACGGACGGGTCGAGCACGTCGGCGTCCAGGTGGACCCAGAACCCGTCGAGCCCGGGGGCCCGGAAGGCCTCGACCGCGGCCCGGGCGACCGGGCCGGCGCCCTCGGCGCGGACACCGCCGGCGGTGACGGCCGGCATCTTCAGGGAGGCGAGTTCGGCGAGGTCGTCGGCATAGGCGTCGCGGATGCCGAGGAAGCGGACGTCCTCGTCCCTGAGGTAGGGCCGCAGCCCCTCGATGTTCGTCAGGTCCTCCTGGCCGCGTCCCGTGCCGAGCGCGACCTCCTCGCCGCCCGCGGCGCCGATCCGGCACGAGTTGCCCGGGTGCCGGAAGTCGTGCGAGGCGTCGACCGCGGCGAGCCCGTACCGGCCGATCCGGCGCATGGCGAGGGAGGCGCCGAGCTGGATGGAGCAGTCGCCGCCGAGCACCACGGGGAACTCCCCGGCGCGCAGGTGGCGTTCGATGCGGTCGGCGAGCCGCACGGTGTACGCGGCGAGCGCGGCCGCGTTGAAGACGCCGTCGCCCTCCTGCCAGTCGCCGCGGTCGTAGCGGGGCGGTACGACCACACCGCCTTCGCGGGCACCGAGCCGGCGCAGCAGGCCCTGCTCCCGGAGGGCCCCGGCCAGCTTGTAGCAGCCGGGGACGGTGCCGGGGGCGGGCGGGCGCAGCCCCAGGTTGGACGGGGCGTCGAGCAGGACGAGCGTTCGCATGCGGTCTCCCTCGGCAGGGCGGGGGGGTCAGTCGGCGGGGCGCATCTCCGCGGTCAGCGCCCAGCGTTCGTGGTCGCGCCAGGCGCCGTCGATGAAGATCATGGCCGGTGAGAAGCCCTCCAGGCGGAAGCCGGCACCGCGTGCCAGGGCGAGGGAGGCGGTGTTGTCCGGCTGAGCGTTGATCTCCAGCCGGTGCAGTCCCAGCGGCCCGAAGGCGTAGCCGATCACCAGGTCGAGGGCCTCGCGCATCAGTCCCCGGCCGGCCGCGTGGGCGAAGGCGCCATAGCCGAGGGCGCCGCACTGGAAGCCGCCGCGGACGATGTTGTTGATGTTGATGAAGCCGGCGATGTCCCCGGTGTCCTTCTCGCACACGAGGAAGCCGGCCCTGGCCGGATCCTTGATGAGCGACTTGGCGTAGCTCGCGTAGCCCTCGTCGTCGTCCGGCGGGAACAGCCACGGCCGGTGCAGGTCCTTGCTCTCCCTGGCCCGGGCGGTGAACTCGGGTCCGTCCTCCAGGGTGAAGGCGCGGATGCCGACGCGGGGGCCGGTGGCGAGGTAGTGGGCTGCGGTGTGCGGCATCCGCCCAGCCTACGCTCAGCCGGCCGGGACGCGGCAGCGGATCGGTCCGGCCCGGGCCGGCCCCACGCACGGCGGGGTCCGGCCGGGGGCGGGTCAGCGCAGCGCGGGCTCGTCCAGCGTCAATGTGCCCGCCTCGGCGTCGAGTTCGGCCGTCACTCCGAACGGCACGGTCAGCGCCCCGTCGCAGTGCCCGAATCCGATCTCCTCGACGACCGGGACCCCGAGGCCGCCGAGCCGGTCGGCGAGGACAGCGCGGAGTTCGCCGTAGGGGCCGCAGTCGTGCCAGGAGCCGAGTCCGATCCCGGCGACCCCGTCGAGCCAGCCGGAGCGCCGGAGCTGGGTCAGCAGCCGGTCCACCCGGTACGGCTGCTCGCCCACGTCCTCGAGCAGCAACAGTCCGCCGCGGGCGCCCGGGTGGGCCAGGGGCGTGCCGAGGTCGCCGGCGAGCATGCTGAGGCAGCCGCCGAGGGTCACCCCGCGGGCCCGTCCGGGCGCCAGGGCGGGACGGTCCGCGGCGAGGGCGAGGACCGTCTCGGGTGCGAACAGGGTGGCCCGCAGGTGCTCCTGCGCCCGGGCGTTCTTGATGAAGTCGACGCCCGCGGCGGCCGGACCGTGCAGCGTGACCAGGCCGAGCCGGGTGGCGAACGCCTGGTGCAGCGCGGTGATGTCGCTGAAGCCGACGAACACCTTCGGCCCGGCGGCGCGCATCGCCTCCCAGTCGAGCAGGTCGGCCATGCGCTGGGCGCCGTACCCGCCGCGGGCGCACAGCACCGCGTCCACGGCCGGGTCGCACCAGGCGTGCTGCAGGTCGGCCGCCCGGTCGGCGTCGGCGCCCGCCAGGTACCCGAGTCCGCCGTGCCGGTCGAGCACGTGCGGCGCCACCACCGGGTCGAGGTCCCAGCCGCGCAGCACGTCGAGACCGGCCTGGAGCCGTTCCTCGGCCACCGGGCCGCTGGGCGCGACGACGGCCACCCGCGCGCCGGGGGCCAGCCGGGCCGGCCGGACGAGTTCCCTCATGTGCCCAGCTCCAGCTTCGGCACGGCGGGCGTCGGGTCCAGCCCGAACACCTGGGCGTACAGCGACAGTTCCGCCTCAAGAGCGCGCACCATGGTGTCGGCGCGCCGGAAGCCGTGCCCCTCCCCCTCGAAGGTGAGGTAGGCGTGCGGCACGCCCCGGCCCTCGATCCCGGCGAGCAGGCGCTCGCTCTGGGCGGGCGGGCAGATCACGTCGTCCAGGCCCTGGAGCAGCAGGAACGGTGCGGTGAGCCGGTCGGCGTGGGTGGTGGGCGAACGCTCGGCGTACCGCTCGGGGACCTCGGCGAGCGGCCCGATCAGCGACTCCAGGTAACGCGACTCGAAGTCGTGGGTCTCCCCCGGTCCCCAGGTGGCGAGGTCGAGGACGGGGTAGATGATGGTGCCGCAGGCGTAGACGTCCGTGCCGGTCAGCGAGGCCGCGGTGGTCCAGCCGCCCGCGCTGCCGCCCCGGATCGCGAGCCGGCCGCGGTCGGCGGTGCCCTCCTCGGCGAGGGCGAGGGCCACGGCCGCGCAGTCCTCGACGTCGACCACGCCCCACTGCCCGCGCAGCCGCTCCCGGTAGGCGCGGCCGTACCCGGTGGAGCCGCCGTAGTTGACCTCGGCCACGCCGATGCCGCGCGAGGTGAAGTAGGCGATCTCCAGGTCGAGCACGCACGGCACCCGGCCGGTGGGCCCGCCGTGCGCCCAGACGACATACGGCGGCAGTTCGCCGTCGGGGGCGGTGCGGCCGGGATGGTGCGGCGGGTAGACGTGGGCGTGCACCTCGCGCCCGCCGGGCCCGGTGAAGACGCGGCTCTCGGGCGCCGGGTAGTACGCGGGGTCCACGGCGTCCCGGTGGCGGGCGCCGATGGCCCGGGCGCGGCCGATCCGGGTGTCCAGTTCCACCACTTCGGGCCCGGTGCGCGCGCCCGCCCCCACCGCGACGACGCGTTCGCCGTGGACCGCGAGGGAGGACCCGAACTCGGTCCACGGCCCGGCCGCGTCGACGACCTCGCCGGACTCGGGGTCCAGTATGCCGAGCACGGCGGCCCCGCGGCCGTGCACGACCGCGATCAGGCCGTTGTCCAGCGGCGCGAACCAGTTCAGGCCGAGCTTCCACAGGGGCCCGGCGAACTCCTCGTCGCGCGGGCACAGCGGCTCGCCGTCCCGGTAGAGGTTCCACCACCCGCTGCGGTCGCTCGCGTACAGCAGGGCGCCGTCGGCGGACCATTCGGCCTGCGCGACGGACTCCTCGGGGCCGCCGGCGACCGTGCGGACCGTGTGCAGGGCGCCGTCGCCGCCCACCTCGGCGACGAGCAGTTCCGTGCCGTCCCACGGCATCCGCGGATGGTCCCAGGCCAGCCAGGCGGCCCGGCGGCCGTCGGGCGAGAGCCGGGGTCCGGTGACGAACCGGTGCCGTTCGGGGAGAAGTTCACGGACCGCGGCGCGGTCGTCGGCGGCCGAGCCGTCCAGCGGCACGGCGGCCAGGACGCGCCGCACGTCGTCCGGGCCGTCGCCGGTGAACTCCTCCAGCACGCACCACACCTCGCCACGGTCCAGGTCGACCCGCGGTTCCGCCCAGCGCAGTCCGCCGTCCACCGGCGAGACCGGGGTGAGCGGGCGCGGCTCGCCGCCGGGCTCCCACCGGTACAGGCGCTGGTCGGCGAAGTTCGCGAACACCACCAGGGGCGCGCCGTCCCGGACCGTGCCGGTCCAGGGCCGGCCGCCGTACTCGATCACCCGGCTGCGCACGTTCCAGGGCGCGGGCAGCACCGACTCCTCGGCGCCCTCGGCCGTGCGCCGCACCAGGGCCCGGCGGCCGCCCTCGGCGGGCCGGGGCTCGGTCCACCAGACCTCGTCGCCGACGAAACCCACCCACTCCGGCTGCCCGTCGTGCGCGGCGGCCAGCGCCGCGTCGATCGGCGAGGGCCAGGAACCGTACGGCTGCCGCTGCATGTTCTCCTCCATCGCCTAGGCCGTCCGCAGGAACCGGTCGAGGACGCGGACGCCGAAGTGCAGCGCCTCGACGGGGACGCGCTCGTCGACGCCGTGGAAGAGCGCCTGGTAGTCGAGGTCCTCGGGGAGCTTCAGCGGCGCGAAGCCGTAGCCGGTGATGCCGAGCCGCGAGAACTGCTTGGCGTCCGTGCCGCCGGACATGCAGTACGGCACCACGTGGCCCTCGGGCGCGAACTCCTCGACGGCCGCCCGCATCCTCGCGTAGGTGGGCGAGTCGAGGGGGGCCTGCAGGGCGACCTCGTGGTGGGCGAAGTCCCAGTCCACGTCCGGCCCGGTGAGCCGGTCGAGCGTGGTGCGGAACTCCTCCTCGCCGCCGGGGAGATAGCGTCCGTCCACGTAGGCGACCGCCTCGCCCGGGATGACGTTCACCTTGTACCCGGCGTCCAGCATCGTCGGGTTGGCGCTGTTGCGGACGGTGGCCTCGACCAGCTTGGCGGCCGGGCCCAGCTTCTCCAGCAGCCGGTCGACGTCCCGGAAGTCGGCGTCGACGCCGTACAGGGCGGCGAGTTCGCCGAGCGCGGCCCGCACCGTCGGGGTGAGCCTGAGCGGCCACTCGTGCTCGCCGATGCGGGTGATGGCGGCGGCGAGCCGGGTGACCGCGTTCTCCTTGTTGACCTTGGAGCCGTGCCCGGCCCGGCCGCGCGCGGTCAGCTTCAGCCAGCCGGTGCCCCGCTCCCCCGCGGCGATCGGGTAGAGCTGCCGGCCCGAGCCGTCGTGGAAGGTGAAGGCGCCCGACTCGCTGACGCCCTCGGTGCAGCCCTCGAACAGCTCCGGGTGCTCGTCGGCGAGGAACCCGGAGCCGTCCTCGGCGCTGGCCTCCTCGTCGGCGGTGAACGCGACCACGACGTCCCGGCGGGGACGTACGCCCTGCCGGGCCCAGGAGCGGACGACCGCGAGGATCATCGCGTCCATGTTCTTCATGTCGACGGCGCCGCGCCCCCACACCACGCCGTCGCGGATCTCGCCCGAGAACGGGTGGACGCTCCAGTCGGCGGCCTCGGCCGGCACGACGTCGAGGTGGCCGTGCACCAGCAGCGCGTCGGCGGACGGGTCGGTGCCCGCGATCCGGGCGACGACGTTGGTCCGCCCCGGGGTCCGCTCCAGCATCAGGGGTTCCAGGCCCGCCCCGGCCAGCCGCTCGGCCGCGTACTCGGCCGCGGGCCGCTCCTGGCAGTCGCCGCCGCCCCGGTTGGTGGTGTCGATGCGGATCAGGCCGGAGGTGAACTCCACCACCTCGTCCAGGGCCTGCTGGTCAGCCATACTGCTCCTCCACTGCGGCCGAGACGATCGTGGTGACCGCCTTGAAGGTACGGATTCCCTCGTACATGGTCTCGCTGGTGTACGCCACCTTGCGCTCGCCGACGCGTGCCACGCCCGGCACGACGGTCGCGGCCATCGCCAGGTGCTCGGCGTCGAACTCGACGGCGACCGTGAACGGGCCGCCGCGCACCGGCTCGTGGCGGACCGCGAGCCGTGCCGCCTCCTTGGCGGCGGCCCGGATGTCGGCGGCGGTCCGGGAAGGCGTACGGCATACCGCCGCGTACCGGGACACATGGTCCTTGACCGCGACCTTCAGCGCCTCGGGCGCGTACCCCAGGGCGTCCTCGCAGGCGAGGTCGTCGCCGGTGACCAGCACGACGGGCACGCCGCACTCGGCGACGACGTGCGCGTTGAGCAGACCCTCGCTCGCGCGGACGTCGTTCACCCACACCCCGGTGATCTGGTTGGCGAGGTAGGTGTGGGCGAGGACCCCCTCCATGCCCGCGCCCGTGTGGTAGCCGATGAACGCGATGCCGTCGACGTCGCCGTGCTGGACGCCCTCCACCATGGAGAGCGACTTGTGCCGCCCGGTGAGCATCTCGACCCGTTCGTCGAGCCGTTCCAGGAGCAGGTTGCGCATGGACCAGTGGGCCTCGTTGACGAGCACCTGGTCGGCTCCGCCGTCGAGGAAGCCGAGCGCCGCGGCGTTCACGTCCGAGGTGAACATCGACCGGCACCGCTCCCACTGCGGCGTCCCGGGGAGCACGTCGGCCGGCCAGGTGACGCCGGTGGCGCCCTCCATGTCCGCACTGATGAGGATCTTCATGCACCGCACGTTACGCGGTGCCCCGGGGCGGCGGCTACGACCCCCGTGCGGTATCCCGCCGCCCCCGGGACCCCGTCACTTGCCGGCGAGCACGAACCAGCGGGCGGGCAGGTCGATGCGGGTGCCGTCCGCCATGTATTCGGTCTGCGGCAGGGTGGTCTCGCCGCTCGCCAGTATCTCCAGGCCGGCCTTGCCGAGCAGGAGCGGGATCTCCTCGTCGTCGGCGTCGGCGGGCTTGAGGCCGTGCTCGAAGACCCGGCGCAGCTTGGGCCCGGGGCCCCCGGGCCCGTCGGCGGCCAGCCTGAGGACGTCCCGGGTCCCGGACGTCAGCTCGACGACGAACGCGCGTCCGTCGCTGCCGAGCAGCTCGGCGACGGCGGCGGCCACCGCGGCCCGGGCGTGCGGCTCGCTCTGGTGGATGACGGCACGCATGTACACGTTGCTGTCGCCGAGCCGCTGGTGCAGCTCCCGGACGGCGCCGGTGTCCGTCAGGTCGAGCTGCTGGAACTCGACGGCGCCGCCGTTCGCGGCGCGCCGGGCGTGCTCGACGGCGGCGTGCGAGAGGTCGACGCCGACGGCGCGGGCGAACCGGGTGGCGAGGTAGCGGGTCTGGGTGCCGTTGCCGCAGCCGAGGTCCACTATGGGGCGCCCGGTGTCCGCGTACGGCAGGAGCAGCTCGCTGTGCGGCTCGGCGCTCAGGGAGGGGTCGGAGTCCCAGATCGCCTCTCCCGTCCCGTCGGCGGTCTCCCGCCAGTAACTCTCCCAGTTGCTGCGGTAGTTGCTCGAGACGTTCATGGCGATCTCCCCACGGGTCGGTTGCGTGATCGGGATATCGCGACCGCCGTGTGCGGGGCAAGGGGTCGGAGGTCACCTTCACCGGATGTACGGACCGCGGTCACGCCGGGGGCGCGCCGAGCAGCTGACGCGCCCCCGGTTCAGCGTCTTCCGGCGATGCCCTGTTCGAACCAGACGGTCTTGCGGTGTCCGGTGGCGCTGGCGCCCCACTCGCGGGCGAGCCTGCTGACCACCCGCAGACCGCGCCCCGCCTCGTCGTACGGCCGCGCGGCGAGCATGCTGGGCAGCGCGGGTTCGTCGTCCGTGACCTCGAACAGCAGCGCGTCGGTGCGGACCACGCGCAGTCCGACCCGGCCGCCTCCGCAGTGCCGTACGGCGTTCGTGACGACCTCGCTGACCAGCAGCCGCGCCGTATCCACGGCCTGCGGCAGCTCCCAGTCCAGCAGCAGGTCGCGGACCAGGTCCCGGGCCCGGGCGACCTCGCGCGGGTCCGCGTCGAGGTGCCATTCGGCGACGTGGTCGCCGGGGATGCCGTTGAGCCGGGCCATGAGCAGGGCGACGTCGTCCTTGCGGCCACCGTGGGTGTTGAGGGCCCGGATGATGGTGTCGCAGGCGTCGTCCATCGAGGCCGCGGGATGCGCGGCGGACTCGCAGAGCGCGGCCAGGCCCTCGCCGATGTCGGAGCCGCGCACCTCGACCAGGCCGTCGGTGCACAGCACCAGCCGGTCGCCGGGCGCGACCGGGACGACGGTGGCCTCGAAGGGGACGCCGCCGACGCCTATGGGCGCGCCGGTCGGCAGGTCGAGCAGTTCGCTGCGGCCGTTCTCGGCCCGCACCAGCACGGGCGGGATGTGCCCGGCGTTGGCGAGCTGCAGTTCGCCCCGGATCGGGTCGTAGACCGCGTAGAGGCAGGTGGCGAGGTAGTTCTCGCCGAGCCGCCGGGCGAGGTCGTCGAGGTTGCGCAGCAGCTGGGCCGGAGGCGTCTCCATGGTGGCCATGGTCTGCACGGCCGTGCGCAACTGCCCCATCATCGCGGCCGAGTTCAGCCCGTGCCCCATGACGTCGCCGACCACCAGGGCGGTGCGCGAGCCGGGCAGCTTGATGGTGTCGAACCAGTCGCCGCCGATCCGGCCGAGCCGGGCGCCGGGCAGGTAGCGGGTCGCCACGTCGCAGCCGGCCATCCGCGGGGCGACCTGCGGCAGCATGCTGTCCTGAAGGGTGTCGGCGACGTTCTCCTGGTACGTGTACATGCGGGCGTTGTCGAGCACCAGGCCCGCGCGGGCGGCCAGTTCGGCGCCGGTGGTGCGGTCCATGTCGTCGAAGGCGGCGCGGTCCGGGCGGCGCATCAGCACCATGAAGCCGAGGACGACGTTGCGCGCCTTGAGCGGCACGATCAGCAGGGAGCGGCCGGCGATGAGCGGCCTGAGGTCGCGCTTCTCGAACTCGCCGGCGATGCGGTTGGACAGTTCCTCGGTGACCTCCGGGACCAGCACCGGCTCGCCCGTGACCATGCACTTGTAGAACGGGGTGTGTTCGGGGAAGGCGAACGTCTCGCCGACCGGCACGGTGTCGTCCCAGCGGCCCGGTTCGTCGTTGTGCTCGACCCAGACCCGGTGCATCACCGTGCTCGCGTCGGGCGGGCCGTCCGGGAAGCCCTCGCCCGCCAGCACCGCCGAGCGCAGGTGGGTGCCGGCGAAGTCCGCGAAGCGGGGCACGGCGGCGCTGGTGACCTCGCGGATGGTCTCGCCGAGGTCGAGCGAGGTGCCGATGCCGGAGCTGACCTCGTTGAGGAACTCCAGCCGCTCGCGCACGGCCGCGTACTCCAGGTCCCGCTCGGCCCCGGCCGGGATCACGGGCGCGGTCCGCTGCTGCGGTACGACGGCCTCGGCGCGGCTGCGGCCGGGGCGGCGCGGCACGCCCCAGTACGGAGTGACGGGCACCCGGTCGAACTGGCTGAACTCCAGTACGGGGTAGCCGAGTTCGAGGATCTGGGAGACGATGCGGCCGCTGAGGTCGGGGCCCATGTTGGGCAGGATCTCGGGGAGCCGCCGCTCCAGTTCCTCGGAGGCGGGCAGTTCGGTGTGGCGGGCGAAGCCGGGCGAGATGTGCTCGGCCGCCTCGGCGTCGTAGCCGCGCTCCTCGCGCAGCCGGGCGGCGTCGGCGGCGAGCACCAGCAGCCGGAACGGGCCCGGGCCGACCAGCGGGTAGGCCCACCACAGCACGTCGATCCGCTCGCCGTCGGCCGCCCCGTCGCCGGACCCGTCCTTGTGCGGGAACTGGCGGGCCCGGCCGGCCGCCGGATAGGCGGTCCGGCCGCCGAGGGAGGCCTCCAGGTCGGGGCCGAGCCCGTCGTACGCCTCGTAGGGGCCGTAGGCGTCGATCACGTCGCCCTGCGGGTCGTCGGCGAGGGCGCCGGACACCGGGAGCAGGTCCGCGGCAGGGCGCCCGACCGCGTCCTGGCGGCCGACGCCGAACAGGCGGCCCGCGCCGCTGCTCCAGTGGGACACCAGGCCGTCGCGGTCGACGACCACCACGGCAAGCGGAATCCGGCCCGCCGCGGTGTCCCCGGCGCCGCGGCCGGGAGGTGTGTCCCGCTCGCTGCCACGGTCCATGGCCCAGGCCCTCTCTCCCCACGGCTGTCCGCAAACGATCTGTGCCGCCCGCCACTACCGTACGGCGGGGGCCGGTCACGATGTGCGGCAATCCTGGAATTGCTCTCACCGGACCGCCCCGGCGCCCAGCTCAGCGCCCTGCGGGCGCCCCCCGTCAGTCCTCGTGGCCCAGCTGCAGATCCCTTTCCGTGCGGCCGCCGCCGGCGACCTGCAGGACGGTCGCGACCGGCGGGTAACCTGCGGCGATGACGGTGTACTCGCCGGAGGACAGGTCCACGAACCGGAACGTCCCGTCGGCTCCGGTGGTGAGGGTGTCCACGACGTTCCCGGCGGCGTCCAGGAGCGTGACGCGCGCGTCCTCCACCGGCCGGCCGCCGCTCGCCCGGACGGTGCCCCGGAGCACGGCGCCGCCCGCGAGTTCCACGTCCTGCCGGGTCTCCCGGGCGGCCTGCACGGTGACCGGGAGCGCGGCGGGCCGGAAGGCGGGTGCGCTGGCGGCGAGGGTGTACTCGCCGGCCACCAGCTCGGTGATGACGTAGCCGCCCTCGCGGCCGCTGCGGGTGCTGGCGACGACCTCGCCGTGCACGTTGGTGAGGGTGACGGTGGCGTCGCGCACGGGGGTGCCGTCGGCGGTGAGCACGCTGCCGGCGAGGCGTCCGGCGCCGCCGAGGACGACGTCGAGCTCGACGGGCCGCTCGCCGACGGTGACCGAGACGGCCTGCGGCTGGTGGCCGCCGGCGGCGGCGATCAGCACGTACGAGCCGGCGCCGGGCGTGGCGAGCGCGTAGCGCCCGTCGTCGCCGCTGGCGCCCCGCCCGATCTGCTGTCCGGCGACGTCGATGAGGGTGAGCGCCGCGCGGGGCACCACCGTGCCGTCGGGGTGCTGCACGGTCCCGCAGACGGGGACCCCGGCGGCGTGCGGCGAGCGGGCCGCCCCGCCGGCCGGGGCCTGGTGGCGGGCCTGCGGGATGGGGGTGGTCAAGGGCGCGGGCTCGGTTTCGGCGGCGTTGTGGGACACCAGCGGTTTCTCCTTGAGGAAGAAGGCGATGAGCAGGCCGAGGACGAGCACCGGGACCAGGTAGAGGAAGATCCGGGGCATCGCGTCGGCGTAGGCGCGGATGTAGGCGTCGCGCAGCGCCGGTGGCAGCGCGTGCACGAGCTGCGGGGTCAGGGACTCCGGGTCGGGCAGCCCGGCGCCCGCGCGCTGGGGCAGTTCGCGGCGCAGGGCGTCGGAGAGCCGGCCGGCGAAGAGCGTGCCGAAGACGGCGGCGCCGACGCTGCCGCCGATCTGCCGGAAGTAGTTGTTGGCGCTGGTGGCGGTGCCGAGGTCGGCGGGGCGCACGGAGTTCTGCACGGCGAGCACCAGGACGGGCATCACCAGGCCGATGCCGGCGCCGAGGACGGCCATCCAGACGCTGTAGTACAGCCGGGGCGTGTCCACCTCCAGCCGGGACAGCAGCCACATGCCGACGGCGGACAGGGCGCCGCCGAGGACGGGGTAGAGCTTGTACCGCCCGGTGTGGCTGATGAGCTGCCCGCCGATGATCGAGGCGCCGACGATGCCGGCCATCATGGGCAGCATCAGCAGCCCGGACTCGGTGGCGCTGGCCCCGTCGACCATCTGCAGGAAGGTCGGCAGGTAGCTGGCGGCGCCGAACAGCGCGACGCCGATCACCAGGCCGACCAGGCCGGTGACGTTGAAGACGGAGTCGCGGAACAGCCGCGGCGGGATGAGGGGTTCGGCGGCGAAGTGCTCGGCGACCAGGAAGAGGACGGTGGCGGCGACGGCGCCCGCGCCGAGGCCGAGGATCTCCCGCGAGCTCCAGGCGTACTCGGTGCCGCCCCAGCTCGTGAGCAGCACCAGGCAGGTGGAGGCGGCGGCGAGCAGCAGCGCGCCGGGCACGTCGAGGCGGGCGCGGACGCGGGGTCTGGGGAGTTTGAGGACGGCGGTGACGACGGCGAGGGTCAGCAGCCCGAAGGGGACGTTGATGTAGAAGCACCAGCGCCAGGACAGGTGGTCGGTGAAGTACCCGCCGAGCAGGGGGCCTGCGACGGAGGCGACGCCGAACGCGGCGCCGATCAGGCCCATGTAGCGGCCGCGCTGCCGGGGCGGCACGATGTCCGCGATGATCGCCTGCACCCCGATCATCAGCCCGCCCGCGCCGACGCCCTGGACGGCGCGGAAGGCGATGAGCTGGTCCATGCTCTGCGCCCGCCCGGCCAGCGCGGAACCGGCCACGAAGACGACGATCGCGAACTGGAAGACGCCCTTGCGGCCGAAGAGGTCGCCGAGCTTGCCGTACAGCGGCAGTCCGATGGTGGCGGTGAGCAGATAGGCCGTGATCGCCCACGACATCTTGTCCAGGCCGTGCAGCTCGCCGACGATCTTCGGCAGCGCGGTGGCGACGATCATCTGCTCCAGCGCGGCGAGCAGCAGCGCCAGCATCAGCCCGAGGAAGACCAACCGCACCCGCCGCGTGCCGAGTTCGGGGGTCCCGGGCGGTGGTGGCGCGGGTGTGCCGGGGGGTGCCGCGACCGGCTCGTCCCGCACCAGAGTCGTCCCGCCCACGTACCGCTCCCCTCGTCGCACCTGTCACACAAGTCCCGCGCAGGACGACAACTGCGGACAAGTACGGCGAGTTACGGCACAAGCTCGGACCGGATGCGGATCCACTCGAACCGGTGAGTGGCGCAACACCCCGGCGCGGGGCGGCGTTTGGGGTTCGGCCGCGCGGGCGCGGCGTCGCGTGACCACGCGCGCGCCGTCATTCCGGCGACGCGCGCGGTCACTTCCCGGCGCCTGCGGTCACCTTCCGGCGCGTACCGTCACTTCTCGACCTCGCGCGCGAGGTTGGCGAGGATCGCGTCGTAGATCCGGCCGAGGCCCTTGGGCGCGAAGGTCCGCTCGAAGAAGCCGCCGATGCCGCCGGCGCCCTGCCAGGTGGTGGTGACGACGACCCGGGAGCCGCCCTCGCCGGCGGGGGTGACGCGCCAGGTGGTGACCATGGAGGAGTTGCGGTCCTTCTCGACCAGCTCGCCGTCGGTGGGCTCGCCGACCTCGAGCATGCAGTCGCGCACCCGCTTGCTGGTGGCCTGGAGCTTCCAGTGCACGAGGGTGCCCTCGCCGTCGCCGCCCTCGCGCACCTCGTACTCGCTGAACTGCTCGGGCAGCAGCCGCTGCCGTGTGCCGCTGTAGTCGGCGAGGGCGTCGAACACCTTCTCCGCGTCCGCCGCGACGACCCGCTCCGTAGTGGCCTCGACCTGCGCCATTGCGTTCCTCCAGAACCCGTTTGCCTCGAAGTGGTGGCAAGCCAACCACCCCGGTGCCCGGGCTCCCAAATCGGGGTCGCACGATCATGGGAACAGATGTTCTATTGTGTGGCGCAGTGCTACCGAGGAGGCGTCATGCGCTGGGAGAACCTCACAGGCGAGTCCGGAGACCGCCGGGCCGACCCCGCCCTGTTCGGCGCGGACGCGGTGACCACCCGCACCTTCGACACGCCCGAGTTCCGCGGGATCACCTTCCACGAGGTGCGGGCGCGCTCCATCCTGAACCGGGTGCCGGGCGCCTCCCGGATGCCGTTCGAGTGGACGGTGAACCCGTACCGCGGCTGCACGCACGCGTGCGTGTACTGCTTCGCCCGCAAGACGCACGGCTACCTGGACCTCGACACGGGCATCGGCTTCGACACCCAGATCGTGGTGAAGGTGAACGCCCCCGAGCTGCTGCGCCGGCAGCTCGCTTCGCCGCGCTGGCGGGGCGAGCACGTGGCGATGGGCACCAACGTCGACTGCTACCAGCGCGCCGAGGGCCGCTACCGGCTGATGCCGGGCGTCATCACGGCCCTCACCGAGCACGCCAACCCGTTCTCGATCCTGACCAAGGGCACCCTGATCCTGCGCGACCTGGAGCTGCTGACCCGGGCGGCCCGGGTGACGGACGTCGGCATCTCGGTCTCGGTGGGCTTCACCGACACCGCGCTGTGGCGCACCGTGGAGCCGGGCACACCCGCGCCGGAGCGGCGGCTCGACGTGGTCCGCACCCTGGGCGAGCACGGCATCGGCTGCGGGGTGCTGATGGCGCCGGTCGTGCCCTTCCTGAGCGACCACCCGGCTCAGCTCCGCGAGACGGTGCGGGCGATCGCCGCGGCGGGCGCCACCTCGGTCACCCCGCTGGTGCTGCACCTGCGGCCGGGCGCGCGGGAGTGGTTCATGGCCTGGCTCGGGCAGCACCACCCGCACCTGGTGCGCCGCTACGAGCGGCTGTACGCCGAGGGCGCCTACGCGCCCAAGTGGTACCAGCGCCGCGTCACCCGCCAGGTGCACGAACTGGCCCAGGAGTACGGCATCGGCCCCGCGCGCGCGGGAGCCGCCCGGCGGATCCGGCCCGCCGCCGAGGGGCCCGCCGCCGCGGAGCCGACCCAGCTCACCCTCATCTGAGGGCGTTGGAGGGCATCCCTCGGACCAATCGGGTCAAGTATCGGCACAACGGGTTCCGCCGGGCCCCGGCACCGGGACGATCCGGCGAGGACCGTGATCACACGGTTCGCGCCACCCTCCGTCCCGGGAGGACCCATGAGGAAACGCGCAGCCGTGCTGTGCGCCACCGCCGCCATGGTGGCGGGCTCGGTCACGGCCGTCCCCGCACGGGCGGCCGCCCCCGCCCCGGAGCCCCGGCTCGACTGGAAGAAGTGCGGCACCGGCGACTACCCGGCCCTGCAGTGCGCGTCGCTGAAGGTGCCGCTGGACCCCGCGCGGCCGTCCGGCCGGCAGATCACGCTCGCCCTGTCCCGTGTCCCGCACACCGCCCGGACCTTCCAGGGCCCGCTGCTGGTCAACCCCGGCGGCCCCGGCGGCAGCGGCCTGAAGCTCGCCGGCTACGTCGCGTCGGCACTGCCCAAAGCCGTGGCGGCCCAGTACGACGTCATCGGCTTCGATCCGCGGGGCGTCGGCAGGAGCACGCCCGCGCTGAACTGCTCGGCCGGCCACTTCGCGCCGGTGCGCCCCGACACCGTGCCCGCCACGCCCGCCCTGGAGCGGGCGAACCTGGAGCGGGCCCGCTCCTTCGCCGCCGCCTGCGGCCGCAGGTACGCGGACGTGCTGCCGTACCTGGACACGGTCGACGCCGTCCGCGACATGGACGCCGTCCGCCGGGCCCTGGACGCCCCGCGTATCAGCTACTTCGGCTACTCCTACGGCACCTATCTGGGCGCCGTGTACGCCAAGCTGTACCCCGAGCGGGTGCGGCGCCTGGTGCTGGACTCGATCGTGGACCCGACGGGCGTGTGGTACGAGGACAACCTCGGCCAGGACCACGCCTTCGACGCCCGCCACCGCGCCCTGATGGCCTGGATCGCCCGGCACGACGCCACGTACCGGCTCGGCAAGGACCCCGCGAAGGTCGAGGCCGAGTGGTACGCCATGCGGGCGGCCCTGGCGAGGAAGCCGGCCGGCGGCAAGGTGGGCGCCGCCGAGCTGGAGGACGCCTTCATCCCCGGCGGCTACTACAACGGCTACTGGCCGCGCCTCGCGGCGGCGTTCGCGGCCTACGCGAACGAGGGGAGGACCGGACCGCTGGTCAAGGCGTACCAGGACTACGGCGCCGTGGACGGCGCGGGCGACAACGGGTACAGCGTCTACACGGCGGTGCAGTGCCGTGACGCCTCCTGGCCGCGCGACTGGAACCGCTGGCGGACGCAGACCCGGCAGGTGTACGCCAAGGCGCCCTTCATGGCCTGGAACAACGCCTGGTACAACGCGCCGTGCACGTTCTGGCCGACCGGGTCCCGGCGGCCGGTGGACGTGGCCAACACCAAGCTGCCGCCGGCGCTGCTGCTCCAGGCGACCGACGACGCGGCGACCCCGTACGCGGGCGGGGTGGCGGCCCGCCGGCTGCTGGCCGGCTCCCGTCTGGTGGTCGAGGAGGGCGGCGGCAACCACGGCATCAGCCTCAGCGGCAACGCGTGCCTGGACCGCTACCTGGCCGACTACCTGTCCGGCGGCGGGCTGCCGCGCCGGGGCGGCACGGCCGGCACGGCCGACGCGCTCTGCGAGCGGTCCCCGGACCCCGAGCCGCCGACGGGCAAGGCGGCCCCGGCGGCCTCGCGCGGCGCGGAGCTGCACCGGCTGCTGGGCTTCCGCGGCTAGGGCGCGCCCGCCGGTCCCCCGCCCGCCGGTCCCCCGCCCTCGGGGGACCGGCGGAAATTCACGGGCGCCGGGCGGAGCCGCTCCCTAGGGTGCGGTCATGGACGACCTCTCCCCGCGCCCCTCCCTCCGCATCCGCCCGATGGCCCTCGACGACTGCGGCCGCGTCTCGGAGATCCGTGTCCGGGGCTGGCGCCACGCCTACCGGGGCCTCATGCCGCAGCCGTACCTGGACGGGCTCAGCGCGGCGCGGGACGCCGAGCGGCGGCGGACCTGGTTCACGCGGGGCGACGACGCGGTGGTGAACCTGGTCGCCGAGCGGGCCGGCGAGGTGGTCGGCTGGGCGGCGTACGGTCCGTACCGCGACGGTGAAGCGCGCACCGCTGACGCCGAGTTGTACGCCATCTATCTCGACCCTGAGCACCTGGGCACCGGAGTGGGGCGGGCGCTGCTGGCGGAGTCGGTGAAGCGGTGCGCCGGGTACCCGCGCATGTTCCTGTGGGTGCTGAAGGAGAACGCGCGGGCCCGCCGCTTCTACGAGCGGGCCGGCTTCCGGTGGGACGGCGCCGAGGAGCCGTTCGAGGCGGGCGGCGAACTCGTGCCCGAGGTGCGTTACGTCCGGGCGCCGGGCGGCTGATCCGGCGTCACTTCCGTTCCTGGCGCGGGATGAGCGCAAGCGCGCGCACCGCGGCCTCGGCGAGCGCCGGGTGGGCGAGGGCCTCGCCCAGCACCCGCCGGGCGCGAGCGTCACCGAGCGCGCCGAGCCCGTCCACGCAGGCGAGGGCCACCCGCCGGTAGGGGTCGTGCGGGCGCAGCCGGCGCTCCAGGGTGGTGATGAGCGCGGGTACGGACTCCGGGGCGCGCAGTTCGACCAGGAGCCGTACCGGGTGCAGGGCGTAGGCGACGCGCAGTTCGTTGGTGGCGAGGGCCGCCGCGGCGCGGGCCGTGCGGGGGTCGCCGAGCCGGGCGAGGGCGTGGGCGGCGGAGGCGCAGCGGGGCGGATCGCGGTGGTTGAGCAGCAGCACGAGCGCTTCGAAGGCGCGCCGGTCGCCGGCCCGGCCCAGCCGGAACGCGGCCAGTTCCCGGGCCCACAGCGGCTGTCCGGGCGCGGTGAGGACCTCGGCCAGCTCGTCCTGGTCCGCGGTCGCCAGCAGCCGCTCGTAGCCGGGCGAGCCCTGTGACTCCTGCCGTAAGCGTTCCGTGAGCGATCGCAACTCTTCGTCCACGGGGCCAGGGTAGGCCGGTCGCCGCCGCGAGGGGAGCAGGCTCACGAAGTCGGGTGCGGCAAGGGCTGGCGCGCTCGTTACTGGCGGGTTAAGCTCAGACGAGCGAGTCACCCACTCGCTGTTCGCTCACGACGGTTTGGTGACGCAGCCGTCGTGCGCCGGTCGGTTCGGTACCTCGGTACCGCGAGTACGACCCGGCTCCGGGACAGGGCCGGTCGGATTCCGCCGCTCCCGGGCGTGTGCACGCCCGCGGTGCCGGCACCGGGCGTGTGCGCCAGCAGCCCGGCAACACCCGCACTGTTCACCGCCCCGGTGTGCGCCTTCGGGCGCACCCGGCGCGTTCCCAGTCGTCACCCCCATTACCTGGAGTCCCGCGATGGCCACTCCCCTGTCCGACACCCCTCTGTCCCCGCTCAAGACGGTCGCCGTCGTCGGCCTCGGCACCATGGGCACCGGCATCACCGAGGTTCTCGCGAAGGCGGGCCGTGAGGTGATCGGCATCGACGTCACCGAGGCCCGGACCGCGCGCGCCCTCGCCGCGCTGGAGGCCGCCACCGCCCGTGCCGTCGAGCGCGGCCGGCTGACCGGGCAGGAGCGTTCCGACGCCCTGGCCCGGGTCCGCACCTCCACCGATCTGAGCGCGGCGGCCGACGCCGACCTGGTCATCGAGGTGGTCCCGGAGTCGTACGAGATCAAGCACCAGATCTTCCGCGAGCTGGACGGCATCGTGCGTCCGGAGACGATCCTGGCGACCGGCACCAACGCGCTGTCCGTCACCCGCCTCGCCGCGGACTCCGCGCGCCCCGAGCGGGTGCTGGGCCTGCACTTCTTCAACCCGGCCCCGGCGATGAAGCTGGTCGAGATCGTCTCCTCGGTGCTGACCGCGCCGGCCGCGGTCGCCGCCGTCACGGACCTGGCGATCGAGCTGGGCAAGGAGCCGGTCGCGGTCGGCGACCGCCCCGGTTTCGTCGCGGACGGGCTGCTGTTCGGCTACCTCAACCAGGCCGCCGCGATGTACGAGGCGAAGTACGCCTCCCGCGAGGACATCGACGCCGCGATGCGGCTCGGCTGCGGCCTGCCCATGGGCCCGCTCGCCCTGCTGGACCTGATCGGCATCGACACCGCGCGCACGGTCCTGGACGCCATGTACGCCGAGTCCCGCGACCGGCTGCACGCCCCCGCCCCGATCCTCAAGCAGCTCAGCGAGGCGGGCCTGACCGGCCGCAAGTCGGGGCGCGGCTTCTACACCTACGAGGCGCCGGGCAGCGCGACGGTCGTGCCCGACCCGCTGACGCCGGCCGCCGGCGGCGCCGGGACCGGGGGACGTCCGGTCCGCTCCGTCGGTGTCGCGGGCTCCGGCACCATGGCCTCCGGCATCGCCGAGGTGTTCGCCAAGGCCGGCTACGAGGTCGTCCTCGCCGCCCGCAGCGAGGAGAAGGCGCGGACGGCCAAGGCCCGTATCGGCAAGTCGCTTTCGCGCTCTGTCGACAAGGGCCGGATGACCGCCGAGGCGGCCGCCGAGACCCTGGACCGGATCACCCCGACGTGTTCCTACGACGCCTTCGCCGACGTCGACCTGGCGGTCGAGGCGGTCGCCGAGGACCTGGAGGTCAAGCGGCAGCTCTTCGCGGCGCTGGACAAGGTCTGCAAGCCGGGCGCGGTCCTGGCCACCACCACCTCCTCGCTGCCCGTCGTCGCCTGCGCCCGCGCCACCTCGCGCCCGCAGGACGTGATCGGCATGCACTTCTTCAACCCGGCCCCGGCGATGAAGCTGGTCGAAGTCGTGCGCACGGTCCTGACGGCCGACGACGTCCACGCCACCGTCCGCGAAGTCTGCGGGCGGATCAGGAAGCACGCCGTCGACTGCGGCGACCGGGCCGGGTTCATCGTGAACGCCCTGCTGTTCCCGTACCTCAACAACGCGATCAAGATGGTCCAGGAGCACTACGCGACGCTGGACGACATCGACGCGGCGATGAAGCTCGGCGGCGGCTACCCGATGGGCCCGTTCGAGCTGCTGGACGTGGTCGGGCTGGACGTCTCGCTGGCGATCGAGAGGGTGCTGCACCGCGAGTTCCGCGACCCTGGCCTGGCCCCGGCGCCGCTGCTGGAGCACCTCGTGGCCGCGGGCTGCCTCGGCCGCAAGACCGGCCGCGGCTTCCGCGAGTATGCCCGCCGCTGACGGCGCCGGCGACTGGTCCCGCACGGAGACGGACTGGGGCGGGCTGCTCGACCCGGCGGGCAGCCCCCCGCCCCTCGCGGGCGGGGGATCCCCCGGACCTGCGCATCCCGCCACGAACATGCAGTACGTTCGGGTCATGTCCCAGCCCGCCAAGTCCTCACGTACACCAGCCACGCCCGACGCGCCGGAAAGTGCCGCAGGCAGTCGCGCCGCCGCCCAGCGGCTGAAGATGCGCCGGGAACTGGCGGCCGCAGCGATGGAACTGTTCGCGACCAAGGGGTACGAGGCGACCACCGTCGACGAGATCGCGGCCGCGGCCGGGGTCGCGCGCCGTACGTTCTTCCGCCACTTCCGCTCCAAGGAAGAGGCGATCTTCCCCGACCACGACGACACGCTGGTGCGGGCCGAGGCGGTCCTCAACGCCGCCCCGGCGCACGAGCATCCGCTGGACACGGTGTGCCGCGGCATCAAGGAAGTCATGCGGATGTACGCGGCCCGGCCGGAGATCTCGGTCGCCCGCTACAAGCTGACCCGCGAGGTGCCCACCCTGCGCGAGGCCGAGATCGCCTCGGTGGCCCGCTACGAGCGCCTGTTCACCCGCTACCTGCTCGGCCACTTCGACGAGCACGCGCACGCCGACGACGCCAACGACGACCCGCTGCTCGCCGAGGTCGCCGCATCGGCCGTCGTCACCGCCCACAACCACGTGCTCAGGCGCTGGCTGCGGGCCGACGGCCAGGGCGACGTGGAGGCCCAGCTCGACCACGCCTTCGCCATCGTGCGCAAGACGTTCGGCACAGGCATCGGCGCCGGACGCGGCCCGGCGCCCGGCCCGGCGGCCACCACGGCGCCGGCGGCGGTCTCGGCGCACGGCGAGGTCCTGGTGACCGTCGCGCGCACCGACGCCCCGCTCGACGAGGTCATGCGCACCATCGAGGAGGCGCTCAAGGAGCGCTGAGACACCGCGCGCCCTGTGATGACGGCCACCCTTCGGGGTGGCCGTTTTGGCATGTCAGGGGCCCTTTTCAGGGAGATTCCGGAGCCCGTTCGATCGATCATCGCTCATTTGTTGCGTAAAGATTTCATCTGAGAGCAGCTTCTGGCACTCAGTGCCTTGCGGCATGACACGCGGTGTCATACGTTGAAGGAGTCCGGGCGGCCGGCGCGCAGAGACCATTCGTGCGTCGGCTGTCCCCGCAAGCCGGACGGCCTGCGCGCCCGGACGCCTGCGTCACAGGCACCCTCCCGCGCCACAACGCGCTGCCGAAGCACCACCCCCGCCGAACCGACGGCACACCCCCGAAAACCCTCAGCAGCACTCCCAGCAGCACCGACGATCCCCCAGCGCCCCTCCCTCAGGGCGCTCACCGCCGGAGGCAACACCGTGACCGTGAAGGACATCCTGGACGCGATCCAGTCGAAGGACGCCACGTCCGCCGACTTCGCCGCCATGCCACTCCCCGAGTCGTACCGCGCGATCACCGTCCACAAGGACGAGACGGAGATCTTCGCGGGCCTTGAGACCCGCGACAAGGACCCGCGCAAGTCGATCCACCTCGACGACGTGCCGCTGCCCGAACTCGGCCCGGGCGAGGCCCTGGTGGCCGTGATGGCCTCGTCGGTCAACTACAACTCGGTGTGGACCTCGATCTTCGAGCCCCTGTCCACCTTCGGGTTCCTGGAGCGCTACGGCCGCACCAACGAGCTGGCCAAGCGCCACGACCTGCCGTACCACATCATCGGCTCCGACCTGGCCGGCGTCGTCCTGCGCACCGGCCCGGGCGTCAACGCCTGGAAGCCCGGCGACGAGGTCGTCGCCCACTGCCTGTCCGTCGAGCTGGAGTCCTCGGACGGCCACAACGACACCATGCTCGACCCCGAGCAGCGCATCTGGGGCTTCGAGACCAACTTCGGCGGCCTCGCCGAGATCGCGCTGGTGAAGTCCAACCAGCTCATGCCCAAGCCGGACCACCTGAGCTGGGAGGAGGCCGCGGCCCCCGGCCTGGTGAACTCCACCGCCTACCGCCAGCTCGTCTCCCGCAACGGCGCCGGCATGAAGCAGGGCGACAACGTGCTCATCTGGGGCGCGAGCGGCGGCCTCGGCTCCTACGCCACCCAGTTCGCCCTCGCCGGCGGCGCCAACCCGATCTGCGTCGTCTCCAGCGAGCAGAAGGCGGAGATCTGCCGCTCCATGGGCGCCGAGTCGATCATCGACCGCAACGCCGAGGGGTACAAGTTCTGGAAGGACGAGAACACCCAGGACCCGAAGGAGTGGAAGCGCTTCGGCAAGCGCATCCGCGAGCTGACCGGCGGCGAGGACATCGACATCGTCTTCGAGCACCCCGGGCGCGAGACCTTCGGCGCCTCCGTGTTCGTGACCCGCAAGGGCGGCACCATCACCACCTGTGCCTCGACCTCGGGCTACATGCACGAGTACGACAACCGGTACCTGTGGATGTCGCTCAAGCGGATCATCGGCTCGCACTTCGCCAACTACCGCGAGGCCTGGGAGGCCAACCGCCTCATCGCCAAGGGCAAGATCCACCCCACCCTGTCGAAGGTGTACTCCCTGGAGGACACCGGCCAGGCCGCCTACGACGTGCACCGCAACCTGCACCAGGGCAAGGTCGGCGTGCTGTGCCTGGCCCCCGAGGAGGGCCTGGGCGTGCGCGACGAGGAGATGCGCGCCAAGCACATCGACGCCATCAACCGCTTCCGGAACATCTGAGGACCCGGAGGTCATAGATGACTGAGCGTCAGACGCCGCAGGCGCGGCGTGAGAAGGACCGGCCGTGGCTGATGCGCACGTACGCCGGCCACTCCACGGCGGAGGCGTCCAACGAGCTGTACCGGCGCAACCTCGCCAAGGGCCAGACCGGCCTGTCGGTGGCGTTCGACCTGCCGACCCAGACCGGCTACGACCCCGACCACATCCTCGCCCGCGGCGAGGTCGGCCGGGTCGGCGTGCCCGTCTCGCACCTCGGTGACATGCGCCGGCTGTTCCAGGACATCCCCCTGGAGCAGATGAACACCTCGATGACGATCAACGCCACCGCCATGTGGCTGCTGGCGCTCTACCAGGTCGTCGCCGAGGAGCAGGGCGCGGACATCACCAAGCTCCAGGGCACGACCCAGAACGACATCGTCAAGGAGTACCTGTCCCGCGGGACGCACGTCTTCCCGCCGGGGCCCTCGCTCCGCCTGACGACGGACATGATCGCGTACACGGTCTCCCACATCCCGAAGTGGAACCCGATCAACATCTGCAGCTACCACCTGCAGGAGGCCGGGGCCACGCCGGTGCAGGAGATCGCGTACGCGATGTCCACCGCGGTCGCCGTGCTCGACGCCGTGCGCGACTCCGGCCAGGTGCCGCAGGAGCGCATGGGCGACGTGGTGGCCCGCATCTCCTTCTTCGTCAACGCGGGCGTCCGCTTCGTCGAGGAGATGTGCAAGATGCGGGCGTTCGGCCGCATCTGGGACAAGGTCACCCGCGAGCGGTACGGCATCGAGAACCCCAAGCAGCGCCGCTTCCGCTACGGCGTCCAGGTCAACTCGCTCGGCCTGACCGAGGCGCAGCCGGAGAACAACGTCCAGCGGATCGTGCTCGAGATGCTGGCGGTCACCCTCTCCAAGGACGCCCGCGCGCGTGCCGTGCAGCTCCCGGCCTGGAACGAGGCGTTGGGCCTGCCCCGGCCCTGGGACCAGCAGTGGAGCCTGCGCATCCAGCAGGTGCTCGCCCACGAGAGCGACCTGCTGGAGTACGAGGACATCTTCGAGGGCTCGCACGTCGTCGAGGCGAAGGTGAACGCCCTGGTGGAGGAGTCCCTCTCCGAGATGGACCGGATCCAGGAGATGGGCGGCGCGATGGCCGCCGTGGAGTCCGGCTACCTCAAGGCGCAGCTCGTCTCCTCGCACGCCGAGCGGCGGGCGCGGATCGAGTCCGGCCAGGAGAAGATCGTCGGCGTCAACATCTTCGAGACGACCGAGCCGAACCCGCTCACGGCCGACCTGGACACCGCGATCATGACGGTCGACCCGGCGGTCGAGGCCCGGGTCGTCGCCTCGCTGGAGAACTGGCGCGACACCCGCTACCAGCCGCCCTTCAACCACCCGCGCCCGTGCAAGGCGCTGGAGCGGCTGAAGGAGGCCGCCAAGGGCACCGGCAACCTGATGGAGGCCACGCTGGAGTGCGCCCGCGCCGGAGTCACCACCGGCGAGTGGGCGGGCGCCCTGCGCGAGGTGTTCGGCGAGTACCGGGCGCCGACCGGGGTGTCCTCGGCGCCGGTGGCCGTCAGCGCCGAGGCCGGCTCGGCCATGGCCGAGGTCCGCGCCAAGGTGGACGCCACCGCGCGCGAGCTGGGCGTGGGCAAACTGCGCTTCCTGGTCGGCAAGCCGGGCCTCGACGGTCACTCCAACGGCGCCGAGCAGATCGCCGTCCGGGCCCGCGACGCCGGCTTCGAGGTGGTCTACCAGGGCATCCGGCTCACCCCCGAGCAGATCGTGGACGCCGCCCTGGCGGAGGACGTGCACGCCGTGGGCCTTTCGATCCTCTCCGGCTCGCACGCGCAGCTCGTGCCGGACGTGCTGGAGCGCCTCCGTGTGGCGGGTGCCACAGATATACCGGTGATCGCAGGTGGCATCATCCCGAACGGTGACGCCGAAGAGCTGAGGGCCGCCGGCGTGGCCGCGGTCTTCACCCCGAAGGACTTCGACATCACCGGGATCATCGGCCGTATCGCCGACGAGATCCGGAAAGCGAACAAGCTCGACCCCCTGGAGGTCCCCGCATGACGAGCGTCAACCGCCTTCGCCCCCGCCGCTCCTGCCTGGCGGTGCCCGGAAGCAACCCGCGCTTCCTGGAGAAGGCCCAGGGCCTCCCCGCCGACCAGGTCTTCCTCGACCTGGAGGACGCGTGCGCGCCGCTGGCCAAGCCCGAGGCGCGGCACACCATCGTCAAGTTCCTCAACGAGGGCGACTGGACGGGCAAGACCCGTGTCGTGCGGGTGAACGACTGGACGACCGAATGGACGTACCGGGACGTCGTCACGGTCATCGAGGGCGCCGGCCAGAACCTCGACTGCATCATGCTGCCGAAGGTGCAGAACGCCCAGCAGGTCGTCGCGCTGGACCTGCTGCTGACCCAGATCGAGAAGACGATGGGCTTCGAGGTCGGCAGGATCGGCATCGAGGCGCAGATCGAGAACGCGCAGGGCCTGAACAACGTCAACGAGATCGCGCAGGCCTCCCCGCGCGTCGAGACGATCATCTTCGGCCCGGCCGACTTCATGGCGTCCATCAACATGAAGTCCCTCGTCGTGGGCGAGCAGCCGCCCGGCTACCCGGCGGACGCCTACCACTACATCCTGATGAAGATCCTGATGGCCGCCCGGGCCAACAACCTCCAGGCGATCGACGGCCCCTACCTGCAGATCCGCAACGTGGACGGCTACCGCGAGGTCGCCCGGCGCGCCGCCGCCCTCGGCTTCGACGGCAAGTGGGTGCTGCACCCGGGCCAGGTCGAGGCGTCCAACGAGATCTTCTCGCCCTCGCAGGAGGACTACGACCACGCCGAACTGATCCTGGACGCGTACGACTACTACACGTCCGAGGCGGGCGGCAAGAAGGGCTCCGCGATGCTCGGCGACGAGATGATCGACGAGGCCAGCCGCAAGATGGCCCTGGTCGTCTCCGGCAAGGGCCGGGCCGCCGGCATGCAGCGCACCAGCAAGTTCGAGATCCCGGAGGGCTGAGCGCGATGCAGTTCGGACGCACGTACGAGGAGTTCGAGGTCGGGGCGACGTACAAGCACTGGCCGGGCAAGACGGTCACGGAGTACGACGACCACCTGTTCTGTCTCCTGACCATGAACCACCACCCGCTCCACATGGACGCCAACTACGCCGAGAAGACGACCGACTTCGGCAAGAACGTGGTGGTGGGCAACTACATCTACTCGCTCCTGCTCGGCATGTCGGTGCCGGACATCTCCGGCAAGGCCATCGCCAACCTGGAGATCGAGTCGCTCAAGCACGTGGCGCCGACCTTCCACGGCGACACGGTCTACGGCCAGACGACCGTGCTGGACAAGTGGCCGTCGAAGTCGAAGAACGACCGCGGGATCGTCTACGTCGAGACCAAGGGCTACAAGCAGGACGGCACCCTGGTGTGCGTCTTCCGCCGCAAGGTCATGGTGCCCACCGAGACGTACATCAAGGAGCGCGGCGGCGAGCAGCCCGGCCGCCCGGAGCTGACCGCCCCTTCGGAAAAGACGGAGAAGTAGCCATGGCGCGCCTCGCCCAGACCGCCGGTCTGACCGACGTCCAGCAGGAGATCCTCTCCACCGTCCGCGACTTCGTGGACAAGGAGATCATCCCGGTCGCCACCGAGCTGGAGCACCGCGACGAGTACCCGCAAGCGATCGTGGACGGCCTGAAGGAACTCGGGCTGTTCGGTCTGATGATCCCCGAGGAGTACGGGGGCCTGGGCGAGTCGCTCCTGACGTACGCGCTGTGCGTGGAGGAGATCGCCCGCGGCTGGATGTCGGTGTCCGGCATCATCAACACCCACTTCATCGTCGCGTACATGCTCAAGCAGCACGGCACGCAGGAGCAGAAGGACCACTTCCTGCCCCGCATGGCGGCCGGCGACATCCGCGGCGCCTTCTCGATGTCGGAGCCGGGCCTGGGCTCCGATGTGTCGGCGATCACGTCCAAGGCGGTCAGGGACGGCGACGAGTACGTCCTGAACGGCCAGAAGATGTGGCTCACGAACGGCGGAACCTCGTCCCTCGTGGCCGTTCTGGTCCGAAGTGACGAAGGTCACCCCGAGGGCACGGCCCCGCACAAGTCGATGACGACCTTCCTGGTCGAGAAGGAGCCCGGCTTCGGTGAGGTCCGTCCCGGCCTGACCATTCCGGGCAAGATCGACAAGATGGGCTACAAGGGCGTCGACACCACCGAGCTGATCATGGACGGCCTGCGCGTTCCGGCCGACCGGGTGCTCGGCGGCGTCACCGGCCGAGGTTTTTACCAAATGATGGACGGAGTGGAGGTAGGCCGGGTCAACGTGGCCGCCCGCGGCTGCGGAGTGGCACAGCGCGCCTTCGAGCTGGGCGTTCAGTACGCCCAGCAGCGGCACACCTTCGGCAAGCCCATCGCCGGCCACCAGGCCATCCAGTTCAAGTTGGCCGAAATGGCCACCAAGGTCGAGGCCGCGCATGCCATGATGGTGAACGCGGCACGCAAAAAGGACTCCGGGGAGCGAAACGACCTCGAGGCGGGCATGGCGAAGTACCTCGCCTCCGAGTACTGCAAGGAGGTCGTGGAGGACGCCTTCCGGATCCACGGCGGCTACGGCTTCTCCAAGGAGTACGAGATCGAGCGCCTCTACCGGGAGGCCCCGATGCTGCTGATCGGCGAAGGCACCGCCGAGATCCAGAAAATGATCATCGGGCGCAGGCTGCTGGAGGAGTATCGATTCCAGGGCTGATTGTCCGGAAACGGGGTGTTTTCTTCGAGAAGAAGATCACACCCCGTCGATACGTCTCAGCCGCCGACTCGGCTTCCTGGCTTGCCCAGTTGCGACCTGCGACCGGTACGATCCCGGGAAAGCCGCCGTCCCCCGTCAGAGCGCGGCATCATCCGCTACGAAGGTCATCCATGCCCCACAGCCAAACCTCTGCACACCGCGACAGCCTGGTAGGCGCACGCCTCGCGCGCGGAGCATCGCCGTGGCTTCTCCCGACCGTCGCCACCGCAGCCCTCAGCCTGGCCCGCGCTCGCCGCTCGGGCGTCGCCAAGGCCGTCGCCGTGCCCGCCACCGCGCTCGCGGCGGGCATGCTGTGGTTCTTCCGCGACCCCGAGCGAGAGATCGCCCCCGGCCGGGTCATCTCGCCCGCCGACGGCGTGGTGCAGAGCATCATGCCCTGGAAGGACGGGCGCACCCGCGTCGCGATCTTCATGAGCCCGCTCAACGTGCACGTGAACCGCGCGCCGCTCGCCGGCACCGTGACGTCGGTCGAGCACATCCCCGGCGGCTTCGTTCCCGCGTTCAACAAGGAGAGCGAGAACAACGAGCGCGTAGTCTGGCATTTCGACACCGAACTCGGCGACATCGAGATGATCCAGATCGCCGGCGCGGTGGCCCGCCGCATCGTGCCGTACATCCCCGAGGGCACGAAGGTCGAGCAGGGCGACCGCATCGGTCTGATCCGCTTCGGCTCGCGTGTCGACCTCTACCTGCCCGAGGGCGTGGAGGTCGCGGTCGAGGTCGGACAGAAGACCGTGGCTGGGGTGACTCGCATTGACCGTGATTGATCCGGAGACCCAGGCTGGCTGGGTGCCCGAGGCCGACGAGGTGGACGACGAGGAGGAGATGCCTCTTTCTCTCCGCCTGTCGATAGCGGACACCCTCACGCTCGGCAACGCCACGTGCGGGTTCATGGCGGTGTACTTCACCACCACCGGCATCCTGATCCCGCACCTCACCGGCAGCCAGGAGTCCGGCATGGCCCGCCACAGCGCGGCCACGGCGGTGATCCTGATGCTCTGCGCGGCGGTCTTCGACCTGTTCGACGGCCTGGTCGCCAGGAAGCTGCGCTCCTCCCCGATGGGCGCGGAGCTGGACAACCTCTCGGACCTGATCAGCTTCGGTCTGGCGCCCGCGTACTTCGTGCTCGTCTACGGCATGGTCGCGGACGACGCGCACCAGCGGGTGGCGGCGCTGGGGGCGATCGTGGTGCTCCTGGCCGTGGTGCTCAGGCTCGCGCGGTTCAGCTGCGTGACGCTGAAGGACGGCATGTTCCAGGGCATGCCCTCGCCGTTCGGCGCGCTGACGGTCGTCTCGATCGTCCTGCTGGAGCTGCCCTTCGTGGCCACCCTGCTGGCGATCCTGGGCACCGCGTGGCTGATGGTGAGCCGCGTCGAGTACCCGAAGCCGCGCGGCCGGCTCGCCGGCGCGATGCTGTCCTGGATCGTCCTGTCGATGGGCCTCCTGGCCGCCTGGGCCTTCGACGCCCCGAGCGGCCAGCTGCTCCTGCAGACCGGCTGCGCGCTGCAGCTCGTCATGGGCGCGGTCATCCCGCTGTTCGCCACGGCCCGCCGGGTGAACAACTTCCGCGGCAACCGCCGCGAGGCGCGGGCGGCCCAGCCGTAGCCCTCGCCGACACCGCCGGGTGTGGCCCGAGTCCTCACGACTCGGGCCACACCCGTTTCGTGTTCAAGGGCTGCCGGCGTTCCCCGTTGACCGGTCAAGTACTCCTGGAACACGCCGAGTTGCAGGAGACTTCGGAGCGGAGGAGCGTTTAAAAGGGGCACTTACCCAGAACTCACCAGATTCTCACCGGGAGGCGGCCATGTCCGCACCCACTCTCCACGAGCACCAGGTCCCGCACATCTCCACGATCCCGGCCAACGAGGGCGACGCCGTACGGCTCTACGTCCGCGAGTACGACGGCACCCAGGGCAACCAGCCCCGCACACCGATTCTGATGCTGCACGGCAGAAGCGTGCCGGTGGTCGCCGGGTTCGACCTGACCGGCCCCGGCTCCGACATCGCGTACAGCTGGGCGCAGCAGCTCGCCTCGCACCACTACGACGTGTTCATGATGGACCTGCAGGGCAACGGACGGTCCCCGCGCCCGAAGATGGACGAACCGCGCAACGCCAACCCCGCTCAGCGGGGCGTGCTCACCCCCAACCCCCTGCCGACTCCGTACACCGGACCGCCCCTGTACCCGCACCAGCTCGGCAACTCCGAGAGCGAGTGGGCGGAGCTGGCGACCGTGATCGCCTTCATCAAGTCGCGGCCCCGGATGACCACGCCGATCGACTTCATCGGCTGGTCCGCCGCCGGTCCGGTCATGGGGCCCTACACGCTGCAGCACCCCGAGGACGTCAAGAGCCTGTTCCTGCTCGCCCCGATCTTCCCGCCGAAGGGCCGGTGGTCGGACGACGCCTCGAAGCCGTTCGGACGTCCGGGGGAGGCCGCCACGCTGCCCGTGTCCCTGCCCGCCGCCGCCTTCGGCTTTCCCATGCACGTGAGCGGCAAGACGGGCTTCACGAACGCGTGGGACGCCGAGCAGGGCAGCGTGTACCAGAGGGAGCCCGGCATGGTCGACCGGGTGTGGGCCGCCATGATGGAGAACGACCCGGTCGGCGGCACCTGGGGGCCGGTGCTCCCCTCGGGCAGGCCCGAGGGCATCCACCGGTACCGCAACTCGTACTGGTGGGGCTGGAACAACGAGACCGCGAAGTTCGAGAACCCGCCGGGCACCCCCGTGCTCGGTGACCGGGTGCCCCTGCTGCTCGTCCACGGCGCGCTGGACAGGACCGTCAATACCCCGGACTCCTCCCCGGTGCCCGACGTCCAGCGCTTCTCGGTGCCGGCCCTCTACAAGGCGGTCCAGGGACCGCACAAGCTGATGTTCCAGCTCGAGGGCGCGGGACACTCCGTGGTGTGGGAGCGGCCCGCCCAGGTCGTGCACGAGATCTCGCAGCACTGGCTGCAGAACAAGTACAAGGTGTGGGGCCTCACCAGCGGCAGCTACTACCGGGACGCGAACGGCGAGCTGACCCCGCTGCCCTAGGCGGTCTCGCGAAGGTGGTCCGCGGCGATCCGCTCCGCGACCCGCTCCAGGATCGGCCCCGCGTCCGCGACGCACTTCTCGACGTCCGGCTCGACGGACGTCAGCGGGTACGCCCGGCCGATCCCGGCCCGCCGCAGCGCCTCCTCGGACAGGGCGAGCCGCCCGCACACCGCGACGACCTCCTTGCCCGCCGCGCGGGCCGCGGCGGCGACCCCGGCTGGGGCCTTGCCGTGCAGGGTCTGCTCGTCCAGCGAACCCTCCCCGGTGATCACCAGCGAGGCGCGCTCCAGCGCGGGGGCGAAGCCCAGGACGTCCAGCATCACCTCGATGCCGGGGCGGAACCGGGCGCCCAGCAGGAGGGCGCCGTAGCCGATGCCGCCGGCGGCTCCGGCGCCGGGCGCCGCCGCGAAGTCGGCGGCACGCGGGCCCACGGCCGTCTCCAGCACCTCGGCGAGGCGGACGAGCGCGGCGTCCAGGGCAGCCACGTCGTCCGGCGTGGCCCCCTTCTGCGGTCCGTACACCGCGGGCGCGCCCTTGGGGCCGGTGAGCGGGTTGTCGACGTCGCTGGCGAGGACCAGCTCCACCGAGTCCAGGCGCGGGTCGAGGCCGGACAGGTCGGCCCGGGCCAGCGCGGCGAGACCGCCGCCGCCCGGCGGCACCGGCTCCCCGTCCGCGTCCAGGAACCGCGCGCCCAGCGCCGAGAGCATCCCGGCGCCGCCGTCCGTCGTGGCGCTGCCGCCGACGCCGAACACGATCGTCCGCGCGCCCTCGTCCAGCGCGGCGCGCAGCAGCTCCCCGGAGCCGTACGTGGAGGCGGTCAGCGGCGCGAAGACTCCGGCCGGCAGCCGCTGCAGCCCGCTCGCCTCCGCCATCTCCACGACCGCGGTGCCGCCGCGCAGCGCGTACGCGGCCGTGACCTCCTGCCCGAGCGGCCCGGCCACCCGGACCTCCCGGCGCTCGAAGCCGGCCGCGACGGCCGCGTCCACGGTGCCGTCGCCGCCGTCGGCGACCGGCAGCGCCTCCACCTCGAGGCCGGGCACGATCCGGCGCAGCCCGGCCGTGACCCGCTCGGCGACCCGCACGGCCGTCAGCGAGCCCTTGAACTTGTCCGCGGCGATGAGCACCCGACGGGTCCCGTTGCCTGCAGCGTCCGCCACCTTGCATTCCCCTTGCTCTCCGGGCCCCGCGCACGTCGGGGCCAGTCGCGCCGCTGTGACCTTAACCGCAGGACGTCCGCGCCGCCATGCCCTGCCCGAACCCTGGGAAACGGCTGGGAGGCGGCCGGGGAAAGCGGGTAGGCACCAGCCATGAGCGATCTCGACACCGGGCCGGACCTCGCCGACCGCGTCCACGGCGGCTGGCTCGGCCGGATCGCGGGCAACATGCTCGGCAAGCCGGTGGAGCAGGGCGAGGTGTGGACGCGCGAGCGCATCGACCGCTATCTGCGCGGGGCGCACGCGCTGCCGCTCACCGACTACCTGCCCGAGCCCGCCGACCCGGCCGACGCCGCCGCGCTGCGCCCGGAGTGGCGCCAGTGCGTGCGCGGCCGCGTCCGGGGGAGCTGCCGGGACGACGACGTCGACTACGCCGTCCTCGGCCTGCACCTGCTGGAGACGCACGGCTTCGGCTTCAGCACCGAGCAGGTCGGCGACCTGTGGCTGCTCAGGCTGCCCTACCTGCAGACCTTCACCGCGGAACGGGCCGCGTACCGCAACCTCGCGAACGGTCTCAAGCCGCCGCTGACGGCGACGTACGACAACCCGTACCAGGAGTGGATCGGCGCGCTGATCCGGGCCGACGTGCACGGCTGGACCTGCCCGGGCGACCCGCGCCGCGCGGCCTCGCTGGCCCGCCGGGACGCGGTGCTGTCGCACACCGGCAACGGGGTCTACGGGGCCATGTGGGCGGCCGCGCTGATCGCCTCGGCGTTCACCGCGCGGGACGTGCGGGAGGCGCTGGAGAGCGCGCTGGCCGTGGTCCCGGCGGGCAGCAGGCTGGCCCGTGCCGTGCGCCGGGTGATGTCCCTGCACGAGACCCGCCTGCCCTGGGAGGAGACCCTGGACACGGTGTCCGGGGAGACCGCCGGGCTCGGCTGGATCCACACCGTCCCCAACGCGGCCGTCATGACCGCCGGCCTGCTGTACGGCGACGGCGACTTCACCCGGACCGTCGCCCTCACCGTCCGCGGCGGCCTCGACACCGACTCCAACGGCGCGACGGCCGGCTCAGTGGCCGGGGTGATGACCGGCGCCGCCGCGATCCCGGCCCGGTGGACCGAGCCGCTGCGGGACACGGTGCGCAGCGCGGTGTTCGGCTTCGACGGGGTGCGGATCAGCGCGCTGGCCGAACGCACCCTGCGCCTGGCGAGGGCCGGTCTTTAGGCGTCCCGCACCTGGTTACCCTTCCTGGATGACCACTACAGACACCTTCGCCGCGTACATCGCGAGCCTGCCCCGTGTCCTCGCCGCCGCCGCCGCGCTGTTCCGGGACGCCGAGGGGCGGGTGCTGCTCGTCGAGCCCAACTACCGCGAGGGGTGGGCGCTGCCGGGCGGCACCGTGGAGTCCGACGACGGGGAGAGCCCGCGCCAGGGCGCGCGCCGCGAGACCCTCGAGGAGATCGGCCTCGACCGGGAACCGGGCCGGCTGCTCGCGGTGGACTGGGTGGTCGGCACCGGACGGCCGCCGCTGGTGGCGTACCTGTACGACGGCGGGGTGCTCACCGGGGCCGAGTTCGAGGCCATCCGGCTGCAGGAGGAGGAGCTGCTGTCCTGGCGCCTGGTGCCCCGTGAGGACCTGCCCGCCCATCTGCCCGGCGCGCTGGGCCGCCGGGTGCTGGCCGCGCTGGACGTGCTGGCCGAGGGCGCGGGCACGGCGGAGCTGGAGAACGGCCACCGGGTCGCCTGAGGGCCGGCCCCTGCGGGTCCCGGGGCCCCGCCCCGCCTCGTGCGGCGCCCGCCTCGCCGGTGATATCCGCTCGCGGGGCCCGCGGGCCCCGTCCTACCCTCGTGGGCATGACCAAGCCCCTCGTCGCCCTGCTGAGCGGGGCCGGCATCTCCACCGACTCGGGCATCCCCGACTACCGCGGCCCCGACGGGCTGTGGCGGCGGGACCCGGAGGCCGAGAAGCTCGTGACGTACGAGTACTACATGGGTGATCCGGAGATCCGGCGGCGGGCGTGGCTGATGCGGCGCGACAGCGGGGCGCGCACCGCCGGGCCGAACGCCGCGCACCGGGCCGTCGCCGAGCTGGAACGCTCCGGGGTGCCGGTCAGGGTCGTCACGCAGAACGTGGACGGGCTGCACCAGCTCGCCGGCATGCCCGCCCGCAAGGTGCTCGAGCTGCACGGCACCGCACGTAGTGTCGTCTGCACCCGGTGCCACGCGCGCGGCCCCATGGAGGACGCCCTCGCCCGGGTCGAGGCCGGTGAGGACGACCCGCCGTGCCTGGAGTGCGGCGGCATCCTGAAGTCGGCGACCGTGATGTTCGGCGAGCGGCTCGACCCGGTCGTGCTCGGCGAGGCGGTCGCCGTCACCGAGGCCTGCCAGGTCTTCATCGCCGTCGGCACCAGCCTCCAGGTCCAGCCCGCGGCCGGCCTCGCGGGGGTCGCCGCCGACCACGGGGCCCGGCTGATCATCGTCAACGCCGAACCGACGCCCTACGACGACCTGGCCGACGAGGTCGTCCGCGAGCCGATCGGCACGGCGCTGCCGGCGCTGCTGGGCCGGCTGGGCGCGCAGGGCCGGGTCTAGCCTCCGGGACGCCCGCGCGGCAGGCGTCAGAAGAGGGCCGTTCCCCGTTCGAAGTCGAGCAGGCGGCGCTTGCGGTCGAGGCCGCCGCCGTAGCCGGTGAGGCCGCCGGCGGCGCCGATGACCCGGTGGCAGGGCACGATGATGCCGACGGGGTTCCGGCCGTTGGCGAGGCCGACCGCGCGGGACGCCCTGGGATTGCCCAGCACGGTGGCGAGTTCGCCGTAGGAGCGGGTCTCGCCGTACGGGATGCGGGTCAGCTCGGCCCAGACGCCACGCTGGAACGGCGTCCCGGACAGGCGGAGTTCGAGGGTGAACTCCCGCAACTCGCCCGCGAAGTAGGCGGAGAGCTGTTCCGCGGCCTCGGCGAAGGGCGTCTCGTCGGGTTCGCCGAAGGCCTCCTGCGGCGGGCGGTGGCGTTGGCCGGCCATGTAGAGGCCGCACAGGACGCCGTCCTCGGCGACGAGGGTGAGCGGGCCGTAGGGGCTGTCGACGACGGTGTGCTTCTTCATGATGGTGGACGTCCTCAGACGGGAAGGAAGTTGATGGGGTGGCCGTCCGTGGCCCACAGGTACTGGACCGCGTAGGCTCGCCAGGGGCGCCAGGACTCGGCGCGGGCGGTGAGCGCGGCCGGGGTGGCGGGCAGGCCCAGCTCCCGGGCGGCGCGCCGGATCCCGAGGTCGGTGGGGAGGAAGGCGTCGGGGTCGCCGAGGGCCCGCATGGCGATGACGTCGGCCGTCCACGGGCCGAAGCCGGGCAGGGCGAGCAGGCGCGCCCGGGCCTCGGCCCAGTCGCACTCGACGCCGAGGCGGAGGGCGCCGTCGGCCAGTTGGCGTACCAGGGTGGTGAGGGTGGCGCGGCGGGTGCGGGGCATGGCCAGGGTTTCGGGGTCCACCGCGGCCAGCGCCCCGGGGGACGGGAAGAGGTGGGTGAGGCCGCCCTCGGGGTCGTCCAGCGGCTTGCCGTGCGCGGTGACCAGCCGGGCCGCGTGGGTGCGGGCGGCGGCCGTGGAGACCTGCTGCCCGAGCACGGCGCGGACGGCGAACTCGGCCTCGTCGACGGTGCGCGGCACGCGGCGGCCGGGCGCCCGGTCCACCAGCGGCGCGAGCAGCGGGTCGGCGCGCAGCCGCTCGTCCACGGCGACCGGGTCGGCGTCCAGGTCGAGCATGCGCCGGCAGCGGCTGATGGCCACGGTCAGGTCGCGCGGGTCGCTGAGGGTCAGGCGGCAGGCGATGTGGTCGGGGTGCGGCGCGAGGGCCACGATGCCGTGTCCGTACGGCAGCCGCAGCGTGCGCCGGTAGGCGCCGTCCCGCCATTCCTCCACGCCCGGTACGGCGGTGGCGGCGAGGTGGCCGAAGAGGTTGTCCGGGTTGAGCGGGACGCGGAACGGCAGCCGCAGCGCCAGGGTGCCGGGGGCGGCCGCCGCCCCGTTGCCCGGCACCCGGGCGCGCAGCTCGCTCGGGGAGAGGGCGAACACCTCGCGGACGGTGTCGTTGAAGGTGCGGATGGAGGAGAAGCCGGCCGCGAAGGCGATCTCCGCCATGGGCAGCGGGGTCGTCTCGATCAGCAGCCGCGCGGTCTGCGCCCGCTGAGCCCGGGCCAGCGCGAGGGGGCCGGCGCCCAGCTCGGCGAGGAGCTGGCGCTCCACCTGCCGGGCGCTGTAACCGAGCCGGGCGGCCAGCCCGGGCACGCCCTCGCGGTCCACGACCCCGTCGGCGATCAGCCGCATCGCCCGGGCCACCAGGTCGGCGCGCCGGTTCCACTCCGGGGAGCCGGGGCTGGTGTCGGGGCGGCAGCGCTTGCAGGCCCGGAACCCGGCCTGCTGGCAGGCCGCCGCGCTCGGCAGGAAGGTCATGTTCTCCGCCTTGGGCGGAACCACCGGGCAGCTCGGCCGGCAGTAGATGCGGGTGGTCAGGACGGCCGTGAAGAACCATCCGTCGAACCGCGCGTCCTTGGACCGCACGGCGCCGACGCAGCGTTCCCGGTCGAGGTGCATCCCTGTCTGCATGTCTCAAGGATCGGGCACCGCGGAGGCCGCTCGCTGGCGGGAATCCGACATGTACGTGGCGCTCGCCAGGGCGTCGCCGGATCGTCCCCGTGGGTCAGGGCTGCCGGTCCGTCCGTTCCCCGTGCCGGAAACGGGCTATCCACTCGGAGGTGGCCCGCAGTCCGCCGAAGGTGTAGAAGTGCACCTTCACCCGGCCGTGCCGGACGGGGTCGTGGTGCCGGGCGAGGGCGCGCAGGAACCGGTCGGGGCCGGCCGTGCCGATGAGGTTGGTCAGCGAGAAGCCGTACTTGCGGGCCACGGAGGCGCTGGTGGCGACGCCGAAGCGGGTGGCGTAGGCCATCAGCCGGCGCACCCCCGCGGGGCCGGGCACGCCGATGCGCACCGGCAGGGAGACGCCCCGGGCGCGTACGGCCTCCAGCCAGCCGAGCACCGGGGCGACGTCGAAACCGAACTGGGTGATGACGTCGCCCGTGAGCCGTTCCGCGCCGAGTGCCGCCGACTTGTCGGTGAGCGCCGACCACAGGGTGCCCTCGGTGATCGAGGGGTGGCCCTCCGGGTAGCCGCTGATGCCGATGTGGCGCACGCCGTGCCGCTGCAGCAGCCCGGTGCGGATGACGGACAGGGCGTCCGGGTACGGGCCCTCGGGGCGGGCGGGGTCGCCGCCGACCACGAACACGTTCTCGGCGGTGCCGTCCGCGGCCAGGCCGGCCAGGAACTCCTCCAGGTGGGCCCGGGAGGGCAGGCGGCGGGCGGAGATGTGCGGCACGGGGACGAAGCCGAGGCTCTTGACCGCGCGGGCGGCGGCCAGCCGCGTGGCGAGGTCCTCGCCCGCCAGGAAGGTGACGTTGATCCGCGTGCCCGGCGGGATGCTGTGGCGCGCCTCCTCGAGCTTCGGCACGTCCTTGCCGGTCATCTCCAGGGAGAAGTCGTCCAGCAGCGAGGCGCCCACCGCGGGCGGGGCGGTGGGACGGGGGTTCATCGTGCTCCTCGTGCGGCTCCTGCCACCGCTTTCGGCGTCGGTCCTGACCGGGGCCGATGATGTCACGCGTGGTGCGGGCGGCGCGGGGCGGGGGACTGCCCGGGGTCCGGGAGCGGCGGTCGCGCCTCGGTCCCCGGCGCCGCGCAGGCCGTCGCTCCCCCGGGCGCGGTGCGGCCGGGCGCGCGGGGCAGACGGGCGCGCGGGGCAGACGGGCCGCCGCGGCGAGGCCGGCGAGCCAGGTGCTCCGCCGCCGGCCGGCAGTGCCCGCCGCGCTCGCTGTCCAGCAGTGAGGCGAAGACGCCGGGCGAGTCGAAGCGCGGGGTGCACCACCAGTCGACGGTTCCGCCGGACGACACCAGGGCAGCCGTCTGGAGGTCACCCACCGTGCCGTGCTCCGCGATGGGCGGATACCTGTCCATCCGTCGTCCTCCTCGCACCGGCGGCGGGTCGTGGCGTGCCGGTGCTAGGGCATCGCGGCGGCGTCGTCGCGCCTGACTACACACAGGGCCCAGATGATGAAGCCGGACAGCGCGATCATCAGCACCGACCACACCGGGTAGTACGGCAGGGACAGGAAGTTGGCGATGATGACGAGCCCGGCGATGGCCACGCCGGCGACCCGGGCCCACATCGACGGCCCGAACAGACCGAAGCTGACGGCTATCGCGACCACGCCGAGGGCCAGGTGGATCCAGCCCCAGCTGGTGAGGTCGAACTTGAAGACGTAGTTCGGGGTCGTGACGAAGACGTCGTCGTGGGCGATCGCCATGATGCCGCGGAACAGGCTGAGCAGTCCGGCGATCATGAGCATGATGCCCGCGAAGGCCGTCAGTCCTCCGGCCCACTGCTGCCTGGCGGTCCGGGTGTGTGCGCTGGTGCGCGGTGACGCGGTCATACCACTGCCTCCGTTCGTCGAGGTGGGAGGTGCTCAGCGTCCGGACGAGGTCGGTACGCCGCGAGCCGGCTGCTGCGCGGTCCCGGAACCGGAGCCGGTGCCACTGCCGCTGCCGCTGAGGACCAGTTCCTTCGCCCGGCGGAACTCGTCCTCGCTGATGTCGCCGCGCGAGCGCATCTCGGACAGCTTGGCGAGTTCGTCGGCGCTGCTCCTGCGGTCCGCGCCGCCCAGCGCGGTCTCCCGGACGTAGGAGTCGAAGGCTGCCTGCTGGGCGCGTGCCTGCTCCATCTCCCGCTTGCCCATGCCCTTGCCGCGAGCGATCAGGTAGACGAGGACGCCCAGGAAGGGCAGCACGATCACGAAGAGCGTCCAGCCGGCCTTGGCCCAGCCGTTCATGCCGTCGTCGCGGAAGATGTCGACGATGATCCGGAACAGCAGGACGAACCACATGATCCACAGGAAGAACACCAGCATCGTCCAGAAGGCGCTCAGCAGTGGATAGTCGTACGCGAGGTAGGTCTGCGCGCTCATTTCTCTCCTCAGTTCCGGGGCTCCGGCCTGTCGAGCCGGCCGGGCCGGTGTGTGCCGATCCCAGAGTGCGCGGGGCGGGACGGGGCGGCCTCACCCGAGGCGGGTGATCGTGGCCGCCGCGCCGCCGCCACCCGCCGCCCCCGGAGCGAGCGGCGGACCGTCCAGCCGTCCTGAGACGGCGGCCCTGCGGCGGCGGGCCGGGCGGCGGTCAGGCGGTGCCGCAGCAGGGGGGCCGAGCGGTGGTCAGGCGGTGCCGCAACGGCGAGGCCGAACGGTGATCAGGCGGTGCCGCAACCGCGAGGCCGAACGGCGGTCCCGCACGAGGGGGCCGGGGGACGTCTCCCGGCGACGGGGCCGTCCGGCGGTCTCACAGCGAGGGGGAAGCCGTCTCCCGACGGCAGGGCGGGCCGTCCGGCGGTCTCACCCGAGGGGCCCGGTACGCGGCCTTGGGGCGGCGGAGTCGACCAGCGGCCTCTCAGCCACGTCGACCAGCGGCCTCACAGTCGACCAGCGGCCTCACAGCAGCAGGGCCAACCGGCGGTTCCACAACGACGGAGCCTGCCCGCGGCCTCACGGCGACGGCGCCGATCGACGCTCTCGGCTCAGCGGAGTCAACCGGCGGTCCCAGGGGACGGAGCCAACCAGCGGTCCCGCGGCGGCGGAGCCGAGCAGTAGGCCCAGTGCGACCGAGCCGGCCGGCGGCCACCAGCGGGACGGGGCCCGGCCGACGATCTCAGCGCTACGGGGCCAACCGAAGGTCTCAGCGCGACGCAGCCGACCGACGATCTCAGCGCGACGGAGCCGGCCGACGGGCTCAGCGCCACGAAGCCGGCCGACGGGCTCAGCGCGGTGGGCCGGGCCTGTCCGGTGGGGCGGTCGACGTGGTCCGCAGGGCGTCCGGCGCGTAAGTCGCGCGGCGCAGTGCGGCACGCCAGGCGAGGGCGACCGCGAGTTCGACCAGGCCCAGCAGCACGAGCCACAGCCCGAGCAGCCGGGTCAGCGCCCGCGCCGACTCGGCGGGCAGGACGAGCACCACGATCCCGGCGACGATGCCGAGCAGCGCGGCGCCGAGGACCACCCCGCGGTGCGGGAGGTCCTCGGCGGAGATCGCGGTGTAGAGGCTGAGGATGCCGGACGTCAGCCAGGCGAGTCCGACGATCAGGGACAGCGCGGTGACGGTCTGCAGCGGGTTGCGCAGGCAGAGCACGCCGGCCAGGACGAACAGCACCGCGATGACCAGCCCGGGCAGCCGTTCCCCGGCCCCCTCCCGGGAGAAGGCCGTCACGAACCGCAGCGCGCCGATCAGCAGCAGGTAGAGGCCGATGACGACGGCCAGCACGTGCAGCGTCTCGTCCGGCCAGACCAGGATCAGCACACCCGGGACCAGCGTCACCACCGCCGAGCCCAGGATCCAGACCCACGACCGGGCGAGCGCCGTCATGGCCTCCCCCGGCGGCGGCCCCGCGGCCGCCCCGCCGAACGCATGCGACGGTCCGGTGCCCGGTGCCGTGCCACGCGGCTCGGTCATGGCTCCTCCTCGCGTGGACGACGGGGCGTCTCCGGGCCGCCGGCGGGGCGGCGCGCGAACCCCTCGACGGAAAGCATCCCGCTCCGGCCGGTGCGAGGGATCACCCGCGGTGGGTGATCCCTCGCCCGGTGCCGGAACGGTGGAGTGACACGGGGGTGAGGTACACGGGGGTGAGGTACGAGGAGGGCTCCGCACATGACCGCACCGAGTGCCGCCACCGTCTCGTGGTCGCCCGCGGACCGCGCCGCCCACGGCAGGAACGCCCGGTCCCGGGTACCGCGCTCGGGGCACGGCGTCTTCGTGACCGCGCCGGACCGGCCGGACGTGATCGACGTGCTGGCGCGTCAGTCGGCGACCCGGTTACCGGAGTTGGTGCCGATCCGCTACGGCCGCATGCTCGAGTCCCCGTTCCGCTTCTACCGCGGCGCCGCCGCGGTCATGGCGGCCGACCTCGGCCCGCTGCCCCGCACCGGGCTCGAGGTGCAACTGTGCGGCGACGCCCATCTGCTGAACTTCCGGCTGCTGGCCTCGCCCGAACGGCGTCTGGTCTTCGACATCAACGACTTCGACGAGACCTTCCCGGGCCCGTTCGAGTGGGACGTGAAACGGCTCGCGGCCAGTCTCGTCATCGCGGGCCGGGCCAACGGCTTCCCGGTCGGGCGGCAGGACGAGGCGGTGCTGCGGTGCGTGCGGGCCTACCGGGAACGCATGCGGGAGTTCGCCCGCATGCGCACGCTGGACGTCTGGTACGCCCAGGACGACGCGGACCGGATGCGCCGGCTGCTGGCCTCCGCCCTGGACAAGGAGGGCAGGCGCCGTACCGCACGGGCGACCGCGCGCGCCCGCACGCGCACCCACATGCGGGCCTTCGCCAAGCTGACCACGCTGACCCCGCGGGGCCGCCGGATCACCGCTGACCCACCGCTGATCACTCCCCTGCGCGACCTGGAGGCCGGCGCCCCGGCCGAGCAGGAGGACCGGTACCTGCAGTCGCTGCTGGAGCAGTACGCGCGCACGCTCCCCTCGGAGCGGCGGCATCTGCTGCGGCACTACCGGCTGGTGGACGCGGCCCGCAAGGTGGTGGGCGTCGGCAGCGTCGGCACCCGCTGCTGGATCCTGCTGCTGCTCGGCCGGGACGACGACGATCCCCTGCTGCTGCAGGCCAAGGAGGCCCAGGCGTCGGTGCTGGCCCCGTACACGGACGGGGAGCGGTACGACAACCAGGGCACCCGGGTGGTGGCGGGGCAGCGGCTCATGCAGACGACCAGCGACATCTTCCTGGGCTGGACCCACGTCGTCGGCCTCGACGGACTCGGCCGGGACTTCTACGTGCGGCAACTGCTCGACTGGAAGGGCATCGCCCGGCCGGAGACCATGGACCCGGCTCTGCTGGACCTGTTCGGCCAGGTGTGCGGGGCCTCGCTGGCCCGGGCCCACGCCCGCTCCGGCGACCCGGTCGCCATCGCCGCCTACCTCGGCGGCGGGGACCGCTTCGACCGTGCGCTGCCGCACTTCGCCCAGGCGTACGCGGACCAGAACGAGCGGGACTTCGCCGCCCTGGGCGAGGCCGCGCGCGCGGGGCGGGTGGAGGCGGCGGACCTGTGAGCGACGGGCCCGGCCGGAACGGGCCCGTACGGCCGCGGGTCCGGACTCGGTTTCTCATTCGGGGAGTTGCCGCATCTCCACGACCCGCAGGCCGAGCGACTGGCAGCGGACCAGCAGCCCGTAGAGGTGCGCCTGGTCGATGATCCGGCCGAACAGGACTGTCTGACCGGACATCATCACATGGTCGAACTCGGGGAAGGCCTTGGTCAGGGTCTCCGACATGTGTCCATCGACGCGGATCTCATAGCGCATGTGCCGTTCTCCCGCCGCGGGCCGGCTGCGGTGTCACCTGCGATCCTGCTCCGTTCCCGGGCCACCGGACCTCACCCGGTGCAGGTGATAAGGGGTCCGGCGGCCGGTGGCGCCGGACGGCGCGGGCCGATCGGTGGGTCGGCGGGTCGGTGGGTCAGTGGGTCAGTGGGTCAGTGCGAGCTTGAAGGCGATGATGACCAGTCCGAGCAGCAGATTGACCGCCGCGGTGACGGACACCAGCCGCCAGGAGGCGCCCGCCTGCCGTGCGCCGACCGCCGACCAGCCCACCTGGCCGGCCACGGCCACCGCGACCGCGAGCCACACGGCGCCCGCCACGTCCAGACCCAGCAGCGGGCTCACGGCGACGGCCAGGGCCGGCGGAACGGCCGCCTCGACGATCGGCCACTCCTCGCGGCACACCCGCCGGACGGTCGGGCCGTCCAGCGAGCGCTGCGCGAGCCGGGCGCCGAACAGTTGGGCGTGCACGTGCCCGATCCAGAAGACGAGGCCGGTGAGCACCAGCAGCACCACCAGTTGCACCCGGGGGAACTTGCCCAGCCCACCGGCGCCGATGACCACGGACGCGGCGAGCATCGACCCGTAGACGGCGCCGGTGTAGTCGGCGTGTGCGCGGCGCTCGGCCGATGGTGTCCGTGTGGCGGTGGGCCGGGTCGAGGGCATCGGCGTCGCCTTTCGCGCTCACTCCGGGGCGCCGGTGGCGCCGGCCGGAGCGCCGTACGCCGGCCGTGCCGGGCGGCCACGGCCCGGCGCGGCCGGCAGATGGCGTGTGACGAGGAAACTCGCGAGGGTGATCGCGCCGGTGGCGAGGATGGCCGCCCGCAGGCCGTCGAGCTGCGCCGTGGCGTACGAGTCCGTCAGGGCGTCGACCTCGGCCGGGGGCGCCCCGGCCCGCTGGGCCGCTGAGCGCACCTGGTCCGTGGGCACGAAGGTGACCCCGGCTTCGAGGGCCACTCCGGTCTGCCGCTTGGTCTGCTCCGACAGCAGCGCGTTGTTCTGCACGTCCGCGGTGAACGCGTGTGCCAGCGCTCCGATCAGGATCGAGCCGATGAGCGCGGTGCCCAGTGCCGAGCCGAGGTTCTGCGAGGTGAACTGCAGGCCGCCGGCCTCGCTGCGTTCCTCCTCGCCCACGCTGGACTGCACGACATTGCCGAGCTGCGAGGCGAGCAGGCCCATGCCGATGCCGAGCACGGCCATCGCGGCGGCGAACTGCGCGTCGTCGATGACGGGGTCGATGGTGGCCAGCAGCCACACGACGGCGACGGTCAGCGTCAGCAGGGCCAGCCGTACGACCCGGCGCGGCCCCAGGGTGCGCCCGAGCCGGGCGGCGGTCAGCGAGGTGACCAGCATCGTGACGGACACCGGCAGCAGCCGCAGGCCCGTCCGGAAGGCGTCGAAGCCCTGCACGACCTGGAGGTACAGCGGGATGGTGAAGAACAGTCCCAGCAGGATCAGGTTCTGGCTCAGCAGGCACAGCAGCCCCGATCGAAGCGGTGGCACGCGGAGCAGCGAGAGGTGCACCAGGGGGTCGGCGCCCTTGGCCTCACGCGCGCGCTCCCAGCGTACGAAGCAGGACAGCACGGCCACCCCGGCGCCGATGACGAACAGGGTCGGCGCGAAGCCGAGGACGGTGAAGGGCGGGTTGCGCGGCTGCACCCAGCCCCAGGTGCTGCTCTGCAGCACGCCGAGCACGCCCAGGGCCAGGCCGGCCGCCGAGAGGACCGCGCCGATGCCGTCCAGCCGGGGCGCCGGTCCGGTCCGCGGCGACTCCTTGATCACCCGGTGGCAGCACAGGACGGCGACGACGACCACGACCTCGCCCGCGAAGACCAGCCGCCAGGTCAGGTACGTGGTCACCCAGCCGCCCAGCAGCGGGCCGACCGCGATGCCCGCGCCGGCCAGGCCGCCGATGACGCCGTAGGCGACCGCCCGGTCCCGTCCCCGGTAGGACTCGGCGACCAGGGCCGCCATGGCCGGCAGCACCATCGCGGCGCCGAGGCCCTCGATGACGGACCAGCCCAGCGTGAGGACCCACAGCGTGGGCGCCAGGGCGGTCAGGGCCGACCCGGTGCCGTAGACCACGAGACCGGACAGGAACAGGCGACGGCGGCCGTGGATGTCGCCGAACCTGCCCCCGATGATCATGAAAGCCGCCATGACCAGCGCGTACAGGGTGATGACGGCCTGGATGGCGGTCACCTCGGTGTGGAAGTCCTCGACCAGCCTGCTGATGGAGACGTTCATGACGGAGGTGTCCAGCACCATGAGGAACTGGGCCGTGCCCAGCACCATCAGCGCTCCCCAGTGTCGCAATGCCCACCTCACCGAGTTGTGTGCCGGGTTCAGATCAGTCCCCGTTCGCGGGCCTGCCGTACCGCGTCGCCGCGCCGGTTCACGCCGAGTTTCCGGTAGACGCTCTTGAGGTGGGTCTTCACGGTGTTGACCGACACGTACAGGTCGGCGGCGATCTCCTCCGTGGACATCATCTGCGCGAGCCGGCCCAGCACCTCGCGCTCGCGGCGGCTCAGCTCCTCGACGACCAGCGGCGCGGACTCGACGGCCGCGCCGGGACGGCTCCGCTCCGCCGGGGCGCCGGGGACGAGCCAGCCGGCGGCCAGGGCCTGCAGGGGCGGGGTGTCCAGGAGGTGCCGGATCCGGGGTCCGGCCTCGACGAAGGGCCGCCGCAGCCGTTCCCCGCGCGCTTCCAGCAGGGCCCGGGCGAGCAGCTTGCGGGCGGCGGCGTCGTCCCCCTCGTCCTGGGCCGCCCGCGCGCGCACCAGCGCGGCCCGCACGGTGACGCCCGGACCCAGAGCGTCCCGGCCGCCCACCAGGTCGAGGAGGCCGATCGCCGTGTCGCGGTCACCTGCGGCGAGCCTGGCCCAGGCCAGCTCCGCCGCGTACGCGGGCTCGCCGGCGTACGGCACCTCGTCGAGCACCTTCGCGGCGCAGTCCGGACGGCCCTCGGCAAGCTGGGCCGCGGCGGTGACCAGCGCGGTGTGCACCTCCGCCCAGGGGGAGGCCGTCAGGGCCGGCACGACGAGCCCGGTCGCTGCCGCGGCGGCCCGGGGCTCGCCGCGCGCCAGCAGCAGCCGCGCCGTCGCCAGGGACCGGCCGGCCGCGGTCACCGGGTCGAGCGGTACGGCCCCGGAGCCGGCCGTGCCGTCCAGCAGACGGCGTGCCTGCGCGAGGTCGTCGCGTTCGACGGCCACCGCGGCCAGCACGAGCTGCCCGAGACCCGGGCCGGAGGGGCGGCCCAGGCCGAACTGCTCCGTCTCGTCCAGGGCCGCCAGCGCCTGGCGCTCGGCCCGGCCCGGCCAGCCGTTCAGGTAATCGATCAGAGCCAGGTGCCCGAGGGAGTCCTCCCGGGGCAGGGCCGTCGAGACGCCGCCGGGGCAGCCGGCCGCCTGCGCCAGGGCGTCGCGAGCGTCGTCGAAGCGGCCGGCCCACAGTCGGGCGGAACCCAGGTGGGTGAGGAGCAGGGCGGTGAACTCGGGGTGCTTGCGCAGCAGGTGGGCGGGTATCTCGCCGCGCAGCCGGACGGCCTCCGCCACCGCCTTCTCGGCCCGTCCCGGCGAGCCGGTCAGCCGCGCCGCCAGGGCCTCCAGCAGGGCGCAGCCCAGCCGGTCCGCCGCGTCGGAGGGCGGCTCGTGAGTGCCTTCCGCGGAGCGCGGGGCGCGCTCGTCGCGCGGGCCGCCTCCGGGGCGCGCGGCCCGCTCGGCCCGGGGGCGTTCCCCCGCCCGCAGCATCTTCTCGGCCCGGCGCAGGTGGCTCAGGCCGCGGCCCATGTCACGCCCCGCCAGGTCGCGCGCTGCGCGCACGAGTTCCGCCGCCGGGCCCGGGACCTCCGGTCCCATCCGGGCGAACAGCTCGGTGAGGTCGTCCGCGCGCAGGCCGGTGAAGAGCTGCCCGATCGCCAGGTCGTCGACAAGGGCCCGGGCGGCGAACTCCCAGTCGCCCGCGGCGGCGCCGTGCGCCAGTGCCTCAGGCAGCGAACCGGAGGCGCGCAGCCACCGGGCGGCACGCCGGTGGAGTTCGGGTTCGAGGCCCGGCGAGCGGACCCGCAGATGGGTCCGCAGGATCTCGCCGAACAGCGGGTGCAGCCGGTACCAGGAGTGCCCGAGGTCCTCGATGAACGCGTTCTGGGTGTGCAGTCCGGCGAGCTCCGGCTCGACGCCGCCGGCGCCGGTCAGCGCCTCGGCCAGTCCCGGGCAGAACCGCTCCACGACGCTGACGTCCAGCAGCAGGTCCTGGGTCCGGGCCGGCTGCCGTTTCAGCACCTCGGCGAGGAGGAAGTCGGCGATCGTGGACCGGCCCGCCTCGAAGTCCGCGAGGTACGTCTCGGGGTCCGGGTGCTGCTGGGCCGCCATGGCGCACAGCCGCAGCCCGGCGGCCCAGCCGCGGGTGCGCTCCACCAGGGCGCGGGTGGCGTCGGCGGACAGGCACAGGCCGTGCCGCTCCAGGAGGGCGGCCGCCTCGTCGGCGGTGAAGGCCAGCTCGGCGTCCCGGATCTCGGTCATGGCCGCGGCGGCCCGGTACCGGTGCAGCGGCAGCAGCGGCTCGGTGCGGGTGACGAGGATCAGGCGCAGCCCGGGGCCGGCGTGGTGGAGCACGAACTCGAGCTGGTCGGCGATCTGCGGGGTGGTCACCCGGTCGAACTCGTCGAGCACCAGGACGGCGGGGCGCGGGCGTCCGCTCAGCTCGTCGGCGAGGCGGGCCAGCAGGGTGCGTTCCACCCGGCCGGCGTCGCCCGGGCAGCCGATCTCGGCGGGCAGGGGCAGGCCGGCGGCGCGCAGGGCCTGGAGCACGTAGGCCCAGAACACTCCGCAGCCCTGGTCCTCCGTCTCGTTGGTGAACCAGGCGACCGGCTGCCCGAGGCGGGCGGCCCAGTCCGCGACCAGCAGGGTCTTGCCCGCGCCGGCCGAGCCGTTCACCATCGTCAGCGGGGTGCCGAGGGCCTGATCGAGGTGTTCGGTCAGCCGCCGGCGGCGCAGGAAGGTGGCCGGCCGGGCGGGCAGGGCGAAGCGGGTCTGCAGAAACGGCTCTCCCAGCGGGTCGACATACGCGGCGGCTGGGCGCCGCGTGTTCTCGTGTCTCGCAGCCACGGGGTCATCACCCCCGTCCGACAGCCCATGGACACTTGCTCTCCTCGATCAGGATCGCAGTCTTCCCGTCCGCGCGCAGTTCGCACGGCGGCGGCCGCGACCGGCGGCACCGGCGGCGGGCCCCTCGCGCCCGCTCCGCCTGGGCCGAACGCCGCACGAGCGGTGCCCTCGCGGTCAGGTCTCGTCGCCGGGCGGTCGCGCCGGTCCGCGTGCCGAGCGCAGGTCGGCACGGCCGCCCGCGGCGAGCAGCGCCAGCAGCGCCAGCACCCCGAGCAGCACGAGGACCAGCAGCAGCACCGTGAGCACCGTCGGATGGTTCCAGAGCGCGAAGACCAGCGCGATGATCAGCAGGACGGCGAGGGTGATGACCCGGCGGTAGGCCAGTGTCCAGGAGCCGACCCGTCCGGTGCTGATGTGGTGGGCCGCCGCCCAGCGGGCGGCGGAGTCGGCCGTGTGGTCGGACGCGCCGCGGACGGCCACGGGCAGCCGTCCGGGCCCCACGAGGTAGGCGCCCAGCGCGATGACGACGCCGAGGACGACGGCCGTGCGCAGGCTGACCCGCAGGAAGTGCACCAGGGTGTCGAAGACGGCCGCGGCGGCGGCCTTCGACTGCACCTTCGGCGGCAGGTGGTCGAGGTAGTAGCGGCGGGCCAGGACCAGGGCGATCGCCACCACCAGGCAGGCGAAGGCCGCGCCCAGCGCGGTGCGGGCGAGCGCCCTTCGTCGCCGGCGGGCCAGGAACACCCCGGCGACGCCGAGAACGACGACGAGCACCGGGAACCAGTTGCCCACGACGTCGAGGAGGTGGGCCGCCTTGCGGAACTTGGCGAGTTCCTCGGACTGGAACAGCACCAGTTGCTTGTCCACCTGCGGAATCCTGGCGGCGGGCTTCAGCCCGGCATCGACCAGTTCCTGTTTGACCCGGTCGACGGCCGTGCCGACGTCCAGGGAGACCGTGCCGTCGCTGACGCCGACGGCACCGCGTCCCTGGCCGGTCAGGGCGTGCACGACGGCGTTGTGGGCGGCGCGGTTGGCGGTGTTCCACACGGTCGCGAAGGCGTCGCTGTCGACGACGCGGGTGGCGGTCTTCGTGACGGCCTGGTTGGCGGCGGAGTCGAGCTGCGGTCCCAGTCCCCTGACCGCGTCGGCGGCAAGCGGCGGCAGACCCTGGGACTGCAGCCAGGAGGCGATGTCCGCGGCGGCCCGCTGACCGTCGACGTGCGCGCCGACGGCCTCCGTGATCCGGTGGACCGCGGCGTCCCGCACGGCGGGGTTCTTGGCCAGTGGATCGACCGTGGCCACGTAGCGGTCGGTGTCGAGCACGATGTCGTGCACCCAGGTGGCGAGCAGCGCGACGGGCACGAGGACGCACGTCAGCACGATCAGCACGGCGGAGGCGACCGCGCGCGCCATGCGCCCGGCGCTCCGTCCCCGCGGCGCCCCGCCCTCCCCGCCGGACCCGCCGGACCCGCCGGACCCCCGCCCCGGTGGCCCCGGGGGCTCGCCGGGCGGATGCCGGTCGGCACCGGGGACGTCCCCGCGCCCCGGGGGGCCGGAAGCGTGCGCGCCGTGACCCGGTCCGGGCTCCTGCGGGGCGGCGCCCGGGCGCCCGGGGCCGGGGGCCGTCGCCCGCGCGGCAGCCGGGTCCCCCGGCTGAGCACCGGGGCCCGGCGCGTGCGGGTCAGGGGCCGGGTGGCCGGGACCGGGGCCGGATGACTGCGCGTCAGGGGCCGCGTTCGAGGGGCCTGGGCCCGGTGCCTGCGGGTCCGGGTGCCTGGAGTCGGGACCGGGGCCGGGGCCGGATGACTGCGCGTCGGGGGCCGCGTTCGAGGGGCCCGGGCCCGGTGCCTGCGGGTCGGGGTGCCGGGGGCCGGGGCCGGGTGCGTGCGGGTCGGATGAGGCTGGCACGAGGGGCCTCCGGCGTGTAGGGGCGCGGACACCCCCATTGCGTCAGGTCCACGGGTGCCACGCGCGCTGGGTGGACCGGACGGGCGAGCGACGGGGCGCCGTCCGCGCGGCCGAAGGAAGAAGCGGCCGTGCCGCCACGCGGTGGACGGGGCCGGACGGGCGACCGGGCGCCGGACGGCGGACGGTCTCCGGGGTGCCGTGCCGCGCTCCGGCCCCCAGTCTGGACGCAGCGAAAGGAGCCACGCCATGCCGACCTCCGTGCGGGTGCCGGCGGTGGGCCGGCTGGTCGCCTGGGCGAAGTCGGCTCACCGCCGGGCGGAGATCCGCTTGCCGGTGCTCACCCATCTCGCGGACCGCATGGTGTCGGTGAACATCTTCGACTCCGGCACCCGCCTCGCCGCACAGTGCTTCCTGACGGCGGTCCCGCTGCTCTTCGTCTTCGCGGCCTACGCCCCTTCAGCGGTGCGCCACCAGTTGATCGAGTCGGTGCGCGCGGTGTTCGGGCTGACGGGCGCGGCCAACGCCGAGCTGGAGAAGGTCTTCGAACCCACGACCGGCAATCTCCAGGAGGCCACGGGCATCGTGGGCGGTCTGATGGTGCTGCTGTCCGCCACCGCCGTCAGCCGGGCCATGCAGCGGCTGTGCAAGCGCGCCTGGGAGATCCCCCGGGCGGGCGCCCGCATCGCTCCATGGCGGTGGCTGGCCTGGCTCGCCCTTTGGCTCGGGGTTCTGGTGCTCCAAGGCCCGGTGCGGAACGGTTTCGGGGTGGGCGCCTGGCTGGGCGTGCCCCTGACGCTCCTCACCCAGGTGGGGCTGTGGTGGTGGACCCAGCACCTGCTGCTCGGCGGCCTGGTCGGCTGGAAGCCCCTGCTGCCGGGCGCGGTGCTCACGGCGGCGGTCCTCACCGTGCTGGCGACGACCGCGCGCCTGTACATGCCGCGGGCGCTGAACCGGGCCCTGGCCGAGTACGGTCCGGCGGGCTCCGTCTTCGTGCTGCTGTCCTGGCTGATCGTGGTCTGCGTCGCGGCGGCCGTCAGCGTCAGCGTCGGCGCCGTCACCGCCCAGGAACCGTTCCTGGCGCACCGCCTCGGCGCACCGCCGCCCCTGCGGGACCGCGACCCGCGGACCTCCTGACCCGCCGTCGCGAGGATCGCCACGGCCGTTGGCTGATCGGCAGGAGCATCCACCAGCTCACCGCCCGACGCGCACGGACACGGGCACGGAGGTGCGGGGCCCATCGCCCCATGCTGGAATTGGGTCCAGGGGTCGGACCAACGCAGCTCCCAGGGAGTGGTCATGGACAGCGTCGAAGAAATGGGCCCCGTCGACTACCTCGTGATCGAGTTCCCCGGCAACCGGATGACGGGCGAGGCGTTCCCGCTGCTCGTCGACCTGGCCGACCGGGGCATCGTGCGCATCATCGATCTCGCCTTCGTCCGCAAGGAGAGCGACGGCTCGGTCGTGGCCCTGGAACTGAGGGACCTCGGGGACGAGATCGACCTGACCGTCTTCGAGGGCGCCTCCGCCGGGGTGCTGGACCAGAGCGACATCGACGAGGCCGGCAACGCGCTGGAGCCGGGCAACTCCGCGGCGGTGCTGGTGTACGAGAACCTGTGGGCCGCTCCCCTGGCCGCCGCCCTGCGCCGCAGCGGCGCCCAGCTCGTGGCGAGCGGCCGCATCCCCGTCCAGGCGCTGCTGGCTTCGCTGGACGCCACGGAGGAGACGGCTCCCCGCGGCGGTTCCGCGGCGGCCTGACCGGCCGGCCCTTTCCACACTGGGAGATGACGATCATGCCCGGACTGATCAGGGGCGTCGCACGCACCGCCGTCGTCGCCGGTACGGCCACCGCCGTGTCCAACCGCGTCTCACGACGGCAGGCCGGCCGGTGGGCGCAGCAGGACTACGAGCAGCAGCAACAGCAGTACGGACAGCAGCAGTACGCGCAGCAACAGCAGCGGATGGCCCCGCCGCCCGCACCCGCTGCGGGCGACGACATGACCACCAAGATCGACCAGCTCAAGGAGCTCGCCGATCTGAAGTCGCAAGGGATCCTCACGGACGAGGAGTTCGAGGCCCAGAAGCGCCGGCTGCTGAGCTGAGTGCCGGGCCGTGGCGGGCCCGGCGGCGCCGGGCCCGCCGTCCGCGCACGCTCAGCCGGACGTGCGGTCAGCCGGGCACGCGCTCAGCCGGCCTGCGCTGCGAACGCCTGGTACGCCCGCTCGTCGAAGAGGACGAAGCGTGCCTCCTCGACCGAGGTCGGTGTGGCGCGCACCGTCTCCACCGCGATGCGGGCCGCGTCGTCCATCGGCCACCGGTAGACGCCGGTGGAGACGGCCGGGAACGCGACCGTACGGGCGCCGAGTTCGTCGGCGACCCGCAGGGACTCCCGGTAGCAGGAGGCGAGGAGTTCCGAGCGGTCCTCGCCGGCGGACCAGACCGGCCCCACCGTGTGGATGACCCAGCGGGCGTCCAGCGCGCCCGCCGTGGTGGCGACCGCCTGGCCGGTGGGCAGGCCCCTGCCGTACCTGGAGGCGCGCAGGGCGCGGCACTCCTCGAGGATCGCGGCGCCGCCCCTGCGGTGGATGGCCCCGTCCACCCCTCCGCCGCCGAGCAGGGAGGAGTTGGCGGCGTTGACGATCGCGTCGGCGCTCTGCCGGGTGATGTCGCCCCGGACGAAGGTGATCGTGGTCATTTCTGCCTCAGTCTCCGCCAGACGGCCTTGGCCGCGTTGTGCCCCGACATGCCGTGCACGCCCGGGCCCGGCGGGGTGGCCGAGGAGCAGATGAAGACGGCCGGGTGGGGGGTGTGGTACGGGAACATGGACAGTCTGGGGCGCAGCAGCAGCTGGAGGCCGGAGGCCGCGCCGCAGGCGATGTCGCCGCCGACGTAGTTGGCGTTGTGGGCGGCGAGTTCGGCCGGGCCCATGGTGGCGCGGGCGAGGACGCGGTCGCGGAATCCGGGGGCGAAGCGCTCCAGTTGGCGTTCGATGGCGTCGGTCAGGTCGCCCCGCCAGCCGTTCGGGACGTGGCCGTAGGTCCAGAAGACGTGCTTGCCCTCGGGCGCCCGGGTCGGGTCGGCGACGCTGGGCTGGACGGTGATCAGGAACGGCCGGTCGGGGGCCCGGCCCGCACGGGACGCGGCGTGCAGCGCGGTGCCGATCTCGGCCTGGCTCGCGCCGACCTGCACGGTGCCGGCGACCCGGGCCTCGGGGGCGGTCCAGGGAACCGGTCCGTCCAGCGCGTAGTCGATCTTGAACACGCTGGGGCCGTAGCGGAAGCGGTCGTAGTACCCGCCGAAGCCGGCGATGCGGGCGAGCGCGGCGGGCGAGGTGTCGAAGACGTAGGCGCGGGCCGGCGGCAGGTCGTCGAGCCGCTTGACCTCGTAGTCGGTGTGGACGGCGCCGCCGAGGTCCGTGAGGTAGGCGGCGAGGGCGTCCGAGACGGCCTGGGATCCGCCGCGGGCCAGGGGCCAGCCGCGGGCGTGCGCGGCCAGCGCGAAGACCAGGCCGATGGCGCCGGTGGCGAGGCCGCCGAGCGGGGCGATCACATGGGCGACGAGGCCGGAGAAGAGGGCCTTGACCGGCTCGTCGCGGAAGCGGCGCATCAGCAGGGTGGAGGGCGGCAGCCCGGCGAGGCCGAAGCGGGCCAGGGTGACCGGGTCGCGGGGCAGCGCGGTCGACGGCAGGGACATGAAGTCCCTCACCAGGGTGTCCCACTTGGCCAGGAACGGCTCGACGAGTCTGCGGTACGCGCCCGCGTCGCGCGGACCGAAGGAGGCCGCCGTCTCGGCGACGGACCGGGCCAGCACGGCGGCGCTCCCGTCCGGGAACGGGTGTGCCATCGGCAGGTCCGCGTGCACCCACTCGAGGCCGTACCGCTCGAGCGGCAGGGCGCGGAAGGCGGGCGAGTTGATGCCGAGGGGGTGCGCGGCCGAGCACGGGTCGTGCCGGAAGCCCGGCAGCGTCAGCTCCTCGGTGCGCGCGCCGCCGCCGACGGTGGACCGCGCCTCGAACAGGGCGACGGAGTGGCCCCTGCGGGCCAGCTCCACGGCAGCGGTCAGTCCGTTCGGTCCCGCACCCACCACGACCGCATCGAGCATCGACGGCACCTTCGGACTCCTTCGTCAGCCGATGGCCACTCGCGATCAGGATATGCCGGTGTCCCCGCGGTGACCGGGCCGGGTGGCTCAGCCGCCGGTGCCCAGCAGGTGCGCCACGCGGCGGGCGGTGGCGGCGTCCCGGGCGGCGGTGAACGGCAGTGCGTTGCCGCCGGTCACCCGGAACGGCTCGCCGGTGCGCGTCAGGTGGGCGCCGCCCGCCTCCTCGACCAGCAGCAGGCCCGCCGCGTGGTCCCAGGCCGCCTCCCAGGAGAAGGCGACCGCGTCCAACTCGCCCCGGGCCACGGCGAGGTACTCCAGGCCCGCGGAGCCGCACGGGCGCGGGGCCAGACCGTCGGTCCACAGGGCGCGCAGCGCGTGCTTCTGCTCGTCGGTGGTGAAGTCCGGGTGGGAGGTGGCGACGGTGAGGTCCCGGCCGGGCTCGGGCGGACCCGCGAACAGCCGCTCGCCGTCGAGGAACGCGCCCCGGCCGCGGACGGCCGTGGCGAACCGGTCCGGCACGGGGGCGTAGGTCCAGGACGCCTGGACGACGCCCCGGTGGGCGAGCGCGACCAGCGTGCAGAAGCCCTCGTCGCCGTGCACGAACTGCCGGGTGCCGTCGACCGGGTCGATGATCCAGACCGGTGCGTCGCCCCGTATCGCCTCGTAGGTGGCCGGGTCGGCGTGCACCGCCTCCTCGCCGACCACGACCGAGCCGGGCAGCAGGGCGCCGAGGACTTCGGTGAGCCGCTTCTCGGCGAGCCGGTCGGCGTCGGTCACCAGGTCGTGCGGACCGCTCTTGCGGTCCACCTCGTGCTCGGCGAGGCGGCGGAAGCGCGGCAGGATCTCGGCCGCGGCGGCCATGCGGACCGCTTCCTCCACGTCGGCCGAGTTGCGGGTGAGAAACTCCTCGATGGTTTCCGTTTCGTCGATCATGTCCCCCATGAGACCACGCGCCGCTGACAATCCACGCCGGGCCGGTGGACGCCGGGTGGAATCGGGATGAAGAGCGGGTGCCGGAGCGGCCGTCAGCGGCCGACCGCGTACCCCTGCATCCCGCGCGGGTTCGCGGCGGCCGACAGGACGCCCGTCTCCGGGTCGCGGGCCACCGCGCACAGGCGACCCTCCGACCAGCCGGGCCCGACCGTGACGTCGTGGCCCCGGCGGCGCAGCGCCTCGATCACCCCGGGGTCCGTGCGGGACTCCACGGTGACGCTGCCGGGGCGCCGGCCGCGCGGGTGGAAGGAGCTGGGGAAGCTGTCGTTGTGCCAGTTCGGGGCGTCGATCGCGCCCTGCAGGTCGAGGCCGCCGCGGACCGGGGCGCGCAGCACGGCGGCGAGGAAGAAGTGCGTCTGCCACTGGTCCTGCTGGTCCCCGCCGGGTGTGCCGAACGCCATCACCGGGACGCCGTCGCGCACCGCCAGGGACGGGGTCAGGGTGGTGCGGGGACGGCGGCCCGGGGTGAGGGAGTTCGGCAGTCCCTCCTCCAGCCACGTCATCTGCAGCCGGGTGCCGAGCGGGAAGCCGAGTTCGGGCACCACCGGGTTGGACTGCAGCCAGCCGCCGCTGGGCGTGGCCGCGATCATGTTGCCCCAGCGGTCCACGACGTCCAGGTGGCAGGTGTCGCCGCGGGTGCCGCCGTCGGCGGCCACCTGCGCCTCGCCGGTCAGGTCCGCGACGGTCGGCTCGCCCGCACCCATCGGGCTGAACCGCAGGTCGTCGCCGGTCACGTGCTTGTGCGCCTGCGCGGGCAGGCGCGGGGTGCGCCCGCCGGGGCTGCCGGGGCGCAGTTCCCAGGAGGCCCTGTCGCCGACGAGGGCGCGGCGGCCGGTGTTGTACTCGTCCGACAGCAGGTCGGCGAGCGGCACCTCGGCCGCGTCCCCGTACCAGGCCTCCCGGTCGGCCATGGCGAGCTTGCAGCCCTCGATCAGCAGGTGGACGTAGTCCGCCGAGCCGTACGCGGGCAGTGCGGGCGGCAGCAGGGCCAGTTGCTGGAGGAAGGCCGGGCCCTGGCTCCACGGTCCGGCCTTGCACACGGTCCAGCCGTTCCAGTCGTACGTCGCGGGCGCCTCGTAGGACGCCGACCAGCCGGCCAGGTCGGCCTCGGTGAGGGTGCCGGTGTGCCGCCGCCCGCTGGTGTCCAGGGTCGGCCGCCGGGACTGCCGTACCAGGGCCTCGGCGATGAAGCCGGAGCGCCACACCTCGCGCGCCGCGTCGATGCGGGCCTCCCGGCCGCCGGCCCGCGCGGTGCAGGCCAGCAGCCGCCGCCAGGTGGCGGCCAGGGCCCGGTTGCGCAGCAGTTCGCCGGGCCGGGGCGCCCGGCCGCCGGGCAGGTACACCTCGGCCGAGGAGGGCCACTCGGTCTCGAACATCGTGCGTACGCTCTCCACGGTCGCGCCGACGTTCTCCACGGGCGCGTGCCCGTGTTCGGCGTAGCCGATGGCGTACTTCAGGACGTCCTCGAGCGGCTTGGTGCCGTGGTCGCGCAGGAGCAGCAGCCAGGCGTCGAAGGCGCCGGGCACGGCGGCGGCGAGCGGTCCGGTGCCGGGTACGAGGTCGAGGCCGAGTCCCTGGTAGTGCGCGACGGTGGCGGCGGCCGGGGCGACGCCTTGCCCGCACAGCACGCGCACCTCGCCGCCGGCCGGTGCGAACAGGATGGGCACCTCGCCGGCCGGCCCGTTCAGGTGCGGCTCCACCACGTGCAGCACGAAGGCGCCGGCCACGGCCGCGTCGAACGCGTTGCCCCCGTCCTCCAGCACCGCCATCGCCGACTGGGAGGCCAGCCAGTGCGTGGCGGACACCATGCCGAAGGTGCCCTGGAGGGTGGGCCGGGTGGTGAACCGCATCTGTCACCTCGGTGCTCGCGCGTGTGGACCGGGCCCCAGTATCGGACCCGCCCGGCGCGGGCGCCGCGGTTTTCCGGCCCGGCTCCCGTGCCCCCTCTCCCGCGTCCCTTCCCGCCCGGTCCCGCCGGGAACACCACCGGGCTGCGCGGCGTTGATCCCGTCGACGAAGAGGGAGGCCCAGGCAGTGCACGGTGAGTACAAGGTGCCCGGCGGCAAGCTGGTCGTCGTGGACGTGGCGGCCGAGGACGGCGTGCTGCGCGACGTGCGCGTGGCGGGCGACTTCTTCCTGGAACCGGACGAGGCGCTGGACGCGGTGAACCGCGCGCTCGAGGGCGCCCCCGCGGACACCGACGCGGCCGGGCTCGCCGCCCGGATCGACGCGGGGCTGCCCGCGGGCACGGTCATGTACGGCCTGACCTCGGAGGGCGTCGGGATCGCGGTGCGCCGGGCGCTGGCACACGCCACGGACTGGACCGACTACGACTGGCAGCTCATCCATGAGGGCCCGCAGCCCCCTGCGCTGCACATGGCCCTGGACGAGGTCCTGACCGCCGAGGTGGCCGCGGGCCGCCGGCCGCCCACGCTGCGGGTGTGGGAGTGGGGCGCGCCCTCGGTGATCATCGGCAGCTTCCAGTCCCTGCGCAACGAGGTGGACCCGGAGGGCGCCGCCCGGCACGGCATCGAGGTGGTGCGGCGGATCTCCGGCGGCGGCGCCATGTTCGTGGAGCCCGGCAACACCATCACCTACTCGCTGTCGGTGCCCGAGTCGCTGGTGCAGGGCCTGTCCTTCCAGGACAGTTACGCCTACCTGGACGACTGGGTGCTCGGCGCCCTCGGCGAGATGGGCATCCGCGCCTGGTACCAGCCGCTGAACGACATCGCCACCGACCAGGGCAAGATCGCGGGCGCGGCGCAGAAGCGGATCGTCGGTCCGGGCGGCGGCCCGGGGGCCGTGCTGCACCACGTGACCATGTCGTACGACATCGACGCGGACAAGATGCTCCAGGTGCTGCGAATCGGGCGGGAGAAGCTGTCCGACAAGGGGACCAGGAGCGCGAAGAAGCGGGTCGATCCGCTGCGCCGGCAGACGGGGCTGCCGCGGGACGCGGTCATCGGGCGGATGATCGAGTCGTTCCGGGGGCGGTACGGCCTCGTGGACGGCAAGGTGACGCCGGAGGAACTGGCGCGGGCCGAGGAGCTGGCGCGGACGAAGTTCGGCTCGCCGGAGTGGACCGCCCGCGTCCCCTGAACGGACATAGCGGAATTTTCAACCTGGCTTCCGTGGGCTTGAGTTACCGGCCGGGCACACAGCGAGTTCGCCCTTCCGCCGCACAGTCAGCCGTGTGACACTGTCGTCCCAGCCACCCCGCGGAACCCTTCCGCGCCCCTCCCCCACGAGAAGTGCGCCGTGCGTTCACTGCCTCTGCCGCTCGCCCTGACCGCGCGCCTGACGCCGGTCGCCGTGCTCGCCTGCGCCGGCTGGGCGCTGTCCTCGGGTCCGGCCGCGCCGGCGGCCGCCGGTGACCGGCCGGCCCAGCAGACGCCCACCGGTGCGGCGTCGGCGCCGTCGTCCACGGCGGCGTCGAAGTCGTACACCGCCGCGCCCGCCCCCTGCTCCAGCGTGCCCGCGGCGATCGTCAAGTCCCTGGTGCCCGGGGCGAAGACGGCGGGCAAGGAGATCCCGTCGACGGACACCGCGCTGCGCCGCACCTGCTCCTGGAACGCGCTCAAGGGCTACGACTACCGCTGGCTCGACGTCTCGTTCGAGATCACCGGCTCGGACGAGGCGGCGAAGAAGGAGTACCAGCAGCGCGTCACCGAGAAGAGCGGCGGTGGCCCCGTCCCGGGCGTCGGTGACGCGGGCTACTCGGTCGTGAACCTCAGCACCGAGAACAAGCAGGAGACCCGCGAGGGCGTGGTGCTGATCCGGGCCTCCAACGCGCTGGTCGTCGTCACCTACAACGGCAGCGACTTCGAGACGAAGAAGGCGCCGGGCACCGACGAGATCAACAAGGGCGCCATCAAGGCGGCGAAGAGCGCCGTGGCCGCCCTGCGACCGGGCGGGTCCGGCTGACCGGCGCCCCTCAGGAGCGGGTGAGCGGCAGCGCCGGGTCGCGTGTCTCGCGCTCGGTGACGGGGCCGGCGTGCGCGGCCGCGATCCTGCCCCGGGTGTCGACGACGGCGAACGGCACGCCCTGAGCCACCGTGCCCTTGGGGACCTCAGCATCTGCCGGCCCGAGGGGTCCCGGAGGCCGGGGGTGGTCGGGGACGACCGCCTTCCCCGGTAGTCGGCCGGGCCGGATGCCTGCCGTCCAGGCTGTCGCCCGTGAGGTCGGGCGCGGCCCGGCGCCGGTCCGCGGGCACGTGCCCGCTCCGCCCGGTCTCCGGTCCGGCGGTCGCCATCCCGGCACGGCAGGAGGCCGGCGCGGGGCAGACGGCGGACCACAGCGACGCTCGTCTCCTCACAACCGGCGTGTCCCGACGGGACGCCGGCCGGGCGACGTCGCGGGGCGGAGGGCGCGGTCCGCCCCGGCGGCGCCGGCCGCCGGGGCGGGCCGGTCTCAGGCGGCCGGCCGCGCCCGGTCCTCCTTCCGCCCGGTGAGCCAGGTCAGCGCCAGGTACAGCACCAGGGAGGTGCCGAGGCCCACCGCCCAGCCGTAGTCGGCGAGGGAGGACAGGGCGGGGATCGGCCGGCCGTCGATCAGCGGGTGGAAGTCGGCGCCGCCGACCGCCAGTACGCCGCCGGCCAGGAACGCGGCCACCGCCCGCCAGTTCCAGCCGCCCGCATACCAGTACCGGCCGCCCGCGCGGTACAGGTCGGCGAGGACCAGCCGGGTGCGGCGCACGATCCAGTAGTCCGCGACGAGGATGCCCGCGACCGTGCCGAGCAGGCCGCCGACCAGGCCGAGCCAGGTGAAGATGTAGCCCTGCGGGTCCGAGTACAGCTTCCACGGGAAGATCAGCACGGCCAGGACCGCGGTGATCAGCGCGCCGGTGCGGAAACTCACCTTGCGCGGGGCCACGTTGGAGAAGTCGAACGCCGGGGAGACCAGGTTGGCCGCGATGTTCACGGACAGGGTGGCCACCAGCACGGTGACCAGGGCGTAGAGCAGGCCCACCACGTTGTCCGTCTTGGCGGCCAGCTGGACCGGGTCCCAGACGGGCTCGCCGTAGACCGCCTGGGACCCGGAGGTGACCAGCACGGACAGGAAGGCGAACAGGGTCATCGTGGTCGGCAGCCCCAGGGCCTGCCCCCAGGTCTGGGCCCGCTGGCTGCGGCCGTAGCGGGTGAAGTCGGGGATGTTGAGCGACAGGGTCGACCAGAAGCCGATCATGCCCATCAGGGAGGGCCAGAACAGCTTCCAGAAGTCGCCGTCCCAGCCCAGCTTGGACGGCTGGTCGAACAGCGGCCCCACGCCCCCGGCCTTGCTGCTCATCCACCACAGCATCACGAACGCGCCGACGAGGACGAAGGGCGCGGCCCAGTTCTCGAAGCGGCGGATGGTCTCCATGCCGCGGTGGATGATGGCGACCTGGATCACCCAGAAGACCGCGAACGACAGCCACATAGTCCAGGCGTGGCCGCCGATGCGCGAGGCGTTCGCCCAGTCGTCGCCGATGAGCTTGCCGGCGAGGAAGTAGATCGCCTCGCCGCCGATCCAGGTCTGGATGCCGAACCAGCCGCACGCCACCAGCGCCCGTACGACGGCGGGCAGGTTGGCGCCGCGCACGCCGAAGGAGGCGCGGGCGAAGACCGGGAACGGGATGCCGTACTTGGGCCCGGCGTGCCCGGTGAGCAGCATCGGCACCAGCACGACCAGATTGGCGAGGGCGATGGTGAACACGGCCTGCTTCCAGTCCATGCCCACCGCGATCAGCCCGGAGGCCAGGGTCCAGGAGGCCGTGTTGTGGGCCATGCCGACCCACAGCGCGGAGAAGTTGTACGTCGTCCAGGTGCGCCGGGTCACCGGCACGGGGAGCAGGTCCTCGTTGGCGTACCGGCCGGCGGGCGGCCGGGTGCCGGGGGCGAGTTCCACCCGCCCGTCGGGCTGGGTCACCTGGCCGGACAGGGGTATGGCGGAGGGGGCGGTGTCGGTCATGGGCGGGCCAATCGGGGTGAGGTGGGTCGGGAGAGGCCGTGCGGGCGGCGCATGGGGGGTGCGCGGGCGGGCGCCCTGTGCCCCCTTCCCGGGGCGGGAGCGCGGGAAGGGGGAGACCAACGGGGAGGTGACGGTCAGGCGTTGACCGCCGGGATCACCCGGGAGCCGTAGGCGTCGATGACGGCTTCCTGGGCGTCGTGCATGTCGTACACGGCGAACTGGTCGACGCCCAGCTCGCGCAGGGCGTTCAGCTTCTCGACGTGCTTCTCGGCCGGCCCGATCAGGCAGAACCGGTCGACGATCTCGTCGGGCACGAACTGGGTGTCGGGGTTGCCGCTGCGCCCGTGGTGGGCGTAGTCGTAGCCCTGGCGGGCCTTGATGTACTCCGTGAGTTCGTCGGGGACCTGGGCGGAGTGCTCGCCGTACTTGGCCACCAGGTCGGCTACGTGGTTGCCGACCATGCCGCCGAACCAGCGGCACTGCTCGCGGGCGTGGGCGAGCGCCCCGGGCGATTCGTCGTCGGTGACGTAGGCGGGGGCGGCCACGCAGACGGTGACCTCGGACGGGTCGCGGCCGGCGGCGACGGCCGCGTCCTTGACGGCCTTCACCATGTACTCGGTGAGGTAGAGGTCGGCGAGCTGGAGGATGAAGCCGTCGGCCTCCTCACCGGTCATCTTCAGCGCCTTGGGGCCGTACGCGGCCATCCACACCGGCAGTTCGGCGCCGGGGGCGACCCACGGGAAGCGGATCTTCGTGCCGCCGAGGTCGGCCTCCTCGCCCCGGCCGAGGGCGCGGATGACCTTCATGGCCTCGCTGATCCGGGCCAGGGTGTTGGGCTTGCGGCCGGCGACGCGCATCGCGGAGTCGCCGCGGCCGATCCCGCACACCGTGCGGTTGCCGAACATGTCGTTGAGCGTGGCGAAGGTGGAGGCGGTGACCTCCCAGGTGCGGGTGCCCGGGTTGGTGACCATGGGGCCGACCCGCAGCCTGGTGGTGTTCGCGAGGATCTGGCTGTAGATCACGAACGGCTCCTGCCAGAGCACGGCGGAGTCGAAGGTCCAGCCGTGGGTGAAGCCGTTGCGCTCGGCCCGCTTCATCAGGCTGACGACGCGGGAGGCCGGCGGGTCGGTCTGCAGGACGAGTCCGAAGTCCATGGGCGCCGCTCCTAGTTGAGGTACTGACAGGTGGTGCGCGGAGTGAAGGCGCCGTGGCCGGCGCGCCCGGTGTACTCCCGCTGGTCGATGACGACTTCGCCCCGCGAGAGCACGGTCTCGACGCGGCCGGTCGTGCGCCTGCCCTCGTAGGCCGAGTAGTCGACGTTCATGTGGTGCGTCGCGGCTGACATGACCTGCTCGGCGTGCGGGTCGTAGACGACGACGTCGGCGTCGGCGCCCGGGGCGATGGTGCCCTTCTTGGGGTAGAGGCCGAACATGCGGGCCGGGGTGGCGCAGGCGATCTCGATCCAGCGGCGCCGGGAGATGTGCCCGTCGACGACGGCCTGGTGCAGCAGGTCCATGCGGTTCTCCACGCCCGGCAGCCCGTTGGGGATCTTCGAGAAGTCGCCCCGGCCCAGCTCCTTCTGGCCGGTGAAGCAGAAGGGGCAGTGGTCGGTGGAGACGACCTGCAGGTCGTTGGTGCGCAGGCCGCGCCACAGGGCCGCCTGGTGCTCCCTGGGGCGCAGCGGGGTGGAGCAGACGTACTTGGCGCCCTCGAAGTCCGGTTCGGCGAGGTTGTCGGTGGACAGGAACAGGTACTGCGGGCAGGTCTCGCCGAAGACGTTCAGTCCCGCGTCCCGTGCCCTGGCGAGTTCTGCGACGGCCTCCTGCGCCGAGACGTGCACGACGTACAGCGGGGCCCCGGCGACCTGGGCGAGCCGGATGGCGCGGTGGGTGGCCTCGGCCTCCAGCAGCGCCTTGCGGACCTCCCCGTGGTAGCGGGGGTCGGTCTCGCCCCGGGCCAGCGCCTGCTCGACCAGGACGTCGATGGCGATGCCGTTCTCGGCGTGCATCATGATCAGGCCGCCGTTGTCGGCGGCGCGCTGCATGGCCCGCAGGATCTGGCCGTCGTCGGAGTAGAACACCCCGGGGTACGCCATGAACTGCTTGAAGCTGGTCACGCCCTCCTCGACCAGCAGGTCCATCTCCTTCAGCGTCTCCTGGTTCACGTCGGAGACGATCATGTGGAAGGCGTAGTCGACGGCGCAGTTGCCCTCGGCCTTGGCGTGCCAGGCGTCCAGGCCCTCGCGCAGGGTGCCGCCGACGCTCTGGATCGCGAAGTCGACGATGGTGGTGGTGCCGCCCCAGGCGGCGGCGCGGGTGCCGGTCTCGAAGGTGTCGGCGGCGGTGGTGCCGCCGAACGGCATCTCCATGTGGGTGTGTCCGTCGACGCCGCCCGGGATGACGTACTTCCCGGTGGCGTCGATGACCCTCCCCCACCCTTCGGGCGGGGGTGCCCCCGTCTCGCTTCGCTCGTAGCCGAACGCCGCGGCGGCGGGGGTGCCCGAGGCGGCGAGGGCGGCGATGCGGCCGTCCTCGATCAGGACGTCGGCGTGGATCTCGTCGGACGCGGTGATGACGAGACCACCGCGGATGACGGTACGGCTGCTCATGGTCCCTCTCCTCCCAGGGTGGGCGCTGCGGTCAGGGCGCGGTCAGCGGCGTGTAGGCGCCGGGCGTCCGGTCGCGGTAGAACTGCCAGCGGTCGCGGACCTCGCGGAGCTTGGCCAGGTCCAGGTCGCGGACGACGAGTTCGGGCTCCTTGTCGCTCGCCACCTCGCCGACGAACTGGGCCTCGGGGTCCACGAAGTAGGTGGTGCCGTAGAAGTCGTTGTCGCCCAGGTCCTCCACGCCGACCCGGTTGATCGCGCCGACGAAGTACTCGTTGGCGACGGCCGCCGCCGGCTGCTCGAGCTGCCACAGGTAGCGGGAGAGGCCGCGCGAGGTGGCCGAGGGGTTGAAGACGATCTCGGCGCCCGCGAGGCCCAGCGCCCGCCAGCCCTCGGGGAAGTGGCGGTCGTAGCAGATGTAGACGCCGATCTTGCCGACGGCGGTGTCGAAGACGGGCCAGCCGCTGTTGCCCGGCCGGAAGTAGAACTTCTCCCAGAACCCCTGCACCTGGGGGATGTGGGTCTTGCGGTACTTGCCGAGGTAGGAGCCGTCCGCGTCGATCACGGCGGCGGTGTTGTACAGGACGCCCGGCTGCTCCTCCTCGTACATGGGCAGGACGAGGACGATGCCCAGCTCCCGTGCCAGCGTCTGGAAGCGCCGGACGGTGGGGCCGTCGGGGATCCGCTCGGCGTACTCGTAGAAGGCCTTGTCCTGCACCTGGCAGAAGTAGGGGCCGTAGAACAGCTCCTGGAAGCAGAGGACTTGGGCGCCCTGCGCGGCCGCGTCGCGGACCGCCTGCTCGTGGACCTGGATCATCGACTCCTTGTCGCCGGTCCAGGCGGTCTGGAAGAGGGCGGCACGGATCACTCGGCTCATCGGGACCTCCGGTCGCTCGGTGTACGGCGAGACTAGGAAGCCCGGTGGGCCCGTTTGAGTTGCAGCGTGTCACGTCCGCGGGCGGTCGGCGTGCCACCGTGTCACGTGTTCCCCGGCTCATGTTTCACCGCCGTTTTCCCAGGTCGTCGCATGTTTCACCCCTGTTGCGCGTCATGCGCGAGGAGCGCGATGTGCACGGAGGCCGCCTGTTCGAAGTCGTCGAGGTCGACGCCCAGCCGTGCCTGTATGGCCTCCAGCCGGCGGTAGAGGGCGGGCCGGGAGACGTGGTGGAGCTGGGCGGTGCGGGACTTGTTGCGGCCCGTCGCCAGATACGTCCGCAGCACGTTCAGCAGTTCCTGGTCGGCCGCGCACAGCAGCCCGTCGAGCTCCCGCTCGGCGAAGGACTGCACATGCGGGTCGTCCCGCAACAGCCGTACCAGTCCGCGCAGATGGACGTCCCGCAGCCGGACGACGGCCGGCAGGCCGAGCACGGCGGAGGAGTCGGCGACGGCGTCGGCGACGTGCCGGGCCTCCCGCAGCCCGGCGGGCACGTCCTCCCAGACGGTGCGCGGATCGGCGGCGGCGACCACGGTGTTCGGCGCTCCGCTCTCCGTCCGCAGTCGTGCGGCGAAGTGCGCGGTCAGCGCCTCGGCGTGCTGGTCGCGAGCGAGGCTGAGCAGCACGGCGGTGGCGCCGTCGGCCAGTTCGGCGACCAGCCCGGACAGGCCGAGCAGCCGCAGCATCCGGTCGAGCCGGACCGGCTCACCGCCGGGCACGACGAGGGGGACGAAGGTGCGCCGGTTGACCGGCAGCCCGGCCGCCCGGGCCCGGGACAGCAGTTGCCGGGCGGGCACCACCCCGGAGACGAGGTCGGTGAGCAGGCTCTGCGCCGACTGTTCCTCCCAGGTGCGGGCGGAGCCGCCGCCGAGCATGCGGTGCAGCACCAGCGCCTCGGCGGTCCGGTCGGCGAGCAGCCGGCCGGTGGCCGTGTCGCCCCGGTATCCGCACAGCAGCAGCCGGCCCCACCGCTCGCCGCGCCCGCCGAGCTCGGCGCGGACCCAGCCGTCGCCCTCGCTGCCTCCCCCAGTGCCCGAAGGGCCTGGGTGGTGCCCCCATGCCTGGCGGGCGATCCGCTCCCAGTCGCGCAGCACGTCGTCCACCGCCGGCCGCTCCCCCGCGGTGGCGAGGACCCGGTGGGCGAGGTTGGTGACGACGACGGGGCAGCCGCTGTGCTGGGCGGCCTCGTCGAGCAGGCGCTGCAGCGGAGCGCCCGCGGTGATCAGCCCGGTGAGCGCGGTGCGAACGGCCTCCGACAGGCTGACGGCCGCGAACTTGCGCCGCACCAGCCGCGACTGGACCTCCTCGGTCAGCTCGGCGAACGGGAACGGCCGGTGCAGCACGACCATGGGCAGCCCGCACCGCTCGGCGGCCCGGCGCATCACCTCGGGCGGCGCGGGAAAGGCCCGGCCGAGTCCGAGGACGACGGCCGCGGCCTCCGCCCGGTGCAGGGACTGTACGTACTCGGCCTGCTTGGCCTCGTCACCGGCCAGCAGCACCCCGGTGGTGAGCACCATCTCGCCGCCGGTGAGCATCACCCCGACGTCGGCGGCCTCGGCCACGTGCACCCAGCGCACCGGCCGGTCGAGCTGCCCGGCTCCGGCCACCACCTCGGGCTCCCCCGCGAGCACCCGCTCCAGGGTGAGCACCTGCCGGACGGAGAGGACGGGTTCCAGCGGCTGCCAGCTAGGGTGCCGGGAGTGGGAGGTGGTGGTCATCGCCGTCGACCCGCTCTCTAGTACGTGCTCCTCAGCGCGCGTTCCAGGATCGCCGCGCCCTCCTCCGCCTCCGCCACGGTCAGGGACAGCGGCGGGGCGATGCGCAGGGCGCTGGTGCTGTGGCCGCCGCCCTTGCCGATGAGCAGGCCGCCCTCGCGGGCCGCCTCCAGGACGGCGGCGGCCGCCCGGGGGTCGGCCTCGTCGGTGCCGGGCCGCACCAGCTCCACGCCGATCATCAGTCCGCGCCCGCGCACCTCCCGGACCCCGGGCAACTGCGCGCCGATCGCCCGCAGCCGTTCGAGGAGCATGCCGCCGACCCGGCGGGCGTTGCCCTGGAGGTCGTGTTCGACGAGGTAGCCGAGGTTGGCGAGGCCCGCGGCCATGGTGATCTGGGTGCCGCCGAACGTGGAGATGCTGTTGGCGTCCAGACAGTTCATGATCTCGGAGCGCGCGATCACCCCGCCGATGGACATGCCATTGCCGATGCCCTTGGCGAAGGTGACGATGTCCGGCGGGCCGCTGCGGGCGTGCGCCTGCCAGCCCCAGAAGTGGTCGCCCGTGCGGCCCCAGCCGGTCTGCACCTCGTCGCTGATCCACAGGATGCCGTGGGCGTTCAGCACCTCCCGGAAGGCGGCGTACAGCCCGTCCGGCGGGGAGGTGAAGCCGCCGACGCCCTGGATCGGCTCGGCGATCAGCGCGGCGGGGGGCCGGGTGTGTCCGAGGACGTCCTTCAGGTCGGCCACGCACGCGTCGATGAACGCGCGGTCGTCGAGATGGGCGAACGGGCCCCGGCCGCGGACGCCGCCGTGGACGTACATGGTCTGCAGCGGGGAGAGCGAGGTCGGGGACCAGCCGCGGTTGCCGGTGATGCCGACCGTGCTGAAGGAGCGGCCGTGGTAGCTGTTGCGCATGGCCAGCACGGTGTTGGTGCGCCGGTGGGTGGTGGCGAGCAGCAGGGCGGTGTCGTTGGCCTCGGTGCCGGAGGTGGTGAAGAACACCCGGGCGTCCGGGATGCCGCTCAACTGCGCGACGCGTTCGGCCAGTTCGACCATGGGCCGGTTGAGGTACAGGGTCGAGGAGTGGATGATCCGGCCGGCCTGCTCGGTGACGGCCTTGGTCACCTCGGGCAGGGCGTGCGCGGTCATCGTGGTGAGGATGCCGCCGAAGAAGTCGAGGTACCGGTTGCCGGCGGAGTCCCAGACGTGCCGGCCCTCGCCGTGGGTGATCTCCAGCGGCTCGTCGTAGTAGAGGGCCAGCCAGTCGGGCAGGACGCCGCGGTGGCGGGCGTAGAGGTCGTTCACGGCTGCACCAGTCCTTCGTAGGCGTCGGGGCGGCGGTCACGGTAGAAGGCCCACTGCTGCCGGACCTGCTCGATGAGGTCGAAGTCCAGGTCGCGGACGAGGAGTTCCTCGGTCTTGTCGCTCGCCGGATCGCCCACGAACTGCCCGCGCGGATCGACGAAGTAACTCGTGCCGTAGAAGTCGTTGTCGCCGTACTCCTCCTGGCCGACCCGGTTGATGGCGGCGACGAAGTACTCGTTGGCCACGGCCGCGGCGGGCTGTTCGAGCTGCCACAGGTACGAGGAGAGCCCGCGGTGGGTGGCGGACGGGTTGTAGACGAGCTGCGCGCCGTTGAGGCCGAGCTGCCGCCAGCCCTCGGGGAAGTGCCGGTCGTAGCAGATGTAGACGCCGACCTTGCCGACGGCCGTGTCGAAGACGGGCCAGCCCAGGTTGCCGGGTTTGAAGTAGTACTTCTCCCAGAAGCCCTTGACCTGCGGGATGTGGTGCTTGCGGTACTTGCCGAGGTAGGAGCCGTCGGCGTCGATCACGGCGGCGGTGTTGTAGTAGAAGCCGGACTGCTCGACCTCGAAGACCGGTACGACGATCACCATGCCGGTCTCGCGGGCCAGGGCCCGCATCCGGCGGACCGTCGGCCCGTCCGGCACCGGTTCGGCCCAGCGGTAGTGCTCCGGCTCCTGCACCTGGCAGAAGTAGGGGGCGTTGAAGACCTCCTGGAAGCCGATGACCCGCGCGCCCCGGCGGGCCGCCTCGCGCGCGTGCTCCTCGTGCTTCGCCACCATGGACTCGGTGTCGCCGGTCCAGGCGGCCTGGACCAGTGCGGCACGTACGACGTTGGCCATGAGCTGCTCCTTCGAGGCTACGTCCGAGCCTCTACGCCCGTAGAAACGGCCTGTAGAGGGACGAAAGTAAGCCTCCCGGACGTCCTTGCCAAGACCATCGTCACCAACCCGCGGAGTCGATCACGTTTGACACTCCTTAGGGTGATCACGGGGCCCGTCACGGGGTGAACCCGGCGACCCGCAGGGCGTGCACCAGGTCCCAGTGGCACTCCTCGGAGGCCTCCCGGGCGGCAGCCAGCAGCAAGGGGACGAGACGGTCCGGGCCGACGGCGACGCTGCGGGCCGCCTCCCCGGGCGCGCGGACCCTGACGTAGGCGTCCAGCAGCGCCCGCACCTCGCGGTCCCGCCCCCGCTCGGCGAGGTCCAGCACGGCCGCGCCGATCTCCGCGGCGGGCCGCGCCACGCCCTGCCGGAGCATCCGCCGCCCGTCCGCCGCCCGCCCGGCCGCCTCCAGCGCGTCGGCGGCGGCGACCAGCCGCCCGGCGGGCAGTGCGGCGGCCTCCCACAGCAGGATGTCCCAGTCGGCGCCGAGACCGGCGTGCCGCAGCCCGTCCGCGAGCAGCGGGAGCCGGGGCGCCGGCCAGTGCGCGACCTCCGCCAGCAGCGCGTGCGCCTCACCCGAGCGCCCCTGCGCCCGCAGCCGCGCCAGCCGCTCCACGGCCCCGGTCACGGCCGCCGCCGACTCCGCGTCCACCGCCTCGGCGGGCCGTTCCGCCGGCTCCTGGCCCGCCACCGCGCCGGCGAACCGGGCCCCCCGGGGCGGACGCCGGACGCCGGCCGCCCCGGGCACGGCCGCGGGGGGCGCCTGCGGCGGCACGGCGACGGGTAAGGCACCGTCCTCGGCGGCGCCCGCGAACCGGGCACCGCCACGACGGCGCCTGCGGGCTCCGGCGGGGGGCGGGGCGGGCTCAGCTACGGGGGTGGGCGTGCGGGGCGCGGCGGGGCCGTCGGCGGGCGCACGGCCCGCCTCCGGGAGGCGGGGCCGGGGCGCCCGGACGACGTCCGCCCGCGGCGCCTCGGAGCGCGGACTTTGCCCGGGCAGCGGCGGAGTCCACACCTCGTGCTCTGCTCGCGGCGTCCCGGGCCAGCCCTCCGGTTCGGCCGCCGGCGCGGCGAACCAGGGGCTCCGCATGCCGCCGGAGTGCCGCTCGTCCCGCGGCGGCCCGGCCTCCGGGCGCGGGCGCCCCGCCGGGTACGGTCCGGCGCCGGCGCCCCTGGCGCCCGCGTCCAGCCGGGACAGCCGGGCCTCGACCTCGGCGCGGCGGGCGGTCGCACGGTCGTGGTCGTCGTGGGCCCAGGCGAGGTCGAGGCGGAGTGCCTCGGCCTCCTCGCGTGAGGTGGCGGCGGCGAGCCGGCGCGTCAGTTCCGAGCGGCGTCCGGCGGCGTACCGCTGCTCGCGGAGCATGACGTCGAGGCGGTCGCCGAGGGCGTCCCGGGCGCCGGGCAGGGCGTCGTACGCCGAGACGGCCGCCATGTGCAGGGCGCGGGCGCGTTCCCGCTCGGCCGCGGCCACCGCGGGGCCGTGGGCCGCGGCGAGGTCCTGCAGCAGCGACTCCAGCACGTCCCAGGGCGGCACTTCACGGCCGTGCAGGAAGGCGCGCATCCCTTCGGGGTCCCGCTGCCGGAAGACGGCGCACCAGCCGCCGGCCCCGTCCAGGCGTCCGAGGAGGCCGTCCAGGTAGTCCGCGAACTCCCGGACGCGGCCCGGAAGCCGCTCCACCGCCATGCCCTGCTCCCGCTCGATCGCCGGCGTTGTGCCCGTCAGGCAACACCAGCCGTGTTACGGGCCCGCTACGCGGGGTTTTCGGGAGTGTGTGGGCGGCCCGGGCGGGTTCCTCGGGCGGGCCGCCGCGGTCCGAGGACCGCCGGCCGCCGGTTCGGCAGGCTCGTCAGACGCTCAGCGACGCGCACCGGGCCAGCAGCTCGTCCATGGACAGACCGAGCACTCCGGCCAGCGCGGCCACCGTGAAGAAGGCCGGGGTCGGGGCCCGCCCGGTCTCGATCTTGCGCAGCGTCTCGGCCGAGACGCCCGCCGCCACCGAGACCTCGGCCATGCTCCGCCCGCCGCGCGCCTCGCGGAGCAACTGGCCGAGCCGCTCGCCGCGTTCGCGCTCTTCGGGGGTGAGGGGGGTACGCACCATGCGCCCATTCTAATACCGGCCGCCCGCCGGCGCCCCCATTAAAATACCGGTATAGTAATTGGCGTGACGGAACTGAAGACGGACACGTCGATCGACGCGATGCACGCGGCGGGCCAGGTCGTGGGACGGGCCCTGACGGCCGTACGGCAGGCCGCCCGCGTCGGGGTCTCGCTGCTGGAGCTGGACGAGGTGGCCCGGGAGGTGCTGCGCGAGGCGGGAGCCTCCTCGCCGTTCCTCGGCTACCGCCCCTCCTTCGCCCCGACCCCGTTCCCGGGGGTGATCTGCGCCTCCGTCAACGACGCGATCGTGCACGGCATCCCGACCGGCCGGCGGCTGCGCGACGGCGACCTCGTCTCCATCGACTGCGGCGCCGAGCTGGACGGCTGGGTGGGCGACTCGGCGATCAGCTTCGTGGTCGGCCGCCCGCGCCCCGCGGACCTGCGCCTGGTCGAGACCGCCGAGCGCGCACTGGCGGCGGGCATCGACGCGGCCCGCGTCGGCAACCGCATCGGCGACATCTCGCACGCAGTCGGCCGGGTCTGCCGCACGGCCGGCTACGGCGTCCCGGCGGGCTTCGGCGGCCACGGCGTGGGCCGCCGCATGCACGAGGACCCGGACGTCCCCAACGAGGGCCGGCCCGGCCGGGGGCTGCCGCTGCGCCACGGCATGGTCCTGGCGATCGAGCCCATGCTGATCGGCAGCGGCAAGGACGCGTACTACGAGGCGGAGGACGGCTGGACCCTGCGCACCTCCGACGGCTCGCGCGCCGCGCACGCGGAGCACACGGTGGCCGTCACGGACGCCGGCCCCCGGGTCCTCACCGCACGGGAGGCCGGCTGACCGGCCGGGCGACCCGTCCGCGGCAGGGTCCCGGGCCCTGCCTCGCGGGCGTTGCTGCACATGCCCTTCGCACCGGCTCGTGTCATCGTGGCATGAGCGGCCCGCCCCCGGGTTACCCGGCCGCTCCGCACGTCGTCTGCGAAGGAAACGAAACGATGACCAGCGGCTACAACGGCCCGGAGGACCCCTTCGGAGAATTCTTCGCCCGCTTCTTCGGCGGCACCGGCCCCGGCGTCCCCGGCGGACCCGGCGCCCCCCGCCACATCGACATCGGCCGCCTGCTCAGCCAGCCGGCCCGCGAGCTTGTGAGAGGGGCCGCCCAGTACGCCGCCGAACACGGCAGCCGCGACCTGGACACCGAGCACCTGCTGCGCGCCGCCCTGTCCGCGGAGCCCACCCGGAGCCTGCTCAGCCGCTCCGGCGCCGACCCCGACTCACTGGCCACGGAGATCGACCACCGCGCCGGGCCCGCCCAGCACCCGCCAGGCAACGCCCCGCCGCCGACCTCGCTGTCGCTCACCCCGGCCGTCAAGCGCGCCCTGCTGGACGCCCACGACATGGCCCGCGCGAGCGGCGCCGGGTACATCGGGCCCGAGCACGTGCTGAGCGCGCTCGCCATGAACCCGGACTCGGCCGCCGGGCACATCCTGAACGCGGCCCGGTTCCAGGCGGGCGGGCTGCCGCCGGAGACCCCCGAGGCCGCGCCGCCGCGCCCGGAGCGGCAGCGGCCCACCTCGACCCCGACGCTCGACAAGTACGGCCGCGATCTGACCGACATGGCCCAGCAGGGCCGGGTGGACCCGGTCATCGGCCGCGACCAGGAGATCGAGCAGACCATCGAGGTGCTGTCCCGGCGCGGGAAGAACAACCCGGTGCTGATCGGCGACGCCGGCGTCGGCAAGACGGCCGTCGTCGAGGGGCTGGCGCAGCGCATCGCGGACGGCGACGTGCCGGAGATGCTGGCCGGACGCCGGGTCGTCGCCCTGGACCTGACCGGAGTCGTCGCGGGCACCCGGTACCGGGGCGACTTCGAGGAGCGGCTGAACAACATCGTGGAGGAGATCCGCGCCCACTCCGACCAGTTGATCGTCTTCATCGACGAGCTGCACACCGTCGTCGGCGCCGGCTCCGGCGGCGAGGGCGGCGCGATGGACGCGGGCAACATCCTCAAGCCCGCGCTCGCCCGGGGCGAGCTGCACATCGTGGGCGCGACCACGCTCGAGGAGTACCGGCGGATCGAGAAGGACGCGGCGCTGGCCCGGCGGTTCCAGCCGATCCTGGTGCCCGAGCCGACGGTCCCGGACACCCTCGAGATCCTGCGCGGGCTGCGCGACCGGTACGAGGCGCACCACCAGGTGCGTTACACCGACGAGGCGCTGGTCGCCGCCGTGGAGCTGTCCGACCGCTACCTCACCGACCGCCGGCTGCCGGACAAGGCGATCGACCTGATCGACCAGGCCGGCGCCCGGGTACGGCTCGGCGCCCGGACCAAGGGCACGGACGTGCGCACGATGGAGCGCGAGGTCGAGCAGCTCGTCAGGGACAAGGACCAGGCGGTAGCCGACGAGCAGTACGAGCAGGCCACGCAGCTCCGCGACCGGATCGGCCAGCTGAAGCAGCGGATCGCGGACTCCGGCCAGGGCGAGCAGGCCGACGAGGGCCAGCTCGAGGTCACGGCGGAGGCGATCGCCGAGGTGGTGTCCCGGCAGACCGGCATCCCGGTGAGCCGACTCACCCAGGAGGAGAAGGAGCGGCTGCTCGGCCTGGAGCAGCACCTGCACCAGCGGGTGGTCGGCCAGGACGAGGCGGTCGCGGTGGTCGCCGAGGCCGTGCTGCGCTCGCGCGCCGGACTGGCCAGCCCGGACCGGCCGATCGGCAGCTTCCTCTTCCTCGGCCCGACCGGCGTCGGCAAGACCGAGCTGGCCCGGGCGCTCGCGGAGGCGCTGTTCGGCAGCGAGGACCGCATGGTCCGTCTCGACATGAGCGAGTACCAGGAGCGGCACACCGTCTCCCGGCTGGTCGGCGCCCCGCCCGGGTACGTCGGCCACGAGGAGGCCGGCCAGCTCACCGAGGTGGTGCGCAGGCACCCGTACTCGCTGCTGCTCCTGGACGAGGTGGAGAAGGCGCACCCGGACGTCTTCAACATCCTGCTCCAGGTGCTGGACGACGGCAGGCTCACCGACTCCCAGGGCCGCACGGTGGACTTCACCAACACGGTCATCGTGATGACCAGCAACCTGGGCTCCGACGTGATCAGCCGGCGCGGCGCCGGGATCGGCTTCGGACCCGGCGGGGCGGACGCCGACGAGGAGGCGCGGCGCGAGCAGATCCTGCGGCCGCTGCGGGAGCACTTCAGGCCGGAGTTCCTCAACCGCATCGACGAGATCGTCGTCTTCCGGCAGCTCAGCGGCGAGCAACTGCGGCAGATCACCGACCTGTTGCTGGAGCGCACCCGCCGGCTCGTGGAGGGCCAGGGCGTCTCGGTGCGGTTCACGGACCGGGCCATCGACTGGATCGCCGAGCGCGGCTACCAGCCGGAGTACGGCGCCCGCCCGCTGCGCCGCACGATCCAGCGCGAGGTGGACAACCAGCTCTCGCGGCTGCTGCTCGACGGCACCATCACCGAGGGCAGCCGGGTCACGGTGGACGTCGCCGACGGACGGCTGGACTTCCGCGCGGAGCAGGCGCCGTCGCCCGCTCCCGCGTCACCCGCTCCCCCGCCGTCCGGTCCCCCGCAGGCCGCCGATCCCACGTCCGGCACCGGGCCGGCGGCGGAGAGCCGGCCGGGCGGTGAGGCCCGGCCGGACGAGGAACCGCCGCACCCCGCACCCGAGTCGTAGGTCAGGGCCGCGGGACGGCAGCGCGCGGGGCGGGGTCACGGCGCCGGGTTCACCACCATCGCCGAGCCGCCGCCCCGCCGTACCTTCTCGGCGGCCGCCAGCCACCTGCCGTCCGGCAGCCGCTGGACGCCGGTGGCCGCGCCGATCTCGGGGTTGAGCTTGAAGTGGTGCCCGATCGCCTCCAGCCGGGCCCGCTCCGCGCTGTCGTAGAGGGCCGGTTCCAGCTCGGTCTGCGCGGCGTTGCGCTGGCTGGCGCGCGGTGCGGCGATGGCGTCGACCAGCGGCAGCCCCCGGTCCAGGAAGCCGGTCAGGGTCTGCAGCACGGTCGTGACGATGGTCGCGCCACCGGGTGAACCGAGCGCCACGACGGGCCGGTCGTTCCGGTCCAGGACGATCGTCGGGGAGATCGAGGAGCGCGGCCGCTTGCCCGGCCCCGGCAGGTTCGGGTCGTGCACGGCCGGATCGGCCGGCGCGAAGGAGAAGTCGGTCAGCTCGTTGTTGAGCAGGAAGCCCCGGCCGGGGACGGTGATGCCGCTGCCGCCGGTCTGCTCGATGGTGAGGGTGTAGGCGACGACGTTGCCCCACTTGTCGGCGACCGTGAGGTGCGTGGTGTTCTCGCCCTCGTAGGTCGTCGGGGCCGCCTTGCCGCCGGTGCCGCACGCCGCCGGATGCCGCGGGTCGCCCGGCGCGAGCGGGCTGGTGAGCACCGCGTCGTCCTTGATCAGACAGGCCCGCGAGTCGGCGAACCGCTGCGACAGCAGTTCCCTGGTGGGCACGTCCTCGAAGGCGGGGTCGCCCACCCAGCGGCCGCGGTCGGCGAAGGCGATGCGGCTCGCCTCGATGTAGTGGTGCAGGTACTGGGTCCGGCTCGCCTTCGACAGGTCGGTCCGCTCCAGGATGTTGAGCGCCTCGCCGACGGTGGTGCCGCCGGAGGAGGAGGGCGCGATGGAGTACACGCCGAGGCCGCGGTACGAGGTCCTGGTGGGCGCCTGGAGCTTGGCCCGGTAGACGGCGAGGTCCTTCTCGGCCAGCTTGCCCGGGCGGGCGTTCCAGCCGGAGGCGGGGTCCACCGGCGGGTGTTCGACCGTCTTGACGATGTCGTCGCCGATGTCTCCGCGGTAGATCGCTCCGACGCCCTTGCGGCCCAGTTCCTGGTAGGTGCGGGCGAGTTCGGGGTTCTTCAGCGTGGAGCCGACGACCGGGAGCCTGCCGTCGGGCAGGAACAGCTTCGCGGTGTCCGGGAAGTAGCGGAACCGGGTCTCGTTGGAGGCGGTCTGCGAGCGGAAGGTGTCGTCCACCGTGAAGCCCCGGCGGGCGATGCGCTCGGCCGGCTTCAGGACCGTCCCCAGGCGCTCGCTGCCCCACTGGTCCAGCGCGGTCTGCCAGGTGGCGGGCGTGCCGGGGGTGCCGACGCTCAGGCCGCTGCTGACCGCGTCGGCGAAGGCGAGCGGTTTGCCGTTCTCCGTGAACAGGCCGGAGTCGGCTGACGACGGCGCGGTCTCGCGGCCGTCGATGGTGTGGACGGTGCGGGTCCTGGCGTCGTAGTAGACGAAGTAACCGCCTCCGCCGATGCCGGCCGAGTAGGGCTCGGTGACGCCGAGCGCGGCGGCGGTGGCGACGGCCGCGTCGACCGCGTTGCCGCCCTTCTTCAGCACTTCTATGCCGGCGGCGGAGGCGTCCGCGTCGACGCTGGAGACGGCGCCGCCGTAGCCGACGGCCACCGGCGTCTTCGTGGCCGTGCCGCCGGCCCTGGCGGTGGGCGGCGCGGCCGCACCCACCGATACCACGGCGGCCGAGACCACCAGAACCGCCAGTTTCCGCGTGCCAGGACGACCCATCCGTACCTCCCGCAGGGACAAGTCCGCGCAGCGTAACGAGATTGCCTCCGTACCGACAGTACGCCTGGGACAGCCGCCACACGAACGTCACACCTCGAACACGGGTACGTAGCGGGCGTGCGGGACCGCTAGCATGCGCGGCCATGAACGACGACGTGCGCAACATCGTCCTCGGGGTCATCGCGGCCGGCGTCAGCGCAGCGCTGGGCTGGCTCGCCCGCACCTACCTGTGGCGGCGCAGGCTCCGCCGCAAGCAGGCCTTCTTCGGGCTGCCGGACCATTCGGAGTCGCTGCTGGTGGTCAACCGCAACGCGGGCGGTTCCGAGCTGTCGGTGATGCGGCACGACGTGTTCGCCCTGCTGGAGCTCTCCGCGCTGATCAAGGACTGCAACGCGCACGCCCAGGTCGTGGCGCACGACGCGACCCGGCAGGGCTTCGGCGAGCGCACGGAGTTCTGCCTCGGCGGGCCCGTCTCCAACCGCCGGATGGCGGCGCACCTGTCCTCGCTGCTGCCGGGCGTGCGGGTGAACACCCAGGCGGAGTCGGGCCCGGAGGCGGGCGCCTTCCGCATCGGCGGCGAGGACTACCGCGTGGACAGCGGCAGGAGCGAGTACGTGCTGCTGGCCCGGCTCACTGCGGGCAGCCGGGGCGAGGCCCGCCCGGTGTTCCTGTTCTGCGGGCAGCGGGCGATCACCAACCAGGCCGCGACCCGCTATCTCGCCCGCGAACACGAGCGGTTGGCCCGCAAGTACGGCTCCGGTTCCTTCGTGCTCCTGCTGAAGGTGGTCAACTCCCAGGCGTACGGCCCGGATGTGGTGGAGCTGGTGGCGGACGTGACCCGGGCGGCGCGGACGCCGGCACCGGAGCCCGCCGCGCCGGCGGCCTCGTAGCCCAGCGGGCCCGCCCTCCAACCACCTTTACCCGCAACTAACTTACCGACGGGTAGTCAAGTCGCGCGCGCACGGTTACCGTCGGGTCACTTTGCACCCCACCGAGTGAGGAGTGACCCCATGAGAGACGGTCGCACCGGTTCGCGCGCCATGGCCGTCGGCGCCCTCGCCACGGCCCTGATCGCCGGCACGGCCGGCGGGCCGGCCGCGGCCGCCCAGGCGGCCCCGTCCGTGCGGTTCGTGGACATCGCCGGCGCCGGCGGCACCGTGCTGAAGGCGAACGTCGTCACGCCCGCGGGCGCCGACGGCTCGCGGACCTACCCGCTCGTCGTGCTGCCGACGAGCTGGGGCTTCCCGCAGGTGGAGTACCTGGCCCAGGCCCGGAGGCTCGCCGACTCGGGCTACGTGGTGCTGGGTTACAACGTGCGCGGGTTCTGGCAGTCCGGCGGTGAGATAGAAGTGGCCGGTCCGCCGGACACGGCGGACGCCTCCCGGGTGATCGACTGGGCACTGGCCAACACCCCGGCCGACGCACGCCACATCGGCATGGCGGGGGTCTCCTACGGCGCCGGCATCAGCCTGCTCGCCGCCGCCCACGACAGCCGGATCAAGGCGGTTGCCGCGCTCAGCGGCTGGGCCGACCTGATCGGCTCCATCTACTCGGGCCGCACCCAGCACGTCCAGGCGGGCGCCCTGCTGGACGGCGTGGGCGCCCTCGCCGGCCGCGAGAGCCCCGAACTCCGGCAGATCTTCGACCGTTTCTACGCGGCCGACCTGTCCCACGAACAGGAGATGATCGACTGGGGACGGAAACGTTCCGCCGCGACCTACACCGACCGGCTCAACCGCAACGGCGCCGCGGTCCTGCTCGCCAACGCCTGGGGCGACACGGTCTTCCCGGCCAACCAGTACGCCGACTTCTACCAGAAGCTGACCGTGCCCAAGCGGCTCGAACTGCGCCCCGGCGACCACGCGACCGCCGAGCTGCCCGGTCTTCTCGGGCTGCCCAACGACGTGTGGACTGACACCGGTCGCTGGTTCGACCACTACCTCAAGGGCGTCGACAACGGCATCGACCGTGAGCAGCCGGTCCAGCTCAAGTCCCGTAGCGCGGGGGGATACGAGGGCTACCCGGACTGGAAGTCGGTCGGCGCGACCCGCCGGAAGACGGCACTGCCCGGCTCCACCACCATCCACGCCGGTGTCGACTCGGGCGCGGACGGCGGGATCGTCTTCCTCTCCAGCATCCTCGACCAGGTGGCCCGGCTGCCGCCCGTCGCCCTGGTGCCGCTGCTGCCGCGCCGCTGGGCGGCCGTCTGGCAGTCGGAGCGGTACGGCACGGCCCAGCGGGTGCGCGGCACGGCCACCTTGCACACCACGCTCACCCCGACCGCGGAGAGCGGCACCATGATCGCCTACCTGTACGACGTGGGCCCGCTCGGTTTCGGCAAGCTGGTGACCAACGCGCCCCTCACCTGGCACGGGCGGACGCCGGGAGAGCCGTTCGGCGTGGACCTGGACCTGTTCTCCACCGCGTACGACGTGCCCGCGGGACACCGTCTGGCGCTGGTGGTGGACACGGTCGACCCGCTCTACATCGAGCACAACCCGTCCGGCGCGCAGCTGACCTTCTCCTCGCCGGCGGACGACCCGTCGTACCTGTCCGTCCCCTTGCGCGAGCAGTGATCTCCGGCTGCCGCCGGACGAGCCTGGCCCGTGTGAACTGCCGGCCCCCAACGGTCGCGGGGCCGTGGGGGTTCCCCACCCGGCAGCTTGCCCATCCCGATGCGGCTCGGCGCGATCACCATCACCACGGGGATGAACGGCAAATCGTAGTCGAGGTTGGGGGCGATGGGCTTCCCCGCGTGGAGGATCACCTCTGACCTGCGGGAAAAGCCCGGGAAAGGCAGGGGAGTTGCCCCTCGGGGCCGGGCCGGCGCGGTGTCAGGACTCGGAGACCTCCGCGTAGAGCTGCGACAGTTCGGGAACGCCGCTCGCGGCCCACTCCTGTCCCGGGCGCACGACCTCGACCTCGCGTCCGGAGGCGAGCCGCACGACCGGCTCGCCGTCGGCCCGGATCCGCCAGGCGGCGCCGGGCACGGTGCGCACCACCACCGTGCCCACGTACAGCCCCGCGTCGTTGCCCAGCCAGGGCAGCGTCTCCGCGTCGTCGCGCCAGCGCGGGACGAGCTGGTCCAGCGCCTCGAGGGAGGCCGGGGTGTCGTCGAGACGGACGCCGGCCTGGGCCGCCTGGGAGCGCAGTAGCTCACATTCGGACAGCAGCGCGGCGATCGCCTCGGCGTCGCCCGGAAGCGCCGCGCGGCCGTTCTTGTGGTGCCGGTGGCCCAGGAACGGAATGTTCATGGGCCAAGCGTGGCATCACACGTCCAGGTCGACCACCACCGGCGCGTGGTCGGACGCGCCCTTGCCCTTGCGCTCCTCGCGGTCGACGTAGGCGTCCTTCACCGCGCCGGCGAAGGCTGCGTTGCCGTAGACCAGGTCGATGCGCATGCCGCGGTTCTTGGGGAAGCAGAGCTGGCGGTAGTCCCAGTAGGTGTAGGGGTGGTCGTACTTCAGGGGCCGCGGGACGACGTCCGCGAGGCCCGCCTCGCGCAGGGAGGCGAGGGCGGCGCGCTCGGCCGGGGTCACGTGGGTGGAGCCCTCGAAGGCGGCCCGGTCGTAGACGTCGTCGTCGGTCGGCGCCACGTTGTAGTCGCCGAGCACCGCGAACGGGCGGCTGCCGGCGGCGTCACCGGCGACGGCGGCCCGCAGCGCCTCGAACCACTGGAGCTTGTAGGCGTAGTGCGGGTGCTCCACCTCGCGGCCGTTGGGCACGTAGACCGACCAGACGCGGACCGGGCCGCAGGTCGCGGCGAGGGCGCGCGGCTCCGTCACGCCGTCGTAGCCCGGGTCGCCCGGCAGGCCCTTGACCACGTCCTCGATGCCGACGCGGGAGAGGACCGCCACGCCGTTCCACCGGCCGGTGGCGTGCACGGCCGCCTCGTAGCCCAGCTCGCGCAGCGGCTCGTACGGGAACTGCTCCTCGGCGACCTTCGCCTCCTGGAGGCAGAGCACGTCGGTGCCGCTGCTCTCCAGCCAGGCGAGCAGCCGCGGCAGGCGGGCGGTGATCGAGTTCACGTTCCAGGTGGCGATGCGCATGTCTCACAACCTACCCGCCGGGTGTGACAGCCGGCCCGCCTCACAGTTCGGCCGACGCCCCCGGGGCGAGCCGCCGGTGGTCGGCGCCGCCCAGGCTGCCGATGTGGCCATCGTAGATCGGCCGGGCGAGATCGGTGAGCAGGGCGTCGTGGACGTCGAGGACGCGGTGCGGCGCGACCTCGCGGACGTAGTCGATCACCTCGGCGATCTTGTTCCAGGGAGCCATCACCGGCAGCAGCAGGGTGTCCACAGGCCGGTCGGGCACGGTGAGGGCGTCGCCGGGGTGGAAGACCCGGCCGCCGTCGATCAGGTAGCCCACGTTGGCGACGCGCGGGATGTCCGGGTGGATCACGGCGTGCAGCTCGCCGTGGGCCTGCACCTCGAAGCCGGCGGCGGTGAAGGCGTCACCGTCGCCGACGGTGTGCACCCGGCCCGGGAAGGCCGCCGCGAGCCGGTCGGCCACCGGCTTCACGGTCCACAGCTCCGCGCCCGGGCGGGCCTCGAGGGCGGCGCGCAGCCGGCCCTCGTCGAAGTGGTCCGGGTGCTCGTGCGTGACCAGGATCGCGTCGGCGCCGGCCGCCGCGTCCGGCTCGCTGAACCCGCCCGGGTCGATCACCAGCGTGCGGCCTCCGCTCTCCAGGCGGACGCAGGCGTGGGACTTCTTGGTGAGCTTCATGACTCCCCATCCTGCCGCTCACGGCGGCCGGGCGCTCACTCGGCGGGCGTGGTCTCCTCCCGCACGACCTGCTGCGCCACCCGGAACGCCTTGCTCGCCGCCGGGACGCCGCAGTACACGGCCGCCTGGAGCAGCACCTCCCGGATCTCGTGGGGAGTCAGTCCGTTGCGCAGGGCGGCGCGGACGTGGAGGGCCAGGTCCTCCAGGTGGCCACCGGCGGTCAGCGCGGTGAGCGCGACGCAGGACCGGGTACGGCGGTCCAGGCCGGGCCGGTCCCAGATCTCACCCCAGGCGTAGCGGGTCATGAACTCCTGGAAGTCCCCGGAGAACTCGTCGGCCTCGGCCAGCTCCTGGTCGACGTGCGCGTCGCCCAGCACCTCGCGGCGGACCTTCAGCCCGCTCTGGTACCGGTCGGGTGGCCCGAGCGGCTGGGCCGGCACGGAGGGGGCGATCTCGGCGACGGGCACCGCCTGCGGCGGCGCGGCGACCGCCAGGTGGGCGGGGGCGGCCGGCAGGGCGGTCTGGCCGGTCTCGTAGGGCTGCTGCCAGGCGGTGGAGAAGTGCCGGACCAGCAGGTCGGTGACGGCACCCGGCTGCTCCACCGGGACCAGGTGGGAGGCGCCGGGGACGACCGCGAGCCGGGCGTCCGGGATGCCGGCGACCAGGGTGCGGGCCTCGGCCGGGCCGGTGACCTGGTCGTCGGAGCCGACCAGCACCAGCGTCGGCACGCCGACCCGGCCCAGCTCGTGCCGGACGTCGAAGCCGGCCAGGGCCTCGCAGGCGGCGATGTAGCAGCCCGGGTCGGTGGTGCGCACCATCTGTACGGCCCACTCGGTGATCGCGGGCTGGGCGGCGGCGAAGCCACCGGTGAACCATCGGTCGGGGGAGGTCCGGGCGATCGGGTCGAGCCCGTTGGTGCGGACGATCACCCCGCGCTGACGGAACTCGTCGGCGGTGCCGAACCGGGGCGAGGCGGCGACCAGCGCGAGCGAGGCGAGCCGTTCGGGGTGGCGCAGGGCCAGTTCCATGCCGACCGCGCCGCCGAGGGCGCAGCCCGCGTAGCCGAAGCGCTGCACGCCGACCGCGTCCAGCGTGGCCAGCAGCCGGACCGCCAGCTCGCCGACGGAAGGGGCCGGGCGGGCGGGTGCGCCGCCGTGACCCGGCAGGTCGAACCGGAAGACCCGCCACTGCTTCGTCAGCTCGGGGATCTGCCGGTCCCACATGTGCCATGTGGTACCCAGTGAGGGACCCAGGATCAGGACCGGAGCGTCTTCTGGCCCGTCGAAGCGGTATTGCAGGGTGTTCGGGGGTGTCTCACTCACGCCCCAGACCCTCTCACGTCTCACGCCTGCCCCTATAACGGAGGTTGCGACTGCACAGGTCTGACCAGGTGGAAGACCTCCCGGGCCGCGTGGCGCTTTAGGCTTCGGACTATCTCGCGCCGGGTCTTACCCTCCTTGCTGCGACGTTCGTAGTACTCCTGGGTGCGCGGGTCGACGCGCAGGCGGGTCTGCACGATCCGGTGCAGGGCCGCGTTCGCCTGCCGGTCGCCGCCCCGGATGAGGCGACGTTACTGCCGACTGCCCGAGGAACGCTCGACCGGGCTGACCCCGCACAGCGCCGCGAAGGACGCCTCACTGCCCAGGCGTTCCGGGGTTGTCCCCGATCGTGATCAGCAAAGTGACGGCTGTGTCCGGACCGATGCCCACCACCTCGAGCAGCTGCGGCGCGTGGCGCTCCACCAACCGGGTCAGGCGGCCTTCCAGGTCCTGGACCTCGTCGCTGAGCTGCCTGATGCGCCGGGCCAGGAGTCCCAGGGTGACGTGGGCGGCGTGAAGCACCGCTCCCCCGCCGGTCTCGTGGTTCAGGCTGTCGTCGACGAGCCCGGCGCAGGTGCGGATGAGTTCTGCGTTGCCCAGCCCGGCAAGTTCCTCTCTCAGGTGCGGATCGGCACGGATGAGGACGGCCTTGAGTTGGTTGATCGCCTGGGTGCGGGCCTTGACCGCCGAGTCCTCGGCCAGCTTGTACATGCGGGCGATCTCCACTGGCCCGTCGCCCGTCTTGGCCTGGGCGCGCGCCCGCCCGCTCAGCACCGCCCGGGCCGCGTTCTCAGCATCGAGTGGGTCGGACTTGCCTCGCCGTCGTCGGTCGGCCCGGTCGAACCGGTTCACATCGAAGACGTCCACGCCCTGGGCCAGCAGGTAGCGGGACAGGGCCGCCCCGAAGGAACCGGTCCCTTCCACTCCGGCCCGCCGCACCGTACCCGACGCCCTGGCCCACCCCAGCAGGTTGCGGTAGCCGGCCGCGCCGGCCGGGAACTCCTTGGTGCCGATCACTTCCCCAACCAGGGAGAGCACAGCGGCCACATGGGCATCCCGGTGCGTGTCCACGCCCAGGACCACCTCCCCCGCCGGCCGACGCCGACGAGGACGCGAAGCGGAGGACGTGCCGGTCATGCTCGTTCCCTTTCAGGCCGACGGCTTATCGCGTAGCCGGTAGCGGGCCGTGCGGACGGTCAGAATCGTGATGACGCCTTTCCGGCAAGCCCCTGTCGAGACACGTCCATCAGCCCGAGACCAACAGTGCGCAGTCCCCTGGCCGGCGGTCGACACAGTGTGATCAGGACACCTCGGTCAGAGATCTCAGAAGTCAGACCCCGCCGTAGGACAGGCACCCACCTACGGTTCTCGGCCCAACCGGCTTCCACCCACGTCAGCCCGCTCGTTCGAGCGAATTGACTCGAAGCACCGGTCGCCTACGACCGGAACTGGCACCATGCCGCCGTCGTGCGTCACCTCGAGTCGAAGGCGGACCATTGGAACGGCGGGTCGATGAGCGGCAGCTGTCGGTGTCGCAGTGGGTGCGAGCCGGGTTCCCTGCAGGTCTCAGCCGGTGGTGAGCATGCCCTCCCACTGCCGGGCAAGGCAGCGGGACGGCAACCGTGAGGACGCCGCCTCGGTGACCGCAGCCGGGGTGAGCCCGTCGGCGAGGGCGCGGGCCTGACACGCCAGCGGCGACCGCCGATGCGGTGAGCACCGTCATCAGCGACCTCGGTCCCGCACGACCGAACGGCCTGTTCCGCCGCCGCACCAGCAAGGTCGTCAGGCCCGGGCGGGACGAGACGCGGCCGGCATGGCCGGCACCAAGCCTCGCGACGATGGCGCCGGCCAGAGCGCCGGGCTCACGGGATCCTGTGCTGACTCTGCGAGGATGGGCCGTATGGATGCGCGGAGCAGAAACCATGTGCGGGTGACCGGGCGTGCCGGTGCACCGGTGGTGATGCTGGCGCACGGGTTCGGGTGTGATCAGAATTTGTGGCGTCTGGTGGTGCCGGCCCTGGAGCGCGACTTCACCGTCGTTGTTTTCGATCACGTGGGTGCTGGGAACTCGGATCTGTCGGCGTGGAGCGTTGAGCGGTACTCGTCGCTGGAGGGGTACGTCGAGGATCTGCTGGAGCTGTGCCGGGAGCTGACGCTCGGTCCGGTGACGTTCGTGGGGCATTCGGTGAGCGCCATGATGGGCGTGCTGGCCGCCGTGCGGGAGCCCGCGGCGTTCGCCGGGCTGGTGCTGCTCGCGCCTTCGCCGTCTTTCATCGATGAACCGGCGACCGGCTACCGGGGCGGGTTCAGCGCCGATGACATCGAGGAGCTGCTGGAGTCGCTGGAGGCGAACCACCTGGGCTGGTCCGGCGCGATGGCACCGGTCATCATGGGCAATCCCGACCGTCCGGAACTGGGTGAGGAGCTGACCAACAGCTTCTGCCGCACAGATCCGGACATCGCCCGGGTCTTCGCCCGGGTGACGTTCTTGTCCGACAACCGGAACGACCTCGCCAAGGTCGGTGTCCCCACGCTGGTCGCCCAGTGCTCCAACGATGCGATCGCCCCACCCGAGGTGGGCGCGTTCGTCCACGCGCAGATCCCGGAAAGCCGCCTGATCACGCTGAACGCCACCGGACACTGCCCCCAGCTCGCCGCCCCCGAGGAGACCGCTGCGGCCATCGCCGCATTCGCGGGAGCGGTCCGATGATGTGCACGACCGACGACGAAGACGGCGGGGAGCCGGAACGAGGCGAGGGATCCTCCGATGAGCAGGCGCGGTTCGCCGCACTCCTCGAGGACAGCTCCGAAGACCTGTACGAGCGGGCGCCGTGCGGCTATCTGTCCACGCTGCTGGACGGCCGGATCGTCAAGGCCAACGCCACATTGCTGGACTGGCTCGGCTACCGGCGCGATGACCTGGTGGGCCGCAAGCACTTCTCCGAGCTGCTCAGCGTCGGCGGCCGGCTCTACCACGAGACACACTTCGCCCCGCTGCTGCGGATGCAGGGCGAGGTCAGCGGTATCGCCCTGGAACTGAAGGCTGCCGACGGCTCGCGCCTGCCGGTCCTGGTCTCTTCGACGGTGAAAACCGGCAGTGACGGGCAGCCGCTGCTGATCCGCACCACCGTCTTCGACGCCCGCGACCGCCGCGCCTACGAAACGGAACTCCTGCGCGCGCGCCACGAAGCCGACCAGGAACGCGAGCGCCTCCAGCAGCTGGCCACCACCCTGCAGCAGACTCTGCTGCCGCCGGCGCTGGTGAACGTACCCGGCCTGGACGTCTCGGCGTACTACCACATCGCCTCCGTCGACGAGGTCGGCGGCGACTTCTACGATCTCTTCCCCCTGTCCGCCGGCACCTGGGGGCTGTTCCTGGGCGACGTGTGCGGCAAGGGCGCCGCCGCCGCGGCCGTCACCTCCCTGGCCCGCTACACCCTGCGCGCCGCCGCCGTCTACGACCCCGACCCGGCCGCCGTCCTCGCCAACCTCAACACGGTCCTCAACCACGAGTACAACGGCACCGACCCCCGCTTCTGCACCGTCGTCTTCGGCCTGCTCACCCCCGACCCCGACCGAGGCGGCTTCCACATCACCCTGGCCAGCGGCGGCCACCCGCCCGCCATGCTGATGCGCGCCGACGGCACCGCCGACTACCTGCCCACCCCCGGCGGACAGCTCATCGGCGTCCTGCCCGACGCCCACATCGCCACCACCACCATCCACCTCGCCCCCGGCGACACGCTGCTGCTGCACACCGACGGCCTCACCGAAGCCCACATCAACGCCACCGCCGGCGGCGCGGAACGCTACGGCGACGACGCCCTCCTCGACTTCGGCCGCACCCTCGCGCCCACCACCGCATCCGCCACCATCGGCGCGATCCGCGACCTGCTCGACACCTTCGGCACCGGCGTCGACGACGACACCGCCGTCCTCGCCATCCACGTGCCCCGACCCACCAGTGAAGAGCAGAAGTGACCCAGCACCTGACCCTCCACACCCGCACCACCCCCGCCGGAGCGGTCATCGAACTCGCCGGGGAACTGGACCACCACACCGCCGACGAAGTCCGCAATGCGCTGCCCGGGCTCGGCCTGCACGCAGGTCAGCAGCTCGTCCTCGACCTCGGCGGCCTCACTTTCTGCGACTCCAGTGGCATCACCGTGCTGATCGCTGCGCGCAACCATGCCTTGGCATCAGATGCGAGTATCGCCCTGGCCGCGGTGCCCCACCGCGTCAGCCGGATCTTCCGCATCGTCGGGCTGGAACAGGTATTCCCCAGCTACCTGACCGCCGAGGACGCCGAAACCGCCTGGCTCCCAACCACCGAGTGACCCGAGCGCGACGAGAGCCCTCAGAAGCTCGACCGCTGACTCATGGACTGAACGTTCCGGAAGAACGCCCCGGTCGCCCGTTGCTGGAACCCCCAGCGCCAAGGGACCGACGCCGCCTGCCGCCCCATGACGTACTTCATCGGTACGTCCGGGATCCCCGGCGTGTCCATCAGCGGTGGGCCAGGACTCGCGACCAACAGGGCCCATGCGGAGGGACGCTGCTTGATCCAGACACCGCTATCAGCCGAGCCCAGGTCCTCGACACTGCGCCGTGCCAGCACAGACGCGCAAAGGCCGCCGCGTGATCGTAGTGCTGCGATGACCCCAACGAGCGCCTCCCGAGGTTTGTGCGCGTGGGCCAGGGGCAGATGGAATTTCGTGCTGCGGACGGGATGCGCGCCCACCAGGGAGCAGCAGCTTCCCATGGGCCCCGCTTCCGGCGAGGCCCGGCGCTCCCTGCGGCTGCCCCTGGCGAGACCACGCGCATTCGACGAACGCCAAGTCCTGGAGCGGGCCCGGGAACAGTTCCGGGCGACCGGCTATGCAGGAACCCGGATGGACGACATCGCCCAGGCGACCGGCCTCGGCAAGGGCAGCTTGTACGGCGCATTCGGCGACAAGGGCAAGCCGTTCCACCGTGTGTTCGACGACTGGTGCACCGCAGTCGTCGAGGTGGCCGAAGGACGGCTGGCAGGTGGCCCGGACGCAGAGGCTCTGGCCCGGCTGTCGGAATACGTTCACCTAATGGCGGAGAACACCGCCTCCGAGACCGAGCGCCGCGGGTGTCTGTTGGCCAAGGGCGCGGCGGAACTGGCCCAACACGATCCGACGGTCGCCGGACGGTCGGCCGAGACCATGACGGCACTGCTGACCCTGCTGCGGACGGAGATCAGCGCCGCCCAGCGCCACGGCGACATCGACAGCGCTGCGGATCCGGAGCGGTTGGCGACACTGCTGCTGACGGTGGTCCGCGGTATCGAGGCGGTAGGCAAGGCCGGCCTGCAGCCGGAAACGCTGCGGAACATTGCAGACACCCCACTGGCGGTCCTGCCCATGCCCGAGGGGCAGAAACGCCTCGCAACCGGGCGCGGTCCGGCCCGCGAGGACTAACTTGGTGCCATCACGGCCACATGATCCGCCGGTGGTCCCCCTGCCGCTCGAACTGCCGTCGGCGCCGATATACCTGTCGTGGCATCAGCGCTACGACACCGACCCCGCCCCGCCTGGCTACGCGGGCTGGCGCGAACCGCGCTCGAGGTCGGACACGGGGGTCGGCAGCCGCCCCAGCATGTCGGGGCGGCAACGCGCTCCAGATGAGGAGTCATCGAAAACCCGTCGCCGGAGGCGAAACACATGAGTGAGTGAGCGGGGCCCGCCGCGTTGTCGTGGTCATCCGGGGAGGTAGCGGCGAATGGTAGTGCCGTCGGGGCCGGTGTGGACACGGACGAGGTCCGCGAGTGGGTGGACGAGCAGGAGTCCCCTGCCGCCGGGCTGCGGAGGGTAGGGCGGGCGGCGACCGGCCAGGGGATCGTTCAGTTGTCCGCCGTCGTGGACCTCGCAGACGATCCGGTCGCTCTCGGCACAGATCCGCAGCGTGCCCGAGCCGGCGCCGTGGACGAGGCTGTTGGTGGTCAGCTCCGCACCGCGCTCAGGAGTCGAGGCTGAGTTCGGCCCAGACCGTTTTGCCGGGGTGCCCCGGGGTGACGTCCCAGCGTCGGGCGAGTCGGTCGAGGAGTTGCATGCCAAAACCTCCGGGCTCGGTGTTCGCAGTGGCGCGCTTGCGGGGCCAGCGGTCGCTGGAATCGCTGACGGCTATGCGCAGCCACCGCCCGTTCCAGGTGAGCTGGATCAGGGGCGGGCCGGAGCCGTGGCGGATGGCATTGGTGATCAGTTCCGAGACGAGCAGTTCGGCGGTCTGGATCATCCGGTGCTGGCGCAGCGGGCCGCCGAAACCTTCCACGCAGTCGCGGACCCAGTGCCGGGCGGCCGTGATGCTCTCCGTGACTGCCGGGAAGCGCGTCTCGCACGATGGGATGGTCGATTCGCCGTTCACGAGGTTCCTCCAGCGCGGGTGGCTCTGGGCCGCCGCCGGCCGGTGCTGTGCGCAGCCGGTGGGAGCCATCGGTCGGGTTACCCACGCGTGCCCGGTGAACCATCTGTGTCTGCCGGGTGACCGGCAGATCCCGCGAAAGTCATCCGCCGGGAGTTCGGTGAGACCGGTGGTAGCAGGCTGGAGGGCACTGACAGAACCAGGTGCCGTCGAACGAAGAGAGGCCACGCCGGTCGCGCTGCCACCGTGGCCCGAGGGCGAGGGAGCCGGCATGGAACAGGTTTCGGAAGTGGAGATCCCATTGGACCGCGATGTGTTCCTGCGGACTTCGGTGCGTGAGTTGGCGACGTCGCTGGAGTCGGTGATCGGTCTGGAGGAGGCGACGTTTCGGTGCCGGGCGCTGGTCACAGGCCCGCGTCGAAGCCGCCGGCTGACAGATCCGAATTGGCCCTCACGCAGTGAAGGCCCGGTGGACACCGGGCCTTCACGTCTGAGTAGCGGGGACAGGATTTGAACCTGCGACCTCTGGGTTATGAGCCCAGCGAGCTACCGAGCTGCTCCACCCCGCGTCGGTACGGTGAACTGTACGGCACCGACCGGGATCGACCCAATCGACTTTCGCCTACGCTCGGAAGGAGCCCGATTGGCCATGCCTGCTCCTGGCGCCCTGTCCGTCAAGCCCCGGGCAGAGCGTGCGGCATCCTCTGCGGGAACTGGACGTCGCCCGTCAGCTCCAGGACGCGCCGAACCGGCGGCTGTATGCCGCGTGCTTCCACCGTGCCGCCGCCCGCCGAGGACCTGCAGGAGCACGCTTAGCTCTGCAGAGAAGAAACCGCCGTTCGGAGATGAGACCGGGTCGGTGCTCGCCCACCCAGACGTCCAGGAGGATCCGGGCCGTGATGCGTTTGCCGACCGCTTCCGGCGACGGCGTCCAAGGGTCCATGGCTGCAGTCTCCGAGCGGATCGTGGGCTCCCCCAGCCGGTGATCAGCGAACTGGTCACCTCACAAGCACGCGCCCGGCCCCGTCCGCGTGCACTAGTCGCCTGCCCGGCGCCTCATGACGTCATCGCCTGTCGCCCGGCCGTTCCGGACGCCTCGCTGCCCAGACCTCGGACAGCCGGCTGTCAGCCGGTGGTGAGCAGGCCCTCGCGCAGGCGAGCGAGGCAGCGGGACAGGAGCCGGGAGACGTGCATCTGGGAGACGCCCAGGCGCTCGCCGATCTGGCCCTGGGTGAGTTCTTCCACGAAGCGCATGTGGATGATCTGCCGGTCGCGCTCATCCAGGTCGGCGATCAGCGGGGCCAGGGAGTGGAAGTCCTCCACCAACTCCAGCGCGGCGTCTTCGACGCCGATGAAGTCCTGGAGGGCGCTCTCGCCGTCCTCGCTGCCGCCGATGGCGGCGTCCAGAGAGGAGGAGTTGTAGCCGTTGGCGGCCAGACGGGCCTCCATCACCTCGTCCTCGGGCAGGCTCATCAGCTCCGACAGTTCCTTGACCGTCGGCGTGCGGCCCAACCGGCTTCGCAGTTCTTCCGTGGCCCGGGCGAGCTGGACGCGGGCTTCCTGCAGCCGCCGGGGAACGTGCACGGCCCAGGTGGTGTCACGGAAGAACCGCTTGATCTCCCCGACGACGTAGGGGATGGCGAAGGAGGTGAACTCCACCTCGCGGGACAGCTCGAACCGGTCGATCGCCTTGATCAGGCCGATCATGCCGACCTGGACGATGTCCTCCATCTCCTCCGGTCCGCGGCTGCGGAAGCGGCCGGCCGCGTAGCGGACCAGGGACATGTTCATCTCGATCAGCGTGTTGCGCGCGTAGCTGTACTCGGGCGTGCCCTCCTCCAGCACTGCCAGCTGTTCGAAGAACAACCGGGAGAGCTCGCGGGCATCCTTGGGCGCCACCCGGGAGGGGTCGGCGACTTCGGGCAGCTCGGTGGTCTGCGTGTCCAGCGTGCTCATGAGCGCCATGTAGGTCCCCTCCCGGATTCGAACTCGTGCCACGGCCCGCTGTGAAACGGCCGACGGCGCTTCGGTTACCCCATCATTTTCAACCCATGCCTGCCACCACGCGATCGAGGGGCAGGGCTGTGAGCTGGCACGTCTTCCCGCTGGGAGGCCACCCGCCCGGTCCGGCCGGAGAACCCGCCGGCGTTCCGGAGTCGCCCTGGCGCCCCTCGTGCTGCGGGTGGAGCAGGGGTTGCGACCGGAATCGGGGCGGCGCCCCGTCGGCACAGGCCAGTAAGCGGGTCACGGGTGCAGTGGCGTCGGGGTCCACGGATTCGTCCCCCGATCGGGGGCGTCAGGGGGCGTACCGCCAGTGGCGTCGGCCGACGACGGCGTACCCCACGGAGCCGAGGAGGAACAGGATGAGCCCGATGGCGAGTGGTCAGGGAGACTGCGCCTGGCCGGCGCACAGGACTCCGTCATGCGCACCCTGGAGATCGTCGGCCTCGACACCGTCATCCCTTGCTACTCCACACTCCACGAAGCTCTCGCCGTGTGACCGGTCCGGTCGCAGGCTGCCCCAGCGATGCGCCATAGATTTGCGGAGTGCGGCAAGCGAATGCCTTCCGGATGGCCCCACTCACCGTGGGCAAGTGAGGAGTGACGCGGCGAGCCCCCTCCCCCGCCTGAGGACTGCCCCGTATGAGATCCCAACCCGACCACCCCGCAGAGCCGAGCCCGCACAACGGCAAGGGGCACCCTGCATGGGCAGGCTGTGACAAGCAGGTGGCGCGGCTGGAAAAGGAAATCATCCAGCTCCGCCAGGCCGTCTTCTCACACGCCACCGTCGCCCAGGCCATCGGCGTTTTGATGTGCCTGCACCAGCTCAGCCCTGACGACGGCTTCACCGTGCCGCGCGTCGCCTCCCAGCTCGCCAACACCAAACTGCACACCGTCGCCGAAGACGTCATCGCCTGGGCCCGCCGCCGACAACCCCTGCCGGTCCCGGTCAAGGAAGCACTGGAAGAGGCCCTACGCCTGCGGCCATGCCCGAGTCACCCCGGATGCTGATCCCCCTGGGACAGCGGCGGCCGGACGGCCGTGATCTTGGGGCTGCTGTGTGCCGGGCAGACGGGACAGGGATCCGTGAGTCGACTGAAGGAGAAACGATGGCGCAGGACTCATCCCTGAGGGCTATCGGGTGGGCTCGCCCCTTGCCGATCAGTACTGGAGTGAGGGAGGCCAGGGACTGGACGCGTACCCACATGAACGCGCTCGGATGGGAACGGAGAGCACCGGATCTGGTGGACTCGGTCGTGCTGACCGTCTCGGAGTTGGTCACCAACGCCCATGTCCACGCCCATAGCACCGCGCAGCTCATCCTCACCTGGGACGAGGAGTGCCTGCACGTGACGGTGCATGACGCCTCACCGCAACTGCCCGAGCAACGCCACTCGGATGACGGCGCCCGCGGGGGACGCGGGCTGCTCCTGGTTGACGCCCTCGCCGACGACTGGCAGGTCCGCCGTTGCGCCCGCGGCAATGACGTCACCGCCTGCTTCCAACCGCCCACACAAGCGAAGGCGACACAAGTGGGGCCTGGCCGGTACCGGCCAGGCCCCACGAAGGGGTGAGTACGGGTCAGCTCACCACCGGTACCAGCGACCGCGGCCGCCACCCGCGCTCGTGGAGCGCATGACGAAGCCGAGCAGCCACAGCACCAGGACGGCGAGGGCCACCCACCAAAGGATCTTGACGGCGAAACCGGCGCCGAAAAGGACGAGTGCGAGAAGCAGAACGAGCAGCAAGGGAACCATGGTTATCGACCTCCTGGGCCGCAGTATTCCCCGCGAATGTTCCTTCATTCAGCAGATGCGACTTGCATTCAGCAGATGCTACTTGTTTGTGCAGGGAGAGCCGGGGCACGAGGGGGCTACAGCGAAAACGGCACCGACATGACGAGGAGGCGCTGTCCATGACTGCCGGCGAGAAGGCCAAGGCGAAGACCGAGCAGGCCGAGGGCAAGGTCAAGGAGGCCGCGGGAAGCGCCATCGGCAATGACCGTATGACCGCCGAAGGACAGGCTGAAAAGAGCACGGGGGATGCCCGTGAGGCCAAGGAGAAGACCAAGGACGTCTTCAAGCACTGACTGCATCTCTTTTCCTGGAAGGGCCTTCCCGCGCACACTTCGGGAAGGCCCTTCGAGGTGTCTCGGCGGAGGCAGTCGCCACCGCAGTCATTCGGCCGACGCCGGCGAAAGAGCGCGCACGGCCCGCCATAATCCATTTACGGCAGCTCCACGGCCAGTTGGGCGAACTTCGGATCAATCACGGCCACATTGTTGCGTCGTTCGCGGTGAGCACACGCCGTCCTGGGAAAGGGGACCCGCCCCCAGGAAGGCCGGCCGGGCCGCACCCGCGAGGCTTCTCATCGAGTGGTCGCGTGTAACGTGACACGGCCGTGGCCGGGCATGCCTGTCCGGCCGTCCTGCTCGGCCGGGATCCGGACGCGGGCAAAGCAGAAACGGCAGTGGGGGCGGCTGGCGGATGGGAGACTCGAGATCTCCTCGCTGGGTTGGAGTCGGGCGGTCGGGCCTCTTCCTAGGCCGATGAACCCGTATCGCCCCGTACCCTTCGTGTTGTCTACGGCGTCACATAGCGGGCGCCAAACCACTGGAGGCAACACCCCGTGCTCATTGCTCAGCGTCCCTCGTTGACCGAAGAGGTCGTCGACGAGTTCCGCTCCCGGTTCGTGATCGAGCCGCTGGAGCCGGGCTTCGGCTACACCCTCGGCAACTCCCTCCGCCGTACGCTCCTGTCGTCGATCCCCGGCGCTGCTGTCACCAGCATCCGCGTCGACGGCGTCCTGCACGAGTTCACCACCGTGCCGGGCGTCAAGGAGGACGTCACCGACCTGATCCTCAACATCAAGCAGCTCGTGGTCTCCTCGGAGCACGACGAGCCGGTCGTGATGTACCTGCGCAAGCAGGGCCCGGGTCTGGTCACCGCCGCCGACATCGCGCCCCCGGCCGGTGTCGAGGTGCACAACCCCGACCTCGTCCTCGCCGCGCTCAACGGCAAGGGCAAGCTGGAGATGGAGCTGACCGTCGAGCGCGGTCGCGGCTACGTCTCCGCCGTGCAGAACAAGCAGGTGGGCCAGGAGATCGGCCGTATCCCGGTCGACTCCATCTACTCGCCCGTGCTGAAGGTCACGTACAAGGTCGAGGCCACCCGTGTCGAGCAGCGCACCGACTTCGACAAGCTGATCGTCGACGTCGAGACCAAGCAGGCCATGCGTCCACGTGACGCCATGGCCTCCGCGGGCAAGACCCTGGTCGAACTGTTCGGTCTCGCCCGCGAGCTGAACATCGACGCCGAGGGCATCGACATGGGCCCGTCCCCGGTGGACGCCGCCCTCGCCGCCGATCTGGTGATGCCGATCGAGGAGCTGGAGCTCACCGTCCGTTCGTACAACTGCCTCAAGCGCGAGGGCGTCCACTCCGTGGGTGAGCTCGTCGCCCGCTCCGAGGCCGACCTCCTCGACATTCGCAACTTCGGTGCGAAGTCCATCGACGAGGTCAAGGAAAAGCTCGCCGGCATGGGTCTCGGTCTCAGGGACAGCCCGCCCGGATTCAACCCGTCCTCCGCTGCGGACGCCTTCGGCGCCGACGGCGTGGACACGGGTTTCACGGAGACCGAGCAGTACTGAACGCTGCGATGCGCCGGACATAGCGACACTACGCGCACGGGGACAGGAGAACCTCCACGCCGCCATGGCTGCATACCTCTACGACCGGCTGGTGACGGAGGACGAACACCGTCAGCGCGTCCGGCGGCATCCCCCGGCTCACTGCTGCCGCTGATCGCCGCAGCGGCGGCACGCTACAGCACCCCGGAGCGGCCACAGCCCTGGCTGAAGAGCCCGTCGATGAAGTACACGCCCTGGGCTCTGGCTGACGCGGCCCGCGTCTGCCAGGCCTACGGCACCGAGTACCAGCGTTCCGAAGCCACCGAGCGTGATCCGCTGGAGATCCTGGCGGCGTACTCGGAAGTCAAACGGGCGTCGCGGCCGACAGTCCGCCCTTTCAACCCGGTCGCTCCAGCCTTCGCCAACACCCTGCTCGACGCGACCGGCGTCCTCCTCGGCCAACTCCCGCTCAGCCGCGACCGGGTGTGGCTGGTCGTGCGAGACGCGGGCCTGACGGATCGGCAGGTGGGCGACTCGTGGTGGAACGCTCCCTGTCAGCCGACCTGCTGCACCTTGATCGCGTCGCTCACGCGAACCGTCCCGGCTGCAAGGACGTCCAGGTAGACACCGAGCACGATGCCGGGATGCGCCGGGAGTTCGTGGACGGTCGAAGTACGCGTCAACTGGCCCGAAGACCGACCGCCAGCGTCAGTTCGAGGACCCGGTGTGGCGATGCGAGATCCGGAAACAGCTCCCGCAGCTGCGACATCCGGTACCGGACGGTCTGGGGATGGACGAACAACGCCGCCGCCACCTCGTCCCGCCTGCCCTGGTGCAGCAACCACGCCCGCAACGTCTCCTCCAGCCGCCGTGCGGTCGTGACAGGCAAGGTCCGCAACGGTGCGAGGGCTCGGGCACGCAGGTCTGCGAACGCGTCCACGTCGGCGCTCAGCACCAGCTCGGGCAGGTGGTCCTCGGTGTCGCGGATATCGGAGGAGAGGGAGCGCGCGCGTGCGGCTCGTGCGTACGAGGCGGACGCACGAGTCCATGGCCGGGCCGGACCGACCACGGCGGTGCGGTTGGTCAGCTGCCGCAAGAGATGTGATCGGTCGGCATCGGGGACGAGCAGCACACCGGTGGCGTCCGGCTGATCGTCGAGGACGAGGGTGCTCGGGTCGAGCGTGCGGTAGGCAGGCCGGGCCTGGGCGGCGGGCAGCAGGACCACGGTCAGCGAAGCCGGAGGCTGCCATCCGGCCCGTTGAGCAGAGGCCAGCAGCACGTCCGGGCTCGCGCCGGCGAGGAGGTCGCGGGCCAGGTGTTCCAGGTGGCGCTCGTGGGCCCTGCCCCGGGCAGCCAGTTCGTCGGCGTGGCCCGCGGCGCTCGCGGCAGAGAGCTCGTCGATGTAGGCGAACGTCAGCTCGGCGAACTTGGCGACCTCGGCGGCGGGCAGACCTGCGTGTACGGCACCCGCTGCCAGGCATCGCCAGGCCACGCGGGCGCCGACGCGGTAGGCGCTGAGCAGGGCGTCCATCGAACGGCCGTCGCGCACCTCGCCGCGGCCCAGCTCGTAGGCCGCGTCACCGCCGTCGCCGCCCGTGGCGTTCCCGCTCGCGAGGTCCAGGTAGTGCCCGAGGGCGGTGCGAACGGCTCGGCGGATGGTGCCGCCCATGCTGCCCGAAAGGGCGTTGGCGTAGGAAGGGACCTCGTCGATGATCGCCTGGACGACCTCGTCGGCGGTGGTCTTCAGCGCGGCCCGAAGTGCGGTGACCGCCGTCTCATCCAGGGCCAGTTCGCTGGCCCTCTGGGTTACACGACTCACGTTTTTATTCCCTGCGAACAATTCCACCCACCAGATTCACGTCCTACGGTCAGGACTTTACGCCCTGAGACGCAGCAAGCTGGAGTCATGACGAGTGCAGCCCTTCGCAGCAGGGCGTGGAAACTGCTGGAGATGGTCACGACGCCGCTGCTGCCGTCGGACTACCTCGACCTGGTCAGCCCACTGCGTGCGGGCGCTGACCTGCGGGGGCGCATCGAGGCCGTGCACCCCGAGACGGGTGACGCCGCGACTGTCGTGATCAGGCCGGGACGGGGCTGGCGCGGCCACACAGCCGGTCAGTACGTGCGGATCGGGGTCGACGTCGACGGGGTGCGCATGTGGCGTGCCTACTCCATCACCTCGCCGACGAACCGCCGGGACGGCCGCGTCACGATCACCGTGAAGGCGATCCCGGACGGCAAGGTCAGCAACCACCTGGTCCGCAGGGCGAACCCGGGCACGTTGATCCAGCTCGACCAGGCGACCGGTGACTTCGTGCTGCCGCAGGCCAAGCCCGCCAAGGTGCTCTACCTGACGGCCGGCAGCGGCATCACGCCCGTGATGGGCATGCTGCGCGACGTCGAGTTCGACGACGTCGTCATGGTCCACTGCGCGCCACGGCCGCAGGACGTGATCTTCCGCAACGAACTGCACGACCTGGTCGCGGACAAGAAGCTGCGGCTCACCGAGGTGCACACCGACACAGACGGCATGCTCGACATCGCCCGTCTCGACGAACTCGTGCCCGACTGGGCCGAGCGCGAGACCTGGGCTTGCGGGCCCGCGGGCCTGCTCGACGCCGCCAAGGAGCACTGGAGCGAGCACGGCGTCCAAGAGCGCCTGCACACCGAACGCTTCCGCCCCGGCATCGTCGTCGCCGGCGACGGCGGCGAGGTCACGTTCAGCGCCACCGGCAAGACCGTCGACGCGGACGGCGCCACGCCGTTGCTGGACGTCGGCGAAGAGGCCGGCGTGCTCATGCCGTCCGGGTGCCGCATGGGCATCTGCTTCGGCTGCATCACGCCGCTCAAGGCGGGCGCCGTCCGCGACCTGCGCACCGGCGAGATCACCGAGGCCGAGCCGGGCGTCCTCATCCAGACCTGTGTGTCCGCCGCGGCGGGCCCTTGCGACATCGAACGGTAGGAGCACCTTGACCGCCATCGACCCCACCGCCCACCTGACGGCGGAGCAGATCGAGGAGCTTGGCCGCGAACTGGACGCGATCCGCGACGAAGTGATCGCCGGACGCGGCGAGAAAGACGCCACCTACATCCGTAGGGTCATCTCGGCGCAGCGCAAGCTCGAGCTGGTCAGCAGGGGCGTGCTGCTGTTCTCGATCTTCCCGCCCGCGTGGCTGCTCGGCACCGCCGGTCTGTCCGTGGCGAAGATCATGGACAACATGGAGATCGGCCACAACATCCTGCACGGCCAGTGGGACTGGATGCGGGACCCGAAGATCCACTCCACCACCTGGGAGTGGGATCACGTCTCGCCGTCCGACCAGTGGAAGCACTCGCACAACGAGCTGCACCACACGTACACCAACGTGATCGGCAAGGACAACGACCTCGGCTACGGCATCATGCGCGTCGACGAGGACCAGAAGTGGCACCCGTTCCACCTCGGCCAGCCGCTGTGGAACTTCATCAACGCCTGCTTCTTCGAGTACGGCATCGCAGCTTACGACCTGGAGCTCGGCAAGAACCTGAACAAGCGGTGCCGCAAGAACCCGGAGTTCCGCGCGCGGGCCAAGGCCGTGGGCCGCAAGATCCGCAAGCAGGTGCTCAAGGACTACGTGATCCACCCGCTGCTGTCGGGCCCGTCGTTCCTCCCCACGCTCGCCGCCACGTTCACCGCGAATCTGGTCCGCAACATCTGGTCCCACTCCGTGATCATGTGCGGGCACTTCCCCGAGGGCGTACAGGTCTTCGAGCGCCGGTCGATCAAGGACGAGACGCGCGGCCAGTGGTACCTGCGCCAGATGATGGGCTCGGCGAACATCAGCGGCAGCAGGGCCATGCACTTCATGACGGGCAACCTGTCGCACCAGATCGAGCACCACCTGTTCCCGGACCTGCCGAGCAACCGGTACGCCGAGGTCGCGGTGAAGGTGCGCGCGCTGTTCGAGAAGTACGAGCTGGAGTACGTCACCGGACCGCTGCCGAAACAGGTGTTCTCCGCGTGGCGCAAGGTCTTCCGGCTCTCGCTGCCGAACAAGAAGCCCGAGGTCAAGGCGCCGGACCGTGAGCAGGAGCTCGTCGCCGCCTGATTGTTAAAAGCGCCTGGCTCACGAACCCGAGGTCAGGCGCCCTTGTCCAGCAGGCTCCGGAATCGCCACGCACTCCACGTGAGGCGTCATCGGAAACACGTGACAAGATGTGTGGACGGGAGAATCTGCAGGTCACATGGGGTTTCCTGCCTTGGGCGCGGGCTGTGAGGTGGCCGGAACGTCAAATGAGCGTCATGTCTGACGGACTTTCTCCCTCCCGACCGGCGAAACCTGCTGCTGTGGATCGTATGGACGGGCGCGCTGACAGGTATCGCCTTCCGCGTGCTGTGGGTCAACGCTTCCCGCTGGCTGTACACCCCCTGCTACCTGGCCCTGGGGCGGGCACCGGTGCGTTGCCTTCCCGACTTCCTGCACACCGGCGGTGCGGCCGTGGTCACCCTGACAGTGACCGGCGGTCTCCTCTACAGCGCAGGCGCGGTGGTCTACGCCGTCCAACGCCCCGACCCCTCGCCCCGCCGGTTCGGCTTCCACGAGGTGGTCCACGCCTTGACCGTGGCGGCCTTCACCGCCCACTACATCGCCCTCTCCCTCGCCGTCTACTGACGGGGCAGCCGTTCGGACACGAGCACCGTCTCTGCGCGCCGTAGCCCGGCCACGCGGGGGTGCGACAGCCCGCCGATACCGGCGGGCCCGCTCACCTCAGGCTGCGGCCGACGGACTGGACGATCCACCGGTGCGGCGGTATTCGGCGTTGATGCGCTGGGCTTCTTCGAGCTGGTCTTCGAGGATGATGATCCGGCATGCGGCCTCGATCGGGGTGCCCTGATCGACGAGCTCACGCGCGCGGGCCGCGATGCGCAGTTGGTAGCGGGAGTAGCGGCGGTGTCCGCCCTCGGAGCGCAGTGGTGTGATCAGCCGCGCTTCGCCGATGGCGCGGAGAAAGCCGGGAGTGGTACCGAGCAACTCGGCGGCCCGGCCCATCGTGTAGGCGGGGTAGTCGTCGTCGTCGAGACGGCTTAGCGACTCGTCTGCTGTCATCTCACCTCTCTGCGGAACGCGTGGAGGGGCCTTGGTGCCGTTTGGCACCAAGGCCCCGAAGGAACTGCAACACCATCTGCCGGCCCTAGTGCTGCGCCGGCCTTCTGTTTCCGCCCGGTCGCCTGATACTCCGGCGGGGGTGCGGGGATCGCGGATGCGTGACCGGAGACCACCTACCTATCGATGTCCTGCGGTACCCGGGCTCGCGTCTTCCGCCCGGGCGATCCTGATGGCGCTCGACTCCTCCGTTCTTCCCTCGGAACCAATCACTTGCAAACAGGGACTGCGTACTACTGGCACTGCAACCGCGTCAACTGCGGTCCTGCTCGCGGCGGCCCCTCATCACTTCGGGCCACCCGGTCCGGTCGTCAGTCCCGTCGCCGTCGTACAACAACCTGGCTTCGGAACTCCACCACCGCACCGTCATACGTGGACTGCTGCCCGGCAGTTCGTGTCTGCCGGGCCTTGCTCGATCTCGACTACGAAAGAAACCATAATCACTGAGACATCGAATGTCTACTTCAGCGAGCATAGATTTGCTGCGGCTCGACGACGAGGTCTCTCGCTGAGCCGATCTGCGAATACTGGGGGCCGTTCGCAGCGCAGGTCCGACGCACGGATGAGACCCAGAGCCGCCCGCAGAGCTTCCCGTGGCGGCGCCGACCGCGATTCTCAGCCCCCTCCGGCGAGCACGGTGGCTCGGGTGGTTGGCGGGCGGGGCGCAGGGCCGGGTAGGCAAGGGCCGGGCATGAACGATCCGCAGACGAGGGCGACCCTGATGATCACAATGTCCGTCAACGCCACAGCTGCCCCGTTCCACGTGGCCCTTGCCGACGCACGCGATACCGCACAAGCGTTCATCGAAGACCGAGCAATCAGATGTCCCTGACCGTGGTCACCAGTAGCTCGTGCACCTCCCACGCGACCACGATGCCGCCGCTGTCCGCAACGCGCTCACCGCGACCACCCAGACCCTCCCGCCTCACCTGAAGCGGTCCGGCCTGTTGCGACAGTACTTCCCAAGGGCACCGACCTCTCCCGCCACACCCGCGAGGACCTGGACGCCGCCGCCACCGAACTCAACAGCCGCCCACGCAAAACGCTCGACTGGGAGACCCCAGCCGAGCGTCTGTTTTAAACTGCTCGCGGCTTGATCAACTCACCGCGGTGTTGCCACGGCCCCTGGAATTCGCCTACGCCGCTGGGGCCTCACTGCTCTGTTCGGCTCACACCTGTCCGTACGTCAGGCGGACAGGCGGAGTGCCGAGCGTTGCGGAAGCCGGCCCGTACGGGTCGGCCAGGGGCGCAGACGCGGCGGTAGGGCGGGTGCGGCAGGTGAAGCCGAGTTGGGTCATGGCCCTGAGGACTTCGCCGATGCTGAAATCGCGGCGGTCCTGGCGGGTGACGACCTGGCCGACTTGCTTGGCGGGGTAGTGGCGTCGTCCGATGATGACGTACTCACCGGTGACCAGCTCAGGTGTGATGCCCTTCATCGATTCCACCACGCCGCTCTTGGTCAGGTCGAACGGGAAGCGGGCGATGACACAGCGCATGATGCCTCCAGGGAGACGAGAAGACCGGTCCGGGTGGGGTGAGGGCGGTTCAGCGGGAGAGGGCGAGGACGCCCAGAGCGTCGCCGTGTCCGTCGACCATGGGCGGGGCCCCGAGCCGGCGGCAGTGCATCGCACGTTCGGCTTCGGCCCTCGTGGTCAGAGGTGAGGCGAAGGGCCCGATGACGTCGGCGATGTCACGCAGGCGGATGCGGTCCGTGTATCCGGAGCCGTCACGAACAGCCATGAGCCGGGCCCGGGTGACCAGGCCGGTGCACAGACCGTCCTCGTCGCAGACGACCAGATGACCTGTACGGGCGGCGTCCATCACGGACAGTGCCACCTCCACGGTCATGTCCTCCCAGACCTGCGGTCCGGCCGCGTCCCTGGTGTCGGCCTCCGTGCCGTGCGCGGGGTGGGCGCTCGCCTGGCGGAACTGCGTCTGGTCCAGCGTCAAAGGGTGCCTCCTGCGGAGTTGGGCGGGCTTCCTGACACGAAGGCTCTATGCCGCCGCACCGGCGGTGGACTGCCGTACGGGCGCGCGGCGGGCCGCCGAGACGGGGCGGCGTCGGCCGCGTGAGGTGGCGCCGCGCTTCTTGGGCCGTTCGACCACCGGTGCGGTGATGACGACCGGGATGCCGGAGGGGGTCTGGGCGCCGGTGATGCGGTGCAGGGCCTCTTCGCCGACGCGGACCTGGGTGGTCTGCGGCACGATGCCGGCCGCTGCCATGAGGCGGGTCATGCCGCGGCGCTGGTTGGGGGTGACCAGGGTGACGACGCTGCCGGACTCTCCTGCGCGGGCGGTACGGCCGCCGCGGTGGAGGTAGTCCTTGTGGTCGGTCGGCGGGTCGACGTTGACGACGAGGTCGAGGTTGTCGACGTGGATGCCGCGCGCCGCGACGTTGGTCGCTACCAGCACATTGACGTGTCCGGTCTTGAACTGTGCCAGCGTGCGGGTGCGCTGTGGCTGTGACTTCCCGCCGTGCAGGGCGGCGGCCCGTACCCCGCTGTTCAGGAGGTGTTCGGTGAGGCCGTCGACGGCGTGCTTGGTGTCGAGGAACATGATCACACGGCCGTCGCGTGCGGCGATCTGGGTGGTGGCCGTGTGCTTGTCGGCGCCGTGAATGTGGAGCACGTGGTGCTCCATCGTCGTGACCGCGCCGGCCGAGGGGTCGACGGAGTGCACGACGGGGTCGCTGAGGTAGCGGCGCACGAGCAGGTCGACGTTGCGGTCGAGAGTGGCGGAGAACAGCATGCGCTGGCCTTCGGGGCGGACCTGGTCGAGGAGGGCGGTGACCTGCGGCATGAAGCCCATGTCGGCCATCTGGTCGGCCTCGTCGAGGACGGTGATGGAAACCTGGTTCAGCCGGCAGTCGCCGCGGTCGATGAGGTCTTTGAGGCGTCCCGGTGTGGCGACGACGATCTCGGCGCCGCCGCGCAGCGCGCTCGCCTGCCGGCCGATCGGCATTCCGCCCACCACCGTGGCCAGCCGCAGCCTCACAGAGCGGGCGTACGGGGCGAGCGCGTCGGTGACCTGCTGCGCCAGCTCGCGCGTGGGTACGAGGATCAGCCCCAGCGGCTGCCTCGCCTCGGCGCGCTGCCCGGCCGTACGGGCCAGCAGCGCCAACCCGAAAGCGAGGGTCTTGCCGGAGCCGGTGCGGCCACGGCCCAGTACGTCCCGGCCGGCGAGAGAATTCGGCAGGGTCGCAGCCTGGATCGGGAAGGGTACGGTCACGCCTTGCGAGCTGAGCGCGCCCAGCAGAGCCCCGGGCATGTCGAGATCGGCGAAGCCCTCCACGGCGGGGAGCGCGGGAGTGATCGTCTTGGGCAGCGCGAACTCCCCCTGGACCGCGGCGGGCCGGCGGCCGTAACCACCGGAACGGCTCTGCCCGCCGGAGCGGCTCCTGGCGGACGAACCGAATCGGCTGCCGCCCCTTCCGGATTCGGCACTGCCGTTACGGGTGCGGTTGAAGCGGTCGTTCGTGCGTGTGCGGTTCATGCGGAACCTTCCTCGATGCGGCACATATCAAGGAATTCCCGCAGCGATCAGCAGCACAGAGAATTGCAAGAATGGACCGGTGGAATGCGACAGCGAATCTGACCGACGAAAAATCCGTGCGGCACAGGAGCTGGAATGAGTGGCGCGAAGCGGACGCAATGTCCGGGCGTCCGCCGCGATGAAGCCATAAAGGGATGCGTGCACCCCTGAAGGATGCTCCGTATGCGGTGAGCCTACGGGTTTCCTGGTTGTCGTCCGCAGGCCAAACCACTGCGGGAAGATGCGAGTAGCTGGGGCCCGCACCCCGAAGGACGCGGGCCCCAGCTACAAGTACGCGACAGTCAGCGTCAGGCGAGAACGATGTTCTCGGCCGTCGGGCCCTTCTGGCCCTGCGCGATGTCGAAGGTCACCTTCTGGCCCTCCAGCAGCTCGCGGAAGCCCTGGGCGGCAATGTTCGAGTAGTGGGCGAACACATCAGCGCCGCCACCGTCCTGCTCGATGAAGCCGAAGCCCTTTTCCGCGTTGAACCACTTCACAGTACCAGCAGCCATGTCGTTTCTCCTTTGGGGCAGTGCGTCGGGATCCGCACTGCGCGGACCCTGTGTCGCCGCGATGATCACCCCGCCCGGAAAAGACCGGATAACAAAAGTGCCTCCAGTGGCGCAGGCGCCGCCCGGAGGGCACTTGAAGTTTTGGGAACCACAACTGCAACTGAGATCGACAGTAGCACGCCACAGCGGCCTGTGTACGGTGAAGAATCCCACCCCACTTAATGCAATAGAGAATCTGTCTGCCTGTTCCGTTGAAATCTCAGCTCGCGGGCACAGATATTGACCCAGCCGGAGCGCAACGTTTCGGGAAGCATTGGGGGCGCGCCCAGCGTAAGGGCTGCTCCCCCGAGGTATGGTGCGGGCGGGCGTGGAGATCAGGGTGGCTCCGGCAAGCGTCACGGCCCGTCTCCGGCGCACGCACGGGAGCGGCCATATCGAAGACCAGCAAGGACCAGGCTGTCGATCAGCTCGGTGGAAACAGCAGCATCCTGGTGCGGCAACGCCGTGAGCAGGAGGAAACGGCGGCTATTCCAGTTCGACGGCGCCACCGACCCGAGCCAACCGCATCTGGGCCATTCCCCCAGGCGAGTCCGCCGGCTACGCCCGCCCGCGACGCGCGCACGGGCATGCGCACGTCGCGGGCCACTGGACGGGACGTGCGAGTGGATAGGGCGATGCCGCTGAAGCGGTTAGATCACGGGGCTCATCGGCTCAGCCGCCGCTCTTGCGCCCGAACGACCGCTGGCTCGCAGCCGGGCCGTTCGCCGAACGCACCTTCGACGCATCGGACTTGGCAGCAATATCAGCGGCGTCCGTCTGCGCGCCGCGCTTGCGCGCCAAGGCTTCGCGGAACTTGCGCTTGAGGTCGTAGTTGCCGTCGCTGTCCGGCTCCAGAGGGGACGTCTCCGGGGCAGCCGGCTCCGAACCTTCCGTAGATACGGGCTCTGCGGTCATGGTGACCTCCTGGGTTCGGTGGTGGGTAAGCACAGCTTGTCATGCTGGGCGCAGTGCGAGGCGCCGGCAACATCGTTCTGCTCCGTTTCGGCGGGTATCCCTCTCGCGGCCAAAAGCGTTGACTTCGTAGGTGAGGCGCACATGACGGCTTCGGGCCGGGCCGAGGGCGGTTCTACGCCGACTCCGGGCTGCTGCCCCCTGCCGACGTCGACCCCATCTCGGGCTACCGCTACTCCAGCGCTGACCACACCACACGGAGCGCGCGCGTCCAGCGGCTCCTGCAAGCCGGCCACCACGCAGCGAAGCCGGTGCCTCGCCAACCGGCACGGCGCGTCATTCCGAAGGGATGCGGAACTCGAATGCGGGACGGTCCCACGGAGGACGACCGAGTGCAACGGCGCCCGCGCCGGCGTTGTGACCCACCTGTTCGGAAACCCCGCCAGGCCGTACCCGCGGGGCTTCTCGTCGCACGCCGCTCTCAGTTCGGGGGTGTCTCACTCACGCCCCGGACCCTCTCACGTCTCACGCCAGCCCCTGTAGCAGGGGCCTGCAGGAGGATGGCTGGACCGCAGTGTGGCACGACGCCCTGGCCCACTGCCGTGCCCAGCTCGCTTTGCCCCCCGAACGCGGATTCCTCGTTTTCCCGTTCCGGGGCTGGGAACCCGGCGCCCATGGCGACGCGTCCGGTTCCGGTGCGAACCATCCTCGCCACCATCGGCCTGGTACTCGCCACCTTCGTTCTACTCGAACTGGTGGTCCAGGCTCGGCGGGTGCTGATCTGGGCGGTCATCGCGTTGTTCCTGGCCGTCTCACTTCATCCGGCGGTCGAAGCCCTGCGACGACGGGTGCCGCGGTGCCGGCGGTCTGTGGCCGCCTTGCTGGTCTTCCTTGCCACGGCCGCGGTCATCGGCGCGGTGGTCGCCCTGTTCGTCGTCCCCCTGGCCCAGGAGGGAAGTCGGTTCGCCGGTCGTCTGCCCGCGATGATGAGAGACGCCCAGGCCGGCCGCGGGCCGGTCGGCAACCTGCTGGAGCGGACACACGCTCTGCGGTATGTCCAGCACCATCAGGCGCAGATCCGCGCGTTCGCCACCGGACTGAGCACGCCCGTCGCGAAGTTCCTCCGCAATGCCGCGAGCACCGCGGCAGGCATCGTCACCATTTTCGTGCTGGCCTATCTGATGGTGCTGGAGGGCCCCAGGGCCGTAGACCGGTCCCTGGCCCTCGTGGACGAGGCGCCCGCGGCCCGTATACGCCGCGTCGGAGCCGCGTGCGCCCGTACCGTCAACGGCTACCTGACCGGGAACTTGCTGATCAGCGTCATCTGCGGGATTCTGACCTACGTCGTGCTGCTGGTCTCCGGAGTGCCGTTCGCCGGCCTGCTGGCCCTGTTCGTCGCCGTGACCGACCTGATTCCCCTGGTGGGAGCCACCATAGGTGCTGTCGTCGCTTCCGCGGTGGCGTTCGTGCACTCCCTGCCGGCCGGCATTGTGGCCGTCGTCTTCTTCATCGTCTACCAGCAGGCCGAGAACCACCTCCTGCAACCGGTCATCCTGTCTCGGACGGTGAAACTCAACCCCCTCACCGTGCTGCTGGCCACCCTGATCGCCGCCGAAGTCGCCGGAATCCTCGGTGCCCTGCTGGCGATTCCCGTCACCGGCATCATCCAGGTCGTCCTCGGTGACATCTGGGCCCACCGCGGTGGTCGGCCACTGGGACTGCCGACACGTACGGACAACAGCCCCGAGAACGCCGACCGTTCCGACGCGCCGGAATAACGGCCTGACGGAGTGCGGCAGCCGGCCGGCGGAGGTGCGTGGTGTCGCCGCTCGCCGGCGCCCGGTCGGTCCGGCTCAGCCGGTCAGTGCTGAGCATGCGGACGGGCGTGGAACAGGGGGCGCCGCTGGGGGGCCGTGCCGGCGGCCAGATGGCCGATCTCGACGCGTGTCCTGATGGCGCGCACCACTTCGGTCAGACCGACGACAATGGCCATGACGCCCACTACCAGCGTGAGTGTCGCGATGGAGGCGAACGGCATGACGATCATCACGATGCCGGCCATGGTGCCGATGATGCCGAAGGCCACATGCCAGCCGCGGCCCGGCATGGCCTGATCGGAGGCCGCCGCGACCGTCTCCAAGGTGCCCCGGAACAGCCAGCTGAAGCCGATCCACAGGGCGAGCAGGAAGACCGACTCGAGGGGGCCCTGGAAGCAGACCAGTCCCAGCAGGATGGATACCGCGCCGGTGACGAAGTGCAGGACGCGAAGATGCGGGGGGACGTGGGTGCCGAAGGCGGCGGCGAGTTGGAAGACACCTGTAGCCAGCAGGTAGACGCCGAAGAGCACGCCGACGACGCGGAGCGTCTCGCCCGGCCAGACCAGGGCGATGACGCCCAGGGCGATGGTGGCGAGGCCCATAATGAGCAGGATCTGCCAGCCCACGTTCGCCAGGGCGGCGATGCCTTCGGCCGCAGGACCCCCCTCTCGGCGCTCGGTGCCGTGCGACGGAACGGAACCGGGGGATTCGGAAGGGGATGTCATGGCACCTACCTCCTTCTGTGAGCGGTGTGGTTACGTCACTACACGTCCATCGTCACCCGATCGGCCTCATGTCGCTCGGCGGAAGTGGCAGGGGGCGGTGGCGCATGAGGTGCTCCCGGCAGGCTCCTGCGTCCTGCGGGAGCCGCGATGTGTTTCCGCCGGACCGCCCGACGCCGGCGGCCAGGCACAGTCGTTGTGTGCCGTCCGCTGCACTGCGTGACAGCGGGTCAGTCCGGCGTCGCTGAGCGGGGCGGCTCCCCGGTGTGAGCCCGGTGACGCCCGCTCCCGGCCGCTCCACCCACCCTGCGTTCCCGTGCCCGGGCGTGAGGGCGGATGCGTGCAGCGGGCAGCGCGACGCCGGTCAGTCGCGGATGCCGTCGATGTCGACGAGGACGTGCCGCGGCCCCCGGAAGATCTGGTTGTGCCGGTACGGCGGCGGGTCCTCGACCAGCCGGGGGTTCTGCACCCGGCGGACGAACTCGCCGACCGCGATCTGGACCTCGAGTCGCGCGAGCGGGGCGCCGAAGCAGAAGTGGATGCCCTGGCTGAACCCGAGGTGTGCGTTGTCCCGGCGTTCGAGGTCGAGCCGGTCGGGGTCGGTGAACCGTTCCGGGTCGCGGTTCGCCGACCCGTACGCCAGGAAGATCGGTGCGCCCGCCGGGATGGTGGTGCCGGCGATGTCGATGTCCTCCACGGCGGAACGGGTGTGCCAGAACTGCACCGACGACTCGAACCGCAGCAGCTCCTCCACCGCGGGCACGATCAGCTCGGGCCGGCCGCGCAGCCTCTCCAGCGCGTCCGGGTGGCGCAGCAGGGTGAGGACGCTGTGAGCGATGAGGTTGACCGTGGTCTCGTGTCCCGCGAAGATCAGGAGCAGGGCGTTGCTGATGAGCACGCCCTTGGGCATCCGCCCTTCCGGGCCGTCCTCGTTCACCATCGCGGAGAGCATGCCCGGGCCTGGCTGCCGGGCGTACCGGTCGAGCAGATCGGCCGTGAAGCGTGCGAACTCCTGCACGGCCTGCCGCCCTCCGGCCTGGCGGCTTCGGATCTCTTCGGAGGCTGCCTCGGGGCCGAAGTCCAAGGCGTCCAGGGCGGTCTCGACCCAGTGGTGGAAGCGTGGCTCGTCCTCCAGCGGCACGCCCAGGACCTTGCAGATCACCGTCACAGGAAGGGGGTAGGCGAAGTCGTCGACGGCGTCGATCCGGGTCTTGCCCTCCATGTCGTCCAGGAGGCCGCCGACGATGCGGCGGATCTCGGGCTCCAGGTCGGTGATCAGGTGGGGCGCATGGGGCGGCCCGACGAAGTGCGGCATCATCATCCGGCGGTCCCGGTCGTGCTCGGGCGGATCGCAGGTGATGATGTTCGGCTCGGTCAGCACCTCCCTGATCGGCTCGGCCGCCTGCGGCTCCCCCGAGCCCTCCGCGTGGGCCGGGGCGGGGCGCTTTCGCGGGTCCGAACTCACCCTTGGGTCGTGCAGCAGCGTGACGATCTCCCGGTAGGTGCTGACGACGTAGGTGCCGTCCGGCTGGCGCGCCACGGGTGTCTTGCGCAGTTCGTCGTAGAAGGGATAGGGGTTGGCGCGGTTGGCGTAGCGGAGGGCCTGCTGCCAGGGGGTTTCCTCGACCACGAGGCTCCCCTCCTTCCTCCTGTCTGTGCTGTCCGCTTGCGCGCTCGGCCAAGCGGGCCGGATCAGTGGCGCCGGGGCCGGAACTCGGCCGCTCGCTCGCTCGGGGCGTGTCCGGTCAGGACGACGTCGGGGATCCCCGTCGGGACCCTGGGGTCCGGGAACTCGGCCGGCATCGGCTTGGTGTCGGGCGGCTGGTCCCAGCCCGGCGGCGGAGGCGGGAACGGACCGGACCGCTCGATCAGCTTCCCGTAGTACTCCAGCCACTTGCCGTGGTCGAAGGTCACGGCTGCGACGGTGCGCCCTCGGTGACCGTAGGCGGCGGCGAAACGCCGGTCCGCGACGGACCCCTGGGTGAAGACGATCTCGTCACCGAAGGGGGGTACGCCGACGGACTTGATGTTGACGCCGAACTGACCGGACCAGAAGCCGGGCAGCAGCAGGTGCGGGCGGTAGTGGGGCTCGAGGTTCACCATGTTGTGCGCCGCCACCTCGGCGCCGAACACGGCGTTGTCCCAGTGCTCCATGGCGAGGAACTGGTACTCGTACAGCACGTGCGGGGCGCGCGCCACATCCCCTGCCACGTAGATGCTGTCGGTGACCACGCCGTTGATGTCGAAGGCACGGCCCCCGGCGTCGCACCCGACACCCCAGAATCCTGCCGCCAGTCCGGAGCCCTCCAGCCACTCCACATTGCGGATCGACCCCAGCGAGGCCACCACCACATCGGCGTCGACGGCACTTCCGTCGGACAGGTGCGCACGCCGCACATGCCCGCCGGAGTCGCCCTCCAGTGACGACACGCCCAGTCCGCAGCGCAGGTCCACGCCGTGATCGCGCTGCATCTGCGCGGCGATCTCCCCGATCACCCCGCCGAGCGCGCCGACCAGCGGCGCCGCACCCCGCTCGACGACGGTCACCGGGATGTCGAGCTCCCGGCAGACGGAGGCTACTTCCGAGCCGATGAACCCGGCGCCGATGACCACGACCCGCGACGGCGACTCGGCCAGCTCCTTCTGCAGCTGTGCGGCGTCGTCCCGCGAGCGAATCGTGTGGACGCCCTCCAGTGCGGCCTCGTCCGGGTTCGGCCACTGCCGCGCGCGGGTGCCCGTGGTGATCAGCAACCGGTCGTACGGCACCTGCTCGCCATTCGCCAGCCGCACCTGCTTGGTGGCCCGGTCCAGCCCGACAGCGGCCGCTCCAAGCCGCCAGTCCGCGTCCACCTCCCGCATGCGGGGCAGCTTCGTGTGGTCGGCCGGCACCCAGCCCTTGAGGACCTGCTTGGACAGCGGCGGACGGTCGTACGGCTCGTACGGCTCCTCCCCGATGATGGTCAGGGAACCGGTGAAGCCCTCCTCGCGCAGCGTCTCCGCCGCCCGGAGCCCGGCCAGGGAGGCACCCACGATGACGATCCGCCCGCTCGCCCGGAACTCGCGCACCAGCTCCGCGACCGTTGCCCTCAAGGTCATGACGTCGTGCTCCCCTGCGCGCCCTCCAAGCGGTCGATCACGATCGCCTGCACGGGGCACGCCGCAGCCGCGCGCTCAACCTGCAGGCGTCGCTCGTCATCGGGATTCGGCTCGTAGGTGAGGGCCTCCTGACCGTTCAACCGGAAGACCTCGTGCGCCAGATACACACACTGTGCGTATCCCTGACAACGATTCAGGTCCACGACGATTCGCATGGGCAGACTCCTTCGGGCAGACGCGCTTCCCAGGCACGAGGCGCCCGCGACGTGCGGCCCCGTGACGGACCGCACGTCGTCGCGCTCAGTGGACTCCTCAATCGGTGGCCGCCGCCACCGCCACCGTGGCCTCCGCCAGAACCGCCGTAGCCGCCATCGTCTCCACCGCCGTAGCGCCATGGTCTCCACCGCCGTAGCCGCCGTGGTCTCCACCGCCGTGGAGGCGCGAGGTGGATGGCCGTCGCCGGGTTCCACAAGCGGCGTGCGGCGCGGTCTTCAGGTGTCACCGCAGCGAATTGAAGGAACGGCCTCATGGCCGGTCTCCCAGGGTCCACCCGTGCGTCATTCGCTTGATCGGGTGCTGTGACCGGAAGCCGGCAAGCCTGCGAGCGAAAGGCAGAGGGCGTGTCGTTGACTGCGGCCTTCGCTCAGAAAGCCTAGTCCCGCTTGCGCTGCACGGCACGTCGAGCGAAGGGCGGCAGAAGTGGGTCGGCGCACCTGCTCCGGCGTTCCGGAGAGCCCTTGGACGTCATCTCATCCCGAAGAGACGCGAAACTCGAATACGGGACGGTCCCACGGCACGGCGGGCGGGTTCGCGAGCGCGGTCCCGATCCGCACTGCGCCTGCGCGGTGGTAGAAGCCCTCGGCGGGAGGATGCGACACGACCTTGACACGGTCGTGCCCGGCGGCACGGGCCTCGGACTGCATGTGCGCGACGAGCAGCCGTCCAATACCCCGTCCTTGCGCTTCGTCGGCGACGAACAGCAGGTCGAGCTCCGGTGGAGCGAGGACGAGCGAGTAGAACCCGAGGACCCGGCCTCCCTGCTCGTCCGAGCCGACGGCCACGAAGGCGCGGTGGGCCTCGATGTAATCAGGCCCGACCCGGTAGCCCGCGACTGCGGACGCGTACTTGCCCTCGTAGGCTCCTGAGCCGCGCACGAGCCGTGTGAGCCGTTTGGCGTCCCGTGCGACGGCTCTCCGTATCGTGATCGGCTGACGCGTCGGGGAAGTGCGTGAGCTCATCGGACGAGTATTTCGCACCGGAGCGCACCGTCGTGCGGCGGGTCGGCTGCTCGGGCAGGATTCCGGCACCGCTCCCGGGAACCGTCGCCGGGCCGCGCTCGCGGGGGTCTCGTCGAGTACCGCTCTCACGGACGCCCCTACGACGGGGGCTGTGAGGTTGTGGGTCGCACCAGGTGAGAGGCCTGCCGGGCGACGTATCCCTCCTGCACCGAACGGATCACACGGGCCATGGATCAACCTGTCCCGTTCTACGGGTACCGTCGGGTGTATGAGTCACCCGCATCCCGAGCTGAAAGCCGCCCCGCCGCTTCCCGAAGGAGGGCTGCGGGTCATCGCCCTCGGCGGCCTCGGGGAGATCGGCCGCAACATGACCGTCTTCGAGCACGCGGGCAAGCTGCTCGTCGTCGACTGCGGTGTCCTGTTCCCCGAGGAGACCCAGCCCGGGGTGGACGTGATCCTGCCGGACTTCACCTCGATCCGGGACCGGCTGGACGACGTCGTGGGCCTGGTGCTCACCCACGGCCACGAGGACCACATCGGCGGCGTGCCGTACCTGCTGCGCGAGCGGCCCGACATCCCCGTCGTCGGCTCCAAGCTGACGCTGGCGTTCCTGGAGGCCAAGCTCAAGGAGCACGGCATCCGGCCGCGCACCGTGCGGGTGCGGGAGGGCGACCGGCGTGGCTTCGGTCCCTTCGACTGCGAGTTCGTGGCGGTCAACCACTCCATCCCCGACAGCCTCGCGGTCGCCATCCGCACCCCGGCCGGGATGGTGCTGCACACCGGCGACTTCAAGATGGACCAGTTCCCGCTCGACGAGCGCATCACCGATCTGCGCGCCTTCGCCCGCCTCGGCGAGGAGGGCGTGGACCTGTTCCTCACCGACTCGACCAACGCCGAAGTACCCGGTTTCACCACCTCCGAGCGTGAGCTGAACCCGGCGATCGAGCAGGTGATGCGCACGGCGCCGCGCCGGGTCATCGTCTCCAGCTTCGCCAGCCATGTGCACCGTATCCAGCAGGTACTGGACGCCGCCCACCAGCACGGCCGCAAGGTCGCCTTCGTCGGCCGGTCGATGGTCCGCAACATGGGCATCGCCCGGGACCTGGGCTATCTGAAGGTCCCCTCCGGTCTGGTCGTGAGCACGAAGGAGCTGGAGAAGCTCCCGGACCACAAGATCACGCTGGTGTGCACGGGCTCCCAGGGCGAACCGATGGCCGCGCTGTCACGGATGGCCAACCGCGACCACATGATCCGCATCGGCGAGGGCGACACCGTCCTGCTCGCCAGCTCCCTCATCCCCGGCAACGAGAACGCCATCTACCGGGTGATCAACGGACTCACCCGGTGGGGCGCCCACGTGGTCCACAAGGGCAACGCCAAGGTGCACGTCTCCGGGCACGCCAGCGCCGGCGAACTCGTCTACTGCTACAACATCGTCAAGCCCCGCAACGTCATGCCCGTGCACGGTGAATGGCGCCACCTGCGGGCCAACGGCGACCTCGCGATCCGTACCGGTGTCGACCCCGACCGGGTCGTCATCGCCGAGGACGGGGTCGTCGTCGACCTCGTCGACGGGCGCGCCTCCATCACCGGCAAGGTTCCCGCGGGCAACGTCTACGTGGACGGCATGGAAGTGGGCGGCGCCACCGAGGCATCCCTCAAGGACCGCCTCACCCTCGCCTCCGAAGGCGTGGTCACGGTGGTGGCGATCGTCGACGCGGACACCGGCGCCCTCGCCGAGGCCCCCGACTTCCTGGCCCGCGGCTTCGTCCACGACGACGCCACCTTCGAGCCGGTCGTCCCCGTCATCGAGAAGACCCTGGCCACTGCGGCCGAGGAGGGCGTCGGGGACGCGCGCCAACTCGAACAGCTCATCGCCCGCGCCGTGGCGAACTGGGCGTTCCGCACCTACCGCCGCAAGCCCCTCATCATCCCCGTCATCATCGACGCCTGAACAAGGTGGCGGGGAACGGCATCCGCCGCCCCTGCGGACGCATCACGTGTGCGGTTGTGCGGACATTCCTACAAGCGTGGACCGGTAGCAGAAGCAGCTTCGGGCCGGCGGCGTTTTGGTCCCAGGCGCTGGGGTGAAACCGCCGCGAGGACGAGTGCAGCCGGGTCCCGCACCCCCCGAGGGGTGCGGGACCCGGCTGCTGTCCGTGCGTCGGCGTCAGGCCGGAACGTGTTCACGCCCATCGGGCCCGTGCACTCCGCGCGATTCCGCTAGGCCGGACCGGCGAGAACCCCTCCCACCGATCCGCTAAACACCCGACGCGGGGGGCGTGGGCCCGACGTCCGGGAGGCCGAGCCGGAACCTACCGAACTGTGCGCCGTCCCGGGCGGCGAAGAACGACTTCAGCAGATCCTCCTGCTCGAACGCCCCGTTCAGCCGCTCCCGCACCTTCCGCAGCACCTCCAGCGGGCCCTCCGGGTCGCCGAAGCGCAACAGTTCGGCGCACATGGCCTCGTCCTCGCGGAGTCCGTCCACCAGCCAGTGGACGAGGTCCAGGCCGGTGGTGCAGGGGATCGAACCGGTGACGTGGAGGGAAGGGCCCTCCTCGGTCACCGGGTCGTGCCAGTAGCCCCGGGGCAGGAAGAGCACGTCGCCGGGCGAGAGCACCAGGTCGTCGACGGCCTCGGCCGGTGGCGTACCCATCGCCGAGTCCCTCGGGTGCATGGAGAACTCGTTGCGCCCGAAGATGCGCCACCGCTTCCTGCCCTGGAGCTGGATGGCGAACACGTCGTGGTTGTCCCAGTGGGCGTTGAAACCGCCGGTGGGCGCCCAGGAGGCGTAGAGGTTGAACTCGAAGTCGCTGAGCAGCCTGCGTTCGAAGGCCTCGGAGAGCCGCGACAGCCCGGGGTGGATCTCGTCCACGTACCGCATCGCGAGGGTGTGGCCCGCGCCCAGTGCCGCTCGCAGCCTCGCCGGATCGACCCGGACCCGCCGGCGCCCGCGCCGGGCGGCACGCGCCTCCAAGTAGGAGGCCTCGGGGAGTTGCCTGCCGTCCCGCGACAACCGCATCTGAGGGGAACGGAGTTGATGTGTCTCCAGGATCTCGTTCAGGTCGTCCCAGCCGAAGACGCTCCTGATCCCCTCCGCGGCGCCGGGGAACACGCGGTGTTCGTGGTGGTAGACCCGCGACAGGAAGTCGCCTGCGGTCAGCGTGGAGACGAAGTCGTCGATCGGGTCCGAGAGGTCTCTCGGGTGTTCCATGGCTCCTCCGTGATTCACCGCCGGCGCGGGACCGGCCGGTCGCGGTGGGAAGTGGGCGGACGATGTGCCGGGCGGGCCGCTCGCGGCCGGGAGGCTCACCCGGTCGCCTCGTGGAAGGGCAGCCGGGGGGCCGGCACCGCCGGGAGCGCCCGGCCCCGCTCGCGTCCCGGGCCCACTTCGCCCCAGGGGGCCTGGGCCCGGCAGGAGGCGGCGCGTACGACCAGCCGCAGGGCCTCGTCGCCGTCCCAGGTGAGCGCCGCGCCCCTGATGGCCTCGACGCTCGGAGGCACGTCGAGGCCCAAGTCCTCGACGAGGACCGTCCTGCAGCGCTTGAGGACGCTCAGGGCGCCCGCCGAGTCGCCCTGGACGCAGTACACGGCTGCCAGGAGTTCCCACAGACGTTGCCGGTACGGCGCTTCCGCGATGACCGTCTCGATGCGGTAGGACAGCATCTCGGTCCGGCCCGCGATGAGCAACGCGGTGAAGAGGTCCTCGTAGGTGTCGAGGCGCCCGTTGCGGAGCCCGGTCGCGTGCGCGTCGAACCAGCGCGTCATCGGCAGATCCTGCCCGAACGGGCCGCGCCAGAGGGCCAGCGCGTCCTCGAGCACGGCGATGGCCCTGTCGGCGTCACCCCGCGCCAGGTGGGCGCGGCCCTGCCGGGAGGCCTGGAGGAACACGGGCAGGTCGACCTCGTCGGGCCCCACCTCCAGCCGGTAGCCGCTCTGCGTGCCGCGGCATGTCTTGATCCTGTCGCTCAGCCCCGGCATGGCCCGGTCGAGATCACGCCGCAGTCCGGTGAAGTGACTGCGAATGTTCGCCCTGGCCGACGAGGGCGGATCGTCCCACAGCAGTTCGGCCAGTTCCGTCATTCCGACGGGGTGCCCGGACCGCAGGAGCAGGGCCGTGAGAATCGCCCGCCGCATGGGGGAACGAACCTCGACCTCTTCCTGGAATCGCAGGTGCCCCAGAATTCTGAACAGCATGGCGCCACCCGCCCCTTTCAACGGAGCGGACAGCACATGGCTGTGCACAACACCTTCTCCCCGGGAGGTAATGCCGTTAAAACGGAGCAGCGACTCACGGTCGACGTCATAATTGTCCCCCATTACTTGCTCAATGTGACGATCTGTTCAGCTTGCCCGTGACGCGAACTGCGCGGAGTCCGGTGGCCGGGCCGGCCATGGCGCGGACCGGCGTGGGCGGGCACGGTGTCCGCGGGGAACCGGAGTGGCGGTCGCGGCGAGTGCCGCTGTCAGGAACATGACTTGACTCCAATTCGAATGTCCGCAACGGCCGTTGAAGGGCATTGGGCCGCTGGTGCCCGCTTTGCCACGGCCTTCACCTTCCTCCGGCGGCAACCGCGATCGAGGAGAGGAAACCATTCTGGTATCCCGTCCGTCCGTATCCGAGATCTGTCAGGAAATTGCCGGGCAGCCTGTTGCCACGCGGAGCCAGGACATGACGGGACGAACCAGTGCCGGTCGCGACGGATACCGGGCGGCGGAGGTCTCTTTCGACCAACTCCCGTGAGCTTTCCGGACGCTGGGGTACCGAAGTGACGAGCTGTCCGGAAGGCGCGCCGGACGCCATCAGTCGCTACCATGACGATCATGCAGACTGTCGACAGGAGCATCACCAGAAACACACAAGCCGGCGCCCCCGCTTCAGGGCGCGTGGCTCACGCGGCTTAGTTGACAAGGCGCCAAAAAGGGGGAAGCACTTGACGGATGTGCTGGCACTTGACCATGAGACACTCCGGGTGTATCGCGCTTTCCTGTTTCACAGCGAACAGGAGACGCACGAACTGGCCCGCCTGACGAACAGCGACGACGGCAGCGTGAAGGCGGCCATCACACGGCTCATAGACCTGTCGCTGCTCGCCCCCTCCAAGGACTCGCCGGGCGGGCTGAGAGCCGTGGACCCGTTGCGCGGGATAAGAGTCCTGCTCGAACGGGAGCAGGAGGAGCTCGCGTGGCGGGAACACCGCATCAAGCACAACACGACGATGCTCGACGCCATAGCCGCGGAATACGCCGCCGCCGTCAGATCGGCCCAGGTCGACGGCATCGAGCGACTTCACCGCATCGACGACATCCGTACCCGCATCGAGGCCTTGGCGGAGTCCTGCCAGCAGGAGAGTCTGGCCTTCCATCCCGCGGGGCCACTGAGCGAGGAGGCGGTCGAGGCATCCAGGCCTCTCAACCAGCGCGCCATCGCCCGCGGCGTACGCTTTCGCTCGATCTACATCGACAGTATCATGCGTGATCGCGTCACCCGGTCGCATGCTCAGTGGATGGCCGAACACGACTGCGAGGTGCGCACCACCCCCTCCCTGCCGATGCGCCTGCTGATCGTGGACACGACGGCCGCCGTGGTCAGCGGGCTTCCCGGACAGGTCTCCGGCACGACACTGCTCTTCCGGAGCAGACCGGTGGTGCTGGCCATGCGGGCCCTGTTCGAGGCGTACTGGGACCATGCGAACTGGTTCTCACCGGGGTCGGCTACCGGTGAGGCCTCGCCCGGCGAGATCACCCCGCAGGAACGCAAGCTGCTCGAGTTGCTGGCCGAGGGTCTCACCGACAGCGCGGTGGCACGATCACTGGGCATCAGCGTGCGCACGGAGCGCCGGAAACTGGCGGGGCTGATGGAGCGGCTCGGCGTCTCCAGCCGTTTCGCGGCAGGCGTGCAAGCGGCTCGCCGGCAGTGGATCTGACGCCGACCCGTCCGTGCGGTCCGCACGGCCGGCCCGTGCCCGCCTGCTTCCTCGCGCCGGACGCGCCGGGGCCGTGTCACCCGGCGGAAGCGGCCAGGTGAAGTCCGAGACGACCGGCTCCGCTTGCGAGCCGGCGCCCGCTTCGGCCTGTGCGGGCACGGCCCCGGAGGAATCGGCCGCCGTCGCGGCGGCGGCCACCGTGGCGGGCCGGCGGACTCGTCGGGGCACAGCGCATCCTTCCGTCGGACGGGAAGCGGGGCGTCGCGGGCCGGGAGCGCGGCGCCCCGGGTCTCAGGGCAGCGGGCCGGACGGCCCGCCACGACGCGGTCACCTTCAGCGCACGGGACCGCTCGCCGTCGCCTCCTGGCTCGCGGTGGCCTGCTCGTCCCACTCCCGCATGACGCCCTCGACCTCCTCGACGCTCATCGGGTCGAAGTCCACGACGTCCGCTACGGCGTTCACGCCCGAGATCATCGAGACGAACCCGACGCGCGAGCTCTGCGTGACCATGTTCCCGATCTCCCGGGCCCGCTCCTCGTACTCCTCGCGCAGCCGGGTCGGATCCATGAAGAAGCGCACGTAGGCCAGGATGTCCTTGAACAACTGGCGGTAGAGCGCGTCGAACCGCTCCATGGCCCGCGCTTCCTGTCGTTCGTCCTCCAGCGCGGCGTCGAGGGCCCGGGCGGCCAGCCAGGCCCCGGAGGTGCCCAGCCACACCCCGGAGGAGAACAGGGGGTCGATGAACGCGGCGGCGTCTCCCACCGCGGCCCAGCCCGGGCCGTGGAACGTGTCGCACACGTGGGACCAGTCGCGTGTGGTGCTGAGTTCGCCGAGGGTCTCCACGTCGACCATCGTCCTCGCGACGTGGCTGTCCCTCAGGCAGTCGAGGAAGACGTCCCGCTGGGTACGGCCGCCACGGGTCTGCTCGGCGAGCTGCTCGGCGGACAGCACGTAGCCCATGCTCAGCTTGGTGTCCGAGAGCGGAATACCCCATACCCAGCCGCCGCTCTGGATGGCCTCGACAAGGATGTCGTCCTGGTACGCGATGGGCGAGTAGGTGTCGAAGTAGGTCCACACCGCGACGTTGCGCAGGTCGTCCTGCCAACTGGTCCGGGTCAGCCGACGGGTCAGCTGGCGCCCCTGACCGGAGGCGTCCACCACGAAGCGGGCGGTGGCCCGGTGGGTCTCACCGTCCTGTGTGTAGGCCACCCCGGTCACCCTGCCGGTCCCGTCCCGGAGGATCTCCGTGACCTGGGCGGCCTCGTGCACCATGGCGCCGAGCTTCCGGGCGTTGTCGAGCATCAGCTCGTCGAACTCGCTCCGCGTGACGTGCCAGGCGTGGGTGAAGTGGCTGCCGGTCGAGGAGAAGGCCGCGGAGAAGTCGCTGCGCCAGGGCTCGGGGTCCCTGCCCCACCGCAGGGTGATCCCGCTCTTGTGCCGGAAGCGCGCGTCCAGCTCGTCCACGAGGCCGAGTTCCTCCATGAGCGGAGCCATGCCGGACACCATGGACTCCCCGATGTGGTAGCGGGGGAAGGTCTCCCGTTCCAGGACGAGTACCGTGTGGCCGGCCTTGGCGAGCAGGCTTCCGACCGTGGATCCGGCCGGGCCACCTCCCACGACGACGACATCGACGTTCTCGGTGCGGGACATGTGCTTTCGCCCTCTCTGCTGACGGACAATCGTGTGATCAGGCCTGGAAAGGTGACGCGCGGCCGGTCGCGCGGCCCGGGCCCGCTGGACGGCACCCGCGGGCCACGCCGGGCGCGCGGGGGCCGCCGGCTCGGCCGTGCGTCAGGTCGGCCGGACGTCGTCCGAGGACGCGCCCGACGCGCTGCCGAGGACCTGCAGGAGGTCCTGGGCGGCCGCTTTCGGTCCGTGCGTCTGCGCGACACCGATCGTGTTGAGGACGACCTCGTCCACCCCCGCGGCGGCGAACTCGGCGAGCCGGCCGCGGATCTGCTCCACGGTGCCGTACAGGAAGGCGCCCGCGTCCGCGACCCGCGCGGCGTCCTTCGCGTCGCCCTGGTCGGAGACCGTGATTCCGGCCTTCCGGAGCGCGTCCTGGTAGTGCGGCGCCTTCAGGTGGTTTCCGCAGGTCGCTTCGACCAGGGCGGTGACGTCACGGCCCTCGCGCGCGACCGCCAGCGGCACGATGGCCGTGGTACGCACGGGCTTGTCGAGCTTGCGGTCGGCGCCGTGCATCGCTGGGACCAGCGTCCCGGCCAGGTAATGCGCCGGCAGGAGCCAGGTGATGGCCCGGTCGGCCACCTCGCCCGCGAGGGCCGCCATCCTCGGGCGCAGCACCCCGAGGCCCACCTCGACCCGTGGCGCCGGGCGCTTCGGCAGCCGGGCGGCCACCGAGAAGTACTCGCCCTCGACCATGGCGTCGTCCCCCGACACCAGGGCGCGCACGATCGTCGCGTACTCCCGGGAGGCCCGCAGTTGACTGGCGTACGGCCGTCCCATGAGAGCGCTCTGGAAGGACAGGGGTCCCGGGCCGAACCCGGCCACCACGGAGTGCCCGGTGGCGAGTGCGACCGAGCGCGCCTCGAACGCCGCCTGGTAGGGGGACCGCATCGGCATCAGGGAGACCCCGAAGCCCATCGGGACGCGCACCCCCAGCCCGGCGAGCCAGGTGGCGAGGTGGTGGGAGTCGAGGACCAGCGACTGCCCCTGCCACAGGCGCTCGGCGGAGGTCCACTGCACGAGGTTCGCGAACAGCACCGCCTGTTCGGGACGGGCCGGCACCACCGGCAGCAGTATCGAGTACTTCATCGTGCGCTACCGCTTCCGTCGGCGTACCGACACGATCAGGGAGATGACGGCTCCGGCCACCAGGCCGAGCACGGCACCGCCGCGGTTGTCCTGGCTGAAGGCCACGGCCGCGACGATGGCCCCGACGAACAGGGGGAACGTCGCCGCCATACCGTTCTGCTTGTTCTGGCTCATCACTGGTCTTCCTTGTCTGTGGTCACCGCGGGAGTTCCGTCAGGGCGCTCGCACCGCGCGGCCGCGGGGAGGACGGTTCCGGCACGCCGGAGGCGGTCAACGCGACCGGCACGAAGGCCGGGGGCCGGCCGTCCAGCGCCCTGTTCAGCATCAGGTCGGTGTGACCGATACCCGACCAGCCGAACATGTAGCCCAGCAGCGAGGTCCTCCCCGGACACCCGGTGTGGAACCCCTGCTCACGAGCCGCCCGCGCCACGCGTCCCCGGTAGTCGGCCGCCCGATCGAGCAGGGACGGGTCCTCGCAGAGCCCGCTCGCCGCGATCAGCGACTGGATCACCCCGCTGGAGCCGTGGCACACCGACAGGTCCACCGGCTTCCGCTCCCGCAACGACGTGGCCCGGTCCGCCAGTTCGGCGAGACGGCCGGCGGCGGGGTCGCACGGCCGGCCCGCCGAAGCCAGGATCTCCGCCGCGACCAGCAGCAGCCCGGCGCTGCCGTTGCACCAGCCCGGCACCGGCGGCAGCTCACCGTGGGCCAGGCGTTCGGTCAGCCAGTCCGCGGCCGCGTCGGTCAGGGTCGGGTCACCCAGGTACCGGCCGATCCGGGACACGGCCCACCGCATGCCGATGTCGCCGTGGGCGACGTCGAACCAGGCACGGTCCAGCGTCGTCCGGGCCTGTCCGAGCACCAGGTCGCACAGACGGACGAGCCGGTCCTCGTCCATCAGGGGGTCCTGCCCCGCTTCCAGACGGGCCAGCACGGCCATGAGGAGGCCGGCGGGACCATTGGCCAGGTCCCTCTCCAGGGTGCCGGCCTCGCTCCGCTCCGCGATGCGCTCCAGCAGCCGGGACACCCAGACGCGGTCCTGCCCGCGGGGCCGGGTGAGCAGCAGCGAGGCCGCCCCGGTGAAGACGCTCTCCGGGGCCCGCAGCAGCGCCTCCCCGTACACCTCGAGAAGCGCGCTCAGGCCGCGGTCCGCACTCAGGTGCAGCTCTTCAAGTTCCGGGTCGTGCCGCGCGGCGTCCTCGAGGAAGGTGACGATCCCTCCGCTGTCGTGGAACGACAGGAAGTTTCCCGGGACGATGGTGGGCACTCCGCGGTCGGGCCCCACCCCGCCGATCCAGCCGCTCTGCGCACCGTGCTCGCTCTGGTGCGTCACCCGCACGTCCTGGAGGATGCGGGCCACCAGCGGCCACCACGCCTCGTCCGCGGTGGTGCGGAGGACCGGGGCGAAGACGCTCTGGCGGGACATCACGTCCGCTGCTCCCCCGGCGAGTTCGCCGAAGCACTCCTCCAGCACGAACCGGTGGTAGGCGTCGCTCTGCCCGGCGTGGAGCGCGAGGCCCGCGCGGGCGAAGTCCGCCGGTGACGACGGGTGGGCCCGTTCCTGCCGGGAGGTGTTCGTGGCCAGCTCGGTGGAACCGGCCCGCGCCGTGAAGTAGGGCACGTTCCCGGTGTCCAGCGCGGTGCGCTCGGCCTCACCCGCGAACGCGCGTGCCTCGTCGGTCAGATGCCGGGGGAAGCCCTTCAGCAGTCCCAGAAGGCGCTCGGTCTCACCGGCGTCGCGCAGGTACTTGGGCTGTGTCGCCGCGTCGAGGAAGCGGCCGTACACCATCGTCGAGCGGATCAGGCAGCGTACGGGCAGGTCGGCGTACCGGTCGACGACGTCCTCGATCGCCTCGCGCTGCCGGACCGCTCCCAGGGCGTCGGTGTATCCGGCGAGGATGTCGCCGTAGTACCGCACGGCCGGCAGTCCCTCCTCGCCGAGCCGCGGCACGTTCTCCTTGTGCCGGTAGACGACGGGTTCCCAGCGCAGGCGGACGGCGTCCGTGCCGCCGTCCTGGATCACGGTCTTCTTCAGTTTGCCGGACACCTGCTCGCCGCCGACGCCGACGCCCGCCATGATCACGTCGATCGGCGACTCGGGACGGACGTTCGGGACCAGCATGGTGGAGGCCACGGAAGCCTCGACGTGGTTGATCAGCCGGTGTTCCAGCGAGTCGTTCCCGGAGCTGGCGCCCGGCCGCAGCATCATCTCCGTGTCGATGACGCACGGGTGCTCCCCCGCGGCGAGCAGGTTCTCGTCATGGAGGTCGGACGCGCCGATGGCGCCGAAGAGCGCGCACAGCGCGCCGAAGCGGTAGAAGTACCGGGCCGGCTGGTCCGGTGCGGTCATGGCGCGCGGGGTGACGAACAGCTGCCATCCGTGCTCGCCGACGGACAGCGACGCCGGCACGCATCCGTCGAGGGAGTGGGCGAGGTACGGCTCGGCCACGGCGTACAGGTCGCGGACGAAGTCGTCGGCCGTCAGCGTGCGCGGCTTGAAGACCAGCCTTCCGCCGCTCGCGAGGCGCAGGCCCACGACGCGCCGGTTGTCGTTGTGGGGGTCCCCGCCCGTGGTGACGAGAGAGGCCAGCGTGTCGTTCTCGTCCGCCAGCAGCCCGCCCGCCGCAAGCCGCGGCCGGTCCTGGTGGAAGGCGGTGAGCATCTCGTCGTAGGCGTCGAGGAAGTGGTCCAGGACCACGGTGAGCCGACGACGAAGCACCTCGTAACGGGCCAGGACGTCCTGGCAGTTCCGCGGGTCCTCGAGGTGCCGGCGGAACTTCCGGAGCGCCTCGTCGCCGTCGGTGGACATGGGCAGCCCCAGGGCTTCCCGGAATTCGTGGAACTCCCCTATCAGCACCCGGAGGGAATGTCCCTCCACGGTGGTGACGAGGTCTTCCCAGATCTGGTCGGTCAGCGCCCGCGCGTGCTCGGGCGTGGACACCCGGGACAGGGGAGCGTGCAGTCGGTCCACGACTGCCTGACGGGGTACGCGGTTCGTGTAGAACGCCCGGAAGTCGACGACTGCCACCTGCGGGTCGGTCACGCTCGTTCTCCCCCCACCAGCGTTTCCTCCCGCTGGTCGTCGCCGTACAGGTTGGCGTACAGGTCGCCCTCGCCGAGGAGGTCCTCGTGAGTGCCGGCTTCCGTGATGGAGCCCTTGTCGAGGACGTAGATCCGGTCGGCCGACTTGACGGTGGCCAGGCGGTGCGCGATCACGACCTGAGTGGCCCCGATCTCCGAGATGACCCGCATGACACGGCGTTCGTTGATGTTGTCGAGCGCCGCCGTGGCCTCGTCCATGACCAGGATCTTCGGATTCCCCAGCAGGGCCCGGGCGATGGCGATCCGCTGGCGCTGACCGCCGGAGAAGTTGGCCCCCATGTCGGAGACCAGGGTGTTGAACCCCATGGGCAGGTCGTTGACGAAGTCGAGGATGCCCAGCCGGTCGCAGAACTCGCGGACGTAGTCCTCGGACAGGTCCTTCCCCAGTGTCAGGTTCTCCAGGATGGTGCGGTTGTGCATATGCACCTCCTGGGGGATGTAGCCGATGGTGCGGCGCAGGGCGGTCTTGTCGTACTCCTCGAGGTCGTGGCCGCCGAACTCGATCGTTCCGCTCGTGGCCCCGTAGAGCCCGCAGATGATGCGGCCGAGGGTGCTCTTGCCGGATCCCGAGGGTCCGACGAGGGCCACGCGTTCGCCCGCACCGATCGTCATCGAGACGCCCTGGACCACCAGATCGCTGTGCTTGGTGAACCGGAAACTGACGTCCTTGAGGGTGATGGACGGGGCGGCGAGCTCGGTCCTGGTGCCGCCGGGCGCCTCCGGTTCCTCTTCGGAGATCTCCGCCAGCCGGGACACGTACCGGGACACCTCGTTGAACGAGGTGTAGGTCTGGAACACCGAACTGGCCAGGGAGAAGTAGGTCGCGGAGATCGCCTGGACCGACACGGCGGCCCCCAGGGAGATGCCGCCGTGGCTGACCAGGTAGAGGCTGAACAGCAGCAGGATCAGCGGTCCGAACATCTGCGTGGTGGTCGACAGTCCGGCTATGCGGCCCTGCTGGAGACGCATCCGCGTCCTCATCGCGTTCAGCGAGTTGCTGTAGGTCTCGTTCCAGCCGGTCAGGAACTCCTCGGCGTAGCCGCCCATCTTGATCGCCGGGATCGACACGATGGCGTCGAGCTGGGTTCCCTGGCTCTTCGACAGGTAGGCGATCTCCGAGTCGACCGCCTCGGTGACCCGGTACCGCGTCTTCATCAGGTACAGGGCGTTGAGCAGGAAGAGGCCCACGGCGACCAGACCCAGGCGCCACTCCGTGACCAGCAGATACACCGTGACGCAGATGAGTGTGCCCACGTCGAGCACGCCCTGGGCCATCCGGGACGAGATCAGGTCGCGTACCGACGTCACACTGTTGAGCCGGTAGATCAGTTCACCGGGCGGCCGCGTGGTGAAGAACTTGAACGGCAGGTTGAGGAGCCTGGTGAAGGTCTGGCTCATCAGGTCCTTGCCGAGCACGGCGATCAACGAGGACAGCAGCACGACCCTGGTCAGGTGCAGCACGTAGTAGCACAGGGCGGCTGCCAGCACGGCCCCCAGGAGGACGGCGGAATCGCCGAGTCCCTGCCAGTGGGCGTACCGGTCGACGGCCCAGCGCGTGAGGACGGGAATGCCGAGAACCGTCCCGTAGCCGCTGAGCGACAGCAGCGCCACCAGGCCGATGCGCTTCTTCGCGTCCGTCGTGAGCAGCAGGAACTTGCGCCACTCCGCGAACGGCCTGGCGCGCTTCCGCTCGAACCCCTCGGCCGGCTCGGCGGCGAGGACGATCTCGGTGAAGCTCTTCTCCAGCTCCTCGCGGCTGATCCGGCGGCGTCCGACCGCGGGATCCATGACGACGGCCGTCCGGCCGTCGAAGTTCTCCAGGACCACGAAGTGGTAGTTCTCCCAGTAGAGGATCACCGGTGAGGTGAAGTTCTCCAGGGCGGCCACGTTCCTGACCCGGTACGGCTTGACGCGCATGCCGCGTGATTCCAGGAAGTGCGCCAGCTGGCCGGCCGACAGGCCGTCACGTCCCGCTTCCATGACCTCGCGGGCGCTGACGATCTCCTCCGCGCGCCCGTAGTACCGCAGCAGCGCGATGCACGAGCACAGACCGCACTCCGTCTGCGTGACCTGGGTGACGGTCGGTACGCGGCGTGCCGTGGGGATCTTCTCCCGATGGGGTGTCGTCATGGTCAGCGCCCTCCCACGGTGAGGGTGAGCGGGCACAGGCGCAGGTCCGGCTCGATCCGGTTGAGCAGGTGCAGTGCCAGGCCGGCGCTGCCGACCATGAGGCTGTTGGTGTGCGCGTAGCGGCTGTCGGGGTCGGCGGTCTTGCGGCGGAACACCTCCGGTCTGAGCCACCGGCGTTCCTGCTCGCGTACTTCCGCGTGCAGCGGTGCGTTGCCGTCCGGGCCGGCGATGAAGCGCAGGGCGGCGTGGTTCCCCAGGTCGCCGTGGCACCAAGTCAGGTTGCGGCCGAACCCGAGACGCAGTGTGTTGCTGATCGCCTGGTCCCGTGCGGCCGTGACGTCCTCGCCGCCGGGCACGGTCCCGTAGGTGGCGAGTGCCAGGGCGACACTGGTCGAACCGTGGCACCAGCCGGTCGCGAAGGTTCCCTCCCCCGAGGCACGGGACGACCAGTTCCGCTCGTCCGGGTCGAAGAACACGTCGAGCCGCCTGACGAGTGCGTTCAGCACCGTCTCGACCAGGGGCCTGTGCTCCGCCGGCAGCAGGGCATGGGCACGGCCGAGGGCGTGGACGATCCCGCTGACGCCGTGGGCGAACCCCGACTGGTCCAGGACCGACCGGGCGTGGACGCCGTCCGACTGGATCGCCCGGGCGAGGAGGTGCGTCACCTCGGTGACGGCTTCGGGAGCGCCGGGGCCCGCGATGGCCGCTATGCAGTTCAGAACGCCCGCGAGGCCACTGATGACGTCCAGCGGCAGCTCGTCGGCCGGCTCGGCGCGGATCTGCTCGAGCACCAGGGGTACCGCTCCCCGGGCGGCGCGCACCCAGTCGTCCTCGCCGGCCAGGCGGCCCGCCGCCGAGAGGCAGAACAGGATGCCCGCCATGCCGGTGTAGCCGCCGTAGCCGGCCTGCCGGAGGCTGCGGGACTCGTAGCGGTGTGAGGCCAGGATGTCGGCGGTCGCCGAGAAGATCTGCCGCGACACGTTCAGGTAGCGGTCGTCGTCCAGGACACGTCCGGCGGCGCCGAGGGTGAGGGCGATTCCGGTCCGGCCCGTGTAGAGGTCGTAGCCGAGCACGCCGGGCGGCCAGGGGCGGTCCGCCTCCGCGGACGCCAGGGGCCCGATCCAGGTTCTCGGCAGGTGTGCGAAGCGGTCGGGCAGGGAGGTCTCGACCAGGCCGTCGCAGAGCTCCCGCGCGAGGGAGACGAGGGCCTGACGCTCACCGGAGCCCGCCGCGCCGTCCGGCGCGGGGGCTTCCGCGTGCCGTGCGGGAGACAGGTGGTTGTCCGGGAACTGGGCGGTGAACGCCGACCGGATGAGCCGCAGCTGCTGTGCGAGATCGGTCTCGCCGAGGCGGGCCGCCTTGCCGAGGGCGAGTTCCAGCGGGGAGTGGCTGAGCGCGGCGCCCACCTCCCGGCCGTCTCCGTCGCAGATCCGGGTTCCGGTGGCGCTGACGGTGAAGTACGGGACGTCCCGCTCGGCCATCTGCCGGAGCTCCGAGACGATCAGCGGCCGGGCCGAGGTCTTGCTGGCGATGGCGATGCGCTTGAGCAGCGCGAGATAGGTGGCCGGGTCGTCGAGCGCGCTCGGCCCCGTGGTCATGCGCAGGGTCTGGGAGTAGAGCGCGGTGGGGTTGTGGACGTAGCGGATCCGCAGGCCCTCGGCGAACGTGCGCAGCAGCGTGGTCCAGGTGCCGGGGGCCGCGAGGACGGCGCGGTACGTGCGCGTGAAGCCGTCCGCCATCTCCCGGCCCAGGCGGAGGATCTCCTCCTCGGTCCGCTCGCCGACCACGGTCTTGCGGCCCTGCACCGCCTGCGTCTTGAGGGAGAGCCTGATCCGGTCCGTGTACGGCGCGTCGAAACTCATCTGCTTGAACGGAGACGTGCCGCGCCCGGGCCCGCCGAGGAATCCGAGGTCCACGTGTCCGCCCCGGTCCTTCTTCCTGCCCGCCATCACCAGCGGCAGGATTCCCACCCCGTAGACCGACTGCCCGATGGTGGCGTACGCGTTCCCCTCGGCTTCCGGAACCGGCCCGTCGTGGACCCGCTCCGGGTGGAGAAGGGTCTCGAGATCCACCGGGACCGGACCGCGGCGGGTCGGCACGATGTTCTCGAAGTGCATGTCACGCGCGTTCAGCACGTAGAGGACCGCCGCCAGTTCGCCGCTGTCCCGCATGAAGCGCCCGGAGTTGCCGGAGACGTCCTCGGCCTCGATGTACTCGACATATCCGTAGCCGTCGCGGGCGAGGGCCCGGGCGGCGACGAGGCGGGTGCCGAAGGCCTTGTTGAGTTCGTCCGTGAGGCTGAGGTAGGTGGCCTCGCAGGACACGTCGCGCGGTTTGTAGACCAGGCGGGTGCCGGACTCGAAGGTGAGGATGCAGACGGCGCGGCCATGATGGTGGGTGTCGCCCTCGGGGGTGCCGAAGGAGACCAGCCGGTCGCCCGGCGCGAGACCGAAGGCGGCACGGAGCGCCTCCCCGTCGGCGACCACCCTGGAGCAGAGCTCGACGACGGCGTCGACGGTGCCGGCCAGCACCACCGGCGTGAGATCCCGCAGCACGGGGAAGTCGAGACCTGCGGCGGCGGTGAACGAACCGCGGATCGCCTCGTCCACGAAGTACCGGTAGCGCTCCCGCGGGCTGTCCCCCTCGAGGAGTCCCTGCTCGCGGGCGTGGTTGACGGCCGCCACCAGCGGACGGGTGTACATCTCGCGGACGCGGATCTCCGCCCTGGCGAGCAGTTCGACCAGCGCGTCGTCCAAGTCGGTGAACAGGGCGGGAAACGCGGCCAGCGGATCTCCGTCCGCGGCTCCCGCCGCGATCGCCCTGATCACGTGCTGGAACGGGTATTCCTCCGGACGTGTCAGCCAGTCCTTGACGACCCCGGGCCGGGCGGATGCCGCGACGGACTTCTGCGGCCCGCCGGCGACCGCGGCGAGAACGTGGTCGTCGAACGGCGCGAGCGGCGTGATCGTCTCACCGATCTCCGTGTCGTCGAACTCCGGATAGAGGTTGATCGCAGATCTCATTGCCGTCCTTCTGCACGCGATGTGAAGTACCCCCAAAAGGCGGGGCGGAATGGACCCTTGGGGGTTTCGATCCATTCCGCCCCACCCGCTTACACCGACCTACAGAGCACTCAGCAGGCGCTGGTGCACTTGGTGGTCGGGCAGAAGGCGACGCTGGCCGCCACCGTCACCGCGATGGAGACCGGCGTGGTGCCACCGGTGACGTCGGCCTCGCTCAGCTCGATGAGCTCCGCCTCGTCGTACGCCCCGAGAATGTCCTTCTCGTTCTGCATGATCGTTCCTTCCCCGTTACTCGAAGAGATCCGTTGTCAGCAGGCGCTGGTGCACTTGATGGTGGGGCAGAAGGCGACGCTGGCCGCCACCGTCACCGCTATGGAGACCGGCGTGGTGCCACCGGTGACGTCGGCCTCGCTCAGCTCGATGAGCTCCGCCTCGTCGTACGCCCCGAGGATGTCCTTCTCGTTCTGCATGGAATTGCCTCTCTCGTCGCCGACCACGGTCAGTTGCAGTTGGCCTGGCATTCCTTGGTGAGGGTGCACCAGCCGCCGTGGTTGCCCAGCGCGTCCGAGAGCGAGAAGGTGTTCGTGGTGCACGCTCCGTAAGCGACGCCGTCGAAGTCCTGCTCTTCGATCTCCTCGAGGAGGGACAGGTCACCCTGGTACATGGCAGTTCTCCCTTGTGTGGTGGATGCGGGCGCCGAACTGCCGTTCGGCGCCTGCTCCGATCATGGGAGGCGGACATTCGACCCCCGCATCGCCGACGAGGGAGAGCCCGCATGGGCCGCGCATAAGGTCCGCATGCGCGGGGCGCACGGACCGCACCGGTGCCGTCAGGCGTCGCGCCGCCGCAGCGCCAGGTAACCGGCGATCGCCGCGGCCGCGGTCCACGCCGCGAGGACCGCGAGTCCGGACCACGCGTTCAGCACGTACTCGTCGGGCGCGTGCCGGTAGAGCACCAGCCCGCCGGCCTGGTCGGGCAGGAACTGCGCGGCCTTGCCGACGCCGGGGATGTTCGTGAGGATCGTCGAGACCGTGAAGAAGAGCGGCACGAGGATGCCCATGGTGATCGCGGAGGAGCGCAGGAGCACGGCGACGCCCATGGAGAACACGCTGAGCATGGTCGCGTAGAGCACCGCCCCGAACAGGGCGGGCAGCACGCCCTCGTCCGTGAGGGACACGCTCTCGTCGCCCATGGTCGCCTGGGCGAGGAGGAAACTGGTGACGGCGGCGACGGCGGACACCGCCAGGGCCGTCACACCGCCGGCGAGCAGCTTGGCCGCGTAGAACACCCCGCGCCGGGGCACCGCGGCCAGTGAACTGCGGATCGTCCCGGACGAGTACTCGCTGGTGACGACCAGCACCCCGAAGACCACGAGCCCGATCAGCCCCAGCCGCAGCCCGCTGAATCCGGCGGAGATCGGGTCGAAGGACGACGGGGCCGGCTTGTGCGCGTACTGGTGCTGCACGACGGCTCCGGTGAGCACGGCTAAGGCGAGGCTGAGGCCGACACAGACCGCGAGGCTCCACGGCACGGAACGCAGGGTGCGCGCCTTGCACCACTCGAAACCGACGGCCGCGCCCAGGTCGTTGCTCATCGCACTGCCTCCTGCTCCGCGCGGTACTCGACGGCGTCCGCGGTGAACTGCATGAACGCCTCCTCCAGAGAGGCGGTTCGCGGGCTGACCTCGTAGACGGCGATCCGGTTCTCGGCGGCCAGAGTGCCCACCGTTCTCGGGTCGGTGCCCACCGCCTCCAGCGATCCGTCGGGCCCGGTGTCCACGTGGACGCCGCGAGCGGTCAGGAGGTCGCGCACACGTTCCGGCTCGGGCGTGCGGATGAGGACGTAGGACCGGGAGTTGCCGGCGATGAACTCCTCCACGGAGGTGTCGGCGAGGAGCCGGCCGCGTCCGATCACGACCAGGTGCCCGGCGGTCAGCGCCATCTCACTCATCAGGTGGCTGGAGACCAGGACCACACGGCCCTCGTCCGCCATGCGCTTCATCAGGTCGCGGATCCACTTCACGCCCTCCGGGTCCAGGCCGTTGACCGGCTCGTCGAGCAGCAGCGCCTGCGGGTCGCCGAGGAGCGCGGCAGCGATGCCCAGCCGCTGGGCCATGCCCAGCGACAGTCCCTTCGCGCGCTTGTCCGCGACACTCGCGAGTCCGACCATCTCCAGGAGTTCGTCGACCCGCCGCAGCGGCAGCCGGTTGCTCCGGGCCAGACCCGCCAGGTGCCCCCGCACGCTCCGGCCGCCGTGCACCGCACGGGCGTCGAGCAGCGCGCCCACGGTGGTCAGCGGACGGGGCAGGTCCGCGTAACGCCTGCCGTCGATGAGGACTTCGCCGGAGGTGGGACGGTCGAGACCGATCATCGCGCGGATCGTCGTCGACTTTCCGGCGCCGTTGGGCCCCAGGAAGCCGGTCACGCGTCCCGGCTCCACGCGGAAGCTCAGTTCATCGACCGCCCGGGTCTTTCCATAACATTTCGTCAGCTCTCGCACTTCGATCATCACACTGTGTCTCCCATGACTAACGTTCCGTGTATGAGCATGGGTGCCGAAAGGCGGGGCCGGTGCCGGACTCGTCCTCAGGCCCTCCGCGCCCGTCCCGGCGCCACGTCAGACCGCGGGGTGGCCCCCGGGCGACCGGAGCCGCCGGCGGCCGCCGGAACCACCGCGCCGTCCCGAGCGGTCAGTCGGCCGGTCGCGCGGCACGCGCCGTCGCCGCGATCCGCTCCAGCGCCGCGGCGTGCCGCACGAACGCCTCCCGCCCCTTCGGCGTGAGCCGTGCGAGCGTGCGCCGGGCGCCCACACCGACCTGCTTGCGCACCTCGACATACCCCTCGGCCGCGAGCGCCGACAACTGCTTGGACAGGGCTGAGTCACTGGTGCCGATCGCGTCCCGGATGAATCCGAACTCGGTCCATCCCGCGGGCGCCAGCAGGGCGACGATCGTCAGCCGTGGGGCCGGGTGCAGGAAAGCGTCGAAGTCGGCGTCCATCAGAACCGCCGCTCCACCCGGCGCCGCAGCCGTGCCTCCGCGGCCCGGCGGGCACGGGGCGCCGCCAGCAGGCACGCCCCGACCACCACCGCGGCGGCGACGAGATGGGGCGTCGGCACCCCGCCCGAGGAGAGCGCCGCCGCCAGCCCCAGGAACACCCCGAACGCGGCGATCCCGCAGACCACCCCCACCAGCGCGCCCGTGGCGCCCGGCCTGTTGCGGACCGGCGCACCGTGGGTGTGGCGGACCACGATCAGCGCCACCAGCAGCAGCCCCGGGAGCAGCACCGCGCCACCCCAGGGATTGGGCAGGTCGAAGGACGCGAAGGAGACGAACAGCAGCAGCGCCGCCGTCACGACGGAGGAACGTGACAGCCCGAACCGCAGTTCGGCCACACCGGACTGTTCCTGCCGCCCGCGGATGTCGTCGAGCGCGGCCTGCGCGTCGGCCGGCGTCACGGCCTGCCGGTCGAAGGGGTCCCTGTCGTGTCTGTCGTCGGACGTCATCGGCCCTCACACCCTCCTGAGGAGCACCTCTACTTTCCTATCGAGAAAGTAGCAGGTAGTTTCCTGACAGGAAAGTAGACTCCGCGCACACGTCCACAGCACAGGAAGACGGAAGGGGAGGCCCGTGAAACCTTTGCTACTCGAGGAAGTGTCGAAGCGCTTCGGAACCCGGCAGGCGCTGGATTCACTCACGTTGACCGTGCGGCCGGGGGAGATATCCGGCTTCGTCGGCGGCAACGGAGCAGGCAAGACCACTGCCATGCGCATCGGCGTAGGGGTGCTCGCTCCGGACCGCGGACAGGTGCTCTGGGGCGAGGCGCCGGTCGGGAGACTGGAGTCGGCGCGGTTCGGCTACATGCCCGAAGAGCGCGGGCTGTACCCCAGGATGACCGTGGCCCGGCAGCTGATCTACTTCGGCGAGCTCCACGGACTGTCCCACGCCGATGCCCGTGAGGCGATGGTCCGCTGGACGGAGCGGCTGCGGATCGCCGAGCACCGCGACAAGCGGGTGAACACCCTCAGTCTGGGCAACCAGCAGCGCGTCCAGCTGGCCGCCGCCCTGGTCCACGATCCCGAAGTGCTCGTCCTCGACGAGCCGTTCTCAGGGCTCGACCCGCTCGCCGTCGACGACATGAGCGACGTCCTTCGCGAGAAGGCGGCACAGGGTGTGCCCGTGCTCTTCTCCAGCCACCAACTGGATCTGGTCGAGCAGCTCTGCGACCGGGTCTCGATCGTGCGCGCCGGACGCCGCGTGGCCTGCGGGACCCTCGACGAGCTGCGGCCCGCGGAGGCGAGCGGCCAGGTGTACGTGGAGGTCGAGGGCGCCGGCGAGGACTGGCCCGCGGGCTGCGCCGCGGTCGCCGGCTTCCGGGCGCACCAGCAGGGGGTCCTGATCGATCTCGTCGGGGGCCGCACCGAGAACGACCTGCTGGTGGAGGCCGTGCGGCACGGCACCGTAAGGCAGCTGCGGCGGCACGTGCCCGGCCTCGCCGAGCTCTTCCGCGACCTGGTCGAACCGGTCGGGGACGCGCCGCCCGCGGGCTCCGCGGCCACCGGTGCGCCGTCCCCGGCGAAGGCCCGTACCTCCGACCTGGACGAGGTGTCCGCGTGAAGCGCTCCGGCTCCGAGCAGCAGTCGTTGAACCCGACCCGCGTCCGCCTCGTCTATGTCCGGGAACTGCGGGCGCGGATGTACACCAGAGGCTATCTGGTCAGCCTGGTTCTGCTCTCCCTGGTCACGTTCGGTCTGGTCATCGGCTTCAACTTCATGGGGCGCAGCACCTCCGCCACCGTGACCGTCTGCGGCACTCCGGCCGCGTCGCTCGGCACCGCCCCGCCCGGAGTGCGGGTGACGTCGTGCGACGGCATGCCAGGGGCGCGCAAGCTGGTGGAGAGCAAGGACGCGGACGCGGCGGTGGTCGTCGCCGGAGGCCACGCGTCCCTCCTGACCCGCGCCGACTCCAGCGATCAGGCACGGGCGGGCGCCGAAGCGCTGGCCAGGGCCTGGGCAGGCCAACAGGCCCTGCTGCGGCAGGACGTGGACCTGGGGCGGCTGGCACGGGACACCGCGGCGGCCCAGCCCACCACCGTGACGGTCGGGAAGTCCGTGGGCTCGCTCCAACTGGGCGCCGCGGCGAGCCTGATCATCGTGTTGTTCATGCAGATCGTCAATCAGGGGTCGGTGATCGCGCAGGGCGTGGTCGAGGAGAAGTCCACCCGGGTGGTGGAGGTGCTGCTCGCCACGCTCACTCCGCTGGAACTGCTCGTGGGCAAGGTCTCCGGGATCGTCACGGCCGGCATGCTGCAGGTGGCCACGATGCTGGGCGCGGTGGCCGGGGCGCAGTCGGTGATGTCCGGAGAGACCACCGCGATGCCGGGGTTGCGGGCGCTGGTGGTGACGGTGCTCTGGTTCCTCCTGACCTTCGCCATGTTCGCCTCGCTGTACGCGGCGGCCGGATCACTGGTGTCCAGGCCCGAGGACCTGCAGGGCGTGCTGACGCCGGTGATGCTGCTCGCCCTGGCGCCGGTCGGCGCGGCGACGGCGGCCGCCGCCCACCTCTCCGCGCCCTGGGTCTCCGTCGTGCAGTACATACCGCCCTTCTCCGGCCTGCTCATGCCGCTCAAGGCCTCGGTGGGCACGGCGACCGTGCAGGAACAGCTCGCCTCCGCCGCCGCCCTGCTGGTGGTCACGGCCTGCTGCATGCTTCTCGCCGGGAGGATCTACCGCAACTCGGTGCTGCGGGTGGGCGCGCCGGTGCGGTGGCGTCAGGCGCTGGCGGCCTGAGCCGCGCTTTCCATCGATCGGCGGGGGACACGGGCCCGGTGCCCAACCGGCGGGCCCGGCACCTGCCCGGCTCCACGGGCGGACCGGTGCGGCGGCCCCGTGCGGCGCGGGCGGCGCCAAGGGCCGCGCGCCGCTGCCGCCTGCCACACCGCCGCGTCCCACGCCGCCGCGGACCGGGCCCGACCGGCCCTGCGCTCGTCGCCGCGTCGGGTCAGAGATCAGCGCGAGCGTCCACGGGACGCCGTGCTCGGCGCGCCCGCGGCCGGCCGGCCGAGCTCCAGTCGGTCGCGGCCGGCGCCGGCATGCCCGTACTTCGTGACGGCCCGTCGGCCGGGTGCGGATCTTCGCGACCTCAGGCGCGGGAGGCGGGACCGCTGCGCAGCAGGGCGAGTTCCCGGTTCATCTCCACGAGGAAGCGGGAGACCACGGCCAGCTCCTCGGCGCTGAAACGCTGCCGTGCGGCCTCGGTGCCGCGGGCCAGGGGCTGGAAGAAGTCCCGGGCGACGCCTCTGGCCGCCTCCGCGTAGTGCAGGTGGACGACGCGGCGGTCGTCGGCCGCGCGGACGCGCCGGATGTGCCCCGCCCGCTCCAGGCGGTCCAGGCAGGCGGTCATGGCGCCGGAGGTCAGGTCGAGCAGCCCGCGCAGCCGCCCGGGCGTCATGGGCCCCTCCTCCGGATCGGCGTCCAGGATCGCGACGAGGGCCTGGACGTCGGTGAGGTGGAGACCCTGGGTCTGGGCGAACTCGTGGGCGACGCGGTTGAACTCGCCGTTGAGCCGTCGCAGAAGGACCGCGAAGTACTGCAACCCCGTGGGGTCGTCCGCCGGAAGAGGCGGCGAGGCGTGTTCGGTCCCGTGCATCGCTCCAGTATATGGTTACTCAATCATTGAGATACTTAATGACTGAGTTATTCGGCGCACGGAGATCTTCGAGGAGACGCATGAGGGCGACACCCGGCCGGACCCGTTGGCTCGTGCCGCTCGTGCTGCTGTTCGTCTGGCTCGGCGTGGGCGGAACGCTCGGGCCCTACGCCGGGAAGCTGGGCGAGGTCGCCACCAACGACCAGTCCGCCTTCCTCCCGCAGAGCGCGGAGTCGACCAAGGTGCTCAAGGCCCGCGAGGCGTTCGACGAGGCGGAGACGCTGCCCGCGATCGTCGTCTGGACGGCGGACGGCAAGCCCGTCCCGGACGACCGGCGCACCACCGCCACCCGGGCCGTCGGCGCCCTCGCCGGGCGGGCCGGGATCGTCGGCGCGCCCTCACCCGCCCTGCCCTCCGCGGACGGCAAGGCGCTGCAGGCCGTCGTCCAGCTGCGGCCGGACCTGGGCGACCGGCTGCCCGAAGTGCTGGACGCCGTGCGCCGGGCCGCGGGAAGCGTGCCGGGCACGACCGCGGAGATCGCAGGCCCGGCGGCGAGCCAGGCCGACCTGGGGGACGCGTTCGCCGGTATCGACGGGCTGCTGCTGGGCGTGGCGCTGGGCGCCGTGCTGCTGATCCTGCTCCTGGTCTACCGGAGCGTCCTGCTGCCCTTCGTGATCATCCTCGGGGCGGTGTTCGCCCTCGGACTGGCCTGCGCGGTCGTCTACCCGCTGGCCGACCACGACGTGGTCCGGGTGGACGGGCAGGTGCAGGGCATCCTCTCCATCCTCGTGATCGGCGCCGCCACCGACTACGCGCTGCTGCTGGCCGCGCGGTTCCGCGAGGAACTGGCGACGGGCCAGGACCGTGCCGCGGCCGCGCTGGCGGCGGTGCGCAGGTCGTTCGGCGCGATCACCGCCAGCGCCGCCACCGTGGCCCTCGCGCTGCTGGCGCTGCTCGCCGGCGACCTCACCAACAACCGCGCGCTCGGGCCGGTCGGCGCCATCGGCATCGTCTGCGCCGTGCTCTGCGCTCTCACCTTCCTGCCGGCCGTGCTGGCGCTGCTGGGCCGCACCGCCTACTGGCCGTCCCGGCCGCGGGAGTCGGACGCCTCCGTGGAGGGGCACGGCGTGTGGCACCGCGTCGCCGGCAAGGTGGGCGCCCGTCCGCGCGCGGTCTGGACGGTGACGGCGATCGGCCTGGCCGTGCTCGCGGCCTTCGCCCCCTCGCTGTCCGCGAAGGGTGTGCCGCTCGACGAGATCTTCGTGAACGACGCCCCGTCGGTCGCCGCCCAGAAGACGCTCGGCGAGCACTTCCCCGGCGGCTCCGGCAACCCGGCCGTCATCATCGCCGACGCCGGCCGGGCCGCTCAGGTGACCGCCGCGGCGAAGGGCACCGAGGGCGTGGCGTCGGCCGCCGCCGTCTCGGCGTCCGGGCGGCCCGGCGGCGGGGCGCCGAAGGTCGTGGACGGGCGGGTCCGCATCGACGCCACCCTGGAGGCCGCGGCGGACGGCGACGCCGCCAAGCGGACGATCGAGCGGCTGCGCGCCCGGGTGCACGCGGTGCCCGGGGCCGACGCGCTGGTCGGCGGCTACACGGCCCAGCAGTACGACACCCAGCAGACCTCCGCCCGGGACCGCACCGTCATCGTGCCGGTCGTCCTGGGGATCATCCTGCTGATCCTCGTGCTGCTGCTGCGCTCCCTGCTCGTGCCGGTGCTGCTGGTGGCGACGGTGGCGCTCAACTTCCTGGCCACGCTCGGCGTTTCCTCGCTCGTGTTCAAGCACGTCCTCGGGTTCGGCGGGGCGGACGCGTCGGTGCCGCTGTACGGGTTCGTGTTCCTGGTGGCGCTGGGCGTCGACTACAACATCTTCCTGATGTCCCGGGTGCGGGAGGAGGCACTCGTGCACGGCAACCGGCAGGGTGTGCTGCGCGGCCTGACCACGACCGGAGGGGTGATCACCTCGGCCGGCGTGGTGCTGGCCGCGACGTTCGCCGCGCTGACGGTGATCCCGCTGGCCTTCCTGGTGCAGATCGCCTTCATCGTGGCCTTCGGCGTGCTGCTGGACACCCTGGTGGTCCGCTCGCTGCTGGTCCCGGCCCTGGTGCTCGACATCGGCCCGCGGGCCTGGTGGCCCGGTGTCCTGCCGCCCGACGGCGTCGCGCCCGTACCCGGCGCGCGCGAGGCCGACGGGGTGGAGGGCGCCGGGGTCTGAGGATGCGCGCACCGGTGACCTGGACGAACCTGGGCGAGTGAGACAACCAGGTGACGTGAGGGGTGACCATCGTTGATGTCCGCACAGAAGAGCGGCAGCGAGGACGACGACGTCCGGCACGCGTTCGGCGACGCCGTCAACATGACGGCCGGCGAACTCGAGAAGTGGCTGGAGACCGACGAGTCGAAGAGCGCGGGGCAGAGCGACGGCGGCGAGAGCGTCGGACACGAGTCCGGGCGGCGCATCGTCACCCTGCTGCGCACCAGGAAGGCGGATCTCGGCGAGGAAGACCTCGCCCACATGCGCAAGGTGGTCGGCTACGTCAGGCGCCACGTCGCGCAGCGCCCCGACGGCGACATCACCGACACCAGATGGCGCTACTCGCTCATGAACTGGGGTCACGATCCGAAGAAGTGACCGGCCGGCGGCCGGCGGGACCACCTGGGAGCTGGTGCTGGACGGCGCCGGCACGGTACAGGCGTGCACACCGCAGGCACTGGAGCTGCTGGGCGGCGCGGACACGGCCCCGAGCGTGCTCCACCTGCCCTCGCTCGTGACGGATCCCGCGGTGTGGGACCGTCTGGCCGGGGCCGCCGCGGCCGGCCGGGACGCCTGCGCCCGGGTGACGCTGCGCCGCCCCGGCGGCGGTCGGCTGGACGTCGACGCGCAGGTGGCGTCGCTCACCGGGGACGGCGGGGCGCGCTTCCTGGTCCGGCTGCTGCCCGCGGAGGAGTCGGCACGCGAGGACGCGTGGGGGATGCGGGTTGCGCTGTCCGGCGACGGTCTCGCCGCTGCCGACCCGCGCGCGCAGCAGCGGCTGGACCTGCTGCACGGGGCGGCGGTGCGCATCGGCGGCTCCCTGGACGTGACGGAGAACGCCAGGGAGGTCGTGGAGCTGCTGGTACCCGTCTTCGCAGACTACGGAGCCGTGGACCTCACCGAGGACGTGCTCGCCGGCCGGGAGCCCGGGCACTTCGAGCACGGGACATCGCTGCGCCGGGTCGCGGTGGCCGCCGCCTCGGGGACCTGGCCCGAGGACGTCTACGGTCTCGGCGAGCCGGTCACGCTCGACCGGGTCCAGGCCGAACACGCGCGTCTCGGCGCGGCCGGTGTGATCGCGGATCTGGCGCCGGTGCGTCAGGCGGCGCGGAACGATCCCCGGCAGACCCGGCTCATGCTGCCGGACGGCGCCACCTCCCTGCTCGTCTTCCCGCTGCAGGCACGCGGGGCCGTGCTGGGCGCGGTCGCGCTGTGGCGGTGCGGGGACCGCGAGCCGTTCGGGCCGGCCGACGGCTCGCTGGTCGAGGAGATCGGCTCCCGGCTCGCGCTCGGCCTCGACAACGCCCGGCGCTACACCCGGGAGCGGCGGACCGTGGAGTCGCTGCAGCTCAGCCTGCTGCCGCCGCCGGTGACCCGGCTGGGCACGGCGGAGACGGCGGGGGCGTACGCGCCCGCGAGCACCGCCGCCGGTACGGGCGGGAGCTGGTACGACGTGATCCGGCTTTCCGGCGCCCGGGTCGCCTTCGTGGTGGGCAGGGTGGCGGGACACGGCGTGGCGGCCGCGGGGACGATGGGGCGGCTGCGCTCGGCGGTGCAGACCCTGGCCGACCTCGATCCGCCGCCGGAGGAACTGCTCGGTCATCTGGACGACCTGGTGACCCGCATCGGCGAGGACGAGCACCGCGAGAACGCCTCGGCCCCCAGTGCGCTGCACGGCGCGACCTGCCTGTACGCCGTCCACGATCCGGTCTCGGGCCGGTGCCGGCTCGCCAGCGCAGGCCATCCGGCGCCGGTCCTGGTGCGGGGGGCCGGGGACGCCGGGGACGTGGTCAAGCTTCGGCCGGGCCCGGCGCTGGGCGGGGGCACCGAGCCCTTCGAACCGCTGGAGCTGCGGCTGTCGCCGGGCGACGTGCTCGCCTTCCACAGCGGCCCGCTCACCGGACGCGGCCAGGACACCGAGCGGGAGCTGCGCGACCTGTGCGACGCCGCCCGCGACGCAGCGGGCGGCACCCGGCCGCTGCTCGAGGTCGCGGAGCTGCTCAAGGCCCGGCTGCGCCGCGAGCCGCGCCCGGAGGACATCGCCCTGCTGCTGGCCCGCGTCGGCCGGGTCGCGCCCGGGGACACGGCCTTCTGGGAGCTGCCCGCCGACCCCGCCCAGGTGGCGCACGCCCGTTCCCTGGCCGCGGGGCAGCTGGCGCACTGGGGCCTGGACGAGCTGGCCTTCACCACCGAGATGATCGTCAGCGAGCTGGTCACCAACGCCGTCCGCTACGCCGGCGGCCCGGTCGGGCTGCGGCTGACCCGGCACGACCGCCTGATCTGCGAGGTCACCGACCCCAGCCAGTCCCAGCCGTACCTGCGCCGGGCCCGCCTGTCCGACGAGGGCGGCCGGGGCCTGTTCCTGGTCGCCCAGCTGACCCACCGCTGGGGCAGCCGCTACCACCCCGGCGGCAAGACCATCTGGACCGAGCAACTCCTGACGCCGCCCGAGTGAGGCACGCACGCCTGCGGCGCCGGCCGCCTGCTGGGCTTCAGCCGAGGACCGTGGACGCCGTCGGCAGGTGCTTGCGGCGTCGGCGGTCGGCGGGGTACCGCGACGCCGCCCACCCGTCGAGTCCGGAGCCGCCGTTCACGACGGCCCGATCGCGGCGCCCGCCACCCTGTGAGCCGTGCCCCGGATGCCGGGCCACGGCTCACAGGTCGTCCGGGGTGCCCAGACCGGTCAGCGCTCCCACCGGGTCCGGGTCGGGGGTGCCCCGGGGCCACCAGTCGTCCTGGCCCGGCTCCGACTCGTAGGCGTACCACAGGCCGTCGCGGCCCAGCCGGAGCTGGACGTGGCCGCGCGGGTGGGTGAGGTGGTTGCGCCAGGGGCGGAACGCCGGGAGGTCGGCGGCGAGCAGCAGCGGGCGGGCCCGGTCGAAGCGGCCGGCCGGCGGGTCCCAGGGGTCCTCCAGGACGGCCAGCCCCTCCGGGCCGCCCTGCCGCCAGGCGGCGACGGCGCGGGCCAGGTCGGCCGGGGTGCGGCCGGCCGCGGCGGCGAGCGTGGCGTACAGGGCGCGGGTGGCGGCGGTCAGGCCGGAGCCCGGGCGGGCGGCGGCGAGCCGCACCGCGTCCTGCCAGAGGGTGAGTCCGCCGACCGGGTCGTGCCCGGTGGTGAGCAGGGCGTGGGCGCGGGCGGCGGCGTCGGTGGCCAGCTGGTCCAGCGCGAACGGGTCGGGGCCGCCGGGCGCCGCCGGGTACACCGGGGGCTGCTCGGGGTGCGGCGGCGCGGGCAGCGGCTGGGGCGGCGGCGGCAGCCGGCGCGGGGCGAGGGCGTCGGCGGCGCGGACGCCCGGCAGGGAGCGCGGGGCGCCTTCCTGGGCGGCGCGGGCCGCGCGGGCGGCGCTGCGGCGGGACAGCGCGTCCAGCAGCTCGCGTTCGCCGCGGCCGCGCAGCAGGAGCAGCACGAAGGGGTCGGCGTCGAGCAGGCGTGCCGTCTGGTAGCAGAGGGCCGCCGCGTGCTTGCAGGGGTGCCCGGAGTCGGGGCAGCTGCAGCGGGGCGCCAGGTCGCCGGGGCCGGGCAGCAGGGGCACACCGCAGTCGGCGAGGGACTCGGGCAGTTCCTTGTCGAGCAGGGCCGCGATGTGTCCCGGCCGGTCCGCGGCCGCGTCCAGGAACCGCTCCCAGTCGTCGTCCTCCAGCGTGCGCAGGCGCACCTGCACCCGGTACGGGCGCGGGCGGCTCCCCCGCACGTACGCCAGCACCAGGCCCGGGGTCACCGTGATCGCGTCCACGTTGCCCCCGTCGGCGTAAACCCGGCCGCGGGCGAGCCGCTTGACGTCCAGCGCGCCCCGCTCCAGCGCGTCGGTCCAGGCGTTGCCCCACCAGGTGCCGGCGAACGCGGCGTCCTCGGTCCGGACGCCGCGGGCCGGGAACGGCGGGAAGGTTCGCCGCAGTTCGGAGTCCCGGTGCGGCGTGGCCATGGTGGCGGGCACCTGCGGAGGCGCGGTGGCGGGAGCGTTCGGTCGGGCCGGGGCGCCGCCTGAGCGCTCCGGTTCGGGCGTGGTCTCCGGGCTCTTCAGGGTCTTCGGGGTGTCCGGGGTGTTCGGGGCCTTCGGGGTCTTGGAGGTGTCCGGGGCGTTCGGGGCCTTCGGGGTTTTGGAGGTGTCCGGGGTCTCGGGGCTGTCCGCGGTCTCCGGGGGCATCGAGGCTTCCGGGGTGTCCGGGCCGTCGGTCCAGGAGGGCATGCGGAAGGCACTGTTCAGGAACTGCCGCATGTCCTGGACGGTTCGGGCACGCGCCGCCCGGGGGCCATCGTCGGGCTGCCCTTGATGGGCGGACGCCCGGGACGGCCCGGAGGTCCGGCGCGCCGATGCGCGGTCCGGACGCCGTGCCCCGGCTTCCGCCTCCCGGGCGCGTGACGCCTCCCGCCGAGCCGCGCGCAGCGCCTCCCGCGCGACATCGCCGGGACGCCCTCCGCCGGCCGGACCCGCCGCCGGCGGGGGCCCACCGGCGGACGGTCGCTCTTCGGCGGACGAGGCCTCCCCCACCGGCCCGGCCCCACCGGCGGACGACGGCCTCTCGACAGACGGGACGGCACCGGCAGACGGAGCCTCACCACCCGGCGACCGATCATCCTGGGACGAAGCCCCCGGCACCGGCTCGGCCCCACCCGCGGACGACCGCCCCTCGACAGACCGAACGACACCGGCAGACGGAGCCTCACCACCCGGCCACCGACCATCGTCGGGCCAGGCCTCCCCCACCGGCCCGGACCCACCCGCAGGCAACCGCTCCTCGACAGACGGGCTCGCCTCCACCGGACGCGGCCAGCCGACAGAGGACCGCTCCCCAGCGGGCCGAACCCCACCAGCCGACTCCCGCCCCCCGACAGACCGAACGACACCGGCAGACGGAGCCTCACCCCCCGGCGACCGACCGTCCTGGGACGAAGCCCCCGGCACCGGCCCGGACCCACCCGCGGACGACCGCCCCTCGGCGGACGGGACCGTCTCGGCGGAGGACGGGCCGGTCGTCGCGGTCCGCAGGGCCGCCCTCGCGATGTCGGCGGGGCGCGGCTCACCGGCGGTCCCGGTGTCGGACCCCTGCGCCTGGTCGTCCGGTTCGGTGGCCGGCCCGGTCCGGGCGGCCTCGGTGCGCCGGCGTGCCGCGCGCAGGGCCTCGCGGGCGGCGTCGCCGGGGCGCTGTTCCCCGGTCGTCATGACGTCCTCCGCAGTGAGACCAGGTCGGACAGTTCGCGGTCCGTCAGTTCCGTCAGGGCGGACTCGCCGGAGCCGAGGACGGCGTCGGCCAGGGCTCGTTTGGAGGCGAGCATCTCGGCGATGCGGTCCTCGACCGTGCCCTCGGTGACCAGGCGGTGGACCTGGACGGGCTGCGTCTGGCCGATGCGGTAGGCGCGGTCGGTGGCCTGCTCCTCGACGGCCGGGTTCCACCAGCGGTCGAAGTGGACGACGTGGCCCGCGCGGGTGAGGTTCAGACCCGTGCCGGCCGCCTTCAGGGACAGCACCAGCACCGGGGTCTCGCCGCTCTGGAAGCGGTCGACCATGCGCTCGCGCTCCGGCACCGGCGTGCCGCCGTGCAGCAGATCCACGGGGACCGCGCGGGCGGACAGGTGGGCGGTGATGAGCCGGGCCATGCCGACGTACTGGGTGAAGACGAGGACCGAGCCGTCCTCGGCGAGCACGGTGTCCAGCAGCTCGTCCAGCAGGGCGAGTTTGCCGGAGCGGGCGGACAGCCGGTCGGCGCGGGCCTCCTCCTTCAGGTACAGCGCGGGATGGTCGCAGATCTGCTTCAACGCGCCCAGCAGCTTCAGCACCAGGCCGCGCCGCCCGATGCCCTCCGCGGTCTCGATGGCCAGCATCGACTCGCGCACCACCGCCTCGTACAGCGCGGCCTGTTCACGGGTGAGCGGGACCGGGTGGTCGGTCTCGGTCTTGGGCGGCAGCTCGGGGACGATGCCGGGGTCGGACTTCTTGCGGCGCAGCAGGAAGGGGCGGACCAGCCGGGACAGCCGCTCCACGGCCTCCCGGTCCTCGCCGTTCTCCACCGCGCGCGCGTGCCGGGCGCGGAAGGACTTCAGCGGGCCGAGCAGACCGGGGGTGGTCCAGTCGAGCAGGGCCCACAGTTCGGAGAGGTTGTTCTCCACCGGGGTTCCGGTGAGGGCCACACGCGCGGGCGCCGGGATGGTGCGCAGCGCCTTCGCGGTCGCGGAGTACGGGTTCTTGACGTGCTGCGCCTCGTCGGCGACGACCATCCCCCAGGACTGCTCGGCGAGCCGCTCCGCGGTGGAGCGCATGGTGCCGTACGTGGTGAGGACGAAGCCGCCGGCCAGGCCGTCCAGACTGCGGTCGGGGCCGTGGAAGCGGCGGACCGGGACGCCGGGCGCGAACCGGGTGATCTCGCGCTGCCAGTTGCCCAGCAGGGACGCGGGGCAGACCACCAGGGTGGGCTCGGTGCGGGCCCGTTTCAGGTGCAGGGCGATGAGCGTGACCGTCTTGCCGAGACCCATGTCGTCGGCGAGGCAGCCGCCGAGCCCGAGGGAGGTCATGAGGTCGAGCCAGGCCAGGCCGCGGAGCTGGTAGTCGCGCAGGGTGGCGTCGAGTCCGGCGGGCGGTTCGGCCGGCAGCGGTCCCGCGGTGAGCCGGTCGCGCAGGGCGGCCAGCGCGCCGGCGGGCACGGCCTCGACGCTCTCGCCGTCGACCTCGGCGGTGCCGGTGAGCGCGACGGACAGCGCGTCGACCGGGTCGAGCAGGCCCAGTTCGCGTTTGCGGGCCTTGCGGACCAGGGCCGGATCGACCAGCACCCATCGGTCCCGCAGCCGTACGACCGGCCGGTGGGCCTCGGCGAGCGCGTCCATCTCGGCCTCGCCGAGCGGTTCCCCGCCGAGCGCGAGCTGCCAGCTGAACCGCAGCAGCTCCGCGCTGTCGAAGAACCCGGTGCCGTCGGTCGCCGAGCCGGGCGCCGGGCGCACCACGGCGGCCGCGCTGAGGTCGCGGGCGAGGTCCCGGGGCCAGTGCACGGCCACCCCGGCGGCGCCCAGCCGGGCGGCGGCCACGCCGAGCAGGTCGCCCAGCTCGTCCTCGGACAGGGCCAGGACGTCGGGCACGTCCTGCTCGGTGAGCCGGTGCAGCGGCGGCCACACCCGGGCCGCGCGCCGTACGGCGAGGGCGGCGTCCACGTGGGCGCGCGGGCCGAAGGCGGAGTCCGCCTCACCGGCCCACAGGGCGGCCGCGTCGGTGATCAGGGTGGGGTCGGCGAGGCTGTGCACCTGGACGACCGCGGCTCCGGCGGCACGGGCGCCCCCGGCGGCTCCGGCGTCGAAGACGTCGTACGCGGAGAGGTCCAGGCGCAGCGAGACGCGTACGCCCGCGTCCATGCCGGCGGCGACCTCGGCCGCCCAGTCGTGGGCGTCCGGCAGGCTCTGGGCGGCCCGGGCGGCGAAGGGCCGGCCCGCGGTGTGGGCGGCGGCCGGGGAGCGCGGCAGGGTGTCGGCCACGGCGTCGAGGAAGGAGCGGATCAGCGCCTCCGGTTCGGGCAGCCGCAGCGGGCCGGGCTCCGGCAGCGGCACGGCGTGGCCCTCGGGCGGCAGGGCGGCGGCCACCGCGCGCAGGTGGGCGATGTCGTCGGGTTCCAGCGGGCCGGCCCGCCAGGCGTCGTGCCCGCCCGGGGTGAGGCCGGGCAGCAGGCGGCCACGGGCGACCAGGCGCAGGGCGTGCAGCGCGGCGGCCCCCCAGCAGGCGGTGGCCGGGTGGGCCGCCGGGTCGTGCCTGGCCCGCACCAGCAGGGGCAGGGCCTCGGCGACGGGCAGGGTCAGCGCGGGCACCTGCCGGCGGCGGGCGCCCGGTCCGTGGCGCCGTACGACGGTCAGCTCCTCGACGGCCGGCGTGCCGGCCCCGTCGTGGGCTGCGGTGCCGGCACCGGCGGGCAGCGGGCCGCCCTCGGGGTCCCAGAAGGCGATCCGGCCCTCGCGCGGGAGGGGCGCGGGCAGGTAGACGGACGCGAGGCGCACCGGTACCGGGTTCCCGGTCAGGCCGGGCCCTCCCGCGGGTCCCGCGACCGCGGCCGTGCCACCGCTCATGTGTCCTGTCACCTCCCGCCCGGATCCTGTGCCGACCGACGTCCGTCGACCGTCCTCGACTCTACGGGCGGGGTCTGACAACCGGGCCGGGCGGCCGGACGGGAAGGCCGCGGCGGGCCGGCGGCCCGGCCGGGCCGCCGCTACGGGACGGTGCGGGAGACGACGTACACCATCGGGAAGTTCGGGTCGGCCATGTTGACGACGACGTCCTGGGTGGGCGCCGGGTTCTTCTGCGGGTGGGCCAGTCCCCACCACGCGCCGGGCCCGCTGAAGTCCCAGCCGGAGACCTTGCGGTCGCGGGCGCTGATCGGCTTGGCGTCCTTCTTCAGCTCGTCCCGGCGCAGGCCCATGGCGCCCAGGAAGCTGTCCAGGCCCGCGCTGTTGGTGCGGAACTCTATGTACAGCCGGCTGGTCTTCCAGTTGTTGGTCTCGTAGTAGGCGATGTAGTCGGCGGGGTGCGGTACGGCCACCTGGTAGAGGCGGCGCTGCACCTTGGACGGGAAGCCCGGGGTGAGCCCGGTCGCCGAGTACTTGGCCTCCTTGTCCCTGCCGCTGTTGCGGCTCTGGTTGGCGGAGATCACCAGGTAGCCCGCCGGGACGCCGATGAGCAGCACGATGATCAGCAGGGTGAGCGCCCTGCGCTTCGCCCTGTGCCGGGGGTTCTCCGCGGCCCGGCGCGGCTCCTTCGGCGGCGCGGCCTGGTGCGGCAGCGATGTGGTCATGCGGTGTCCTGGTCGCTGCGGGCCTGCGCGTACCGCTCGTAGCGTTCGTAGCGCTCCACCCGGCGCCGCTTGGCCCGTCGGAAGCGCCGGGCGACCAGCCGGGCGAGGTCGGCGGCGCCCACCATGCCGGCCTCGGGGCCGAGCTGGGCGCGGGTGATACGGGCCTCGGGACGGTAGCCGCGGCCCGTGAGGTGGCGCTTGAAGGCGTCCCGGGCAGGGCCGATGAGCAGGTCGTCGGCGGCGCTGACGCCGCCGCCGATCACGAAGCAGGACGGGTCGAGGGCCGCCGCCAGGTTGGCGATGCCGACGCCGAGCCACTGGCCGATGTCCTGCAGCAGCTCCACGCACATGGCGTCGCCCTCGCGGGCCAGCTCGGTGATCATCGGGCCGGTGATGTCGTCGACGGCGCCCTTGACGTGCTCGATGATCCCGTAGGCCACCGGGGAGTCGGCGGCGGCCAGCTCCTTGGCCTCCCGGACCAGCGCGTTGCCGGAGCTGTACTGCTCCCAGCAGCCGCGGTTGCCGCACGGGCACCGGTGACCGCCGGGCACCACCTGCATATGGCCGAACTCACCGGCGACGCCGTACTTGCCGCGCTTGACCTGGCCGTCCTCCAGGATGGCGCCGCCGATGCCGGTGCCGAGGGTGATCATGACCAGGTGGTCCTCGCCGCGTCCGGCGCCGAAGCGCCACTCCGCCCAGGCGGCGGTGTTGGCGTCGTTGTCCACCAGGACCGGCACGGACAGGCGGCTGGCGAGGCGGTCCCGCAGCGGCTCGTTGCGCCAGGACAGGTGGGGCGCGAACAGGACGCGGTTGCGGTCGGCGTCGACCCAGCCGGCGGCGCCGATGCCGACGGCGTGCACGTCGTGCCGGTCGGACAGGTCCAGGACCAGCTCGGCGATGGTGTCCTCGACGACCTTGGGGCTCTTGGACTTGTCCGGGGTCTCCGCGCGGAGCTTCTCCAGGATGTTGCCGTCGGCGTCCACCACACCCGCCATGACCTTGGTGCCGCCGATGTCGATGCCGACCGTGGGCACGCGGGGCGCGGTCAGGTGCGAGCGGCGTTCCCTTGTCCCGACCGTGCGGAGCACGGGGGCCCGGCGGGAGCCGATGGGGGCGGTGAGGTCGCGGTAGGTGCTCATCGTTGCTCGATTCTGCCTCACCGACGGGGCGGGTGCGGTCCACGCCCGGGGGCGCGGACCGGCAGGGCCCCGCGCTCCTCAGGAACGCCGCAGTTCATGGCGGAGGGCGTCCAGGTCGGAGCCGCCGGCCATCTGTCGCGTCAGGTCGTCCAGGGTGATCGCGTCCTTTGTGTGATTGCCCACCATGGTGCCCCGCCGCAGCAGGACGAACCTGTCGCCCACCAGGTAGGCGTGGTGCGGGTTGTGGGTGATCAGCACGACGCCCAGGCCCTCGTCGCGTGCCGCGGCCACGTACTTCAGCACCACGCCGGACTGCTTCACGCCCAGCGCCGCCGTCGGCTCGTCCAGGATCAGGACCTTCGCGCCGAAGTGGACGGCGCGGGCGATCGCCACGCACTGGCGCTCGCCGCCGGAGAGGGTGCCGATGGGCTGGTCGACGTCGCGCAGGTCGATGCCCATGCGCAGCAGGGCATCGCGGGTGGTGCGGCGCATGAGGTCGATGTCCAGGCGCTTGAAGGGGCCCACGCCCGTGCGGGGCTCGGAGCCCAGGAAGAAGTTGCGCCAGACCGGCATCAGGGGAACGACGGCGAGGTCCTGGTAGACCGTGGCGATGCCCCGGTCAAGGGCCTCGCGCGGGGAGGAGAGGGTGGTCTCCTCGCCCTCGATGCGCAGGGTGCCGCCGTCGTGCCGGTGCAGACCCGCGACGATCTTGATCAGGGTCGACTTGCCGGCCCCGTTGTCGCCGAGGACGCAGGTGATCTCGCCGGGGTGGACCTCGAGGGAGACGCCCTGCAGGGCGCGGACCGTGCCGTAGTGCTTGCTGACGTCGGTCAGCTCGACGAGAGAAGTCACTTGTCGGCCTCCGCGCGCTTGCGGACCCAGGCGTTGAGCAGGGTCGCGAGGAGCAGCATCGCTCCGAGGAAGAACTTGAACCAGTCCGGGTTCCACTCGGCGAAGACGATGCCCTTGCTGGTCATGCCGAACAGCAGCGCGCCGACCGCCGAGCCGACGGCGCTGCCGTAGCCGCCGGTGATGAGGCAGCCACCGATGACGGCCGCGATGATGTAGATCAGCTCGTTGCCGACGCCCTCGCCGGACTGGACGGCGTCGAAGGAGAAGAGCAGGTGCTGGCCGGAGATCCAGGCGCCGAGCGCCACGCCCATGTAGAGGCCGATCTTCGTCCTGGCGACCGGGACGCCGACCGCGCGGGCCGCGTCCTGGTTGCCGCCGACCGCGAAGATCCAGTTGCCGGCGCGGGTGCGCAGCAGGATCCAGGAGGCGAGGACGACCAGGCCCAGCCACCACAGGATGGTGATCTTGAAGTCGACGCCGCCCACGGTGAGGGTGGAGGCGAAGACGGCGTGGGCGCTCGGGAAGCCCTCCATGTCGGCGATGGTCTTGGTGGAGACCGTGTCGTCGATCAGCTTGGTGAAGCCGAGGTTCATGCCGGTCAGCATCAGGAAGGTGCCGAGCGTGATGATGAAGCTGGGCAGCTTCGTGCGGGTGAGCATGAAGCCGTTGAAGGCGCCGATCGCCAGGGTGACCAGCAGGGACACGCCCACGCCCACCCAGGTGTTCGCCGTCATCTGGTAGCTGAACATCGACGAGACGAGCGCCGAGGACGTCACCAGGACACCGGCCGACAGGTCGAACTCGCCGCCGATCATCAGCAGCGCCACGGGGACGGCCATGATGCCGATGGTCGAGGAGGCGTAGAGGACCGTGCTGAGGCTCGCGGCGCGCAGGAAGCCGTCGGCGGCGAAGGCGAAGAAGACGAAGACGGCGAGCGCGCCCACCACCGAGCCGAGCTCCGGGCGGGCGAGCAGCTTGCGCAGCGGCGAGCCCTGCAGGAGTCTCTCGTCCGGCGTCTGTTCGAGGGTGGCGTTCACCGGGTGCCCCGCTCGGTGTACTCGGCCAGCGCGGCGGCCTGGTCCTTGGTGACGATCTGCGGGCCGGTGAGCACGGGCCGGCCGCCGCCGAGGACGTCGCCGTTGTACTTGTACAGCCACAGCAGGTCCACGGCCTGGTAGCCCTGGAGGTAGGGCTGCTGGTCGACGGCGAAGCCGAGGGTGCCGTCCTTCAGCTCGGCGGCGACCTTGGCGTTGAGGTCGAAGGTGTCGATCTCCGCCTTGCTGCCCGCGCCCTTCTTCGCCTGCACGGCGGTGTCGGCGTAGGGGGCGCCGAGGGTGACGACCGCGTCGACGGAGGCGTCCGCCTGGAGCTTGGCCTCGATCGCGGACTGCACGTCGGGCATGTTGGTGCCGTTGACGTACAGCTTGCGCACGGTGCCGTGGAAGGTCTTGGCCACGCCGTCGCAGCGCTGCTCGTGGCCGACGTTGCCCTGCTCGTGCAGGACGCACAGGGCCTTCTTCCTCCCGCGCTTGTTCAGCTCGTCGCCCACGGCCTCGCCGGCGACGGTCTCGTCCTGGCCGATGTGGGTGAGGGCGCCGAAGGCCTTGGACTCCTCGGAGCCGGAGTTCACGGTGATCACCGGGATGCCGGCCTTCTCGGCGCGGGCGACGGCGGCCTTGAGGGCGTCGGGCTTGGCGAGGGTGACGATGATGGCGTCGACCTTCTTGTCGACCGCCGCGTCCACGAGCTGCGCCTGCTGCTGGGCCTCGTCGTCGTGCGAGTACAGGAAGTTGATGTTGTCCTTGAGCGCGGCCTGCTTGGCGCCGCTCTGCACGATGTCCCAGAAGGTGTCGCCGTCTCCCGAGTGGGTGATCATCGCGAAGGTCCAGCGGGGGGTGTTCACCGCCGCCCGCCCCCGGGCCGCGGCGGCCTTGCGGGCGTCCTCCGCCCGTTTGCCGCCGGTGCTGCTGCACCCGGCGAGGGACGCGGTGAGCGCCCCTGCCAGCGCTATGCCTACCCAGGTCCGAAACCGTGCCACGAGGCCGTGCCCTTCTTGCCGTGTCCGTGCGTACGCGAGGGGCCGCGCTCGGCTCGGCGGCCCCTGAACACTGCAGTATCGAACACGGCGGACACCCGTGACACCGCCGGGGAGGCAATGCCCCTCGCCTTGTCCGGACATTGCGACGTGCCGTGGGCCGGGCGGTCAGGGGCGCACCAGCAGCTGGAACTCGAAGGAGTAGCGGCCGGGACGGTAGGCGTGGTCGCCGAACTCCACCGCGCGGCCGGTGTCGTCGAACGTGGTGCGCCGCATGGTGAGCAGCGGGGCGCCCTCCGCCTCGCGCAGCCGCTCGGCCTCGCCTGCCGTGGCGCCCCGGGCGCCGATGGACTGGCGGGCGCTGTGCAGGGTGATCCCGGCGGTGCGCATCAGCCGGTACAGGCCGGTGGCCTCCAGCCGGCCGGTCTCCAGGTCGAGCAGGCCGGGCGGCAGGTGGTTGATCAGGTACGCCATCGGTTCGCCGTGCGCGAGGCGCAGCCGTTCGACGCGGTGGACGTCGCTGCCCTCGGCCACCGCGAGCGCGGCGGCGATCTCCATGGAGGCGGGGACGACGGTGTTGACCAGGACCTTGGTCTCGGGACGCTGTCCGGCCGCCTCCAGGTCGTCGTAGAGGCTGCTCAGTTCCAGGGGGCGCTTGACCTTGCTGTGCACGACCTGGGTGCCCACGCCCCGGCGGCGGACCAGCAGGCCCTTGTCGACGAGGGACTGGATGGCCTGGCGGACGGTGGGCCGGGACAGGCCCAGCCGGGCGGCCAGCTCGATCTCGTTGCCCAGCAGGCTGCCGGGCGTGAGTCCGCCGTGCTCGATGGCGGCCTCCAGCTGCTGGGAGAGCTGGAAGTACAGCGGCACCGGGGAACTGCGGTCCACACGGAGATCGAGTGACACGGTCGGGTCCACGACTGGTTTGGGCACGGGCTCGAGCGTAGTCGCGTGCCCGGTTGACGGGAAGTCGTGTAGTCCGGTTGTCCGGACATTGCGATTGACAGGGTCCGGTCTCCGCCCCCACTTTGTTTCCATGCGCATCGGGGTCATCGGTACGGGCCGCATCGGCACCATTCACGCGATCACGCTCAGCCGCAGTCGCGAGGTCGGGTCGCTGATCCTGACCGACGCGGATCCGGCACGGGCGCAGGCGCTGGCGAACCGGCTGGGCGAGACGGCGGCGCCGGGGGTGGACGAGATCTTCAGATGGGGCGTGGACGCGGTGGTGATCACCACGGCGACCGCGGCGCACGCCGAGCTGATCGGCCGGGCGGCCCGGTCCGGCCTGCCGGTCTTCTGCGAGAAGCCCATCGCCCTGGACCTGCCGGGCACACTGCACGCGCTCGCCGAGGTGGAGGCGGCGGGCACGGTGCTGCAGATGGGCTTCCAGCGGCGGTTCGACGCGGGTTACGCGGGCGCCAGGGAGGCGGTGCGCTCGGGCCGGCTCGGGCGGCTGCACACGGTGCGGGCGACGACGGCCGACCAGTCCCCTCCCCCGCCGGAGTGGCTGCCGCTGTCCGGCGGGCTGTACCGGGACACCCTGATCCACGACTTCGACGCGCTGCGCTGGGTGACGGGGCGCGAGGTGACGGACGTGTACGCGGCCGGCTCGGACGCCGGGCAGCCCATGTTCCGCCAGGCCGGCGACGTGAGCACCGGCGCGGCGCTGCTCACCCTGGACGACGGCACGCTCGCGACGGCGACGGCGACCCGGCTGAACGGGGCGGGGTACGACGTTCGCATGGAACTGGCCGGGGAGCGGGACACGGTCGTGGTGGGCCTGGACGACCGCACGCCGGTCGCGTCCACCGAGCCGACCGGGCCGCCGGCCGCGTCCAGGCCCTGGACCGGCTTCCTGGAGCGGTTCGGGCCCGCCTACGAGGCCGAGCTGTGCGCCTTCGTCGAGGTGCTGCGCGGTGAGCGGCCCAACCCGTGCGACGGCCAGGAGGCCCTGCAGGCGCTGCGGATCGCCGAGGCCTGCGAGGTCTCCCGGCGGGAGCGCCGCCCGGTGCGGCTGGTGGAGATCCAGGACCGGGTCCAGCCGTCGTACGGCTGAACCCGTGCCGCGGACCGGCGCGGGCGTCCGGCCGGAGCCCGGCCGTTCACCGGCGGATGCCTCCGGCCGGGTCCGGGCGGGTCACCAGCGGACGGGAAGGCTGCGCATCCCGCGGATCAGCATGCCCGGCAGCCACTCGCCCGGGGAGCCGTCGAGGGCGAGGCCGGGGGCGCGCTCCAGGAGTGTGCCGACGGCGATGCGGCCCTCGAGGCGGGCCAGGGTCGCGCCGAGGCAGTAGTGGATGCCGTGGCCGAAGGCGAGGTGGCCCCGGGCGTCGCGGCGGATGTCGAAGCGGTCCGGCTCGGCGTAGCGGCCGCCGTCGCGGTCGGCGGCGGTGAGCCCGATCATCACCGACTGGCCCTGCTCGATCGCGGTGCCGGCGATCTCCAGGGGCTCGGCGGCGTACCGGAACGTGGCGGTCTCCACCGGGCCCTCGTAGCGCAGCATCTCCTCGACGGCGCCGTCCAGCAGGCTCATGTCGGCCCGCAGGGCGGCGAGTTGGTCCGGGTGCGTGAGGAGGGCGTGGACCCCGTTGCCGATGAGGTTGACGGTGGTCTCGTGGCCGGCGATGAGCAGCAGGTAGGCCATGCCGCTCAGTTCCCGCGAGGAGAGCCGGTCGCCGTCCTCGGCGGTGGTCCGGATCAGGTCGCTGAGCAGGTCGTCGGTGGGGCCGGCGCACCGCTTGTCCTCGATCAGGTCCGCGAGGTACCGCGCGAGGCGGACGATGGCGTCGTACTCCGTGTCGGCGTCGGTCGGCGCGACGACCTCGGTGGAGATGCGGCGGAACTCCGCGCGGTCCAGGTCCGGGACGCCGAGGAGTTCGGAGATGACGGTGAGGGGCAGCGGGTAGGCGAGCGCCTCGATGAGGTCGGCGCGGCCGCGCGGCAGCATCTCGTCCAGCAGGTCGTCGGTGATCCGCTGGATCCGCGGGCGCAGCCGCTCCACCCGGCGCATGGTGAACGCGCGCGTGACCAGGGAGCGCAGCCGGGTGTGCTGGGGCGGGTCGGCGACCAGCAGGTACTTGCCGATCTTCTCCTCGTCCAGCATGGGCGAGCCGATCCTCGCGGTGTCCTTGGCCAGCCGGGGGTCGGCGAGCGCGGCGCGCGCCTCCTCGTACCCGACGACCAGCCAGACCAGTTGGCCGCTGTCCGCGCCGGCGAACCGGACGCGGTGCACGGGTCCCTGCTCGCGCAGCTTGGCGTACACCGGGTGCGGGTCCCTGCGGAACGCGTCCCCGAACTCCCTGAGCTCGATCACCGGTTGCCTGCTCATCGCTCCCCTTCCGGACTCCCCCGAGGCCCAGCGGGCACACGCCCACAGCGGTCCCAGCAGTCTAGGGGTGGGGGGTGCCCGCTTCGGTTCCCTTCGGCCCGCCGGGCGCGCCTGCCGACGCTGTCATGCCGCCCGTGCGGTGCCGCCGGTCGGGGCGGCACCGGTCCCTCAGGGGTGCAGCGAGGCGTCCCGTCCGGTGGGGTCCTCGGGGCGGTACCGGCCGGCCAGGTGGTCCCGCAGGGTGCCGCCGATGACCTCGGCGACCCGCGCACCCTGGCTCTCCAGGTAGAAGTGGCCGCCCTGGAACAGGTGGGAGGTGCCGCCGGCGGTGGTGTGCCCGTGCCAGGCCCGCACGTCCTCGGCCTTGGTCCGGGGGTCGTCGGTGGCGATCATGACCACGATCGGGGCGCCGATGCGGGCGTCCGGCCGCTGGCGGTAGGTCTCGATGGCGCGGTAGTCGTTGCGCAGCGGGGGCAGCACCAGTTCCAGCAGGTCCGGGTCCATGAGCACGCGGGCGTCCGTGCCGCCCATGGCGCGCAGTTGGGCGATGAGGCCGGCGTCACCGAGCCGGTGCACGCCGTCGTCGTGGACCCGGCTCGGCGCCCGGCCGCCGGACGCGAACAGCAGGACGGGCGCCGGGTGGCCGTCGCGTTCGAGGCGGCGGGCCACCTCGAAGGCGACGGCCGAGCCCATGCTGTGCCCGAAGAACGCGGCCGGTCCCGCCATGTGCGGGGTGATCTCGGCGTGGATGGCGTCGGCCAGGGCGTCGACGCTGGGTATCAGCGGCTCGCCGTAGCGGTCCTGACGCCCCGGGTACTGCACGGCCAGTACGTCGAACTCGGGTGCCAGGGCCTTGCACAGGGGGTGGAAGTAGCTGGCGGAGCCGCCGGCGTGCGGGAAGCAGAACAGCGTGGCCCGCGGGGCGTGCGCCGGCTGGTAGCGGCGGAACCACAGGTCCTGCGCGGACATCGTCACGTACTCACCTCTCGGGAGAAGACTCGTGAGGGGCGTGGTCGTCGGCGATGGCGCGGGCGGCCGCCCGCGCGGTCCGCCCGGGGTCCGCGCCGCACGGCGGCGGGTCGTCGGGCGCGGCGTCCGGCCGGGCCGCCGGCACCACGGCGTCCTCGTGCCGTACCTCGACGTCAGGATAGGACAGCGGGACGGCGCCGGCCTGGGATTCGCCCGAGCCCGGTCGCCGGCCGTGAGCGGCGCCCCGGGGAGGCCGGCACCGGCGCCGTCCGTGCGGCGCCGGGCAGGCCGCGCAGTGGCTGGGGCCGCGTCCGCCCGGACCGGCTCGAACGCGGTTCGACCGGTTTTCGGACGGACTTGGAATCGGCCGGATAGTCTTTGCCGACCCCCTTCACTCGGATAATTCGCACCGTCCTGCGGAGAGGCATCATGAGCGTGAACCCATTCGACGACGAGTCCGGCCGGTTCTTCGTGCTCGCCAACGACGAGGAACAGTATTCGCTGTGGCCGGCCTTCGCCGAGATACCCGCGGGCTGGCGGGCCGTCTTCGGCGAGGAGGGCCGGGCCGAATGCCTGGACTTCGTGGAGAACAACTGGACGGACATGCGCCCCAGGAGCCTGCGGGTGGCCATGGAGGCCGACAGCGGCGGCGCCGTCGCCTGATCCTCCGGCCGGTTCCGGTCACCGGGGACCCGGTCCGCCGCACCCGGCCGGACCGGGTCCCCGGTGGTTCCGGTCCTCGACCGGATCCGGGGGCGGCCGACGGCTTCCGTGCCCGGCCACTCCGCCCACGCGGAACGGGGCGCGGCAGCCGGGCGGTTCCGCCGGGCACGGGCACACCATGAGCCCGGGAAGCGCCGGTTCAGCCCGCGTGCGTGGAGAACAGTCCGCCGGTCGGGCCCTGCTTGTCGCCGCCCTGGGCCTTCTTGAGGGCGTTGGCGAGACTCTCGATGGTCAGGGACTGCAGGATGACCCGGCCGTTGCCCTCCAGGGTGGCCAGGGACAGGCCCTCGCCGCCGAACACGGCGTTCATGATGCCCTGCCGGTTCAGCCCGCCGACGCGCTGGACGCCGTACTGGATGCCCTCCTCGAAGGCGACGACGCAGCCGGTGTCGACCTCGACGCGGCCGCCGAAGTCGGCCGGGTTCAGGTCGATGAAATTGCCCGCGCCCGCGATGATCACCGTGCCGTGCCCGGTGAACTTCTCCAGGACGAAGCCCTCACCGCCGCTCATGCCGGTGCGGCCGCCCTGGAAGGCGATGCCGAACTCGACGCTGGACTCGGCGGCCACGAAGGCGTCCTTCTCGGCGAACCACGCGCGCGTGCCGTCCAGCTCCAGGGCGCGCATCTCACCGGGCAGCACACCCGCGAAGCCGACCGTGCCCTGGCCGCCCTGGGCGGTGAAGTACTGGAACGCCAGCGACTCGCCGGCCAGCACCCGCTGGCCGACCTGCATGGCGGTGCCCATGGCCTGGCGCAGCATGCCGCCCATGCCGCCGGAGCCGTTCTGCTGCCGGCCGCCGTTGCCCGACGGGCCGGACAGCCGGGTCTCCATGGTCACGTTCGTCGTCTTGAACAGGAACTTCCCCGCCTCGCAGTACACGGTCTGGCCGGGGTGCAGGTTGACGACCGCCATCTGCATGGCGTTGCCGACGATCTCTTGCTGAAGGGTCACGCGGAGAGAACGCGGGAGGTGGAGCGAAGAGTTCCGGAGTGTGACGAGGCCGATGTCCGTTCGCCGCCGGTGAACGGGGCCCGCGGCGGCCGGTACGGACGGATGACGACGGCGAACGGACCTCCTGACGGCGAGGTGGCCCTGGTGACCGGCGGCGGCCCCGCCCGTCCGGCGCGCCGGCGCGCCGTCACCGTCCGGCCGGTGCGCCCCACGTGCGCGTACCCCTCGGTCCTGCCGCCGCCGCGCGCGTGCCCGCCGGGTGCGCGCGGCGGCGCGCCGGCTCAGCCGCCGAGTTCCTGGTGGCGGGCGGCGAGGGCGGTCGCGCCCTCCTCGGTCAGGGAGCCGAAGACGCGCAGGCGGGAGATGCCGCCGTCGGGGTAGATGTCCACGCGCGCGTGGGTGCCGACGGCCGGCTCCGGCAGCACGAACCGGTGGTTGGTGTCGGGCTGGAGGCGGGTGCGGGGCAGGATCTCCCGCCAGTCGCCGTCCTCGCCGTCCCTGACGGACACCGACGCCCAGCCGGCGCTGTTGCCCTTCAGGTACGCGGTGTCGATCTCGAGGGCGCGGATCTGCGCCTGGGCGGCCAGCCGGTAGCGGATCCAGTCGTTGCCCCGGTCGCGGCGGCGGCGTGTCTCCCAGCCGTCGTCCATCTTTCGGGAGCGGCCGGGCTGGATGGTGTTGGTGGCCGGTGAGTAGAACAGGTCGGAGGCGTCCTCGACCCGGCCGCCGTTCTCCAGCGCGACCACGTCGAAGGTGCCGAGCGCCCCGAGCCACTCCGGGTCGGGGACGACCTCGCCGTACACGCGCAGGCGCGCGATGCCGCCGTCGGGGTGCTGGTTGACCCGCAGGTGCGTGAAGCGCTGTTCGGCGGAGACGGCGAAGCCGTTGGCCGCGTGGCCGCCGACCGGGGTGCGCGGGACGAGCGTCGTCCACTTCACGTCGTCGCCCAGCAGTTCCTCGGGGGACGGGGAGCCGGGTACCGAGGTGCCCTCCACCGAGACGGCCTGCGGGTAGTTACCGCGGAAGTGCGCGGTGTCGACCACGATGCCCCGGATCACGCCGGGCGCGCCCAGCCGGACCAGCGCCCAGTCGTGGTCCTCGTCCGTCGGCCAGGGGTGCCCGGCGGAGGCCCCGCGCCGGCGCCGGGTCTCCCAGCCGTCCATGATCTTGCCCTTGTGCCCGAAGTGCTCCGGGTCGAACTCGGCCCGCTCGGGGACCAGCAGGTTCTCCCGCTGGGCGAAGAACTCGTCGTTGGCGGCGATGACACCGGCGCCGAGCCGCCGGTCGGCGAGGTTGGCGTACTGGGTGAAGGGCAGGTCCGTGGTGCGGTAGTCCGCGTAGGGGTCGCCTCCTCCGTAGGGGTTCGCGTCGCCGGTGAAGCTCGCAATCGCCGTCACTGTGATCAGGGTTTCCTTCCGGTGGTCGGTCCCCGCGGTCGCGGGGGCAGTGAATCAGGGGGTACGGGTCAGCAGCCGGCCCTTCGGTTCGGTGAACTCGCCGTCGGCGACGATCCGTTCGCCGCGCAGCCAGGTGGACTTCACCACGCCGGACAGGGTGCGGCCGGCGTAGGCGGTGACCCGGTTGCGGTGCTGGAGCCCGGCCGGGTCGACGGTGAAGGTCTCGTCGGGGGCGAGGACGGCGAAGTCGGCGTCGCGGCCGGCCTCGATGGCTCCCTTGCGGGCCAGGCCGGCCAGGGCGGCCGTCCGGGTGGACATCCAGCGGACGACGTCCTCCAGGCCGTGGCCGCGCCGGCGGGCCTCGGTCCACACGGCCGGCAGGCTGAGCTGGAGGCCGGAGATGCCGCCCCAGGCGGTGGCGAAGTCGGCCGTCTTGAGGTCGGCGGTGGAGGGCGAGTGGTCGGTGACGACGCAGTCGATGGTGCCGTCGGCGAGGGCCTGCCAGAGCAGGTCCTGGTTGGCGGCCTCGCGGATGGGCGGGCAGCACTTGAACTCGCTGGCGCCGTCCGGGACTTCCTCCGCCGTCAGGGTGAGGTAGTGCGGGCAGGTCTCCACCGTGAGGCGCACGCCCTCGGCGCGGGCGGCCGCGATCAGCGGGAGCGCGTCGCTGGAGGAGAGGTGCAGCACGTGCACGCGCGCGTCGAGGCGTTTCGCCTCCGCTATGAGGGTGGCGACGGCCGAGTCCTCGGCGTCGCGGGGGCGGGAGGCGAGGAAGTCGGCGTATCTGGGGCCGCCGTGCTGCGGGGCGGCGGCGAGCCGGTGCGGGTCCTCGGCGTGCACGATCAGCAGCCCGTCGAAGCCGGCGATCTCGGTCAGGGAGCGGGTGAGCTGCTCCTGGTCGAGGTGGGGGAACTCGTCGACGCCGGACGGGGAGAGGAACGCCTTGAAGCCGAAGACCCCGGCGTCGTGGAGCGGGCGCAGGTCCTTGACGTTGCCGGGCAGGGCGCCGCCCCAGAAGCCGACGTCGATGTGCGCCTTGGCGGCCGCGACCTCCTGCTTGACCCGCAGGTTGGGGACCGTGGTGGTGGGCGGCAGGGAGTTGAGGGGCATGTCGACGAGCGTGGTGATGCCGCCGGCCGCGGCCGCGCGCGTCGCCGTCCAGAAGCCTTCCCACTCGGTGCGGCCGGGGTCGTTGACGTGCACGTGGGTGTCGACCAGGCCGGGCAGCAGCACGTGGTCGCCGAAGTCCTCAAGGCGCGCCCCGGCCGGTACGGCGGCGTCGTACGGCAGCACGGCCGTGATGGTGCCGTCGGACACGGTGACCGTGGCGGCCCTTGTCCCCTCCGGTGTGATGACGCGCGTCGAGCGCAGCACCAGTTCAGCGTCGGACACCCGGACCCCTCTCTCTGCCGCCGTTCACGCCCGGGAAACGGGATTTACATCCACGTAACGGACTTCAACGTTCTGTTGAAGGAGTCTTCACTCCCCGTCCTCCGCCGTCAAGGGGCAGACTTTCCAGCGGCGGCGCGGGCACGACAGCCCTGGACGTTTCCACAAAGCGGAATTAGAATTCCGATGAGCAGAACGTAGCTATGTACAAGCAGGGAGTCAACCGGCCGCCGGGTAGGCTTCTGCCCTCCCCGCCAGTCCCGAAAGGAACGTGCCGTGCCGACGTCCAGCGCCAGCACCACCGACTCCGCCAAGTCCTCCGCCGGCGGCGGGGTCCAGTCCCTGGAGCGCGCCTTCGACCTGCTGGAACGGATGGCCGACGCGGGCGGTGAGGTCGGCCTGAGCGAGCTGTCCGCGGCCAGCGGGCTGCCGCTGCCCACCATCCACCGGCTGATGCGCACCCTGGTGGCCTGCGGTTACGTACGCCAGCAGCCGAACCGCAGGTACGCGCTCGGCCCCCGGCTGATCCGGCTCGGCGAGTCGGCGTCCCGGCTGCTCGGCACGTGGGCGCGGCCCTACCTCGCCAGGCTGGTGGAGGAGACCGGCGAGACGGCGAACATGGCCCTGCTCGACGGCGACGAGATCGTCTACGTCGCCCAGGTGCCGTCCAAGCACTCGATGCGGATGTTCACCGAGGTGGGGCGCCGGGTGCTGCCGCACTCCACAGGGGTCGGCAAGGCCCTGCTGGCCGGTGTCCCCGACGACGAGGTGCGCGCCCTGCTCTCCCGCACCGGCATGCCGGCCGCGACGGAGAAGACCATCACCACGCCCGACGGCTTCCTGGCGGCGCTGGCCGACGTGCGCCGGCAGGGGTACGCGGTGGACGACAACGAGCAGGAGATCGGCGTCCGCTGCCTCGCGGTGCCCGTGCCCGACTCCCCCACGGCGGCCGCGATCTCCATCTCCGGACCGGCCGGGCGGGTCACCGAGACCGCGACCGAGCGGATCGTGCCGGTACTGCAGGGCATCGCCGTGGAACTGTCCGAGGCGCTGGCGAGTTCGGGGGCCTGAGCCCCCTCGGCCGGCACACTCGGAGGCCGGCCACGGACAGCCGGCAGCCGACGTCGCCGGCGCCGAGCGCGAGCGGCCCTGCACGACCGGCCTGCCGGCGCCCGGTGCGCGGGTGTGCCATGGGGCGTCGACCGGCCCCGTCCAGCGGCGGGAGCCGTCCGGCGACCGCCCGCACGGCGGGCGCGGACCCCGCCCCGGACGCCGAGCGGTCAAGACCCGCTCGGCTCGGCCGCGAGGCCCCTCCCCGGCGGCTCGCAGGAGCCGGCGCCGGCGGCCACCACCTCCGCGGCGTCGCCCGGCGCGGCGCGGACCAGCACGGCGGCCCCCGGACCCGACCACGAGGTCCGGGCCCACCCGCCCCCAGCGGCTCACAGGAACCGGTGGCGGTGCCGGCGCCGGCGACCACCACCTCCGCGACGCGGACCAGCACGGCAACCCGCGGACCCGACCACGCGGTCCAAGCGCACCCGCCCCCAGCGCCTCACAGGAGCCGGCGCCGGCGACCACCACCTCCGCGACGCCGCCCGGCGCGGCGCGGACCAGCACGGCGACCCCCGGACCCGACCACGAGGTCCAGGCGCACCCGGCGCCGAGCGTGTCGCGGACGGCCGCGCGGTGGGATCTGTCCGGCGACGTTCGTCGTCGCCGCGCGGCGGCCGGAAGCGCCGGGCGTGCCCTAACTCCGGGGTGGCCCGCCGAACAGGTCCACCGCCTCCCTGACCTCCGCCAGGCCGCGCGCCAGCGCGCTGACCGAGCCGATCGCGCCCGCGATCAGCAACAGGGAGCGGCGCAGCCGCGGGGTGTCGGGAGTGCCGCCCGCGGCCATCGCCGCGAGTGCGGCCAGTTCGTCCTCGGCTATCCCCCGGTCGGGGAAGTCCGCCGGAAGCGCGGCGAGTTCGCGGCGCAGCCGGGACACCGCGGTCCGCAGTCCCGCCACTCGCACGTCCTCGTCGCCGCCGGTCACCGGCCTCTGCTCCAAGCTCCGCGACACAGCCCTCCCCCTCACACGCCGTCGTGCGCGGGTCAGTTAACGCCACGCCGTCCGGCGGCGCCACCGCGCGGGCCGAAATTCAGCCCAAGGGGCCCGGCCGACGCGGCCCGCTTCGGGTATGCAGGACGCATGACGGACAACCGGGACGGACACGGGGAGAGGGTCGCCGGGCTGCTGCTTGCCGCCGGCGGCGGCAGAAGGCTCGGCGGGCGGCCCAAGGCGCTGCTGGAACACCGGGGGCGGCCCCTGGTCGAACACGCGGTCGGGGTGCTGCGCGCGGCCGGCTGCGGGCGGATCCATGTGGTGCTCGGCGCGGCGGCGGACGACGTCCGGGCCCGGGCGGACCTGAGCGGTTGCGTCACGGTCGGCAACCCCGGCTGGGCCGAGGGCATGGGCTCGTCCCTGCGCGCCGGGCTGGACTCACTGGCCGGTACGGGCGTGACCGCGGCCCTGGTGAGCCTCGTCGACCAGCCGGGCATCGGACCGGCCGCGGCGGCCCGGGTGCTGGGGGTCTTCGAGGACGAGAACTCGCTGGCGTCGGCCGCCTACGAGGGCGTGCGCGGGCATCCGGTGCTGTTCGGCGCGGCGCACTGGGCGGGCATCACCGCCTCCGCCACCGGCGACCGCGGAGCCCGTGCCTACCTGCGGGAGCACGCGGCGGCGCTGAGGCTGGTGGAGTGCGCTGACGTGGCCGAACCGTACGACATCGACACCGAGGCGGACCTGGGCCACCTTGAGTGAACGCGGTGGCACCGAGCGCCACCTTGCCTCGACCCGGAGATTCTCGACATCAACAAACCATTGAAGTTCCACGATGAGGAAACTACTATCCACTGCTCAGAAGCGCCCGGTCGCACAGCGGGCGCAGATCGTCCATTTCGTGCCACTTGGCACCCGGTGCCACCGCTGAAGGAAGTGACAGCTCATGTCCGCACCAGCGCCGTCTCCGCTGGCCATCGTCGACGCCGAGCCCCTGCCCCGGCAGGAGGAGGTCCTCACCGACGCGGCGCTCGCCTTCGTGGCGGAGCTGCACCGGCGGTTCACCCCGCGCCGTGACGAACTCCTCGCCCGCCGGGCCGAGCGCCGCGCCGAGATCGCCCGCACCTCGACCCTCGACTTCCTCCCGGAGACGGCCGCCGTGCGCGCGGACGACTCCTGGAGGGTCGCCCCGGCCCCGGCCGCGCTGAACGACCGGCGCGTCGAGATCACCGGCCCCACCGACCGCAAGATGACCATCAACGCGCTCAACTCGGGCGCGCGGGTCTGGCTCGCCGACTTCGAGGACGCCTCCGCGCCCACCTGGGAGAACGTGGTCCTCGGCCAGGTCAACCTGATCGACGCGTACACCCGGAACATCGACTTCACCGACCCCGGGTCCGGCAAGTCCTACGCCCTGCGCCCCGCCGAGGAGCTGGCCACGGTCGTCATGCGCCCGCGCGGCTGGCATCTGAACGAGCGGCACCTCGTCGACGCCGACGGCAAGCCGGTGCCCGGCGCGCTGGTCGACTTCGGCCTGTACTTCTTCCACAACGCCCAGCGGCTGCTGGACCTCGGCAAGGGCCCGTACTTCTACCTGCCGAAGACCGAGTCGCACCTCGAGGCCCGGCTGTGGAACGACGTGTTCGTCTTCGCCCAGGACTACGTGGGCGTGCCGCAGGGCAGCGTGCGCGCCACCGTCCTGATCGAGACGATCACGGCGGCGTACGAGATGGAGGAGATCCTCTACGAACTCCGCGACCACGCATCGGGCCTGAACGCGGGCCGCTGGGACTACCTGTTCTCCATCGTGAAGAACTTCCGCGACGGCGGGCCGAAGTTCGTGCTGCCGGACCGCAACGCGGTCACGATGACCGCGCCGTTCATGCGGGCGTACACCGAACTGCTCGTCCGCACCTGCCACAAGCGCGGCGCGCACGCCATCGGCGGCATGGCGGCGTTCATCCCGTCCCGGCGCGACGCCGAGGTCAACAAGGTCGCCTTCGAGAAGGTCCGCGCCGACAAGGACCGCGAGGCGAACGACGGGTTCGACGGCTCCTGGGTCGCCCACCCCGACCTGGTCCCGATCGCCATGGAGTCCTTCGACAAGGTGCTCGGCGACAGGCCGAACCAGAAGGACCGGCTGCGCGAGGACGTCCACGTCGAGGCCGCCGACCTGATCGCCGTGGACTCGCTGGAGGCGAAGCCGACCTACGCCGGTCTCGTCAACGCCGTCCAGGTCGGCATCCGTTACATCGAGGCCTGGCTGCGCGGGCTCGGCGCGGTCGCCATCTTCAACCTGATGGAGGACGCGGCCACCGCGGAGATCTCCCGCTCCCAGATCTGGCAGTGGATCAACGCGGGCGTCGAGTTCGAGAACGGCGAGAAGGCCACCCCGGAACTGGCCCGCAAGGTCGCGGCCGAGGAACTGGCGGCCGTGCGCGAGGAGCTCGGCGAGGAGGCCTTCGCGGCCGGGCACTGGCAGCAGGCGCACGACCTCCTGCTCCAGGTGTCCCTCGACGAGGACTACGCCGACTTCCTGACCCTGCCGGCGTACGAGCGGCTGAGGGGCTGACGGAGGCCGGCCGGCGGCCCGGGCGGCTCCCCGGGCCGCCGGCCGGCGGAGTTGCACCGTGCCGGTCAGCCGAAGGGCGCCACGCCGGTCAGCCGAGCGGCCCGCGCCGGTCAGCCGAAGTGCACCGCGCCGTCCTGCTCCACCCCCGGCCTGCCGTGCAGGTCGGGGACCCGCTTGAGCCAGTCCGGACGGCCCCGCTGGGTCCTCGCCGCGCGGGCGGCCTCCTCGGCGGCCAGTTCCGCGCGGCTCGGGAAGTCGGTGGGCAGCCAGTCGGCCGACAGCCTTACCCGTTGCAGGAGGTAGTCGACGTAGGCGGCCCGGACGTCGTCGGGGGCGGCGAAGCCCGCGTCCTCGGCCAGCCAGGCGTCCGGCACCTCGGCGACGATCCCGCGCAGCAGCTCCTCGGTCACCCGGGGCGCCAGTTCCGCGTCGGCGGCCCGTACGTCGGGACCGTAGTGGCCGAGCGCGTGGTGGCGGAAGTCGTAGCGCTTGCCCGGGGTGGTGGTGTCCCAGCGATGGTGGAAGACGAGCGCGGCGCCGTGGTCGATGAGCCACAGACGCGGCGGGACCGTGCCGAGGGTGGGCCACACCATCAGGTTGGAGCTGTGCACCGTGCGGTCCACGTTGACGGTCAGCGCGTCCAGCCAGACGATCCGGCCCGCCTCCAGCGGGTCCACCGCGAAGGACTTCGCGACCTCCGGGGTGAAGTCGGCGGCGCCCGGCAGGTAGTCCATGCCGAGGTTGACGCCCGCGCTGGCGCCGTGCAGCTCCCGGACCTCCTGGTGCGGCTCGGCCGCGGCGATCGCCGGATCGAAGTGGACGAGGACCAGTTCGGGGAAGCGCAGGCCGAGCGCCCGCGCGAGCTCCCCGACGATCACCTCGGCGACCAGCGCCTTGTGCCCCTGCGCCGAGCCGGTGAACTTCACGACGTAGGTGCCGAGGTCGTCGGCCTCGACGACGCCGGGCACGGAGCCGCCCGAGTGCAGCGGCGCCACATAGCGGTCGGCGGTGACCTCCCTCAGCATCGCCCAGAGCTCCGCGGCTCGTTCACCGTACGTTCCACGACCAGCTCCAACGCGATGCACCCCGGGCGACGGCCCCGGGTCCCCGCAGCGGGAACCCGTGAAGTCCGAACGCCATCGTCGCACAGCCCGGCCGCGCTCGCCGATCGTTGTCCGGCGGTGCAGTGTGGGGAGCGTGGGTTCCTGGCGGCGGCTCCTTCACGGCCTCGGACGTGTGCGGCGGTCACGGCACACCGTGCTGCTGCTGCCGGTCGCGCTCATCGTCCTGATCACGGTCGCGGACGTCGTCACCCCGTCCGACGTCGTCCTCGGCCCGCTCCTGGTGATCGCGCCCGCGCTCACCGCGTGGTCCAGGGGCCCCTGGGTCACGGGCGGCATCGGGGCCCTGGCGCTGGCGGCCCAGGCCTTCATCGGCCGGCACTCCAGTGTGCTGACCTCGCGGGGCGAGATCGTGCAGCTCATAGCGCTGGCGGTGCTCACCGCGCTGATCGTGGCCCTGTGCGCGGCCAGGGAGCGGCGCAGCCGCCAGCTGGCCCAGGTCCGCTCGGTCGCCGAGGCCGCCCAGCACGTCCTGATGTGGCCCCTGCCCAAGCAGCTCGGGCCGCTGCGGCTCGCCTGCCTCTACGTGGCCGCCGCCGACGAGGCCGAGATCGGCGGCGACCTCTACGCGGCCGCGCGCACCGAGGACGCGGTCCGCGTGGTGATCGGCGACGTGCGGGGCAAGGCCCTGCCCGCGATCGGCGAGGCCGCCCTCGTGCTCGGCGCGTTCCGGGAAGCGGCCCACCAGCACGAAGAGCTGCCCGGGCTGGCCTTCGCGCTGGAGCGCAGCGTCGCGCGCTACCTCGCCGACTTCGAGCCCCTGGACGAGGCCGGGGAGCGCTTCGTCACGGCGCTGCTGCTGGAGATCCCCGACGAGGAGCCGATCGTCCGCATGACCAGTTGCGGGCACGTGGCGCCGCTCCTGCTCCATCCGGGCGGCGCCGTGACCGCCCCCGAGCTGCGTCCCGCGCCGCCCCTGGGCGTCGGTCTGACCGACGCCGGGGACCACCCCGTGGACGTCCTGCCCTTCGGGCCCCACGACACGCTGCTGCTGTACACCGACGGCGTCGTGGAGGCCCGCGACCGCGACGGGGCCTTCTACCCCCTCGCGGACCGCGCCGCCCAGTGGACCGACAGCTCCCCCCAGGCGCTGATCCAGCACATCCGGCGCGACCTGATCGCCCACACGGGCGGGCGTCTCGGCGACGACGTCGCCCTCCTCGCCCTGCGCCACGCACCGGCGCACACGCGGTCCCACGTCCCCTCCTGAACGGCCGGGTCCGGGCGGGCCGGACCCGTGGCCGCGCGAAGGTGAGCACCGGGCGAGAAAGGCTGTCCGAATGCCGGACCCGGTACGCCCCGGCGGCAGTCCGGCCGGGACGTACGGCGGTGTTCTCACCGTCCGCACGCCGAGCTATTACGCCATGGTTACCCGCGTCACCGGCGGCGGCCCGGTCGTCCGGGGCGGAGGACTGGCGTGGTGACTGCACGATGCGCTCCGCACGATCCGGGTTCTGACGGGTCGTACTTCTCCCGGATGGAGGCCGCAATGTACGTGCATCCACGCGGGTTCGCCGCGTCAGCGGTGTCCGCCGCGCTGCTCTGCGCCGGCGCGGGACCGGCGCCGGCCGCCACGACGCCGCCGGCCCGTCCCGCCTCGATCACGGTCAAGGCCGGCCCCACGACCGTGAAGGCCGGGCACACGGTCCGGTTCGCCGGGCACACCACCGGCATCCGGGCCGGAGCCGCGGTACGGCTGCAGGTGGACAAGAACGGCAAGTGGCTCCCGCTCCATGTGAACTCCAAGGTGAGGAAGGGCAACACCTTCGCCCTCTCGACCCGGTTGCACATGAAGGGAAGCCGGCACTTCCGCGTCGCCGCGGGCCGCACCCACTCGCCGACCGTCAACGTGACGGTGCAGTAGGCCGTTCACCCACCGAGGGGGGCGGGAGCCCCTGTGTGTGTCCGCCCGGGCGGACACGGCTCCTCCGCCCGGGCGGCCGCCGCGTGCGTCAGCGGCCCGCCAGCGGGTTCGGCACGGGCAGGTAGCGGGCGGCGGCGCCGTCCGCGCCGGTCCAGCGCAGCAGCAGGTTGGTCTTGCCGGGGAGGGTGGGCGAGGCCAGCAGGGCGGGGATCTCGGGCAGGTCGTGGCGGGCCAGTTCACGGCGGGCGGCGGGCCAGGGGTCGATTCCCGGGTGGTGCTCGGCGAGTGCCCCGGCGATCTCGGTCAGGTTGTTGACCACCAGGCAGTACACCAGCCGCTCCCAGCCGGCTGCCCGGGGGACGTCCGGGAGCAGTTTGACGCCCTCGGCGTCCCGGAACAGGGCCTGCACGGGCAGGCCCGCCCGGTCCACGGCGACCAGGGTGTTCTGCAGGTGCGCCTCCAGGACGACGCCGTGGCCGGCGAAGGCCGTCAGGACGGGCGGCACGACCTGCCGCAGGTACGCCTCCCACCAGGCCCCGGGGTCCTCGGCGACGGCCAGCGGACTGCCCTCGAACCCCTCGGCCAGCCCGGCGGCGAGCAGCGCGGTGGCGCCGGGCAGGAGGGCGTCGCGCAGGCCGCCGCGCACCAGCACGGCCAGTTCCTCGAAGGCGAAGGCGGCGGTGCGGTAGCCGCGGTCGGGCAGCCAGGCGGCGGGCGGGCCCATCGCACGGAACGCACCTTCCACGGCGGTGTTGGCGCGGGTCAGTGCCAGCAGGTCGTGGCGCCACAGCCGGCGGATGTCGTTGGTGATGCGCACGTCCAGGCTGAACTTCAGGAACAGGTCGCGCCGGGGCTCGTACACCGTGCGGATCGCCGCCGTGGGCCAGGTGTCGAAGCCGGTGGCGCCGAGCCCGACCAGCCTGCCGTCGGCGAACGCGGGGGCCAGGGCGTGGGCGGCGAGGTCGAGCTGCCAGGGGTGGGCGGGCAGCAGCCGGTAGCCGGGCGGGGCGGAGCCGAGGGCGTCGAGGGCGCTGGTGTCCCCCTCCTCGGCCACCTGGTCCTCGCGCACCCCGAGCAGGGCGAGCGGGAAGCGGGCGTGCGCCTCGGGGGCGTACGGCAGCCAGGCAGCGGACGGGCCGCCGCCCCGCGCCTTGGGGGCCGGGTGGCAGGGGTGGCCGGTGATCAGGGACTGCTCGGAGCGCAGGTAAGGGTCCGCGGGCGCCGTCGCCCGGGCCCGGGCCGCGAGCAGGGCGGCGACGGTCTCCCGGCTGTCGATCATCTCGGCGGGCAGGTCGTCGCACGGCCGGCCGGTGTGCCGGCGCAGCTCCTCGGCGACCAGTTTGACCAGCTCGGCGTGGTCGAGGCGGTGCCAGACCCCGGCCGCGCGGACCTCCGGGCCGGCGGGCCGGCGGCCGGCCCGCACACGCAGCAGCCGGCCGGTGCCGGGCAGCCGGAACACCCGGTGTTCCCCGGCGGGCGGCAGCGGCTCGGCGACCTCCCGCAGCAGGCAGTTCAGCAGGGGGGCTGCCGCGTAGGCGTCGGCGCGCCGTCCTGCTTCGTCACTGGGAGGCTTGAGGTCCACGCGATCCACTCGTCCGTCGTCGGGGCCGCTCGCGCCGGACCGCCGGTTCGGTGCCGGGGGCCGGTGGCGATCAGTATGTCTGCCGTACCCGACAATCGTCCCCTGAGCCGGCCTTTCCCGAGGAGCCGAACGTGTACGACTCAGCCACCGCCGAGGCGGGGCTGGCCGAGGAGCTGGCCTCCGTCCGGCCCGGTCTGCTGCCCCGGTACCGGGCCGCGCTGCCCGGCGCCCGGGCGGCGGTGCTGACCCGGCTGTGGCGGGCCCTGGCGTACGAGCCGCTGCCGTGGATCTCCCGCCGCACCGGTTCGGCGCACGGCCTGGTGCTGCGGCTCGCCGACGGCCGGGACCTGACGGGGCCGCCCGCGGACCCGTACGCGACCGCCGGGTACGTCACGTCCGTACGCCTCGGCCGGGAGCGCTACGACGACCCGGCGCGGCTCATGGCCGACCTCGCGGTGCCGCACGCCGCCGGTTTCGCGGCCGAGCTGGCCCACAGCACCGCGTCGCTGGCCCTCTCGCGGGCCGGTGCGGATCCTTCGCGGAGCCGGGCGGAGCGGGACTGGGAGTGGGAGCAACGGGTGACCGACGGTCATCCCTACCACCCCAACTGCCGTTCCCGGCCCGGTTTCTCGGTGGCGGACCAGCTGGCCTACGCACCGGAGCACGCTCCGGTGGTGGAGCTGGGGACGGTCCCGGTGGCGGCCGAGAGCTGTCTGCTGTCGGGCGAGTGGCCGGACGAACTCCGGGACGGTGAAAGGCTGTTGCTGCCGGTGCACCCCTGGCAGGCGGACCATGTGCTCAAGCGGCCGTACGACCCCTGGCGGTCCGCGCACCCGCTGATGTCGCTGCGGACGCTGGCCCTGCCCGGCGGCCCCCACGTCAAGACCGCGCTGAGCGCCCGGCTGACCTCGTCGGTGCGGGACATCTCCGCATACTCCGTCGAGGTGGCGGCGGCCCTGTCGGCGTTCGCGACGGACCTGGCGGGCCGCACCGGCGGCCTGCTGCACATCACCCGCACGCTGGGCGCGGTCACCGCGCACTCCCCCGATCTGGCCGCACTGCTGCGGGAGCCGCCCGCCGCGTACGCGGGCCCCGGCGAGCGGGTGCTGCCGGTCGCGGCGCTGCCCGGCACCGGACTGCCGGACTCCCCCGCATGGCTGGCCGCTTTCGCCCGGCTGGCGCTGACGGTGGGTCTGCGGCTGCTGGACCTCGGTGTGGCCCTGGAGGCCCACGGCCAGAACCTGCTGGTGATCACCTCGGCGGACGGCACCCCGTTGCGGCTGGTCTACCGGGACCTCGCCGACATCCGGATCAGTCCCGCCCGGCTGGCCCGGCACGGCGTCGCCCCGCCCCCGCTGACCGGCCGCCTGGTCACGGACGACGAAACGGCCCTGCGCCGCAAGCTGTTCGGCTCCCTGGTGGCCGGCGCCCTCGCCGGTACGGCGGGCTCGGCGCCGGCGCTCGGGGCGGCGCTGGCGGCGGCCCTGCCCGCGCTGCCGGACACGCCCGACCTCGCCGTGCTGCGCGAAGGCCCGTTGCCCGCCAAGGCGCTGACGCTGATGCGGCTGTCCCCGGAGACCCCCGGCGACCAGTGGACCGCGCTGCCCAACCCGCTCGTTTTGGAGCCCGGCACCCGAGATCAATAAGATCCGCCGATGATCAGAAGACAACGGCTGGCGGCGGGAGTGTGCGCTCTCCTCGCCGCCCTGACGGCCGGGCTCGCGTTCCCCGCCGGGGCCGTAGCCGACGAGACGGAACAGTCCGCCCCGAAGGTCGAACTCGTGCTGGACGTCAGCGGCTCCATGCGGACGCGGGACATCGACGGCGGTACCCGGATGGCCGCGGCGAAGCAGGCGTTCAACGAGGTGCTCGACGCCACGCCGGAGGAGGTCGAGCTCGGCATACGCACGCTGGGCGCCGACTACCGCGGAAACGACCGCAAGACGGGCTGCAAGGACACCGCGCGGCTCTACCCGGTCGGGCCGCTGGACCGGACCGAGGCGAAGACCGCGGTGGCCACCCTGGCCCCGACCGGCTGGACGCCGATCGGGCCCGCGCTGCTGAAGGCCGCCGACGACCTGGACGGCGGCGAGGGCGCCCGCCGCATCGTCCTCATCAGCGACGGCGAGGACACCTGCCAGCCGCTGGACCCGTGCGAGGTGGCCCGCGAGATAGCGGCCAAGGGCATCGGGCTGACGATCGACACCCTCGGCCTGGTCCCGGACGCCAAGACCCGCGACCAGCTCAGCTGCATCGCGGACGCGACCGGCGGCACCTACACCTCCGTGCGGCACAAGGAGGAACTGAGCGACCGGGTAGGGCAGTTGGTCGACCGGGCGGCCGATCCGGTGGTGACCCCGGTGGCCACCGAGGGCGCCGGCGAGTGCGCCGCGGCGCCGGCCCTGAAGTCCGGTCTCTACACCGACCGCGAGGAGTTCGGGCAGCAGCGCTGGTACAAGGTCGAGGTGAACCCCGGCCAGGAGGTGCGCGCCTCGGTGAGCGTGGCGGACGACCGGGCCGTGAACCCCGACTACGGGGTCCTGCTGCGGGCGGTGACGCTGCACGGCCGGGAGATCGTGCGCGGTGAGGCGGCGGGCAACGGCCGCACCGACGTGATCTCCACGGGCCTCAGGTACCCGAGGCCGGAGAGCGACGACGACAACGCGACCGCGGAGACCGTGTGCCTGCAGGTCACGAACTCCTTCTCGGCCGCCGCGGGCGTCAAGACGAGCCCGGGTCTGCCGCTGGAGCTGACCGTGGACGTGGTGGACGGGCCGTCGAAGGCGAGCGACGTGGCGGCCTTCGGTCTCGGCCGCGGCTGGTGGCTGCTCGGCGCCCTGGTGCTGGCCGGCTTCGTCGGCGGTCTGCTGTGGGGCTGGCTGTCGCGCTGGCGGGTCGCCGTCTGGAGGACGAACTGATGCGAATCACACGTGTGCTGGGCGCTGCGCTGCTGGCGCTCGGGCTGGCCGCCGGACCGGCGGCCGCCGACTCCACGCCGTCGCCGAGCGCCTCGGACGACGGCAAGGTGCCCACCCGGGCGGGCACCTCCTTCCGCACGGCGACGGAGCTCGAGCAGGGGCAGCGGGCCACCGCGTCCGGCTCCGTCGGCGACTACCTGTACTGGTCGTTCCCCGCGGACGCGGAACAGCGCCCGACGGTCGAGGCGACGGTGAAGCTGCCGCGGACGCACGGCACGCAGACCTGGCAGATCGACGTCTACGACGGCCTGCGCCGCCGCCAGTCCTGCCAGTACGGCGCCGCGACCCGCACCGCGGGGCAGGGGACGTCCTCGGTCGAGCTGGCCTGTGTGCTGCGCACGGTGCGCGCCTGGGCGGAGCCGTGGGCCAACGACCCGCTGCCGGGCACCTACTACGTGCGGCTGACCGTGGTGGACCTGGCCTCGTCCGACCTGGGGCAGCCGGTGAGCACCGAGGTCCGCGTCGGCTCCAAGGACATCGGCGGCGCGGCGGCCGTGGACGGCTCGCTGGCGAAGCCGCTGGTCCCCGGGATCGCGGCCGGGTCCCGGGCCGATGAGCGGGACGGCTCCAAGTCGGCGGTGCTGTCGGGCGTCGAACCGGACGACGGCTGGTCCTCCGGCTGGTGGTCCGACCGCTGGGTGTGGACCGCGATCGGCGGAGTGCTGGCCGCGCTCGCCGGCATCGGCGGCTACGCGCTCACGCGCGGCTCGGGGCGCCCGTCCCGGGTACCGCCGTCCGTCTGATCCACGGCCGCGTCCGGCTCGCAGAGGAAGGCCCGCCGCCCCGGCGGGCCTTCCGCGTCTCCGCTCACGTGCCGCCCGGGCCGGCCTCCCGCCCTCCCGTACCCTCCCGCAGCGCCTCGGCGAGTGCGCCGTCGCCGGTCACGGTGATCCGCCCGGCCCGTACGGCGTCCGCCGGCGTCAGCTCGCCACGGCAGACGGCCGTGCAGGTCGCCGAGTCCAGCACCAGCCGCGCGTCCACCGGGCCGGGCGCGGGCCCGTCCCCGTAGGCCGGGCCGTCCCCGGCGCCCAGGCGGAGGTGGAACTCGCCCTCCTCCAGCAGGACTTCGACGATCCCTTCGCCCTCCAGGGCCCGCAGCAGGGGCAGCGCGGACCAGTGCGCGCGGACCGCGTCCGTGGGCCGCAGCTCCCCCAGTTCGCCCTCGCCCCACTTCCCCAGGGCCTGCAGCACGGGCAGCAACGCGCGTCCACGCTCGCTGAGTTCGTAGACGTAGGCCGCGCCCGGCGGGGGCAGCCGCCGCCGGGTGGCGATGCCGTCGCGTTCCATGTCCTTCAGCCGGGAGGCGAGTACGTCCGTGCTCACGCCGGGCAGGTCGGCGTGCAGGTCCGTGTAGCGGCGCGGGCCGGCCAGCAGTTCCCGGACGATCAGCAGGGTCCAGCGGTCGCCCACGAGGTCCAGGGCGCGGGCTGCTGAGCAGTACTGGTCGTAGCTTCGGCGAGGTGACATGCGGCGCAGTCTAGACGGGTTGTTGGACTTTCCAAGCTCACGCTTGGTAAAACCAAGCAACACGAGTTCCCGGAGGGGCGCATGGAGTTCCGGCAGTCGAACAAGCTCAGCGAGGTCTGTTACGAGATCCGCGGCCCGGTGATCGAGCACGCGGACGCGCTGGAGGAGGCGGGCCACAGCGTGCTGCGCCTGAACACGGGCAACCCGGCGCTGTTCGGCTTCGAGGCGCCCGAGGAGATCCTCCAGGACATGATCCGGATGCTGCCCCGGGCGCACGGCTACACGGACTCGCGCGGTGTCCTGTCCGCCCGCCGCGCCGTGGCCCAGCGCTACCAGACCCTCGGCCTCGCGGTGGACGTCGACGACGTGTTCCTCGGCAACGGCGTCTCGGAGCTGGTCTCCATGGCCGTACAGGCACTGGTCGAGGACGGCGACGAAATCCTCATCCCCGCCCCGGACTTCCCGCTGTGGACGGCGGTGACGACGCTGGCCGGCGGCAAGGCGGTGCACTACCTCTGCGACGAGCGGGCCGACTGGAACCCGGACCTGGCCGACCTGGAGTCGAAGATCACCGACCGCACCAAGGCCGTGGTGATCATCAACCCGAACAACCCCACCGGCGCGGTCTACCCGAAGGAGGTGGTGGAGGGCATCCTCGACCTCGCCCGCCGGCACGGCCTGATGGTCCTCGCCGACGAGATCTACGACCAGATCCTCTACGACGACGCCGTCCACCACTCCGCCGCCGCCCTCGCCCCCGACCTGGTGGTCCTCACCTTCTGCGGCCTGTCGAAGACGTACCGGGTGGCCGGCTTCCGCTCCGGCTGGCTGGTCGTCACCGGGCCAAGGCAGCACGCGAAGGACTACCTGGAGGGCCTGACGATGCTGGCCTCCATGCGGCTGTGCGCCAACGCGCCCGCGCAGTACGCCATCCAGGCGGCGCTCGGCGGCCGCCAGTCCATCCGCGACCTCACCGCGCCCGGCGGACGGCTGTACGAGCAGCGCACCGTGGCCTGGGAGAAGCTCAACGAGATCCCCGGGGTGTCCTGCGTGAAGCCCAAGGGCGCGCTGTACGCCTTCCCGCGCCTGGACCCCAAGGTGCACCGGATCCACGACGACGAGAGGTTCGTCCTCGACCTGCTGCTGCGCGAGAAGATCCAGGTGGTCCAGGGCACCGGCTTCAACTGGCCCGCACCCGACCACTTCCGCATCCTCACCCTTCCGCACGCACAGGACCTGGAGGCGGCGATCGGCCGGATCGGCCGCTTCCTGGGCGGGTACCGGCAGGGGTAGCGGCCGGCGTCCGGGCCGCCCCGCCCTGCGGACGTGCGGAGCGGTGTGAAACCGTGCTGGAGCATGCGCTGAAGATCAGCAAGAAGGGCGTTTCACGTGGGTGACCTTTTGCTTGTCCGGCACGGGGAGACCGAGTGGTCGCGCTCCGGGCGGCACACCGGCCGGACCGATGTGCCCCTGACCGAGCACGGCCGGGAGGAGGCGCGCCGGCTGGCGCCGCTGGTCCGCTCGCACCGCATCGGCGCCGCGTTCGTCAGCCCGCTGCAGCGGGCCCGGGAGACCGCCGCGCTCATCGGCGTCCGCGACGCCCGGGTCGACGCCGACCTGTGCGAATGGGACTACGGCGGCTACGAGGGCGTGACCACGGTGGAGATCCAGCGGGAGCGGCCCGACTGGTTCCTGTTCACGGACGGGGTCGCGCCCGGGCCGCCGGATCATCCCGGGGAGAGCCCGGAGGAGGTCGGGGCGCGGGCGGACCGGATGCTCGGCAAGGTGGACGCCGCCCTGGCGAACACCGAGGGTGTGGTGCTGCTGGTCGCCCACGGCCATTTCCTGCGGGTCCTCACCGCGCGCCGGCTCGGGCTGCCGCCGCAGCACGGGGCGCTGTTCCAGCTCGGGACCGGCGCGCTGGGCCGGCTCGGCACCGAGCACGGGCGGCCCGTGGTCGCGGGGTGGAACGTCCGGGTGCCCGGCTGACCGGCGCCGCCCACTGAGCCGGGCCCGTTGTCGGACCCCCGTCGTACGCTCGGGAACGAGTCGCCGGTCCGGTGACCGAAGGAGCCGGCGCCGCGGAAGGGGGCTCGCCGTGACACGTCCGCCGACTGTCGCGCAGCGGCGGCTGATCGAGGCCGCCGATCCGGTGACCGGGCGGCTGCGGGGCACGCGGGCGCAACTGGAGGCGCTGGTGAGGCGCGGGCTCGCCTTCCGCCATCCGCGGCCGCCGCACGACCACTTCCTCACGCCCGCCGGGCACCGGGTGCGCGAGGCGGAACCACCGGCGCCGCCCGTCGCCGGGGAGCCCGGCACCGACGGCGGCGGGGGCTTCGCCGCGCGCGTCGGCGGCGAGGAGCCGGCGCCGGTGTCCGCGGGCGCCCGGCTGCGTGAGGTGCACAGCGCCTGGCAGGGACTGCTGGAGCTGCGCCGGATGACCAACCCGGACGGCGCGACAGGCCGCCCGTGCGGCTGGGAGCGGACCCACCTGGTGCGGGCCGCCGCGCTCGCCCTGGAGGCGGCGGGGCACCGCCCGGCGGGCCCGGACGGCGACGGCTACCGGGTGCGGGCGACACCGCAGCCGGAGGCGGTCGCCGTGTACGCGCCCGACGAGCCGTTCCTGCGGGCGTGCGCGGAGACGCTGGAGCGGGCCGGCTGGCAGGCCGGCGCGTACACGGAGCCGCGGACGCGGGTGCGCTATCTGCTGGCATCGCCGCGGCGGACCTGAGACGCGGCACGGCCGCGCCCTCACGCGTCCGGCGGCGGACGTGCGGCACCGTGCGGCACCGTGCGCGGCCGCGACCGCGCCCCGGCCCGCGACGTCCTCCTCGAAGACCTCCGGACAGCAGGGCCGCAGGGTCTTTCGTCCGGATCAGGCCGGATCAGGGAGCGGGGTCCGGTGCCGTGCGTCGCAAGACGGAGGAGGGCCGCATGGCGGAGCCATCGCAGCCGACGACAACGCGGCCAGACGCGGTGCCGGACCGCGAGCCCGGCATGATCCGGACGAGGGGCCCCAGGATCTTTCGTGTGGATCAGGCCGGATCAGGGAGCGGGGTCCGGTGCCGTGCGTCGCAAGGCGGAGGAGGGCCGCATGGCGGAGCCATCGCAGCCGACGACAACGCGGCCAGACGCGGTGCCGGACCGCGAGCCCGGCATGATCGGGACGAGGGGCTCCAGGGGCTTTCGCCTGATCCGGACGAGAGGCCCTAAGCGTCGAGCAGCTCGGGCGGGTGCTCGGCGTCGTAGCGGGCCCGGGCCTCGGCGACGTACGCCCCGTTGCGCTCGGCCCAGTGGGCCAGCCTGCGCAGCGTCGGCTGCAACTCGCGGGCGGCCGGCGTGAGTCCGTACTCCACCTTCGGCGGAACCGTCGGGTGCACCGTACGCGTGACCAGGCCGTCGCGCTCCAGGTGGCGCAGGGTCAGGGAGAGCATGCGGCGGCTGATGCCCTCGATGCCGCGTTCCAGATCCGTGAACCGTACGGGCCCCTCGGCGGCGGCCACGAGGATCTGCACGCTCCACTTGCCGGCCACCCGGTCGATGACCTCACGGACCGGGCAGGCGTCCGCGTCCGCCGCCCGGACGGTGACACCGGTGTTCCTGCGCGACATCGGAACTCCTTCCGCCCGCACGCTCGCCAACGCGGCCCCGTCGCGCCCCTGACCGGCGACGGCGGCATCGCCACGAACATAACCCCGCCGGCCGCCTCCCGCCGTTCCGCGCACCGGCCGCCCGATGACGGCGGCCCGTACGAGGGCGCGGCGCCCCGGCGGCAGGAGACGGCGCGGGGCCGTGGCCGCCGCGCCGCCTCCCGCCGCACGCGTCCCGCTCAGTGGGCGGGAGCCAGTTCCTCGCCCGACTCCATCGGATGGGTGACGTCGGTGGCGTCGCGGTTCCGGCCCAGGTGGTTGAAGACCAGGTTGAGGAGGACCGCGGTGAGGCACCCGGTGGAGATACCGGAGTCCAGGACGATCTTCGCGGTGTCCGGGAACGCGTGGTAGAACTCCGGCGCCGTTATCGGGATGATGCCGACGGCCAGGGACACGGCGACGATCAGGACGTTGTTGTCCCGCTCCAGGCCGGCCCGGACCAGGGTCTGGATGCCACTGGCCGCGACCGAGCCGAACAGCACGACGCCGGCGCCGCCGAGGACCGGGCGTGGTACGACCGCGATGAGCGAGGCGGCCATCGGGCACAGGCCCATCAGGACCAGGAAGCCGCCGCCGACGGCGACCACGAAGCGGCTGCGGATCCTGGTCATGGCGACGAGCCCGATGTTCTGCGCGAAGGCGCTGCACATGAAGCCGTTGAAGAGGGGGCTGAGGGCCGAGCCGAGGGTGTCGGCGCGCAGGCCGGCCGCGATGGTCCGCTCGTCCGCGGGCCGTTCGACGATCTCGCCCAGTGCCAGCATGTCCGCCGTCGACTCGGTCATCGACACCACCATCACCACGCACATCGACAGGATGGCGGCGATGTGGAACTGCGGGGCGCCGAAGTGGAACGGTGTCGGGAAGCCCACCACGGCCGCCTTCGTCACCGGGGCGAAGTCCGTGACGCCGAAGGGTATGGCTATCAGGGTGCCCGCCATCAGGCCGAGCAGGACCGCGATCTGCTTGACGAAGCCGCGCGTGAAGCGGCGCAGCAGCAGCACGATCAGCAGGGTGACGCCGGCCAGGGTGAGGTTGGTGGCCGAACCGTAGTCGTGGGCGGCCGGGTTCGGCCCCTGTGCCCAGTTGAAGGCGACCGGGAGCAGCGAGACGCCGATCAGGGTGATGACCGTGCCGGTGACGACCGGCGGGAAGAAGCGGACCGCCTTGCAGAAGACGGGAGCCGCGAGGAAGCCGAGGAGGCCGGCGACGATGACCGCGCCGAAGATCATCGGCAGGGCGTCGGACTTGTCCTCGGCGGAGGCGACGATCGCCGTCATGGGGGCGACACCGGCGAAGGTGACCCCGTTGACGAAGGGCAGCCGGGCGCCGATCTTCCAGATGCCGAGGGTCTGCAGGAAGGTCGCGAGACCGGCGGTGAAGAGACAGGCGCCGGTGAGGAAGGTGAGGTCGGTGCCGGACAGGCCTACGGCCGCGCCGACGATCAGGGGCGGGGCTACGACCCCCGCGTACATGGCGGCCACGTGCTGCAGGCCGCTGGTCGCCATCTTCAGGGCGGGGAGTTTCTCGTCCACGGGGTGGACGGACTTTTCGTCGGTGTCGACGGGGTGGGCGGACACGGCGGCTCCTCCGGTCGGTGGGACACGTCGGCTCTGACGCGGTTTCAGGGAGGTGGTGCGCGGCGGTCGTGCGGGACCGGTGGGCCCCAGGGGGCCCGCGAACGGAGACCGTTCCGGGGCGCGCGCCTTCACGCGCGCCCCGGAGCCGGCCGCTGCGGACCCCGCTGGGGTCCGCCGCTGCCGGCCGGGAGCCGTCCCTCCCGGCCGGAGTTCCAGTGCGGGCTCAGCCCTGGGCGGCGATGCGCGCCAGACGCCGGGCCTCGTCCCGCGTGGAGCGGGCGACGGCGTCCTCGTCGACGGTCAGCAGGCGGCCGTCCTCGACGATCTGCCGGCCGTTGACGAAGGAGGCGGTGACCGGGGCCGCCGCGCCGAAGACCAGGGCGGTCACCGGGTCGGCGATGGAGGCGTGGGCGAGGGTGTCCAGCTTCCACAGCACCAGGTCGGCCAGCTTGCCCGGCTCCAGCGAGCCGGTCTCGGCGGCGCGGCCGAGGACCTGGGCACCGCCGTGGGTGCCCAGACGCAGCGCCTGCCGGGCGTTGAGCGCGGCCTCGCGGTGGGCGCCGAGGCGGTTGATGAGGAGCGCGTTGCGCAGTTCGGTGTGCAGTTCGCCCGACTCGTTGGACGCCGTGCCGTCGACGCCGAGGCCGACGGGCACGCCCGCCTCCAGCATGTCGGGGACGCGGGCGATGCCGGCCGCGAGGCGGGCGTTGGAGGAGGGGCAGTGCGCCACACCGGTCCGGGTCCGGGCGAAGGCGGCGATGTCGGAGTCGTTCATGTGGACGCAGTGCGCCATCCACACGTCCTCGCCCAGCCAGCCGGTGGACTCGAAGTAGTCGGTCGGGCCCATGCCGAACAGCTCGTGGCAGAACTTCTCCTCCTCGACGGTCTCCGAGCCGTGGGTGTGCAGCCGGACCCCGAGTGAACGGGCCAGTTCGGCGCCCTGCCTGAGCAGTTCGGTGGAGACGGAGAAGGGGGAGCAGGGGGCGACGGCGACCTGGGTCATGGCGTCGAAGGAGGAGTCGTGGTGCTCCCTGACGGTCGCCTCGGTGGCGGCGAGGGCGCCCTCGAGGGACTCGACGGCGAAGTCCGGGGGCAGGCCGCCGTCCTTCTCGCTGCGGTCCATGGAGCCGCGGGCCAGGGTGAAGCGGACGCCCGTCTCACGGGCGGCGCGGATGATCGCGCCGGACAGGTCGCCGGAGCCGCGCGGGTACACGTAGTGGTGGTCCATGGCCGTGGTCACGCCGCCGCGGGCCATCATCGCCAGCGAGCCCCGGGCCGCCGCGTCGACCATCGGCTCGTCGATGCGCGCCCAGGTCGGGTACAGCGCGACGAGCCAGTCGAAGAGGTTGTGGTCCGTGGCCAGACCCCGGGTGATCCACTGATAGAAGTGGTGGTGGGTGTTGACCAGGCCGGGGGTGACGAGGTGCCCGGTGGCGTCGATGCGGCGTACGACGTTCTCCAGGTCCTCGGGGGCCTTGCCCGCGCCGACCGCCTCGATGCGGTTGCCGGCGATGACCAGGTACCCGGAGGCGTACTCGGTGTCGTCGGCGTCGACGGTCGCGATCGAACAGTTCTCGATGACGATGCGCTGGGCTGCTGCCATGATTCGTCCTTTTCGCTCAGCGGACTGAAATGGGTGGGCACGGCAGGACCCTGGAGGATTTGAGTGCCGTGACCGGGGACATGGGTTCCCCGGTCACGGGTGCCGAGAGGGTGATGTGGCTAGAGATTGGTGAGGTCCACCGGGATGCGCGGCTCGCAGCCGTCCCGCAGCACGGTGGCCTCGATCAGGCCGTAGGGCCGGTCGGCGGCGAAGTAGACCTCGTTGTCGTTCTTCAGCCCGAAGGGCTCGAGGTCGACCAGGAAGTGGTGGCTGTTGGGCAGCGAGAAGCGGACCTCGTCGATCTCGCCGCGGTTGTTGATGATGCGCGAGCCCATCTGGTACAGCGTCTGCTGCAGCGACAGGGAGTACGTCTCGGCGAAGGCCTGGAGCATGTGCTTGCGCACCTGCTCGTAGGACTTCTCCCAGTTGGGCATCTTCTGCTCGTCGTCGGTCCAGTTGAAGCGCCAGCGGCCGGACACCGAGGTGGCCAGGATGCGGTCGTAGGCCTCCCGCAGCGTGGTGTACTTGTCCTTGACGAAGCCCCAGAACTCGGAGTTGGTCGAGTTCATCACCGTCAGGTCCTTCAGGCCCGAGACGACCTCCCACGACGAACCGTCGTACGTGACCTGCGCCAGCCGGGTCTCCTGGCCCTTGCGCACGAAGGAGTGCTTGACCTCGTCCGCGCCGATGAACTTCGAGTTGGCGTCGGAGGTCTCGATCCGCTCCCAGGCGTACTCCTCGATGCGGATGCGGGCGCGGTGGATGGCCGGCTGTGAGGTGACGAAGTGGCGGGCGAGGTGGATGCCGAACTGCTCGGCCGACTCGATGCCGTGCTCCTTGGCGAAGGCGAACACCGTGTTCTTGGTGGTGTCGGTCGGCAGGACGTTGGCGTTGGAGCCGGAGTAGTGGACCTCCTCCATGTCGCCGCTGAGGGCTACGGAGACGTTCAGGTCCTTGATGTGGTGGGTGGCGCCGTCCCGCGTGATCTTTACGACTCGGTTCTCGGCCTTGCCGTACTGGTTCTGACCCAGGATGGTGGGCATTAGCTAGCTCCCTCGGTAAACGGAGTAGCCGAACGGGTTGAGCAGCAGCGGTACGTGGTAGTGCTCGCCCGGTACGACGGCGAACGTGATCGCCACCTCGGGGAAGAACACCGCGGGCCCGCTGTCCCGATTCGCGGGGGCGTCCTGCTGCGCATCGGCTTGCTTCTTCTCGAAGTACGGCTCCACGGCGAAGTCGAGCCGTACGTGGGTGGTGCCCTCCGGCAGCGCCGGCAGGTCCTTGCACCGGCCGTCGGCGTCGGTCGCCGAGCCGCCGAGCGCCTGCCAGTCGGCGTCGCGGCCCGGGCGGGCGGCGAGCCGGACGGCGACGCCCTCGGCGGGGCGGCCGGCGGAGGTGTCCAGGATGTGCGTGGACACGGAGGCGGTGGTGCTGGTGCTCATGATGTCAGGCGTCCTCTTCGACGAGTCGGGCCAGGCGGATGCGGTTGATCTTCCCCAGCTCGGCCCGGACGATCTCCCGTTCCCGCTCGGGCGGGTTGCCGATCCGTTCCCTGGCCGCGTCCCTCATCTCCGCCGCGCCGCGGCCGGTGGCGCAGATGAGGAAGACGTGGCCGAACCTCTCCTGGTAGGCCAGGTTGAGTTCGAGTATCTCGGCCTTGAGTTCGTCGGTGGCGCCGGCCATGCCGCGCTGCTCCCTGGCGGAGGTCGGATCGCCGGGCGCGGGGCGGCCGATCGGAGGGTGGCCGGCCATCGCCTCCGCCAGGTCGGCGGCGCTCAGCGCGGCCGTCGCGGCGTCGCTCGCCCGGTGCAGGTCGGCGACGGTGGCGTACGGCCGGCCGGCCAGCAGCCGCCGGGCCCACTCGGTGGAGGCGCACGCCTCGTGGAGGGCGGCGAGGGCCGCGCGCTCCTCCAGGACGTTGAACCGGGCCAGGCCCGGGGGCGTGGAAGTCGTAGTCACGGGAGCCTCCGTGGCCGGAAACGGCCTTCGTGCTGAACGGGCTGCCCTGTAGCTAACGCCCTCGGAAACACGGCGTCAACACTTTGTTGAAAATTCCGGGTTACATCCCGGACGGCCCTCAGCCCTCCTTCTCCCGGTTGAGGTAGTTGTACACGGTGAAGCGGCTGACGCCGAGCGCGCCCGCCACGGTCTCCACGCCGTGCCGGACGGAGAAGGCGCCGCGAGCCTCCAGCACGCGCACGACCTCCTGCTTGGCCTTGCGGTCCAGGTCGGCCAGGGGCATGCCCTTCCTGCGCTCCATTGCGGCGAGGATGTGATCCAGGGAGTCGGCGAGCTGGGGCAGGCGCACGGCGACCACGGCGGCGCCCTCCCAGGAGAGCACGACGTCGTCGGGGCCGGCCTCGTCGGGCGGGAGCAGCTCCCCGCCCATGGCGTCGACCAGCGGTTTCACGGCCGCGATGAAGGAGTCGCCCCCGGCGCCGGTCACTCCCCGCCCTCCCCGACCACGTTGACCTGCAGCGAGATCCGGGTGGCGCCGGCCTCCAGGGACTTGCGCAGCAGCGCGTCCACGGCCGTCAGCACGCTGTCCGCACCGCCCTCGGCCGTGTTGCCGAACGGGCCGACGTCCACGGCGTCCAGTTCGGCCGCCTCGATGACCGCGCGGGCCGCCAGGGCGTGCCCGGGCGCCTCCTCGAGGTCGAAGGGCTCGGTCGTGAACTCCACTCTCAATCGCACGGGCTCAACCTAACCCCCGGCCCCGGCCCCTGGGCAGGCCCGGCGAAGGACCCGCGCGGGCCCCTTCGCACGGCCCCCTCGGACGACACCCCTTGACAAGCGGCGAGACCCACAGGCAGTCTTCCGTTACGCAGAAACAAACTTCCACATTATGGAATTACAGAAACGGAGCGCCGCCCCCGTGGGATTCGCAGACCAGCGCTTCACCGTCAACCTGTCGATCCTCTTCACGGAACTCCCGCTCCTGGAGCGCCCCGCGGCCGCCGCCGCGGCGGGCTTCACGGCGGTCGAGCTGTGGTGGCCCTGGGTCGACTCCCCCACCCCTGAGCAGTCCGAGCTCGACGCCCTGCGGCGGGCCGTCGAGGACGCGGGCGTCCGGCTCACGGGCCTGAACTTCTACGCCGGCCGGCTGCCGGGCCCGGACCGCGGCGCCCTGTCGGTCCCCGGCGCGGAGTCGGAGCGGTTCCGCGCCAACGTCGACGTGGCCGCCGGCTTCGCCGCGTCCCTCGGTTGCACGGCGCTCAACGCCCTGTACGGCAACCGCGTGGCGGGCGTGGACCCGGCCGAACAGGACGCGCTCGCCCTGGAGAACCTCGCCCTCGCGGCCCGGGCGGCGGACCGGATCGGCGCGGTGCTGCTGGTCGAGGCGCTCAACGCGCCCGAGTCGCCGCTGTACCCGCTGGTGTCGGCGCCGGCCGCCGTGGAGGTCGCCGACCGGGTGAACGAGGCGACCGGGCTCGGCAACGCCACGTTCCTCATGGACCTCTACCACTTGGCCATGAACGGCGAGGACCTGCCGGCGGTGATCGAGGGGTACGCCGCCAGGACCGGCCATGTGCAGATCGCCGACAGCCCCGGACGCGGCGCCCCCGGCACCGGCTCACTGCCCCTCGAAGACCTCCTCGACCGGCTGGCGAAGGCGGGCTACGGCGGCTGGGTCGGCCTCGAGTACAAGCCGGGCGACTCGCCGAGCGCGGAGGCCTTCGAGTGGCTGCCCCGTGAGGCCCGCGCCGCCCGCTGAGACGACCCCGCCGGGGCCGTGCTCCGGCGCCCCGACCACGAAGACAGCCAGAGAGGCACCTCCCATGAGCAACCTTCCCAAGATCGCCTGGATCGGCCTCGGCATCATGGGCTCCCCCATGTCCGAGAACCTGATCAAGGCGGGGTACGACGTCACCGGCTTCACCCTGGAGCGGGAGAAGCTGGACCGCCTGGCCGCCGCGGGCGGCACCGCGGCCGGCTCGATCGCCGAGGCGGTCCGGGGCGCCGATGTCGTGATCACGATGGTCCCGGCCTCCCCGCAGGTCGAGGCCATCGCCTACGGCCCCGACGGCATCCTGGAGAACGCGCGGTCCGGCGCGCTGCTGATCGACATGTCCTCGATCACCCCGCAGACCTCCGTCGACCTCGCCAAGGCCGCCGCGGACAAGGGCATCCGCGTCCTCGACGCCCCCGTCTCCGGCGGTGAGGCCGGCGCCGTGGAGGCGGTGCTGTCGATCATGGTCGGCGGCGAGCAGGCGGACTTCGACCGGGCCCGGCCCGTCTTCGAGGCGCTGGGCCGGACCATCGTGCTGTGCGGCCCGCACGGCTCGGGCCAGACCGTGAAGGCCGCCAACCAGCTCATCGTCGCGGTGAACATCCAGGCCTGCGCCGAGGCCGTGGTGTTCCTGGAGAAGTCCGGCGTGGACCTGAAGGCAGCGCTGGACGTCCTGAACGGCGGGCTCGCCGGCTCCACCGTGCTCACGCGCAAGAAGGACAACTTCCTCGCCCGCGACTTCGCGCCGGGCTTCCGGATCGACCTGCACCACAAGGACATGGGCATCGTCACCGACGCCGCCCGCAACGTGGGGGCCGCCCTGCCGGTCGGCGCCGTGGTCGCCCAGCTCGTCGCGTCGCTGCGCGCGCAGGGTGACGGCGGCCTGGACCACTCGGCCCTGCTGCGGGCCGTCGAGCGCCTCTCCGGCGCCCAGGTCTGACCCGCCCCCCTCGACTTCCGGGCCGCGGCGCCGCCGACACCTGTCCTGTCGCGCCCAGGCGGCGCCGCGGCCCGGAACCGGCTTCAACAAACTGTTGACGCCCCGTTCTCCCACTTCTAGGCTCCACGAAGCGGAAACAGGTTTCCGCTGACTCCCGCACGGAAGGTCCACGATGTCGAAGCGCGTGCTCACCACCGAGTCCGGCGCCCCGGTCGCCGACAACCAGAACTCCGCCTCCGCCGGCGTCGGCGGTCCGCTCCTGCTCCAGGACCAGCACCTGCTGGAGAAGCTCGCGCGCTTCAACCGCGAGCGGATCCCCGAGCGCGTGGTGCACGCCCGCGGCTCCGGCGCGTACGGCCACTTCGAGGTGACGGACGACGTCACCGGCTTCACCCACGCCGACTTCCTGAGCGAGACCGGCCGGCGCACCGAGGTGTTCGTGCGCTTCTCCACGGTCGCCGACTCCCTCGGCGGCGCCGACGCCGTCCGCGACCCGCGCGGCTTCGCGGTGAAGTTCTACACCGCCGAGGGCAACTACGACCTGGTCGGCAACAACACCCCGGTGTTCTTCATCAAGGACCCTGTCAAGTTCCCGGACTTCATCCACTCGCAGAAGCGCGACCCGTTCACCGGCCGGCAGGAGCCCGACAACGTCTGGGACTTCTGGGCCCACTCCCCCGAGGCCACGCACCAGGTCACCTGGCTGATGGGCGACCGCGGCATCCCGGCGTCGTACCGGCACATGAACGGTTACGGCTCGCACACCTACCAGTGGACCAACGCCGAGGGCGAGGCCTTCTTCGTCAAGTACCACTTCAAGACGAACCAGGGCGTCCGCTCGCTGAGCAGCGAGCAGGCCGCCGAGATCGCGGGCAAGGACCCCTGCTCCCACCAGACGGACCTGCTGCAGGCCATCGAGCGGGGCGTGCACCCGTCGTGGACCCTGTACGTCCAGGTCATGCCGGCGGCCGAGGCGGCCGACTACCGCTTCAACCCGTTCGACCTGACGAAGGTGTGGTCGCACCGGGACTACCCGCTCCAGCGGGTCGGCCGGCTGGTGCTGGACCGCAACCCGGACAACGTGTTCGCCGAGGTGGAGCAGGCCGCGTTCTCCCCGAACAACTTCGTCCCCGGCATCGGCCCGTCCCCGGACAAGATGCTGCAGGGCCGCCTGTTCGCCTACGCGGACGCCCACCGCTACCGCCTCGGCGTCAACCACACCCTGCTGGCGGTCAACGCGCCGAAGGCGACGACCGCGCAGAACTACGGCCGCGACGGCCTCATGGCGGTCAACTCCCAGGGCCGGTACGCAAAGAACTACGAGCCGAACTCCTACGGCGGCCCGGTGGAGACCGGCCGCCCCCTGTCGGCCCCGCTGCCCGTGTCGGGTCACACCGGCACCCACGAGGCCCCGCAGCACACGAAGGACGACGACTTCGTCCAGGCGGGCGACCTGTACCGCCTGATGTCCGAGGAGGAGCGGCAGCGCCTGGTCGCGAACATCGCCGGCGGCCTCTCGCAGGTCTCCCGCGACGACGTGATCGAGAAGAACCTGGCCCACTTCCACGCCGCCGACCCCGACTACGGCAGGCGTGTGGAGGAGGCGGTCCGCGCCCTGCGCGAGGACTGAGGGCCCGAAGACCGCGTCCGGGTCCCGGCGGGGAGGCCGGGGACCGGACGCGCACGACCCGCTGCCGAGGGGTCCGGATGAGGGGTGACCTCTCGGTGCGGCGGGCAGAGCGAGGACCGCGGCGGCGCGCGAGCCAGTGCGGTGGTGAAGGACGCGGGTCCCCTTCTCGACCAGAGGGAAGGGCTCCCGGTTCCGTCGCGGCCGCCGCGGTCCTCCTGTCCCGGCCTCGCGCAGAGGCCCCCCTGTCAGCCGTCCGGCGGCGCGAACGTCCTGTCGCGCCCAGCCTCGCGCCGTCGGACGGCCACCACACGGCACGAAGAGCGCCCCCGCTCCGGGGGCGCTCTTCGTGCTGCTCGGGCGCCGGCGTGCGCCCCGGCCGCGCCCGCAGGACGCTGGAGCCATGGGAAATCCGACGCAGTATCCGCACATCGTGGTCCACGCCCCGGCCCTGGACGGCTCCCGGCGGGTCACCGAGGGGGACGTGACCCTGGGGCTCGCCTCCCACCTGGACGACGTGGTGGAGATCCTGCGGCTGGCCGACCTGGACCGGATCGAGGTCGAGGAGAGCGACCTCGTCGAGTGGCAGGGCGGCGGGCCGGAGGACTGGCCCGGCCTGACGGAGCACGAGTGGTAGCGGCGCCGGGTACGGCGGTGGCCGTACCCGGCGTACGCCAACCTCAAATCAAGCTCTGAACAACGGCGCAGGGGCTTCTGGCGGCCGTCGCGGTCGGGCACATTGTCGGCACGCGGGGTCCGCCGGCACGGGGGCGGCGGGCCCCGTACGGGGGTGCCTCATGGACCGTACGACGCCGCTGCCGCCGGACCCGTGCGCGATCGCCCTGCTTCGGGGCGGCGACCGGGCCGCCGTGACCGTCGCCGTGCTCGCACTGCACCTGCGCGGGGCGGTCGACGCCGGCCGGCCGGGAACACTGCGCAGGACCGGCGCCGGGGACGCCACAGCCTTCCGCCATCCACTGGAGAAGGCGGTCCGCACCGGCCTCTACCGGCCCGCCGGGCCGCGGGAGCTGACCGGCCGGGCGGTGGTCCGGCGGGCGCTGGCCAGGACGCGCGCCGAGCTCGTGGCGGCGGGACTGCTGCGGGCGCTGCCGCCGGGCCGCACCCGGGCCGGCCGCCGGCTCTTGGCGGAGTCGCGCGAGCGCCGTCCGCTGCCGGACGGCCCGGCCGGCCCGGACGGCCCGGACGGCCCGGCGGCGGAGGAGATGCTGCTCGCCGTCGCGCTGCACGGCGAGCGCGCGCTGACCGCGCTGCTGCCGCGTTTCGCCCGCGACTCCGGGCTCACCGGCCGCGGCGCCCTCGCGGACGAGGGCCGGTTCCCCTTCGGCCGGGGCGGCGGCGTCCGCGCCATCGCCTACCACGGGGACGACGACGGCGGCCGGGACACGGACGGCCGCGATCACGGCGGCGGGCACGGCGGCCACCACCACGGCGGCGCCCACGGCGGCCACGGCTTCGGCGGGCATGACTTCGGCGGTGGCTGCGGCGGCGGGTCCGAGTGAGCGCTGCCGCCCGCACCGCACGCCGAAGGGGCGGCCCGTCCCTGCGGACGGACCGCCCCTCTGCGGGCAGGCTGCTCAGGCCTTCAGCGGGCTGATCGCCGTCGGCGCGTGGCCGGGCTCGGTGGCGAGCTCCTCGAACTCGGTGATGTCGCTGATGTCCATGGTGCGGCTCATGGAGATGTTGGTGACCCGCTCCAGGATCGCCTCCACCACGACCGGCACCCGGTACTCGGCGGCCAGCTTCCTGGCCTGCTCGAAGGCGGCGCCCAGCTCGCCCGGCTCGGTGACCCGGATCGCCTTGCAGCCAAGGCCCTCGGCGACCTTGACGTGGTCGACGCCGTAGACGCCGATCTCGGGCGTGTTGACGTTCTCGAACTCCAGGTTGACCTGGAAGTCGATGTCGAGACCGAGCTGCGCCTGCCGGATCAGGCCCAGGTAGGCGTTGTTCACCAGGACGTGCACGTAGGGGATCCGGTGCTGGGCGGCGACCGCCAGCTCCTCGATCAGGAACTGGAAGTCGTAGTCGCCGGAGAGGGCGACGACCGGGGAGTCCGGGTCGGCCTTGGCGACGCCGATCGCGGCCGGGATGGTCCAGCCGAGCGGGCCGGCCTGACCGCAGTTGATCCAGTGGCGCGGCTTGTAGACGTGCAGCATCTGCGCGCCGGCGATCTGGGAGAGGCCGATGGTGGTGACGTACCGGGTCTCCGGGCCGAACGCCCGGTTCATCTCCTCGTACACGCGCTGCGGCTTCATCGGCACGTCGTCGAAGTGGGTGCGGCGCAGCAGGGTGGCCTTGCGCTCCCGGGTGGAGGCGACCCACTCGGCGCGGTCGGGCAGCCGGCCGTCGGCCTTCAGCTCCCTGGCGGCCTCGACGAACAGCTCGAGCGCGGCCCTGGCGTCGGAGACGACGCCGTAGTCCGGCGGGAAGATCCGGCCGATCTGGGTGGGCTCGATGTCGACGTGGACGAACGTGCGGCCGCGGCGGTAGGTGTCGAGCTTGTAGCCGGTGTGGCGGTTGGCCCAGCGGTTGCCGATGCCGAGGACGAAGTCCGACTCCAGGAAGGTGGCGTTGCCGTAGCGGTGCGAGGTCTGGACGCCGACCATGCCGGCGTTCAGCTCGTGGTCGTCGGGCAGCGCGCCCCAGCCCATCAGGGTCGGGATGACCGGGGTGCCGGTCAGCTCGGCGAACTCGGCCAGCAGGTCGCAGGCGTCGGCGCCGATGACACCGCCGCCGGCGACGATGACCGGGCGCTCGGCGGCGAGCAGGAAGGACAGGGCCTTGTCGATCTGGGCCCGGGTGGCGACGGGCTTGTGGACCGGCAGCGGCGCGTACGTCTCCGGGTCGAACTCGATCTCCGTCTGCTGCACGTCGATCGGCAGGTCGATCAGGACCGGGCCGGGCCGGCCGGAGCGCATCAGGTGGAAGGCCTGCTGGAACACGCCGGGGACCTGCGCGGCCTCCATGACGGTGACCGCCATCTTCGTCACCGGCCGGGCGATGGAGGCGATGTCGACGGCCTGGAAGTCTTCCTTGTGCATCACGCCGGTGGGCGCCTGGCCGGTGATGCACAGGATCGGGATCGAGTCGCCGATGGCCGAGTACAGGCCGGTGATCATGTCGGTGCCGGCGGGCCCGGAGGTGCCGATGCAGACGCCGATGTTGCCGGGGCGGGCGCGGGTGTAGCCCTCGGCCATGTGCGAGGCGCCCTCGACGTGGCGGGCGAGCGTGTGGTGGATGCCGCCGCCCTCCTTCAGCGCCTTGTAGAACGGGTTGATCGCCGCGCCGGGCACGCCGAAGGCGTCGCTGACGCCCTCGAGCTTGAGGATCTCAACTGCCGCGCGGGCAGCGGTCATTCGGGCCATCGAGTACTCCTGCTTCGGCTGTCGGATGCGTACTCCCGTCGCGCCCCGCGGTGAGCACTGTCTCCAGGGTCGTCACTTCTGACGTCGATACGTTTTCCGCACTGTTTTCCGTATGGCGGAATACAACTTCTACTATCTGGAATCAATGTAAGGTGGGGGCCGGACGCCGTCAAGAGAGCCGGGGCGCCGCGGGGAGCCGGGCCCGGCAACGGCGCCAAGAGCCGGACAGGCGGGCGGGGATGGAGGACGATGGGGGCGCTGCCCCGAAGCCACGCCTGGGAGTGGATGGGCGATGCCCGAGAGCGTTCCGCTGCACTGTCCGGCCTGCCGGCGCGAGCACGTCTACACCGCGCCCCCGTACCCCTGCGCCTGCGGCGCGCCCAGCGCCCCGCGGCTGGACGCGGCGGCCCGACCCGCCGTGCTCGCCCACCGCGCCTGGGACGAGGACTGGATCGTCGTGCGCTGCGCCGCCTGCGGCCGCCGCAACCAGTGGCCGCATCCCGAACTGGGCTGCCCGTGCGGCACGGTGCTGCGCATACCGGTGGCCGGGGCCCCGTCACCGGGCCCCGGCCACCGCGCTCCGGCGCGGTCCGCCGCCTCCTCCTCCGCGCGGGACGCGGTCACCGCCGCCGTGCTGTGCCTGCGCCGGCTCGGCCACCGGGACGTCCGGCGCGCCGGCCGGCGCCCGCCGGCCGGCATCGGTCTGGCCGCGCCCGGCCTCCTCGTGCGGGTCGACCCGGCCGGGCGCCCGGCCACGGTGCGGGACGTGGAGTGCCTGTGGCTGACGGCCATGACGGAGTCCGCCGACTGCGTCTACTTCTCCCGTGCCGGCTACACCGGGGCGGCCCGCGGCCGGGCCGACGCCCTGGCCGTCCCCCTGTTCGCCCTCGACCGCGACGGGACGGCCACGCCGGTGAACGGCCCCGGCCGGGACCTCGCCGGCCGGGGCCCGGGCTGAGCCGCCGGGTCCCCCGCCGTCAGCTCCCGTACGTCCGCCGCAGCTCCACCTTGCGCACCTTGCCCGAGACCGTCATCGGGAAGGTCTGGAGGATCTGCAGCCGGCTGGGCACCTTGTAGTGGGCGAGGCGGTCGCGGCAGAAGGCGTGCAGCTCCTCCAGAGTGAGGGGGTCCGCGGGGTCCTGGGGGATGACGCAGGCCAGGACCTCCTCGCCGTACTTCTCGTGCGGCACGCCGACCACCTGGACGTCCCGGATCTTGGGGTGGGCGTAGAGGAACTCCTCGATCTCGCGCGGGTAGACGTTCTCGCCGCCCCGGATGATCATGTCCTTGATGCGGCCGACGATCTCGACGTACCCGTCCTCGCGCATCACCGCCAGGTCGCCGGTGTGCATCCAGCGGCCCGCGTCGACGGCCTCGGCCGTCTTCTCCGGCTCGTCCCAGTAGCCGAGCATCACGCTGTAGCCGCGGGTGCAGAGCTCCCCCGCCGTGCCGCGCGGCAGGGTGACCCCGGAGACCGGGTCGACGACCTTGACCTCCAGGTGCGGCAGGACCCGGCCGACGGTGCCTGTGCGGTGCTCGAGGTCGTCCTCGACGCGGGTCTGCAGGGAGACCGGGGAGGTCTCGGTCATGCCGTAGCAGATGGAGACCTCCGCCATGTGCATCTCGGCGACCACCCGCTTCATCACCTCCACCGGGCAGGGCGAGCCGGCCATGATGCCGGTGCGCAGGGAGGAGAGGTCGTACTCGGCGAAGCCGGGCAGGTTCAGCTCCGCGATGAACATGGTCGGCACGCCGTACAGCGAGGTGCAGCGCTCCTGCTGGACGGCCTCCAGCGTTGCCTCCGGGTCGAAGGAGGGCGCCGGCACCACCATGCAGGCGCCGTGGGAGGTGACCGCCAGGTTCCCCATGACCATGCCGAAGCAGTGGTAGAACGGGACCGGGATGCACACCCTGTCCTGCTCGGTGTAGGCGACCAGCTCGCCCACGAAGTAGCCGTTGTTCAGGATGTTGTGGTGGGAGAGCGTGGCCCCCTTCGGGAAGCCCGTGGTGCCCGAGGTGTACTGGATGTTGATCGGGTCGTCGCAGGACAACTCGGCCTCGCGGGCCCGCAGTTCGTCCTCGTGCACCGCGGAGCCGCGATCGGCGAACGCCGCCCAGCTGGGATCGCCGATGTAGACGGTCTCCTTCAGCCGCGGGCAGCGGGCCCGGACCTCCTCCACCATCGCCCGGTAGTCGCTCGACTTGTGCCGGACGGAGGCGAACAGCAGGGAGATCCCGGCCTGGTTGAGGACGTACTCGACCTCGTGCGTGCGGTAGGCCGGGTTGATGTTGACCATGACCGCGCCGACGCGTGCGGTGGCGTACTGCACGAGCACCCACTCGGCGCAGTTGACCGCCCATATGCCGACCCGGTCGCCCTTGGCGACGCCGCTCGCGAGCAGCGCGCGGGCCAGCCCGCCGACGTCTGCGGCGAACTCGGCGTAGGTCCAGCGCCGCCCGGCGGACACGTCGACCAGGGCCTCGCGCCCGGGCCAGGCGGCCACCGCGCGGTCGAGATTGGCGCCGATGGTGTCGCCGAGCAGGGCGGTGGGGCCGGTTCCGTGCGTGTACGACAGTTCCGAGGTCACCGGAAGTCCTCCTCGCGGTACTCGTGGTCGGAGCCGGCGGCGGTGGCCTCGCGCAGCTCGATGCGGCGGATCTTGCCGGAGACGGTCTTGGGGAGCGCGGCGAACTCCAGCCTGCGCAGGCGCTTGTAGGGGGCGAGCACCTGGCGGGAGTGCTCGAAGAGCACCTTGGCCGTGCCGGGGCCGGGCTGCCAGCCCTCGGCGAGGACCACGTACGCCTTGGGCACCGCGAGCCGCAGTTCGTCGGGGGCGGGCACGACGGCCGCCTCGGCGACGGCCTCGTGCTCCAGCAGCGCGCTCTCCAGCTCGAACGGGCTGATCTTGTAGTCCGAGGCCTTGAAGACGTCGTCGCTGCGGCCGATGTAGGTCAGGTACCCCTCGGCGTCGCGGGACGCGACGTCGCCGGTGCGGTAGTAGCCGCCGGCCATCGCCTCCGCGGTGCGGTCGGGGTCGCCGTGGTAACCGGTCATCAGGCCGACGGGACGCTCGGACAGGTCGAGGGCGATCTCGCCCTCGTCGGCGCCGGGGGCGCCGGAGACCGGGTCGAGCAGTTCCACCCGGTACCCGGGGCTCGGCCGGCCCATGGAGCCCGTCTTCAGCTTCTGGCCGGGGCTGTTGGCGACCTGCACGGCCGTCTCGGTCTGCCCGAAGCCGTCCCGGATCGTGATACCCCAGGCCCGCCGGACCTGCTCGATGACCTCCGGGTTGAGCGGCTCGCCCGCGGCGACCACCTCGCGCGGCGGGGTGGCGAGCTGGGTCAGGTCGGCCTGGATGAGCATCCGCCACACGGTCGGCGGCGCGCAGAAGGTGGTGACGCGGTGCCGGTCCATCTCGGCCATCAGGCGGGCGGGGTCGAAGCGCGTGTAGTTGTGGATGAAGACCGTCGCCTCCGCGTTCCACGGGGCGAAGAGGTTGGACCAGGCGTGCTTGGCCCAGCCGGGCGAGGAGATGTTCAGGTGCACGTCACCGGGCTTGAGGCCGATCCAGTACATGGTGGCCAGGTGCCCGATCGGGTACGAGGTGTGGGTGTGCTCGACCAGCTTGGGGCGGGCGGTCGTCCCGGAGGTGAAGTACAGCATCAGCGGGTCGTCGGCCAGGGTGGGCCCGTCGGGGACGAAGTCGGCACCGGCGGCGTACGCGTCCTCGTACGGCTCCCAGCCCTCCTCCGGCAGCCCGCCGACCGCGATCCGGGTGTAGGCGCCGGGCACCTCGGCGAACTTGGCGGTGTCCTCGGCCCGTACCAGCACGTGCTTGACCCGGCCCCGCTCCACCCGGTCGCGCAGGTCGGCCGGGCCGAGCAGCGGGGTGGCCGGGATGACCACCGCGCGCAGCTTCATCGCGGCCAGCGCGGTCTCCCACAGCTCGACCTGGTTGCCCAGCATGACGAGGATGCGGTCCTCGGCGGCGACGCCCCGCGCCCGCAGGTGGCCGGCGACGCGGTCGGAGCGCTCGGCCATCTCGGCGAAGGAGACCCTGGTCTCGGTGCCGTCCTCCTCGATGATGTGCAGCGCCGTCCGGTCGTTGCCCTCGGCGATCACGTCGAACCAGTCCAGCGCCCAGTTGAAGTGCTCGGGGCGCGGCCAGGCGAAGCCCTCGTAGGCGCGGGTGTAGTCCTCGCGGTGCTCCAGCAGGAAGTCCCGCGCGGTCCTGAAGACCTCGGTCGCCGTCGTCATCGGTGTCCTCCTAGAATCCGGACCATTGCCGGGCGGCTCTCTGGCATCGTCTAATCCGTGATGCAGGTCTCACTACCCCCGAACGGGGGTGTGGTCCACGGTGAGCCGCACCGAAGGAGCGATGAGGTGGCAGCAGAGGCCGTGGCGACGACGGAGATACGCGGTGCGCTGGCCAGGCTGCGGCACGCCACGGGGCTCCCGGTCGCCTTCGGCGGACTGGTCGAGGCAGGCCGGCCGCAGATCCGGATCAGCGAACTGAGCGGCACCCACACCGCCGCCCTCAGATCCCTCGCGGTGACCTCCGGGAACGGGCTCGGCGGCAGGGCGGTGGCGCTGGCCCGGCCGTGCGCGGTGACGGACTACGCCGGCTCCCGGCAGATCAGCCACGAGTACGACGTCCCGGTGGCCGCCGAGGGCATCCACTCGGTGCTGGCGGTGCCGGTCGTGGTGCGGCGCCGGGTGCGCGGGGTGCTGTACGGCGCGCTGCGCTCGGCCCAGCCGCTCGGCGACCGCGCGCTGGGCGCGGCGGTGGCGGCGGCCCGGGACGTGGAGCAGTCGCTGGTGGTGCGGGAGGAGGCGCGGGGGCTGCTCGCGGCGGCCCGCACCGAGCCCGCCGGTGGGCGCCGGGCGGCGGTAACCGGCCAGGAGCAGGTGCGCGAGGCGCACGCCGCGCTGCGCGCGCTGGCGCCGCGGATCACCGACCCCGGACTGCGCGCCGAACTGCTGGCGGCCTGCGGGATGTTGACCGCGGCCCGCCCGGCCGGCGGCGCGAGCCTGGCGCCGCGGGAGCTGGACGTGCTGTCCTGGGTGGCGGCGGGCGCGACGAACGCGGCCGTGGCCGAGCGGCTGGGTCTTCGTCCGGAGACGGTGAAGGGCTATCTGCGCTCGGCGATGCGGAAACTGGGCGCGCACACCCGGGGGGAGGCGGTGACCGCGGCACGCCGGGCGGGGCTCCTGCCGTAGAGACCGGCCGGTCGGCGGCGCTCGTAAGGAAACCTGCCCATTGTTGTGACCATGCCGCGAATTTTTTCCTGCGCTTGACCGTTTGTTATTTCCCTCACCACGGCTTCCGTCCGAATTTCAAGGATCGTTGCCTAGAATTTGGCCCGGACACTAGACAGGAGGGGAGCGGTGACCGTGCGACGGGACTTCCAGGAGTCGGTGCGATGCCGTCCCGACCTGGTCATCGGCCGCGAAGAGCTGTTCGTGAGCGCGCGGGACCGGCTCGACTCCGGTGGCAGCGTGCTGCTGCACGGCCCCGCCGGAATAGGGAAATCGACGGTCCTGCGGGCATTGGCCGAGGAATACGGCGCCACCGCGCGCCGGGTCCTGCGCTGCTCGGCGACCGAGTCCGAATCCCATCTTCCGTTCCTGGCCCTCGCCGACCTCCTCGGCCAGTCCCTCGACGAGGTCGCCCCGCGGCTGCCCGCCGCTCAGCTCACGGCCCTGGAGTCGGCGCTCACCGGCCGCGGCGAGTCCAGCCTCCAGCGCGACGGTCTCGCCCTGCGCCTCGCCGTACTCTCCGCGCTGCGGGCGCTCGCCGACCGGGGCCCGGTCCTCATCGTCGCCGACGATCTGCAGTGGCTGGATCCGGCCAGCGCCGAACTGCTCGGCTTCGCCGCCCGCCGGCTCGGCGACACCCCCGTGCAGATGCTGTGCGCGGTGCGCACCGAGGACGAGGCCTACGACCGCCATCTGCGCGCCTGCCCGCCGGGCACCCTCTCGATGCGGCTCGGCCCGCTCTCCCGAACCGAGCTCACCACGCTGCTGAACCACCGCGGCTACGACGGCCTGCCCCGCTCCACGGTCCGGGAGGTGCACCGCACCAGCGGCGGCAACCCGCTGTTCGCCCTGGAGCTGGGCCGCGTCCTGGCCGAGAACCCGGCCCCGCCCCGGCCGGGCGAGCCGCTTCCGGTGCCCACCTCGCTGCGCGCCCTGGTCCTCAGCCGCCTCGACCTGCTCTCGGTGGAGGCCCGCCGCACCCTGCTGCTGGCCAGCGCGGGCGCCCGCCCCACCCTCGCCCTGCTGCACGCGGCCGGCCGGGAGAACGCCGAGGCCGAGTGCGCCCAGGCCGCCGAACTCGGGCTGCTGGCAACCGAGACGGACGATCCGGCCGTGCGGTTCGCGCACCCGCTCATATCCGCCGCCCTGTACGCGGAGGCGCCCGCCCAGGAGCGGCGCGCGGTGCACGCGGCGCTGTCGACGGCGGCCTTCGACCCCATCGAACGGGCCCGGCACCTGGCCCTCGCCACCACCGGCACCGACCCGGACGTGGCCGGCCGGCTCGCCGGCGCCGCCGCCCTGGCACGGGACCGCGGAGCGCCCTCGGTGGCCGCCTCGCTCGGCCTGCTGGCCGCCCGGCACACCCCGGCCGGCGGCGAACCGGGGCCGGACGAGCGGCGGCTGCGGGCCGCCGAGGACGCCATCACGGCCGGCGAGGCCGACCTGGCCCGGGACATCGCGCGCGAGGTGCTCTCCCGGGCCGTGCGGCCCGCCGAACGGGTGCGGGCCTGGATGGTGGTCATCGAGTCGGCCGGGCAGGCGCTCGGCGACGTGGACGCCGTCTTCCCGCAGGCGCTGGCCGACGCCGGCGACGACCCCAGACTGCTCGCCCTGGTCCGCTACCAGCTCGCCTGGCGCGCCCTGGTCGTCGAGGGCGACTTCACCGAGGCCCGCCAGGAGGCCGCGCACGCCGCCGAACTGGCGGCGCGGGCCGGCGACCGGCGCACCGAGCTGATGGCGCGCGCCTTCCAGGCGTCCACCGAGACCCTGATGGGGCACCCGGACGCCGCCGCCACCACCCAGCGGGCCCTGGAGGAACCGCAGGACCCGTACGTCGCCTGCCACCACAACGGCGTCGGCTACGCCCGCTACCGCTGGCTGCTGATGAGCGACCGGCTCACCGAGGCCCGGGCCACCATCACCGCGCTGCTGCGCGAGGTGCGCCGGCGCGGCATGGTCGAGAGCGAGGTGCACTACCTGCGCATGTGCGCCGAGACCGAGCTGCGCGCCGGTCACTGCGGGCGGGCCCTCGACCTGTCGCGGGAGAGTCTGCGGCTGGCCCGGGACGCGGGCATCGGAGAGAGCGCGTCCGCGATGCTGGCCTCGCTCGCCGAGGCGTCCGGGGGCGACACCGAACGGGCCCTGGAGCTGGCCCGCGAGGCGGTCGGGCACGCCGAGGAGGACGGCGACCAGATGTACCTCTCCCGCGCCCTGGCCGCCCTCGGCTACGCCCAGTTCGTCGCCGGGGACGCCCGGGCCGCCGTGGAGTCGCTGGGCCGGGTGCGGGAGCTGGAGCTGGGGCTCGGCATCACCGACCCGGCGCGCGGCCGCTGGCACGGCGACCTGGCGGAGGCCCTGGTGCTGGTCGGAGAGCCCGGCCAGGCGCAGCAGGTCATCGACGGCGCCCGGGCACACGCCGTCAGGCTGGGCCGGGAGAGTGTCCTGGCCGTCCTGGACCGGGCGGAGGCGCTGGCCCGGGCGGCCCGCGGCGACCACGAGGCCGCCGTCGCCCGGCTGACGTCCGCTCAGGACCGGCTCGGCAGGCTGGGCAACGGGCTGGAGGAGGCCCGGGCCGCGTTCGCGCTGGCCCGGCTGCGCGCCCGGAACGCGGAGACCCCGGCCAGGCGCAGGGCGGCGTACGACGAGGCCGTGCGGCTCTTCCGGCGCTGCCGGGCGCTGCCGTGGCTGCGCCAGGTGGACGAGGCGCTGCGCGCCCCGCAGCCGGAGCCAGCGCCGCCCGCCCGGGACCCGCTGGACGCGCTGGACGGCCTGGCCTCGATGGAGCGTCAGGTCGCCGCGCTCGTCATGGAGGGCGCCACCAACCGGGAGATAGCGTCCCGGCTGTTCGTCAGTGTGAAGACGGTCGAGGCCACCCTGACCCGGGTGTACCGCAAGCTGGGGATCCGGTCGCGCGTCGACATCGTCCGATTGGCGGCGGCTCGCCGAGCGCGGTGAGCGGGGCGCTAGTTAACTGAGCCGGACCGAGGGTTTTCCCTCACCCAACCCCCTAGGGGGTTCCCTCATTGGGAGCCGGGGGGCCCGGGTCCTAGCGTAAAGGGCGTGCCGCTCGCCCGGGCACACGGGGTCGGTCCCTCCCCCAGCCGCTCGGTCTCGCCCGAGCAGGGGGTTCCCCCACCCACGTGCACCACCCCCACGCCCGTGCGAACCCCCCACCGGCCAACCCGAGGAGACGCATGACCGGCCTCAGACGTGCCAGAAAGAAGACCACCGCCGCGCTCCTGGCGACGGCCGCCGCCGCGGCCACCGCGCTCATCGCCTCCCCCGCCGCGGCCGACGCTCCTCAGCCCATCGTGGGGGGCACGACCACCACCACGACGGCGTACCCGTTCGTCATGCAGGTCACGGACGCCTCCGGCAGCCAGTTCTGCGGCGGCACCCTGGTGGCCGCCAAGAAGGTGGTGACGGCGGCCCACTGCATGGTCGGCGAGACGACCGGCAGCATCCGCGTGGTCGGCGGCCGGACCTATCTGAACGGCACCAACGGCACGGTCAGCAAGGTCAGCAGGATCTGGATCGACCCGGACTACACCGACGCCACCAACGGCGACGACGTGGCCGTGCTGACCCTGGCGACGGCGATGCCGTACACGAAGGCGCCGTACGTCTCCTCCTCCCAGACCGGCGTGTACGCGCCCGGCACCACGGCCCGCATCCTGGGCTGGGGCACCACCTCGGAGAGCGGAAGCTCCTCCAACCAGCTCAGGACCGCGACCGTTCCGGTCGTGTCGGACGCCGGTTGCAGGAGCTCCTACGGTTCGGACTACGTCCAGTCCGACATGGTTTGCGCCGGATACACCTCCGGCGGCGTAGACACCTGCCAGGGCGACAGCGGCGGTCCCCTGTTGATCGGGGGCGTCCTGGCAGGGATCACTTCCTGGGGCGAGGGTTGCGCGGAGGCCGGTTACCCGGGTGTGTACACCCGGCTGACCACCTTCTCCGACCTCGTGCAGGCGCAGGTCGCCTCATAGCCCCGAGGACCACCCGAGCACCCCTCGGGTAGATGCCGGGGGGGCGTTGCGAGCCACCACGAGCGGCCCGCAGCGCCCCCCTCTCCAACTCCCGCGCTCACCGCGGGCACCCGTTCGGCGCAGGCGTCGGGCCACCGGCCCGCACGTGCGGTGGAGCCGGCCCCGCGGGCGCGGCGGCGGCCCGCGCCCTGTCCCCCGCCGCCGGCACCGCCCGTGCCTCGGGCGGCAGCCGCTCCCCGACCCCGGTCAGCCGGACCTGGCGCGGCGAGCGGTCGAACAGTTCGGCGCCCAGGTCCCGTTCGAGGCGCTGTATCCGCGTGGACGGACGCGCGGGCGGCTCACCGCGGTACGACCGTGCCGAACCGGACGTCGCAGGGCTTGCCGGGGTGCCGCGCGGCGAGCATGCGGACGCCCTCCTCGGCGACCGCCTCCCGCTGATCCCCCGTCAGCCGGGCGAACGGCTCGACGACGAGCGTGGCGCCGTCGGGCTTCTGCAGGCCGGCCGGGAAGCCGTCGACCAGGAGGGTGCGGTGGGCCTGGTCGCCGCGCCGGGCGCGGCCCCGGTGCCTGGGGGACGACGCGGCCGCGGCCGGCGTGGGAGAGCGGGAGGTCGTCGTACTCCGGCAGGAAGCGGGGCGGGGCAGGGGTCTCGGGGTCGGGGCGGGGCGCGGTGCTGCGCTGCGTCATGGGCGCACGCCGGCCGGCCTCGCGGACACCCTCTGTCCGCGACCGGCGGCCCGGCTCCGGGGGCGATCTTGTACGGGTGAGCCGAGAATGAGCAAGGGCGCCCGAGCCGGAGAGGAGCTGAGCGCAGGTGACCGACGATCCGGCCGCACGCATCGCGGAACTCATCGAGCCGCTGCGGGTGCCGCCGGGCACGCGGGTGGACGTCGGCCGGGACTTCGACCCCCGCTACCGGGCGGGGCTGCGCAAGCGTGACGCCGAGAAGATGCTGGACACCGGGGTGGCCCTGCTGGCGGAGTACCAGCAGCGGCTGGCCGCCCAGGACACCTACGGCGTCCTACTGTGCCTCCAGGCGCTGGACGCCGGGGGCAAGGACAGCACGATCCGGCACGTGATGAGCGGCGTCAACCCCCAGGGCGTCCGCGTCAGCAGCTTCAAGGTGCCCTCGGACGAGGAACTGGACCACGACTACCTGTGGCGCTACGCCCAGCGGCTGCCCGCGCGGGGTGAGATCGCCATCTTCAACCGCTCCCACTACGAGGAGGTCCTGGTGGTCCGTGTGCACCCGGAGAACCTCGTACGGCAGCGGCTGCCCGCGGAAGCGCGCGGACCGGACGTCTGGGAGCGGCGCTACCGCGAGATCAACGAGTGGGAACGGCACCTCACCGACGGCGGGTTCAGGGTCGTGAAGGTCTTCCTGAACCTCTCCAAGGAGGAGCAGCGCGTCCGCTTCCTGAGACGGATCGACCTGCCGGAGAAGAACTGGAAGTTCTCCGCGGCCGACGTCCGCGAGCGGCGTCACTGGGACGAGTACCAGCGGGCCTTCTCCGCGATGCTGTCGGCCACCAGCACCCCCTGGGCCCCCTGGTACGTCGTGCCGGCGGACCACAAGTGGTTCGCGCGGATCTGCACGGCGGCCGTCCTCGCGCACACCCTGATCGAGATCGGCCCCCGCTACCCCGAGGTGAGCGAGGAGGCGCGCAGGGACCTGCTGGCCGCCCGGCGCGAGCTGGAGCGGGAGGCGCCCCCAGGCGCCCCGGCCGACCCGTACGCGGCACGGCACGCGGGACCGGGCGACCGCCGGGCGGCGGAATCACCGGGCGGCGCCTAGCGCGGCGGCCCCGCGAAGGGCGGGAAGCACGGCAGACCCCCGGGGCCAGCGAAGTGACGCGGACCGGGAACGGCGGACCGGGGCGGCCCCCGCTGTCCGCCCTCGCGCCGCCGCTCGTGCGGGAGCCGGTCACGCACCTCGCCCGCCGGTCCGCGGGCCGGGGGTAAGCGGACGCCCGACGGTCCGGCCCGGCCGGGTCAGCGGGTGTCGCGGCCGGTGGCGGCGCGGCCCATCGTCATGGCCAGGCGGCGGACTTCGCGCCAGTTCATGGCCGGGGCCGTGCGGGGCGCGCCGGGGCGGTGGCGCGGCACCCGGACGCGCAGCGCGCCCGGTTCGATCCGGCAGCGCACCGGGGTGGGCAGCATCAGGGCCTCGCCGTCGACCCCGGCCGGGACGGCGGGCGCGTCGGCGTCCACCACGACCTCCCCGGCCTCGAAGGCGGTCAGCCCGCGGCTGCGTCCGCCGCGCAGCAGCAGCTCGGTCGCCTCCGTGGCGCCGTTCACATCGACGGCCAGCACGCCCAGCCGGCCCGAGTCCAGCCGGTCCCGGTGGCCCAGTCCCGCCGCGTCGTCGCCGTGGTAGGGGTTGTTGCTGACCAGGACGGCCTGGGGCCCCGTCAGGGTCCGTCCGCGGGCCCGCAGGACGAGCCGTGGGCCGGTGTGCCGGGTCAGCAGGTCGGGCAGCATCTCCAGGGTGGTACGCGCCTTGTCATCGCGGTAGGCGGGGCTCTGCACCACGGCCGCGTACACGCCGAACGAGGCGTTGTTGACGAAGACGCGCTCGGCGCCGCCGTCCGCGGGGCCCCGGCCGCCGCCGATGCGGCCGAGGTCGACGCGGAGTTCGACGCCGTCGGTCAGCGCCTCCAGGCAGGCCGCGGGGTCCTGCCGGTCGAGGCCCAGGTCCATGGCGAAGTGGTTGCGGGTGCCGGCGCTGATCACCACGAACGGGAGGCCGTGTTCGGCGGCCACCCCGGCGACCAGGGCCTGGGTGCCGTCGCCCCCCGCGACGCCGAGCAGGTCGGCCCCGCGCCGTACGGCCTGCCGGGCCAGCTCGGCCACGTCCCGCGGCGCGGCCGGGTCCAGCACCACGACCTCGGCGCCGAGTTCCCTGGCCCGCTCGGCCAGGCGGAACCTGCCGACCTTGCCGCCGCCGGAGCGCGGATTCATGATCAGGAAGGGGTGCCGGGCCCGGTCCGCCGGCCGCTCCGGCATGGCCGGCGTGCCCTCGCCGGCGAGCGCCGCCCGGCCCGCGGAGACGGCCAGCGTCCACAGGCCGAGCGAGGCCAGCACGACCCACAGCAGCCCGGCGGCGGCGTACAGGGCGAGGACGGCGAGCGGTACGGCGACCACCAGCAGCACGGCCAGCGTCCTGACCCATCCGGTGCGGCTCAGCAGCCACCACACACCGGCCGCCGTGAGCGCCAGCCCGGCCGTACCCACGGCCACCAGGAAGACGCTGCCGAGCCCGGCGAAGACCAGCAGCACCGCCACCGCCGCCGCGCCCGCCGCCAGGGCCAGACGCGCGGTCCAGCGCCTGTTCATACGGCAACCTCCCGTTCCGTCGTCCCAGGCTACGAGCGGTCACCGCGGACGGCACGTCCGCGGTGACCGGTGACGGCACGTCCGCGGTGACCGGTGACGGCACGTCCGCGCCGGCGCATGCCGGGCGGCCGGGCCGGGGCGCCCGGTGGCCACATCCGGACGGTCGCCTTCACCTCGTGTGGTGTCATTCCGGTGGATCAAGATCCGACTACCGAGGAGCAGGGATGTCCGAGGCTTTGGTGCTGGGCGGCGGCGGTGTGGGCGGGATCGCCTGGATCACCGGGGTGCTGGCGGGGCTCGCCGACGCGGGGCAGGACGTCACCGGGGCGGACCTGCTGCTCGGGACGTCCGCCGGCTCCACCGTCTCGGCGCAGCTCGGCAGCGGACTGAGCCTGGCGGAGCTGTACGCGCGCCAGGTGGACCCGGCGCTGCAGTCCGCCGAGATCATGGCCGTGATGGACCTGGAGAGGTTCGCCGCCGAGATCGGCGCCGCGACCTCCGCCAACGCCTCCGTGCCGGAGCTGCGCCGGGCCGTGGGGCGGGCGGCGCTGGCGGCGCCGACCGTGCCGGAGCCGCGGCGGCGGGCGGTGATCGAGTCGCGGCTGCCCTCGCACGGCTGGCCGGAGCGCGCGCTGCGGATCGTCGCCGTGGACGCCGAGAGCGGGGAGCCGCGGGTCTTCGACAAGGACTCGGGGGTGCCGCTGGTGGACGCGGTGGCGGCGAGCTGCGCGGTGCCGGGTGTGTGGCCGCCGGTCAGCATCGACGGCCGCCGGTACGTCGACGGCGGGGTGCGCTCGATGGCCAACCTCGACTACGTGGACGACGCCGGCGCCGACCGGGTGGTGGTGATCGTGCCGATGGGCATGACGGAGCCCTTCCCGAGCGAGCGGCCGGTGGAGCGGTCGGTGCGGGAGCTGCGCGCCCGGGGCGCCGAGGTCGTGGTCGTGGCGCCGGACGAGGCGGCGCAGGCGGCGATCGGCGACAACCCGCTGGACCCGGGCACCCGCGGCCCGGCCGCCGAGGCGGGCCGGGCGCAGGGCCGGGCGCTGCGGCTGCCCTGGCGCCACGGCTGAGGCGGGCCCGGGCCGCCTGCGCTCAGGTGCCGTGGTCGCAGACGGAGTTGAGCCAGGTCAGGCTCTCCGGGCTGCTGAGGCTGTCGAGGTTCTTCAGCAGCTCGTCCAGATGAGGTTCGCCCGGGTCGGCGAGGAAGTCGATGGTCGCCTGCGCGAACGCGTCCCGGACCTGCGGCGGCATCGCGTCGGAGGCGTCGAAGCAGTGCACGGCGCCCGGGTCGAGGAGGGTCCGGGCCAGTGAGAGGTGCCAGCCGGCGCCGCCGTCCTCGGCGGACGGCTGGGCCCCGGCGTGCACGGAGAAGCCGGACTCCTTGGCGCTCCAGGCGCGCTGGGCCCCGGCGGAGGCGAGGTGGCGGATCAGCTTCTCGGCCTGCGGGGTGGCGCGCAGCAGGGCGACCAGGTCGCCGGAGACCTCCCAGGCGTCGCCGGCGGTGGCGCCGGGGATCAGCCGGGCCGAGGGTGTGTAGCGGCCGTCGGCCTTCTTCCAGGGGTCGAGGTCACGGATGAACGAGGCCTGGTGTTCCAGCGTGCACTGCGGCGGGTCGGTGGTGACCAGCTCCGACGCCTTCTGGTACTCGGTCTTCAGGGCGCGCCGCACGAGATCGTCGGGGCCGCCGGCGCCGACCAGCCGGCCCCAGGTGGTCCAGGCCCGCTTCACCTGCCTGGACTGCCAGGGCAGCCGGCCGCGCGCCCAGCTCTCGTAGGTGCCCGGACCGTACTGCTGCAGCAGGATGTCCTCGATCCAGTCGGTGCCGGGCCAGCCGCTGGTGGCGCCGGAGCCCATGCCCAGGCACCACTGGCCGGGCCGCCGCGCGACCTCCTTCAGCGTCCCCGGACGGGTGCGGGCGGGGTACCAGACGATGCTCTTCAGGTCCGCCTTCAGCGGGAACCAGTACACGTGCCCGTTCAGGGGCGTGGCCCAGGACTCGCTGAAGTCCTTCCGGCGGATCAGGTTCTCCAGCGGCTCGAGCCGCTGCCGCCCCGCGTAGTCGGCGAGTTCGCCGGGGCCGGTGAGCACCACCACGTCGGGTGGTGTGCCGGTCTCCACGTCGGCGCTGAGCACCTGGCTCTCGGCGGAGCTGCCCTGGTAGTCGACGCGGATGTGGTTCTCCCGCTCGAAGGGGTCGATGACCGCCTCCCGGAAGTACCGCGCGTCCCTGCCGGTCCAGTTGGCCAGCAGGGTCACGGTCGGCTCGGTCCCCAGGACGCGTACGCCGGCCACGACGGCCGCCGCCAGCACGGCCAGACAGCTCACCACGACGGTGACGGTGCGGACCGCGCGGCGCCGGGTACCGGGGGCGTCCCGGCCGCTGACGGGGGCGCTCACCGGGGCCCGAACCGGTAGTCGTCGATGTGCGGCCGCAGACCGGTCTCGGTCAGTGCCATGAGCAGGACGCCTCCTATCACGATCCACGCCGAGGCCGCGGCGCGGAAGCCGGTGTGCACCAGGTACGAGGCGGTGCGCGGACCCGCGTCGGAGACGGCCTGCCCGGCCACCACCCGGTCCAGCAGGCCGCGCGTGTCGGCCATTCCCCGGTGCGTCCACACCGTGAACAGCACCAGGGTGACGAACCCGCCGGCCGTGAGCACCGCCGCGCCGATGAGCTGGCGGTTGTACCGGCGCCGGAAGCGGCGCCGCAGGAAGAGCTGGGTCTCCGCCAGGGCCGCGCCCAGTGCGAGGACGCACAGCCCGGCCACACTCCAGCCGAGCCACAGCGGCCCGCCGAAGGAGGTCTGCCGCCGCACCGCGGCCCGCTGCTGGTCCTGGAGCAGCTTCAGCCTGGCCTCTATCCCGGACTCGTCGCTCTTGAGCATGCTGGTCGCGTAGCTGAGGTAGGCCTCCCGCAGCACGCTGCCGCTGGGCTGGAGCTGGGCCTTCTGGACCATTCCGGTGTACTCGGTGATGAGACCCGCGACCGTCTGCACGGCCTGCCGTCCGGCCGGTCCGCCCACGTCGTCGGCGGCGGCCTGGGCGAGGCTCTGCGCGGCCACCGAGATCTGCTTCTGGAACTCGCTGGTGGACGGGGTCGCCCCGGTCGCGTCCGCCTCCGCCTCGCCGAGCGCGTACAGCGCGGTGTCGATCGAGACGACGGCGGGCGCGCTGGAGGTGCGCAGCGGGCCCGCGTCCCCGTGCACGCCCTGGTAGGAGGCGAACAGGGACACGGTGAGCAGGGCGGACAGGGCCAGCAGCAGCCGTCGGCGCACGGCGAGGTCGTAGGCGGTGGTGCTGCCGCCGTCCGCCGGCCGCCGCCCGGCGCCGAGCAGGCGGCCGAGCAGGCGGGGCAGCGGAGCGCGGTCGCGTGGGACCGTCGTGCGGCGCGCGGGCAGCGGGCCGCCGGGTGACCGGCCCCGCTCCGTGCGCGCCGCCGGCTCCCCCGCGGCGCTCACGCCGTCCCCCTCAGCAGGCGGCCGCACTCGCCCCCGCAGTAGACCGAGTCGGCCGGGCCGAGCCAGGCGCAGTCCGGGCACTCGACCAGGTCGTCGGACCCGGCCGGGGCGAGCGGCCCGGGTTCCGGCGGGGCCGCGGCGGCGGGCGGCGGCCCGGCCGGCGGTGGCTGCGGCGGTGTCGTCATGGCGCTGGAGAGGATCAGGTGCTGCCAGTCGACGTCCTTCAGGCCGTCCCGGACCCGGCCCGCGCCCGGGCCGGCCTCGATCCGGCGCAGGGCGGCGAGCAGTTGGGCGTCGCCCAGTTCCCCGGCCAGGGACAGCGCCCTGGCGAGGGCGCGGTCCGCCTCCGCCCTGCCCTCGGCGCGGCGCAGCCAGGCCCGGTAGGCCCGGGCCACGGCCGCGCTGGTCTGCTGGTACAGCTCGTGGCGGCGGACCCCGGGATGCCGCTGGGAGGCGTCGAGCGGGTTGTCGGTCCAGCGGACCAGCACGGGCCGCGGTTCGGGCAGCCGCACCGGGTGCCCGAAGTCGGGTACGGCCACCTCCACGGCGGCGAGCTGGAGGTCCTCGCCGGTCTCGCGGCCGGCCGGGTCGGCGGTCAGCACGACCTGGAAGTGCCGGGTCTCCTCGCCCCAGGCGCGGGTGACGTACTCGGCGCCGCGCTCGCCCAGGGCGCTCTCCGCGGGCTGGAGTTCCAGCTCGCCCGGCACCACCTGTTTGACCTGGCGGATCACCGTGCCGGGGGTCGGGGTGAGCCGGATGCGCAGCTCGGGGACCGCCGTGCCGAGCAGCGCGTTCATCAGCTCCTCGTACGCGGCCGGGAGTTCCGACTCGCGGCGGACCGCGCCGGCCCGGCCGTGCAGCCGCCGGGTGATGCGCAGCAGGAGGTCGGCGTCCCAGTCGTCGCCGATCCCCCAGGCGTCGCAGACGAACCGTCCGTCGCAGGCCTCCAGGGCGGTGTCCAGGGACATCGCGGCCCGGTGGTCGTGTTCGTTCCGCCCGTCGGTGAGCAGCAGTACGTGCTTGACCGGCGCGGACTGCTTGGTCAGCAGCCGCCGGGCCAGGTCGAGCCAGTGTCCGATGGCGGTGCCGCCGTCCGCGTCCAGCAGCCGTACGGCGCGCTCGGCCGCCGCGCTCTCGGCGGGTCCGGCGACGGCCATCGTCTCCTGGCCGGGTCCGGGATGGACCACCGAGGCGTCGAACCGGCCGGACAGCACGGCGAAGGCGGAGCCCTCCGGGAGCAGCCGCAGGGCCGCCGCCGTGGCGTCCTTGGCGGCGTGCAGCTTGGCCGCCGGGTGCAGCATGGAGCGGGAGGTGTCGACGATCAGCACCTCGGCGAGCGCGGGCCCGGCGCCGCGGGCGGGGCCGGCGGCGAGCGGGGCGCCCCCGCCGCTGACGCCGATCTCCAGGATGGCGTGCATCTCCCGGACGCGGGGCCGCCCCGCCGCCGGCGCCACGGGCAGCTCCTTGTTCTGGCCGACGGCGAGGGTCACCTCGATCTCCCCGGCGCTCTCCGTGCTCCCCGTGCTCATCGCCGCCTCCTCTCGCGCTTCCCGGGTCCGGTCGGTGTGCTCAGAACGTGGTCATCGGCCGTACGGCATGGGCCAGATCGAGCAGTCGGCCGTGCTCCGCGGCGTTGCCCGCCTGCGCGGCGAGCTGCCGGAAGGACTGCTCCAGCAGGGCGCGCAGCGGGTTCTCGGCGCCGGATCCGAGCAGCTCGCCGGCCGGGAAGTCGGGACCCCAGCCCTGTTCGGGGCGGCAGTGCAGGACGTTCTCCCGGACTTCGGCGACCAGCCGGGCCCGCGACCCGCCGTCGGCGGCGCCGCCGTCCAGGTGCAGCTCCGGCAGCCGCCGTACGGCGTCCCGCAGGTCGGCCGGCGTGGGCGGGCGGCCGTGCAGGAGACCGGCGCGGATGCGTACGGCCGCGATGCGGGCGGCGTCGTAGTGGCGGGACGTGGCGGGCACGTCGTCGAGGACGTGGACGGCCGCGTCCCGGTCGCCGGCGGCCAGATGGCCGCGGGCCAGTCCGAACGCTGCGGCGGTGTGCGCGAAGTCCCGTGCCCAGACGGCCTCGTAGAACCGCATCGCGCGGCCCTGGCCCCGGTCTGCGGCGTGTTCGGCGCAGTGGCCGAGGGCGAGCTTGGGCACGTACTCGCCGGGCAGCGCCCGGTAGACGGCCTCGAAGCAGCTTCCGGCCTGACGTACCTCGGCCTTGCTCAGGTGCAGTACGCCCCGGTGCCAGGCGATGCGCCAGTCGTAGGCGGCGGAGCGTTCGCCGAGCAGCGTCTCGGCCTCGGCCAGCCAGCTCTCCGCCTCGCCCTGTTCGCCCTTGCGCAGATAGGCGCGGCACAGCCAGAGCGCGGTCTCGGGGGTGCCCAGGCGGGACTCGCGGGGCCACTGCCGGGCGACCCGGTCGGGGGCGTCGGGCGGGAAGGTGTCGAGCAGCAGGGCTGCGCCGTCTTCGGGGTCGGGGACCGGTTCCGGGAGGGCGCCGGCGACCTGGGCGGGCGGCGGCGGCGACACGTCCAGCGCGGCGGGCTCTCCGCCGGGGCGGCCGGTCCAGTGGTCCAGGGCGGGGATGGCGCCGAGCCCGGCGTCCAGTCCGGCCTCGGAGGCGCGGAACCGGGTGGAGCTCTCCGGCAGTTGCTCGCCGAACTGCAGCGACCGGAACTCCCGCAGCACCTCCCAGAGCTGACGGGACATCTCTGCGGCGGACCGGAACCGGGCGCGGGGTTCGCGGTGGGTGGCGCGGTCGACGACGCGGCGGAAGGAGTCGGGGGCGAGCCCGCGGGCGGGTTCGGCGCCCCGGGCCAGGGCCTGGAGGGTCATCCCGACGGTGTAGAGGTCGCTGTCGACGTGCCAGCCCCGGCTGTCGATCTCCTCCTTCGGCGGGGCGAAGGTCGGGGTGTAGACGTAGGCGGAGGCGCGGTCGCCGATCGCGCGGACCGCGCCGAGGTCGATGACCTTGATCGCCCGGCCGAAGTGGATGACGTTGGCGGGCTTCATGTCGCAGTAGAGCAGGCCGCGTTCGTGCATGTACTGCAGGGCGCCGAGGATCTTGCAGCCGTAGGTGAGCACGTGGTCGAGGCGGGGCCGGCCCTGGAAGATCCGCTCGGCGTCGTCGGCGTCGAAGAGCTGCTGCAGGGAGCGGCCTGCGATGTAGTCCATGACGAGGTGGCCGGTGGGCGAGCGGCCGGCGGCCTGGTGTTCGGCGTAGGTGATGATGCGGACGATGTCGGGGTGGTGCAGGTCGGTGAGCGAGCGGCGCTCCTCGACGGCGTTGCGGCGGGCGAGCGCGTCGTGCACGTTGATCAGGCCCTTGAGGACGACGCGGTAGCCATCGGCGCGGGTGTCCTCGGCGAGGTGGATCCAGCCGAGGCCGCCGCGGGCCAGGCAGCCGAGGATCCGGTAGTGGCCGGCGACCACGTCGCCCTTCTCCAGCTGGGGCAGGAAGGAGTAGTGGGTGCCGCAGCGCGGGCAGCGGCCGGTGGCGCGGGCGGGCTGGCCGCCGTAGCCGACGCCGATGGTCATCGTGCAGCCGTTCGCGCCGCAGCGGCGGCCGCCGGCGGGCGGCCGGGGGTCCTCGACGAGTCCGCCCTCGGGGACGGGCACGTCGGGCAGCAGGACCAGTCCGTGCTGGTCGAGTTCGCCCACCCCGGCCACGACGTGCACCGGGGCCGGGGTGGGCGGCTCCTCGGCGCCGGCGCCCGCGCCCGGCCCGGGGGCCGGCGGCTCGGGGCGTTGTCCGGTGCGCCGGCCCGCCGCCGGCTCCTGGTGGCGGTGGCCGCAGGTGTCGCAGTAGCCGGTGGCCATGACGTGGCCGGCGCAGCCGGGCCGCAGGCACGAGGTCATCGGGCGCCGCCCCCGTTCCCGGAGGCGGTCGCCGAGCAGAAGCCGACGAACCGCTCCGCGGCGCGCTCCGCCTCGGCGACGTCGCAGGGGGTCTGCCGCAGCAGGGACAGGGCGCGTTCGTAGAGCCGGTAGGCCTCCATGACCCGGTCGTCCCCGGACCCGGCACGCTGTCGGCACAGCGGCCACTCGGCGGTGACCCGGCCGAGGAGCTCCTCCCGGCGGCGCAGCCGGGAGTCGAGCGCGTCCAGCGCCTGCTCCAGCCGCTGCCGGCGGCGCTCGGCGGCGTCCTCGAAGGTGAACAGCAGGTCGGCGCGCCCGGGTTCGCGTTCCCGTTCGGGGGTGTGGGCGACCCATTCGCGCAGCATCCGGGTGCGCCGTACGCCGGCCTCGGCCTGGTCCAGCAGCAGCCGCGTGCCGGGGTCGGCCAGCACCCGGTCCCGGCGCTCGTCCAGCGCGGGGCCCAGCTCGTCGACGATGTGGTCGAGTTCGCTGCCGAGCCGGCTCCAGCGGCCGTGCAGCGGCCGCCGCACGAAGGACTCGGCCGCCTGGTCCGCGCGGCCGCCCCGGCGGCGGAAGACCAGCAGCAGCCGGGCGCCCTGCTGGGCGAGCCGTTCCAGCAGGGCGAGCAGGTCGTCGGGGTCGGCGGCCCGGTCGACGCCGGCCAGTACGGCGGCGAGTGGGACGCGCAGGGCGCCGAGCCGCTCCGGCCGGGGGTCGCCGCTGATGCCGAGCCGTTCGGCGATCCGGCGCATGACCTGGCCGGCCGTCAGGTCGGCGACGTCCAGCGCCAGGTCGTGTCCGCCGGCCGGGGGCACGGTCTCGGGCGGGTCGTGGGTGAAGGCGCTGGTGGTCTGCCGGGTGCGCAGTTCGCGGTCGGCCAGGGTGACCGCGCGGGCGAGGGTCCAGGCGCGTGCGCCGCGCGTGGGGACGACCGTGACCAGCACCGGCCAGCCCTCGCCCCGGAACCAGGAGGCGAGTTCGGTGGCGAAGGGCACGTCGAGCCGGCCCGCGGCGGGCGTCGCCGTGCTGCGCAGCGCGGGGTCCACGGCCTCGGCGCCGGCGCTCCAGGCGGCGGCCTGCGGCAGGTGGCTCAGCACGGTCTCGGTGGGGCTCATGTAGCTGAAGACGGAGCCGGACCCCTGGTCGACGCTGAGCACGATCCCGATGACCTGGTCGGTCTCGTGGTCGATCACCGGCCCGCCGCTGAAGCCGGGCAGGGCCAGTTCGCCCGGCGTCTGCGGGCGCAGCTGCACCTGGCTGTCCCGGCCGCGGGCGGCGACCAGGGTGGCGCCGTGCCAGCGTCCGCCGGCGTCGCCGTCCGGGAAGCCGTACATGCTCACCGGCCCGTGCGGCGCGGCGAGCCGGTGCAGCCGGGTGGTGTGCTCGGCGGGCAGTGGCTCGGCCAGCCGCAGCAGGGCCAGGTCGCCGCTGCGGTCGCCGAAGGCGTCCTCGCGCTGCGGCACGTGCTCGTCCGGGCGGACCGTGGCGGCCACGCCGGGTACGCCGGGCACGCCGAGGAAGTGGACGACGTAGGGCCGGCCGGGGCTGACGACGTGGGCGGCGGTGAGCACCCGGTCGGGCGCGAGCAGCACCCCCGCTCCGAGCACCAGCCCGTCCGGTTCCCCGATGCGGGCGATCCAGGACGGTATCCGTAACCGTGACTTGACGGCTCGCTCCCCCGTGCGCGTCATGTCAGCCGAGGTTACTCCGCGTGGCCTCTCGGTACCACTGGTGTGCACGGGGTCTTCGCGTCGGAGCGGCCGGGCAGGGGAACGGGCGTCCGCCCTCCATGATTGGCACGTACATGCCGTAAGATGCGCCCGCCTGCGGTCCATGCGGAAGAAGAGAGTCGTGAAGAAAGCGCGTACATGTCTCGCCTTGGTGGCGTGCACCTTGCTGGCCACCTCCTGCGGTGGTGACGACACGTCCATCGACACGTCCCGCCTGACGGCCCCGCAGCGGGAATGGGTCGAGTTCTCCTACGCGCATGAGAAGAACGACGAGATCAAGCGGGCGTGGGAGGACCTGAGCGCCGAAGGCGTCAAGTCCTACCTCGCACGCCAGCGCCCGCGTCTGTGCGGCGACACCGCGGCGCTGATGCAGAGCCTGAAGGAATCGGGCTACACGGCCGAGGAGATGCAGGAGTACAAGGACAAGAGCGAGGAGCTGATCTGCTCGCACCCCTAGGGTCCAGGGTCCGGATCACGCCGGGGAGGCCCCCGCCGATGACGGCAGGGGCCTCCTCTTCCGGGGTCCGGCTGTCAGCCGGACGCCACCGCGCCTCCGAGGATCCGCAGCGAGTACTTGTCGTACGCCCGGTGCAGCACCATCGTCACCGGCCCCGAGGTGAACACCCCGCTGACGACGTACTCCTTCTTGTTCCCCGTCTCGGCGACCTTCCTGGCGTACAGGGAGTCGGTCTCCTTCTTCGCCCGGGCGAGCCACGAGGACGCCTTGCCGTGGTCGACCCCGGCCACGTCGATCCCCGCGCAGGCGGCGAGGAAGCCGAAGCCACCGGACCGGCCGGTGCCGGTCCGGCACAGCAGGGACGACATGTTCTCGTGATCGGCGTATCCGGCGGAAAGCGTCATGCCGTTCCCGCCGCGCCCGTTGACGTAGGTCCTCTTTCCGCCGTCGGGCATCTCCTGCTCGACGGGTTCGTCCAGCTTCAGCTTCCAGTCCGCGGCGAGTCCGGCGAGGAACTCCTTGCCGGTGTATCCGCGCGTCATGGTGCTCGCCGCGCCGAATGCGGGCCGCTTGTCGCCGGTCACCGCGTGCTCGGGCAGATCGGCGGCGCGCGGCGGGGTCCGCGGCGTGGCCGACGCGGAGGGCCGCGCCGCGGCACTCGGGCGGCCGGAGGCCGTGGCGCCGGGGCCGTCGCCGCTGCAGGAGGCGGCTCCCGCCGTGCCGATGAAGACCGTCATCAGCACGGCGGGAACGCGGAGGGCGGCGCGCATCACACTCCACCGTCGTTGAGGTTGCACGCGCCGGGATCGGCGTAGTTGAACGGGACGAAGGCGATCGCGTCGAACACGACGTTGTCGTCCCCGGTGCCGGCGTCGTGGAGGTTGTCCGCCTCGATCCGGCCGCCCTTCCAGAAGGAGAAGGTGCCCATCTCGAACCAGGTGTCCTTGCCCGCGCTGCGGGTGGCCTGGTTGACCCGGCAGTAGTCGGGCTTGGCGCCGATCGTGTTGTCGCCCGGGATGAAGTTGTACCGGACGATCGCTTCCGCGCCGTGGCTGGGCAGGTGCAGGAAGACCTTGTAGCGCCGGCCGGGCTGGTCGCCGGACGGCAGCTTGGCCTGGTTGACCTCCCACCGGCCGGTGATCTTGTGGAAGTAGTCGGTGTCGCCGTAGCTGTGGGTGAAGAAGACGTGGTGGTCGTACCCGGCGCCGAGCTGGTGGAGGTCGATGGGGGCCAGGTACGGGGTGGCGCGGAACGTCCCGTCGTCCCTCAGCGTGGTGATGTTGTCACCGGCCTGGAGGGTGAACTTGCCGTCGTCGGCGGCCTCGAAGTCCCCGCAGCCGTAGGTGTTCTCGTGCTCGCCGAGGTCGTCGACGACGATGGCGTTGGGGTAGACGCTCGGGTGGTCGATGCACGGGCCGTGCTCGTACTTGCTCTTGAGCTCGGGCTCGCCGGAGCCGAGCGAGTAGCTGAGCTTCTCGGTGGTGGAGTTGTCGGTGCTCTGCGGCCCCATCCAGTCCACGGTGCCGTCCCAGTAGCACTGCGCGTCCCAGCTCGGGCACGGGTCGGCCGCGTCCGGGTCGCACGCGTTGAGGGACGGGTCGCAGAACAGGGTGCGCGGGGGGACCTTGATGACGCCGAACGGCATGTCCGGCTCGGAGTAGGACTCCTCCGCGTCCCAGGTCATCTGCGGGACTTCTGCCCAGCCGAAGATCTTCTCCGGGTAGTTCCAGTCGCCGGGGTGGGAGGCGTCGTCGTAGCTGTAGCGCAGGAACGGCTGCCGGTCGGCCGGGTAGCGCGGGTTGATCGGGTTGTTGAAGAAGCCCAGGCCGACGGAGCCGGAGGTGTAGACGCCGGAGTTGTAGCCCCACAGCGCCGTGTACCAGTTCTCGATGTACGCCGGGCTGCCGCCGTTGACGTTCATGCCCAGCGCCTTGAGCTGGTTCCACTTCTCGGCCAGGATCCCCAGGCCGGCGGCGATGTTCGCCGCGTAGTCCGTGGTGACGGCGCCGGCGTGCAGCGCGTCGAGCTGCTCGTCGTGCTTCTCCGACATGCCGGTCGTCACCTGGGCGATGCCGTAACCGCAGTCGGCCTTCTCCCGGTCGGGGTAGCCGTGGATGCCGTTCTCGTTGCCGTACCAGTCGGACTTGGTGACGTTGCCCGAGTCACCGTTCATGGAGTGCCAGGACGCCTGCTTGAAGTTGGACTCCTGGGCGAGGATGCCCAGCATGACCTGTGCGGGGATGTCCCCTCCGCCGGTCAGCTTCGGCTTGGGGAACAGGCCCTGCGGGGTGTAGGCGCCGAGACCGGTGTCGTGCCAGTCGGCCGGGCGGGACACCGTCAGATCGCCGTGCACGGCCTGGTCGACCGCCCACTCGACCATGTTGGCGCTGGGCTGGAGCGCCTGGCGCTTGGGGTCGTTGCGCTTGACGATGCAGGGGGTCTCCATCTCCCCGACCTTGCCCCAGACCGGGGCGCCGGATCCGGACAGGCACTGCGACTCCGGGCCGCCCTCGCCGCAGGTGGCGGGGTCCTGGTCGTCGGGTCCGGCCATGGCGAAGGCGGCCGGGTCCATCGGCGAGGTGTCCGGCTTCGGCCGCCTGCGGTCGGCGTCCACAAGCGCGGTCGCCCTGGCGCCGGTCCGCAGCGCGGTCGCCTTGACGGTCAGCGTGCCGGCGCCCTTCTTCGAGGGCGAGCCGATGCCGGTGGTGATGCCCTTCATCTGCTCGGAGAACACCGAGTTGGTCACCAGGTGGCCCTGGCGGGAGATCCCGGCCACCCGGCCGGGCACGGCGTGCTTGGCCAGCCCCGGGGCCTTGCTGGTGTCGATGTCCTTCACATCGCCGACGACCGCGTCGCCGCCGGCCACCGGAAGGAGCTTGACGTTCCCCTTGGGGGCGCGGCCCAGTTCGGTGAAGTGCCTGCCGTCGAAACGGGAGATGACGCTGCTGGTGCCGTCGACGGTGCCGACGTCCACGGCGCCGTTCTTCGAGGCGGCCAGCGCGAACATCGGCCCGGGCACCGCGGCGAGCTTGCGGGCCGACAGCTTCTTGCCGTTGCCCTTCAGGTCGACGAGGTCGCCGCCGAGCACACCCACCGTGCCTTTTGATGTGGGCATGACATGCGTGAGATAGCCGCCGACCGTGCGGCGGGAGGACACCGATCCCCTGGCCGCGTCGACCGATATCACCGTCGTCGAGCCGGCCGACCTGTCGGTGGCCGAACTGGAGGTGAAGGCCACCTCGTCGCCCGTCCCGCAGCCCGGCGTGAAGTAGGCCAGCTGCACCCGGTCGGGAATCTCGGTGACCTTGCCGTCGGACAGACGGATCACCGCGGCGAAGGCGCCGCTCTCGTACGCGCCCGGCTCGTTGGACCAGGCCGACGGGGCGTAGACCGCCGCCGCGTAGTTCCCCGACCCCGTGGTGCAGACGTAGCCCGTCCAGGGGCCCACCTCGGACAGTTCCGTGCGGTGCAGGCGGGCGATCTCGTAGAAGGAGAACCCGTCGCCCTCCCGCGCCGCGAGGATGTGCAGGCCCTCGGCGTCACCGGTGGCCTGCACGATCTCGTCCGCCGACGATGCGTAACCCGCACCCAGGTCCTTGCCGGGCGCGGAGAACAGGCGGGGTGTCGTGCCGTCGGCGGCGGCCGGGGCCGTCCGCACCGTGGCGTCCGAGGGAGCCAGCGGGACCAGGGCCGCGGTCGCCGCCACCACGCTCAGGGCCAGCAACGGGTTCGTGGAGAGATGTCTCCGGAAACCTCTTCTGCGCATCATCTTCCTCATATCCAGTCCGTGCACAGGCCGTGCAGGAGCGGAAGGCTGGCGTCGTTGTTGTTCTTGACGTACCTCAGCGGCGCGGGGTCGTACTGGGAATCGATGTCGTTCCAGCACGCCTTCGCCGTGGTGGTCTTCCAGTTCTGCATCTTGGTGTAGGCGCCCGCCACACCGTCCGCGAGAAGGCCCGTCGTGTCGTAGTCCTCGATGCCGCCGTCGGATTCACGGGTCGTCCACAGCGTCCCGTACACGTAGTCGGGGGACGTGTCGAGGTCGCGCGAGATCTTCGCCCAGACCCCCTGGCACTTCGGCGACCACATCAGCCGGACCGCGACCGATTCGTCCGGCTCCGTCACCTGCTGGAGGATCTCGGCGTCGTCGTCGCACCCCATCTGTATGGGGTCCTTGCCCGCACACGTGGATCGCCAGCAGTCCGCCGCGGCCGCCGGTGACGCCTGAATTCCCTGAAATGCTCCGGCCATCAGCGTCAGGGCAGCCGCCGTCGGCCCCCATTTACGTATGCCATGCACACATATCTCCTCAGAAGTTCCATGACCGTGCCACATGAAACGCGGCACGGATAACGCGCAGCTTACGCGAACGCACGCTCGGTGCAAGGCAGTTACGAGCCCTCGACCTGCACGTTCTCCGATTCGGAGGAGTTTTGGCGGCACAATCTCTTTTCCCGCGCTTTACATCGACAGGCACGACGTTCCGGCGGATCACGGTGCCGAACCACCAGAACGGGGGGAACTCATCCCCCCGTTGCCTTTCCTCGATTTCACGGCGATTCGGACGCCTCGGTCCGCCGGCCGGTCCACCGCAGCACGGCGATGTCGGCCACCGGTCCGGCCGGCGGACGCGCCCGGCACCGCGGGCACTTGGCGCACAGCAGCGCCAGGGCCGTCTCCCGTGCCCGCCGTACGGCCGGGTCGGCCGCGCCGGGCGGCAGGACGCCGGCCTCGCCGTCCGCGCGTACCCACCGCAGGCGGTCCCAGTCCTCGTCGCAGGCGTCAACGAGCAGGCACACCGCGGGGTGCCGGGCCAGGTTGGCCAGCCGCTTGAGGCGGGTGGTGGTCTTCGGTCTGTGGTCGACGGCCGTGACGAGCCGGTCGGCGCCGCCGGGGACGTGGTGGGCGAAGACGACCGGCACCTGGTGCGGGCGGCCCGCCGCGTCGACGGTGGCCAGCCGGGCCACCGGGGCGGCGGTGAACCGGCGTCGCGCCTCGGCCTCGCCCAGTCGGGGTATGTCCGCTCCTCGCCCTCCGGCCGGTCAGCTCACGTGCAGGGCGTCGAGCACGTCGGCGTCGGTGAGTTGACCGAAGTCGTCGTAGAACTGGCCGACCGCCCAGAACGCGGCGGGCCGGTGCGGGCAGACGATCGTGTCCGCCTCCGCCGCGAGCGAGTCGAGCGAGTCGGGGGCGCCGACCGGGACGGCCAGGACGAGCCGGGCGGGTTCCCGGCGCCGCACATGACGCAGGGCGGCGCGGGCGGTGGCGCCGGTGGCCAGGCCGTCGTCGACGACGATCACGGTGCGGCCGCGCAGCTCCGGGGGCGGGCGGTCGCCGCGGTACCGGCGCTCTCTGCGGGCCAGTTCGCGCCGCTCCCGCTCCACGACCGGGGCGAGCCGCTCCTCGCTCAGGCCCAGACGACCGAGGGTGGCGGCGTCGAAGAGCGGCGGGTCGCCGGCCGCGAGGGCGCCGACGGCGAACTCCTCGTGGTGCGGGGCGCCGATCTTGCGCACGACGAGCACGTCGAGGGGTGCGCCCAGGGCCCGGGCGACGGGCACCGCGACCGCGATCCCGCCGCGCGGCAGGGCCAGGACGACGGGGTCGGGCAGTTCGCCGCGGTCGCGCAGGTCGCCCAGCGGGCGGGCGAGCGCCCGTCCGGCCTCGGCGCGGTCGCGGAAGCGCATGCGCGGTCCTCTCGCCGGAAGTCCCTCACTCCCCCGCCCCTCCATGGTGCTACGACCCTGCCGCCGGGCGCTCGCTTGGCCGAAATAAATCGAATGCTTGAGCTATGAACCGAGTGTATAGTCCCGGCATGCCTCTCACGACTCCGGCCGGCAAGAGCCCGGCCCCGCTGCCCGCGCCCAGGAAGATGCGCCGACCGGCGCGCGGGTTGCGTCTGTCCGCGCTCTCCTCGGCGGCCCTCTGTCTGGCGCTGACGCTCTCGGGCTGCGCGCAGGTCGACACGACCTCGCCCAGCACCGTGCGCGCCGAAGCGGCCGGGGCACACGGGGCGCCGGCCGGGCTGGGGGCGGTGGACTGCCGTGCGGCGAAGTGCATCGCGCTGACCTTCGACGCGGGGCCGAGCGAGAATTCGGCCCGGCTGCTCGACATCCTGAAGGAGAAGAAGGTGCCGGCGACCTTCTTCCTGCTCGGCAAGCGGCACATCGACACCTACCCCGAGCTGGTCAAGCGGATGGCGGCCGAGGGCCACGAGGTCGCCAGCCACACCTGGGACCACCGGATCCTCACCCGGATCCCCGACGAGCGGATACGCGAGGAACTGACGCGGCCCAACGAGGAGATAGAGCGGCTCACCGGGCGCCGGCCGACGCTGATGCGCCCGCCGCAGGGCCGCACCGACGCCGATGTGCACCGGATCTGCAAGGAGCTGGGCCTGGCCGAGGTGCTCTGGAGCGTGACCGCCAAGGACTACACGACCAACGACTCGGCGCTGATCACCGAGCGGGTCCTGGAGCAGGCCTCCCGGGACGGCATCATCCTGCTGCACGACATATACCGGGGCACCGTGCCGGCCGTGCCCGGCATCATCGACGCGCTGAAGGCCCGCGGCTACGTCTTCGTGACGGTGCCCCAGCTGCTGGCGCCGGGGAAGGCCGAGCCGGGCAAGGTGTACCGGCCCTGAGCAGGCCGGGGTGCGCGGCCCTGAGCAGGCCGGGGCCGCGGCCGCGCGCCCCGTCGGACCGGGGGCCGCGGCCGCGCGCCCGGGCGGGTGATCCGGGGTCCCGGTCGGCGCGGGCGGGCGGCGACGCACGCCTACGATCGTGCCGTGCCCTTCTTCTCCGTCGAACGCACCGTGCCGCTCCCGCCCGAGGAGGCGTGGCGGCGGCTCACCGAGTGGCCCCGCCACGCCGAGGCGGTGCCGCTCACCCGGATCACCGTCCTCACCCCCGCGCCGACCCGTGCCGGCACCGGTTTCGTGGCCCGCACGGGCGTCGGCCCGTTCGGCTTCGACGACCCGATGGAGGTCACCGTCTGGCGCCCGCCCGCGGACGGCGGAGCGGGGCTGTGCCGCCTGGAGAAGCACGGGCGGGTGATCCTCGGCTGGGCCGAGATCGAGGTCTCGCCCCGGCCGGGCGGCCGGAGCCGGGTGGTGTGGCGGGAGGACGCGCGGATCCGCTTCGTCCCCCGCCTCTTCGACGGGCTCGTGGCCCGCACGGCACGGGCGATTTTCGGACACACGGCGAACCGGCTGCTCCGGCGGGCGTGACCGGCTGACGGCCGCTCAGGCCACCGAACCGATGCGGTCCGCGCGCGCCGGCGCCGTGTCGTGGTGGATCGGTGTGTGGGCGCCGGTGAGCGAGACGCCGCTGCCGCCGCGGCGGCCCGCGACGATCTCCGCGGCGATCGACAGGGCCGTCTCCTCGGGGGTGCGGGCCCCGAGATCGAGGCCGATCGGGGACCGCAGACGGCTCAGTTCGAGTTCGCTGACGCCGACCGCGCGCAGCCGCTCGTTGCGGTCCAGGTGGGTGCGGCGCGAGCCCATCGCGCCGACGTAGGCGACCGGCAGGCGCAGGGCCAGCCGGAGCAGCGGCACGTCGAACTTGGCGTCGTGGGTGAGGACGCACAGGACGGTGCGGCCGTCGACGTCCGTGCGCTCCAGGTACTCGTGGGGCCACTCGACGACGATCTCGTCGGCCTCCGGGAAGCGGGCCCGGGTGGCGAAGACCGGGCGGGCGTCGCACACCGTGACGTGGTAGCCGAGGAACTTGCCGACCCGCACCAGCGCGGAGGCGAAGTCGATCGCGCCGAAGACGATCATGCGGGGCGCGGGGACCGAGGACTCCACCAGCACGGTGAGCGGGGAGCCGCAGCGCGAGCCCCGGGCGCCGATCTCCAGGGTGCCGGTGCGGCCCGCGTCCAGGAAGGCGCCGGCCTCGGCGGCCACCGTGCGGTCCAGTTCGGGCAGGTCGCCGAAGCCGCCTTCGCGGGACCCGTCGGGACGGACCAGCAGGGCGCGGCCGCGCAGTGCGGCCGGGCCCTCGGCGATCCGGGCGACCGCCGCCGCCTCGCCGCTCGCGGCGGCGGCCAGCGCGGCCGCGAGCACCGGCCGGACGGGACCGTCCGACCGGACCGGCGTGACGAGGATGTCGATGACGCCGCCGCAGGTCAGACCGACGGCGAAGGCGTCCTCGTCGCTGTATCCGAAGCGTTCGAGGACGGTCTCCCCGTCCTCGAGCGCCTGCCGGCACAGCTCGTACACGGCGCCCTCCACGCACCCGCCGGAGACCGAGCCCACGGCCGTGCCGTCGGCGTCCACCGCGAGGGCGGCGCCCGGCTGCCGCGGGGCGCTGCCGCCGACGGCCACCACGGTGGCGACGGCGAAGTCGCGGCCCTGCTCGACCCACCGATTCAGCTCCTCGGCGATGTCCAGCATCTCTCGGTCTCCTAACGGGATCGCGGTTCGGGTGAGTCGGCCGGGCAGGTCCTAGTGGACGCCCAGCCAGCCCTCGATCGGGTGGAGGGCGAAGTAGACCAGGAAGATCACCGTCAGCCCCCACATGAAGGCGCCGATCTCCCGGGCCCTGCCCTGGGCGGTCTTGATGGCCGTGTAGGAGATGACGCCCGCGGCCACCCCGGTGGTGATGGTGTACGTGAACGGCATCAGGACGACCGTCAGGAAGACCGGGATGGCGGTGGCCCGGTCGGCCCAGTCCACGTGCCGGGCGTTCATCAGCATCATGGCGCCGATGACGACCAGGGCGGCTGAGGCGACCTCCTGCGGGACGATCGCGGTCAGCGGGGTGAAGAACAGGCAGGCGGCGAAGAGGAGTCCGGTGACGACCGAGGCGAGACCCGTGCGGGCGCCCTCGCCGACCCCGGTGGCCGACTCGATGAACACCGTCTGGCCGGAGCCGCCCGCCACACCGCCGATCGCGCCGCCGGCGCCGTCGATGAACAGCGCCTTGGACAGGCCCGGCATCCGGCCCTTGTCGTCGGCGAGCTTCGCCTCGGTGCCGACGCCGATGATGGTGGCCATCGCGTCGAAGAAGCCGGCCAGCACCAGGGTGAAGACGATCATGCCGACGGTCATCGCGCCGACCTGGCCCCAGCCGCCGAACTCCACGTGCCCGAAGAGCGAGAAGTCGGGCATCGAGATCGCGCTGCCTTCCAGGGCGGGCGCGCCGCCGGCCCACTGCTCGGGGTCGACCACGCCGAGGCCGTTGAGGACGGCGGCGACCACCGTGCCGGTGACGATGCCGATGAGGATGGCGCCGGGGACGTTCCGGGCCTGCAGCATGAAGATCAGCAGCAGGGTGCCGGCGAAGAGGAGGACCGGCCAGCCGGTGAGCTCGCCGGCCGGGCCGAGGCTCACCGGGGTGGCCTTGCCCTGGTGCACGAAGCCGGCCTTGTAGAAGCCGATCAGGGCGATGAACAGGCCGATGCCCATGGTGATGCCGTGCTTGAGCGCGAGCGGGATCGCGTTCATGATCATCTCGCGCAGGCCGGTGACGACCAGCAGCATGATGACGGCGCCGTACAGCACGCACATGCCCATGGCCTGCGGCCAGGTCATGTTGGGGACGACCTGCGAGGACAGGACGCCGGAGACCGACAGTCCGGCGGCGAGCGCGAGGGGCACCTTGCCGACGAAGCCCATCAGCAGCGTGGTGAGGGCCGCGGCGAACGCGGTCGCGGTGATCAGGGCCTTCTGGCCGAGGGTGTCACCGGCGGCGTCCTTGCCGGACAGGATCAGGGGGTTGAGCAGCAGGATGTACGCCATCGCCATGAAGGTGGTGATGCCGCCGCGCACCTCACGCGCGACCGTCGATCCTCTGCCGGTTATGTGGAAGTACCGGTCGAGCCAGGACCTGCCGGCCGGGACGCGGGTGCCTTCGCCCGCGTCTTCGGCTGTGGTCCTGGGCTCCACTGACTGCTGGGTCATGGGCCAACTCCCAAGGTTCACAGGGGCACCCGGCTGCCGTCGGGCGGCAGGCGGGATTTGGGATTGGACGGCCCGGGGGACGGCCCGAGACGAACGTGGTACTCGCTGACCGGCGCCGGGGTGGCCGTGGGCCGGGCGTTGCCCGGCGCCGGGGTGCCGCCGTCGCGGCGTCCGCGCACGCGACGGCGGCCGGTGCTACGCGGTGCCCGTGAGGTGTTCCGGGCGGACCGGTGTGCGGTTCAGCTCCAGTCCGGTCGCGTTCCGGATCGCCGCGAGGACGGCCGGGGTCGACGACAGGGTCGGGGCTTCGCCGATGCCACGGAGCCCGTACGGGGCGTGGTCGTCGGCGAGTTCGAGCACGTCGACGGGGATGGTCGGCGTGTCGAGGATCGTGGGGATCAGGTAGTCCGTGAAGGAGGGGTTCCTGACCTTGGCGGTCTTCGGGTCGACGACGATCTCCTCCATCACCGCGACTCCGAGCCCCTGCGTCGTACCGCCCTGGATCTGGCCGACGACGGAGAGCGGGTTGAGCGCCTTGCCGACGTCCTGGGCGCAGGCCAGTTCGACGACCTTGACCAGGCCGAGTTCGGTGTCGACCTCGACGACGGCGCGGTGCGCGGCGAAGGAGTACTGGACGTGGCCGTTGCCCTGGCCGGTGCGCAGGTCGAAGGGTTCGGTCGGCCGGTGCCGCCACTCCGCCTCGATCTCCACGGCCTCGTCCTCCAGGACGTCGACCAGGTCGCCGAGGACCTCGCCCCCGTCGGTGACCACCTTGCCTCCCTCCAGCAGGAGTTCGGCCGTGGCCCAGGCCGGGTGGTAGGAGCCGAACCTGCGGCGCCCGATCTCCAGGACCTTCTCGCGGACCAGTTCGCAGGCGTTCTTCACGGCGCCGCCGGTGACGTACGTCTGCCGGGAGGCCGAGGTCGAACCGGCGCTGCCCACCTGGGTGTCGGCGGGGTGGATGGTCACCTGGCTGACGCCGAGCTCGGTGCGGGCGATCTGCGCGTGCACGGTGACGCCGCCCTGGCCCACCTCCGCCATCGCGGTGTGCACGGTGGCCACCGGTTCGCCGGCGATCACCTCCATCCGGACACGCGCGGTGGAGTAGTCGTCGAAGCCCTCGGAGAAGCCGACGTTCTTGATGCCGACCGCGTAGCCGACGCCGCGGACGACGCCCTCGCCGTGCGTGGTGTTGGACAGACCGCCGGGGAGCTGCCGCACGTCGGCGCCCTCGCTGGACTCCCACTGGCGCTCGGGCGGCAGCGGCATCGCCTTGACCCGGCGCAGCAGTTCGGCGACCGGGGCCGGGGAGTCGACCGGCTGCCCGGTCGGCATGAGAGTGCCCTGCTCCATCGCGTTGAGCTGCCGGAACTCCACCGGGTCCATGCCGAGTTCACCGGCCAGCTTGTCCATCTGCGCCTCGTAGGCGAAGCACGCCTGGACCGCGCCGAAGCCGCGCATGGCGCCGCAGGGCGGGTTGTTGGTGTAGAGGGCGACGGCCTCGATGTCGACGTTCTCGACGACGTACGGCCCGACGCTGAGCGAGGAGGCGTTGCCGACCACCGCCGGCGAGGCGGAGGCGTAGGCGCCGCCGTCCAGCACGATGCGGCACTTCATGTGGGTCAGCTTGCCGTCGCGGGTGGCCCCGTGCTCGTAGTACAGCTTGGCCGGGTGGCGGTGGACGTGCCCGAAGAAGGACTCGAACCGGTTGTAGACGATCTTCACCGGCTTGCCGGTGCGCATCGCCAGCAGGCAGGCGTGGATCTGCATCGACAGGTCCTCACGGCCGCCGAAGGCCCCGCCGACGCCGGCCAGGGTCATCCGCACCTTGTCCTCGGGCAGGCCGAGGACGGGCGCCATCTGACGCAGGTCGGAGTGGAGCCACTGGGTGGCGATGTAGAGGTGGACGCCGCCGTCCTCCTCGGGCACCGCGAGGCCGGACTCGGGGCCGAGGAAGGCCTGGTCCTGCATGCCGAAGGTGTACTCGCCCTCGACGATGACGTCGGCCCGCCCGCGTGCCGCCGCCACGTCGCCGCGGACGATCGGCTGGCGGTGCACGATGTTCGGGTGCGGGACGTGCCCGAAGTGGTGGTCGTCGCGGTTCTCGTGCACGAGGACCGCGTCCGGGGCGGTCGCGGAGGCCTCGTCGGTGATGACGGGCAGTTCCCGGTACTCGACCTTGATCTTGGCGGCGGCGCGGCGGGCGGTCTCCGGGTGGTCGGCGGCGACGATCGCGACCGGTTCGCCGTGGTGGCGCACCTTGCCGTGGGCGAGGACGGGGGTGTCCTGGATCTCCAGCCCGTAGTTGCGCACCTCGGTGGGCAGGTCGTCGTAGGTCATCACCGCGTACACGCCGGGCAGGGCGAGGGCCTCGGAGGTGTCGATGGACACGATCTCGGCGTGCGCGACGGTGGAGCGCAGGATCTGGCCCCACAGCATGTCCTCGTGCCACATGTCGGACGAGTACGCGAACTCGCCGGTGACCTTCAGGGTGCCGTCCGGGCGGAGCGTGGACTCGCCCACGCCGCCCTTGGTCTGCGAGCCCTGCGTGATCTTGGTAGGAGTGCCGGTGGGGGCACCGCCCGTCCGAGCGGAGCCGAGAGCGGGGGACGGCATGTCAGACTCCCTCGGACTGGCGGGCGGCGGCCAGGCGGACCGCGTCCATGATCTTCTCGTAGCCGGTGCAGCGGCACAGGTTGCCCGACAGGGCCTCGCGGATGTCCGCGTCGGTCGGGTTGGGGTTGTGCTCCAGCATCTCGTCGGCGGCGACCAGCAGGCCCGGGGTGCAGAAGCCGCACTGCACGGCGCCGGCGTCGATGAACGCCTGCTGCACGGGGCTGAGTTCGGCGCCCTCGCCGGTCTGCGAGTCGGTGCCCCTGGCCTGCCAGGCCTTGGCCTCGTCCAGCGAGGTGCCGTCCGAGCCGCCGCACGAGCGCTGCCTGGCGTAGTCCGCCAGGCCCTCGACGGTCACCACCTCGCGGCCCTCGGCCTGGCCGGCGGCGACCAGGCAGGCGCACACCGGCACGCCGTCCAGGCGCACCGTGCAGGAGCCGCACTCGCCCTGCTCGCAGGCGTTCTTGGAACCGGGCAGCCCGAGACGCTCGCGCAGCACGTACAGCAGGGACTCGCCCTCCCAGACGTCGTCGGCCTCCTGCGGGCGTCCGTTGACGGTGAAGTTGACTCGCATCACGCAGCTCCCTCGGTGGTGCGGCGGGCGCCGCGGTAGGACTCCCAGGTCCAGGTGAGCGTCCGGCGGGCCATGACGCCGACCGCGTGCCGGCGGTAGCTCGCGGTGCCCCGGACGTCGTCGATCGGGTTGCAGGCGCCGGAGCACAGCTCCGCGAACCGCTTGGCGACCGACGGGGTGACGATCTTCCCGTTGTCCCAGAAGCCGCCCTCCTCCAGGGCCGCGTTCAGGAACTCCTCGGCCGCCTTCGCCCGGACCGGCGTGGGCGCGGCGGAGCCGATGCCGGTGCGCACGGTGCGGGTCTCGGGGTGCAGGGCGAGGCCGAACGCGCACACGGCGATCACCATGGCGTTGCGGGTGCCGACCTTGGAGTACTGCTGCGGACCGTCCGCCTTCTTGACGTGGACCGCGCGGATCAGCTCGTCGGGCTGGAGGGCGTTGCGCTTGACGCCGGTGTAGAAGGCGTCGATCGGGACGAGCCGGGTGCCGCGGGCGGCCGACTCCACCTCGACGTCCGCGCCCGCCGCGAGCAGGGCGGGGTGGGCGTCGCCGGCGGGCGAGGCCGTGCCGAGGTTGCCGCCGACGCCGCCGCGGTTGCGGATCTGCGGGGATGCGACCGTGTGCGAGGCGAGCGCGAGGCCCGGCAGCTCGGCACGGAGGTTCTCCATGATCTTCGTGTAGGGGACCGAGGCGCCCAGCCGGACGATGTCCTCGCCGACCTCCCACTCGTACAGGTCGCCCACGCGGCCCAGGTCGAGCAGGTACTCGGGCCGCCGGTGGTCGAAGTTGATCTCGACCATCACGTCGGTGCCACCCGCAATCGGCACAGCGGTGGGGTGCTCGGCCTTCGCGGCGAGCGCCTCCTCCCAGCTGGCGGGGCGAAGGAAGTCCATGACCGGCTCTCTTCTTCGTCTCGTGAGTCGTGCAGATTGAGCCAATCCGTGTGCGGCGGTCCCGGCTCGTTCATGTGCTCTTTACGCGGAGTGGGCTCAGTACACCGCCCCGTACTCCGGCGGGGTCAGTCACCGAAACCATGAAGGAGTTGGCTGGCCACGACGGGCATCTTGTAGATTCGTATGAACGGAGGTCATCGGTAACCTCTCCGTTTTCCCCGGGAAACGCGGGTGCCGGCCCGGCGGCCCCGCCGCACGGCCCGGACATCCGGGTCCGGCGGGGCCCGTCACGGGTCCCCATCAGGATTCATCGTAGATTTCGAGACACAGAACGGCGGCGACGAGATGCGGCTGCGCGCACTGCTGGACACCGATGCGCTGGGGCTGCGGCTGCTCGGCGGCGAGGACGAGCTGGACCGCTCCGTGCGCGGGGTCATGACCACCGACCTGCGCGATCCGAGCCGCTATCTGTCCGGTGGCGAGCTGGTGCTGACCGGCCTGGCCTGGCGCCGCGACGCCGGCGACTCCGAGCCCTTCGTGCGGATCCTGGTGCAGGCCGGGGTGGCGGCGCTGGCGGCCGGCGAGGCCGAGCTGGGCGATGTGCCGGACGACCTGGTGCTGGCCTGCGCGCGGCACCGGCTGCCGCTGTTCGCGGTGCACGAGTCGGTGGCGTTCGCGACGATCACCGAGCACGTGGTGCGGCAGGTCTCCGGGGAGCGGGCCGGCGATCTGGCGGCCGTGGTGGACCGGCACCGGCGGATGATGACCTCGGGCCCGGCGGGCGGCGGCCCCGACGTGGTCCTGGACCTGCTCGGCACCGACCTCGACCTGCGCGCCTGGGTGCTCTCCCCCACCGGCCGGCTGATCGCCGGCTCCAAGGTCGCGGGCCCGGCGCTGCCGGCCGGGACCTGCGCGCGGCTGGCCGCCGAGCACCTGGCCGCCGTCCGCACCGGCCGGCGCGGCCCGCACCGGGTCCCGCTGGACGGCACCACCTACTCCCTCTTCCCCATCCGCTCCTCCGGGCGCTCCCCGCAGGCCGCCCGCGACACGCGCGAGACGGTCCTGTCGGACTGGCTGCTGGCGGTGGAGGCGGACGCCGGGGACTGGCCGGAGGAGCGCCTCGACCTGCTGCAGGGCGTCACCCAGCTGATCGCCGTGGAACGCGACCGGCGGGACGCGGCGCGCACGGTGCGCCGCCGGCTCGCGCAGGAAGTGCTGGAGCTGGTGCAGACCGGTGCGGCGCCCGCCGAGATAGCCGCGCGGCTGCGGGTGGCCGCGCCGGTGCTGCTGCCCGGGCTCGGGGCGGCCCCGCACTGGCAGGTGGTCGTGGCCCGGGTCGAGTGGGACGACGCGGCGGTGGAGGGCGGCCCGGTCGCCCAGTCGCTGCTGGAGGAGGTCCTGGTGGACCCGCAGACCACCGGCCCCGAGCCCTCGGACCGGATCGCCGTCGCCCACACCGGGGACGAGGCGATCGCCCTGGTGCCGCTCCCGGCGGTCTCCGCCGACCAGGACGGCTCCGGGACCGGGCTGCTCGCCGACGCTCTGCTGCAGGCGGTGCGGGAGCCGCTGTCGGCGGGGCTGGCCGACGACGGCCGGCTGACCCTGGGCGTCAGCGCCGCCGTGCACTCGGCTGAGGGGCTGCGCGGCGCGCTGGAGGAGGCCCGGCACGCCCGCCGGGTCGCCGCGGCCCGCCCCGGCCGGGTCTGCGCGGCCGGCCACCAGGAGCTGGCCTCGCACGTGCTGCTGCTGCCGTTCGTCCCGGACGACGTCCGCCGCGCCTTCACGGCACGCCTGCTGGACCCGCTGACCGACTACGACCGCCGCCACCGCGCCGAGCTGATCCCGACCCTGGAGGCGTTCCTCGACTGCGACGGCTCCTGGACCCGCTGCGCCACCCGGCTCCACCTGCACGTCAACACGCTGCGCTACCGGGTCGGCCGAATCGAGCAGTTGACGGGACGGGACCTGTCGCGCCTCGAGGACAAGCTGGACTTCTTCCTGGCGCTGCGGATGAGCTGAGTCGACCCGGGCACGGCACGGCCGGACCCGGTCACGCCGAGGTCCCCCGACTTTGTGAATTCTTTCACCCACCCCCTTGGCCCAGCACCATGATTGGTGCTGGAATGCCGCCACCACTCAACAGCTCGACGGCGTGCTCGGGGAGGGCAACGTGGCGCATTCCGCCATGTCTGGTAACGGAACGACCGCCGGTGACGATCCGCTCCAGACCGCGGTATGGCGGTTGCGCTCGCGGGCCTGCTGGGCCGACGCGGCGGCCATGCTGCCGGCGGACACCCCGGCCGCGACCCTGCAGCGGGCGGCGCTGCTGGTCGAGCGGTGCCTGTACACGGAGCGGGGCTGGGCCGAGGCGGAGGACGCGCTGCGCACCGCGGAGGCGCAGGCTCACACCGACGAGGAGCGCGGGGCGGCCGCCTGCGAACGCGGCCAACTCGCCTACGCGGCCACGCTGCACGGCGTACGGGACCGGGCGGACGAGGCACGGGCCGCGCTGGGGCGGGCGGCGGCGCTGATCCCGCCGGGGGCCGTGGGACGGGCGGTGCTGGACTTCCGGCGGGGACTGCTGGCGGAGAACCTGGCCCGGTCCCCGCAGGCGGCGCGGGCGGCCTACCGCCGCGCCCACGCGGGCGCCACGGCGCACGCCGATCCGCTGCTGCTGTCCTTCACCTGGCGTCACCTCGCCGGACTTGCCCTGCGCGACGGGGAGTTGGCGGAGGCCCGGCACGGCTTCGCCGAGTCGCTGCGGATCCGCGAGGAACTGGGCTACCTCGTGGGCACGGCCCCCGCGCTGGCCTCCCTGGCGGACGCGGAGTCGGAGCCGGAGGCGTCACGGCTGCGCGAGGAGGCCCGGCGGCTGTTCCGGCTGCTGGGCGGCGTCCCGACCTGGCTGGCCCACCAGCTGGCGCCGCCGGCGCCGGGTGCCGCGACGGCCTGAGGGCGGTCTCAGAGCGGGCTGAGAGGTTGCTGTGCCAGTGTGGCGCGCCCCGACCCCCTCAGGAGTGCTCGATGAGTCTGGTCAACGGCCTGCCGGCCCATGTCCTGCTGGTCCACCTGGTCGTCGTACTGATACCGCTGACCGCGCTGGCCCTGGTGGCCGGCGCGGTCTGGCCGCGGGCCGCCCGGCGGCTCGGCGTGCTGCTGCCCTCGCTCGCCCTCGTCGCCCTGGTCAGCGTGCCGCTGACCACTCAGGCCGGCGAGTGGCTGGAGCGGCACGTCGACGACGACGCGCTGGTGCGGCGGCACACCGAGCTGGGCGACGGGCTGCTGCCGTGGGCGCTCGGCCTGTTCGTCCTGGCCGCGGTCGTGTGGTGGTCGGCCCGCGGCCCGCGGCGGCAGGGCGCGGACGACGGCCCGGCGCGGACCGCTCGGCTGACCGCGCTGCCGGTGCGGATCGTGGTCTCGGTGCTGTCCCTGGCGGTGGCGGCCGGAGCCGTGGTGGACGTGTACCGCATCGGCGACTCCGGCGCGAAGGCCGCCTGGCACGACGCCTACTCCAAGAGCGCGCACGGCGAGCGGAACGGTTCCTGACCCACGCCCCCGGCCGGGGCGGCACTATCCGCTCCGGCCACGGCGGGAGGCGGTACCGTCCGGCCCGGCCACAGCGGAGGGACGGTACGACCCGGCCCGGCCACAGCCGGGCATGCTCAGGCGGCGCCCGCGAAGTGGTCGCCGACCAGGTTGCGCACCACGTCGAGGTCGTGGGCGATCAGCGCGTCCAGCAGGGCGGTGTGCTCGGCGGCGTCGGCCATCAGGTCGGTGCTGCGGTGCCGGGCCGGGCCGCCGGCCAGGGGCCACTGGGAGCGCCGGTGGACGTCCTCCGCCATCCGGACCAGTTGCGCGTTGCCCGCGAGGGCGAGCACCGCCCCGTGGAAGGCGCGGTCGGTCTCCGCGTAGGCGGCCGGGCAGCCGGAGGACGCGGCGCGCACCGTCTCCTCGGCCAGCGGCCGCAGTTCGGCCCAGCGCTCGGCGGGCACCGTACGGGCCAGCCGCAGCACCACGGGCGCCTCCAGCAGCGCCCGCACCTCGGCCAGCTCGGCCAGCTCCCGCGCGCCCCGCCGCACGACCCGGAAGCCGCGGTTGGGCACCACCTCTACGGCGCCCTCGAGGGTGAGCTGCTGCATGGCCTCGCGCACCGGCGTCGCCGACACCCCGAAGCGCTCGCCGAGGGCGGGCGCCGAGTAGACCTCGCCCGGTCTCAGCTCGCCCGCCACCAGGGCCGTCCGCAGCGCGTCGAGTATCTGCCCGCGCACCGAGGAGCGACGCACGGCGGCCCTCGGCCGTGGGACGGGAGGCTCCCCGTGGGTGTGCTCGCCCCCGTGGGTGTGCTCGCCCCGCGCCCCGGGCGGGCCGGCGTCCGGCCGGCCGGCCGGCTCGGCGGCGCGCTGCCGCGCCGGGGCCCGGGACTCGCCGAAGGGGTCGGCGGAGCCCTGCACACTCTGCTCCACAGGGCCTCCTCCGGCTTGTCGGCACTTGGGGTCATTGACGGCGGGTCGTCACTTGTCCGTCAAGCACCATAGGCGCACGGGGCGGCTCTTCAAATTCCCTGGAGAATGGATAAGGTTAGGCTTACCTTTGCAGTCAGCCCGCGATCAAGGTCCGGTGATCCCGCCATGCCCGCTACGGCCTCGCCGTTCACCGCCGCGTACACCCGCCTCACGGCGGCCTACCCGGGACTGACGGTCACCGAGCCGGGCCCGGCGCGGGAGCTGCCCGAGGGCGGCGGCTGGGTCGGCGCCGCCCGGCTCGCCGAGGGCGGTGAGCGGCTCGACGCCTTCCTCGCCTGGGACGAGGCCCAGGTGCTGCGGGACTACGGCAGGCAGGCCCGCCCGGACGTCGTCGCGAGCTTCGGTCTGCACCGGTACGCCTGGCCGGCCTGCCTGCTGATCACCGTCCCCTGGTTCCTGCACCGCCGGGTGCCGCGGCTGCCCGTGACGCGGGTCGCCTACGACCGCGCCGCCGGCCGCATGGCCGTCCGTCCCGCCTCCTTCGCCTGCCTGCCGGACGACCCGGCGGCCGCGCTGCCCGGCGCGGTCGTCGTGCCGGACGAGGAGACGCTGCGGGCCGAGGTGCGCGCGGCCGTCGCCGAGCACCTGGAGCCGGTGCTCGCCGCCTTCGGGCCGCGGATGCGGCGGCGCGGGCGGGCGCTGTGGGGCATGGCGACCGACGAGGTCGTGGAGGGGCTCTGGTACGTCGCCCACCTGTTCGGCGCCGAGGAGGAGCGGCGGGCCGTGCGGGAACTCGAACTGCTGCTGCCGGGGGCGACGCGGCCGTACGCCGGCTCGGCGGCGTTCCGGGTGCTGACCGGTCCGGACGGCGAGCCGCTGGCCACCCGGGACCGGGCGAGCTGCTGCATGTTCTACACCGTGCGCCCGGAGGACACCTGCGCCACCTGCCCGCGCACCTGCGACGGCGACCGGATCGCCAAACTCACCGCCGCCGCGGCCGCCTGAGGCGCCCTCAGGTACACGGGACGCCCGCGCGTCCCTTAAGATCACCACGATCGGACCACCCGCCGCGGACAGGCAATTCACAACTTCCCCTCCCGCACCGGGAACTTTCCGGGGAACCATCCGTACGGGTAGTCTTGTTCGAACTCAACTCCCGCCCCTCAAGCGGCAGTTCGAGCAGAACGTCGCCCTGGGCATTCCCTTGCACCTCCTTGGCGGCCTCTTGCCCCGAAACCCCCTGAGGGCCGTCCGGAGTGGGCCACCATGGCGGGCGTCACGCCCTATCCCAATGCAAGGGACCCCTGATGAGACTGACCGACATATCGCTGAACTGGCTGCTTCCGGGCGCCGTACTGCTCCTGGGTGTGCTGGCGGCGGTGGCGGTGCTCGCGCGCGGCAAGCGCTCCTCCGGGGAGAACGCGAGTGCGGACGACTCGTGGGAGCGCAGTGAGGAGCGCCGCAGGCGCAAGGAGGCCATCTACGGCACGGCCTCCTATGTGCTGCTGTTCTGCTGTGCTGCGGTCGCGGCCGCGCTCTCCTTCCACGGCCTGGTCGGCTTCGGTGAGCAGAACCTCGGACTGACCGGCGGCTGGCAGTACCTGGTGCCGTTCGGTCTGGACGGCGCGGCGATGTTCTGCTCCGTCCTCGCCGTGCGCGAGGCCAGCCACGGCGACGCCGCCCTCGGCTCCCGGATACTGGTGTGGATGTTCGCCGCGGCGGCGGCCTGGTTCAACTGGGTGCACGCGCCCCGCGGCCTGGGTCACGCGGGCGCCCCGCACTTCTTCGCGGGCATGTCCCTGTCGGCGGCCGTGCTGTTCGACCGCGCGCTGAAGCAGACCCGCCGGGCCGCCCTGCGCGAGCAGGGCCTGGTGCCCCGCCCGCTGCCGCAGATCCGCATCGTCCGCTGGCTGCGGGCCCCGCGCGAGACCTACGGGGCGTGGTCCCTCATGCTCCTGGAGGGCGTGCGCAGCCTGGACGAGGCGGTCGAGGAGGTCCGCGAAGACAAGCGCCAGAAGGACGAGGCGCGCCGGCGCCGGCGTGACCAGCAGCGGGTGGAGCGCGCCCAGCTGCGTGCCATCAGCCGGGGTCACCGCGGCTTCGGCGGCCGCGGCGGCCGGCAGGTCGAGGTGCAGGCCATGGAGCGCGGTCCCGCCCCGTCGACCGCGGAGCCTGCCATATCGGCGCCGGAACTGCCCGTCCGCTCACGTCCGTCCCTTCAGCCGGTCCGCAAGGGCACTGAGGCGGTCACCGTCGACCTCACCGCGGAGGACGACACGATGGCCCTGCCGCGCCTGGACTCCCTGGAGCGCAAGCTGAAGGACCTGGAGCAGCAGTTCGGCTAGGACGGGACCGGGGGCCGGACTCATCTCGGGACGGGGGCGTGACCGCGCGGTCACGCCCCCGTCCCGCGTCCGTCTCCGCGGCCGCCTCAGGCCGCCTCTGCGCCGAGTTCGAACCAGACCGACTTGCCCACGCCGTGCGGCAGCACGCCCCAGGAGTCCGCGAGGGAGTCCACCAGGACCAGCCCCCGGCCGTTGGTGTCCTCACCGGTGTCCGGTGTGCGCGGCTGTGGCCTGCGGGCCACGAAGTCCCTTACCTCCACGCGCAGTCCGCCCGAGGAGACGACGGCGGTCAGGACCGCGTCGCGGTCGGTGTGCACGAGCGCGTTGGTGACGAGTTCGCTGGTGAGCAGTTCGGCTATCTCCGAGCGGCCCGGCCTTCCCCAGTGCCGCAGCAGTTCGCGCAGTTCCCGGCGCGCCTCGGGCACCGCCCTGAGGTCCGCCCGCCCCAGCCGGCGCCTGATCCGCTGCTGGCGCCGCTCGTGTTCCGTGATGGTGCCGGTCTCTTCCCCCGCTTTAGCCGAGGAGGCCCCGATGGTCACGGGACCGCCCCCTCGCGCCTGCCTCTTCATGACCCCCGCCCGCACGTTTCCGGCCCTGCCCCTCCTGGTCGAACACGTTCACGGGGATCCATTCCCAAAGCGCATCCGGCCAGTCCTTGGGTCCCGCCGACCGCCGTGTGTTCGGCCACGGCCGCCCGCCCCTCGCGCCCCGCCCCGGGCGCCGCCGCGCCCGCGCCCGGCCGGGCAGGACCGCCGTGGCGTGCCACGGGGGCCCCAGGACGGACGGATCGGGACGTGCGGCACCGCCGGGCGGTCCGCCGTCACGGGCGGTGAAAGTGGCCGGAAAGCACCGGCGCCGTCTCAGGGCCTGGGCACGTTGCGCAGATTGGAGCGGGCCATCTGGACCATGCGGCCGACGCCGCCGTCCAGCACCATCTTCGAGGCGGACAGCGCGAACCCGGTGACCATCTCGGCGCTGATCTTCGGCGGGATGGACAGGGCGTTGGGGTCGGTGACGACGTCCACCAGCGCCGGCCCCTTGTGCCGGAAGGCGTCCTTCAGCGCCCCGGCGAGCTGCTTGGGCTTCTCCACCCGCACCCCGTAGGCGCCGCAGGCCCGGGCCACGGCGGCGAAGTCGGGGTTGGTGTTGGCGGTGCCGTACGAGGGCAGCCCCGCGACCAGCATCTCCAGCTCGACCATGCTGAGCGCGGAGTTGTTGAACAGCACCACCTTGACCGGCAGGTCGTACTGCACGAGCGTGAGGAAGTCGCCCATCAGCATGGCGAATCCGCCGTCGCCGGACATGGAGACGACCTGCCGGCGCCGGTCGGTGAACTGGGCGCCGATCGCCATCGGCAGCGCGTTCGCCATCGAGCCGTGCGAGAAGGAACCGATGATCCGGCGGCGGCCGTTGGGCGAGACGTAGCGTGCGGCCCAGACGTTGCACATGCCGGTGTCGACCGTGAACACCGCGTCGTCGGCGGCGACTTCGTCGAGGACGGCGGCCACGTACTCGGGGTGGATGGGCACGTGCTTGTCGACCTTGCGGGTGTAGGCCTTGACCACGCCCTCCAGCGCGTCGGCGTGCCGCTTGAGCATCCGGTCGAGGAAGCGCCGGTTCGTCTTCTCCCGCACCCGCGGGACGAGGCAGCGCAGCGTCTCGCGCACGTCGCCCCACACGGCGAGGTCGAGCCGCGAGCGGCGGCCGAGGACCTCCGGCCGCACGTCGACCTGGGCGATCTTCACGTCGTCCGGCAGGAAGGCGTTGTACGGGAAGTCGGTGCCCAGCAGGATCAGCAGGTCGCACTCGTGGGTGGCCTCGTAGGCGGCGCCGTAGCCGAGCAGCCCGCTCATGCCGACGTCGAACGGGTTGTCGTACTGGATGAACTCCTTGCCCCGGAGGGCGTGTCCGACCGGGGACTTGATCTTCTCGGCGAACTGCATCACCTCGGCGTGCGCGCCGGCCGTGCCCGCGCCGCAGAAGAGGGTGACCTTGCCGGCCGCGTCGATCATGTCCGCGAGCCGGTCCAGCTCCGCGTCGCCGGGCCGGATCGTGGGCCGGGAGGTGACCAGCGCGCTCTCGGCGGCGCGTTCCGGGGCCGGCTCGTCGGCGATGTCACCGGGCAGCGAGACCACGCTCACGCCCCGCTGCCCGACGGCGTGCTGGATGGCGGTCTGCAGCAGCCGGGGCATCTGCCTGGCGTTGGAGATCAGCTCGCTGTAGTGGCTGCACTCCTGGAAGAGCCGGTCCGGATGGGTCTCCTGGAAGTAGCCGAGGCCGATCTCGCTGGAGGGGATGTGCGAGGCGAGGGCGAGCACCGGGGCCATGGAGCGGTGCGCGTCGTACAGGCCGTTGATGAGGTGCAGGTTGCCCGGGCCGCAGGAGCCGGCGCAGGCCGCGAGACGGCCGGTGATCTGGGCCTCGGCGCCGGCCGCGAAGGCGGCGGTCTCCTCGTGGCGCACGTGGATCCAGTCGATGGCGGAGTTGCGGCGCACGGCGTCCACGACGGGGTTGAGGCTGTCGCCGACGACGCCGTACAGGCGGCGCACACCGGCCCGGACGAGGATGTCGACGAACTGCTCGGCGACGTTCTGTTTGGCCATGGCTGTCGTCTGCCCCTTCGCTGTTCCTCGCTGTCCCGGGATGGGCCCTCCCGGTCCATCAAGTCACAGGAGCGGCCGTCACGCCTCCCACACGGCCGCCGCCGTACGGTCGTCGGCGTAACCCTTCACCCGCACCTGGGCGTCGGCGAGGAACTCGGCGAGGCCGGGCGGCGTACGGCCGGACCAGCGGCGGGCCAGGTAGGCGCAGAGCGCGGGCTCGCCGCGCAGCGGTTCGGCGAGCCCGCCGGTCGCCATCACCAGCACATCACCCGGGCGGGCTACCGAGGCGCGGAAGCGGAAGGGTTCGCGGGGCGGCTCGGGCGCGGGCTCGAACGGACTAGGCGGGACCGGGATGCCGAAGTCCATGGTGAGCCGGTCGCCCTCGGGGGTCTCGGCGGGGGCCGAGCCGAAGCCGACGACCGGTTCGCCGCCCGCGCCGCCGGCCGGCACGCCGGGCTCGATGTCCTGCCACTCGCCGCCGCGCAGCCGGAACAGTCCCCCCGCGCCTGCGCCGAAGAACACCCGGGTACGGCAGTCCGGGTCGCCGGGCAGCAGCAGGCAGCGCAGCCCGGCGATGTACTCCTCCGGGTCGAGGCCCCGCTCGGCGGCGTCGGCCCGCAGTCTGCCGAGAGTGCGGTCGGTCAGCCGTTGCAGACCGGACTTCAGGTCACCGCGCCGGGCGGCCCGGATGTCCTCGACGAGCCGCCCGTGACTGCGGCCGACGGCCCGGCCGATCAGCCGGCACGCCTCGGCGGCCGCCCGGTGCGCCTCCGGCGCCGCCCGGACGCCGGTCGCCATGGCGACGAGTACGAGCGCCTGCTCGCCCGTGCCGAAGCGCGCGGTCAGCAGCGCGTCCCGGCGCGGCTCGCCCCGGTACCGCGCCGAGTCCCCGCGCAGCGACACGGCCCGCAGGGTGCAGGACCCGTACCGGGCGCCGTCCAGGGCGGTGTCGGCCACCTGTTCCGCCAACTGCTCCGGATCGGCGAGGGGCAACGCCGTGGGCTCGGGGTCGTAGGTGGGGGGACCGGAGCCGACGTGGTCGAGCGCGGAGGGGGGCAAGGGGACCGAGGGTGCCACGGCGGCGGCAGCGGCGGGCGGGGGCGCCGGGGGCTGGGGAGAAGCGACCGGGGGCGCGGGAGACGCCGTCGGGGGCCGGGGAAGTGCGCCCGAGGGCTGAGGAGGTGCGGCCGGGGGCGCTGGTGGCACCGCCGGAGGCTGAGGAGATGCGGCCGAGGGCCCGGAAGGTCCCGCCGGGGGCTGGGGAGATACGGCCGGGGGCCCGGGAGGTCCCGCCGGGGGCTGGGGAGGTGCGGCCGGGGACCGGGGAGGAGCGAGCGAGGACCGGGGAGGAGCGGCCGGGGGCGCGGCAGGCACTGCCGGTGGCTGAGGAGGCGCAGTCGGGGGCTCGGGGTGAGCGACCGAGGGAGCGGGAGACGCCGCCGGAGGCTGAGGAGGTGCGGCCGAGGCCCCGGGAGGCGCCACTGGCGGCTGAGCAGGTGCGGCAGAGGCCCCGGGAGGCGCTGCCGGGGGCGCGGGAGGCGCCGCCGGGGGTGCCTCCGGTGGGCCGGGAACGCGCTGGAACGGCACCGCGCGTTCCCCGGACGCCGCCGGGCCCGGGGAGGCGCGCTCCGCGGACGGCCGGCCGGGCGGCGGCTCCTGGTGTGCCGGCGCGGCACCGGACTCCTCGCTCCCGCCGGGCTCACCGGTTGCGTCGCTCCCGCCGGGCCGCTCCCCCACCGCGTTCCGCGCCGAGGTGAAACGGTCGTCCAGGGAGTCCGGGGCCGGCGTGGGCCCCGTGTCCTCGGTGGAGTCGTCGTACAGCTCTCCCCACCAGTCGTCGTCGTGACGGGCGGGCCTGCCCCCCTGCTGGCTCATGTTCCTGATTGTCCACCGCGCGGGGGCCGTGGAAACGGGGCATCGGAAAATTGCGGCGCCACCGTCGGCCGCGGCACGGCGCGCGCCTCGGCGAGTCCGAACTGCCTTACGGGGACGGTGTGGTGGCCGCCGGGCGATCCCACCCCCCACGGGAGGACCGCCCGGCGGCGTCTGGTGACCGGTGCCACGCGGACGAGTGGCCGGATCCGGCCGGATCATGCCTGGACTCCTGGGGCGCGGCTGTGCGCCCCCGGCGGCCGGGTGTCCTCCGGTGCAGTTCAGCCTGGCAGAGTGGCCACCGGTACGGCGATGATGGGCGGCGGCGGGTTTGCGCCGTGGCCGGTTCCCGCCACCAAGCGCACGCCTGGACGGCTTGTTCTCAGGAAAGGGGAACGCGGCTCGATGCTGGCAGCGATAGGCCTGGACGAGACCCACGAATCGGCGTACCGGGCGCTGGTGTCCGTGGGCGCCGCCGAGGTGGCCGATCTGGCGCGGCGGCTGTCGCTGGCCGAGCCGGACACCGAGCGCGCGCTGCGCCGGCTGGAACGGCACGGCCTGGCGGCCCAGTCCCCGGCGCGGCCGGGCCGCTGGGTGGCGGCGCCGCCCGGAGTGGCGCTCGGCGCGCTGCTGGCGCAGCGGCGGCACGAGCTGGAGAAGGCCGAACTGGCGGCGGCGCTGCTGGCCGAGGAGTACCGGGTCACGGCTGCCGAGCCTGAGGTGCACGACCTGGTGGAGGTGGTGACCGGCGCCTCGGCGGTGGCACAGCGCTTCCTGCAGATGCAGCTCGGCGCCACCGAGGAGGTGTGCGCGCTGGTCACCGGCAAGCCGATGGTGGTCTCCGGGATGGACAACGACGCGGAGGAGCAGGCTGCCGGGCGCGGGGTCCGCTACCGGGTGGTGGTGGAGCGCGCGGTGCTGGACCTGCCGCACGGGCTGACGGAGCTGACGGCGGCGCTCGGCCGGAACGAGCGGGTGCGGGTGGTGGACCAGGTGCCGACGAAGCTGGTCATCGCCGACCGGTCGCTCGCCATGGTGCCGCTCACCACGAGGACGGTGGAGCCGGCCGCGCTGGTGGTGCACGCGAGCGGGCTGCTGGAGCTGCTGGCGGGCCTGTTCGAGTCGGTGTGGCGGGAGGCGCTGCCGCTCCGGCTGGGCGTCCAGGGAGTGGCCGAGCAGTTGCCGGACGGGCCGGATTCGACCGACCTCGAGGTGCTGTCGCTGCTGCTGGCCGGGCTGACCGACGCGAGTGTGGCCAAGCAGCTCGACCTGGGCCTGCGGACCGTGCAGCGCCGGGTCAAGCGGCTCATGGAGCTGGCCGGGGTGACGACCCGGCTCCAACTGGGCTGGCACGCCTACGAGCGGGGCTGGGTGTCCCGCGAGGATTCCCCCTGACCTGCCGCTTCTTCGCTCATCGGGCAGGCTGGGCGGATGGGAGCGTGGGAACTCCTGCTGGTCGGCGTGGTGATCGCGCTGGGCCTGGGCGGAGTACCGGCGCCCGGGGCGCCGGGGTCTGGCTGGTGTGGGCGGCGGTGCTGTGGTGGGCGCTGAAGGACCCGTGTCCGGTGGCCTGCGCTGTGCTGGCCGGCGCGACCGGGGTGCTGCTGCTGTCCCCGGTCGTGCGCTGGGCGCTGCCCCCGCGCCGGCTGCGGGCGGCCGGCGCCACGCCCGGTATGGCCGGGTACGCCGGGACGGGCGCCGTCATCGGATTCGTGCTGCCGCCGGTGCTCGGCGCGCTGCCGGGTTTCCTGGCCGGCGCCTACCTGCACGAGCGGCGGCGGCTCGGCGGACACGGCGCGGCGGTGTCGGCGCCGCGCACGACCATGCGGTCGGGCGGCTCCAGCGTGTTCGCCGGGCTGTTCGCCTGTCTGCTGATCGCGGGCGCCTGGCTGGGCGCGGTGGTGTGGGGCTGAGCTGTCAGCGGGCGAGGACCGCGGCGACGGTGTCGGCGACGGCGCGCATGCCCGCGTCGTTGAAGTGCAGGTGGTCCCCGGGGTCGTAGCCGGGCCTGATGCGCTCGGGGCGGGCCGGGTCGCGTACGGCGGCGTCGGCGTCGGCGACGGCGTCGAAGGCGCCGCCGGTGCGGATGAACGCGTTGACCTTCCGGCGCACGGCCTCGCCGGCGGCCGTGTACGCGGTGTACCCGGCGTACGGCGTGAGGGTGACCCCGACCACCCGGATGCCGTGGGCGTGGGCACGGGCGACGAGGGCGCGGTACGCGTCGGCGAAGGCGGCCGGGTCGTCCGCGACCGGGGTGCCCTTGATGTCGTTGATGCCCTCCAGCACGACCAGGGTCCGTGCCCCGGCGCGGTCCAGGGCGTCGGCGTCCAGCCGGGCCAGGGCGCTCGGCCCGGTGCCGTCGCGCAGCAGGCGGTTGCCGGCGACACCGGCGTTGAGGACGCCGAGGCGGGTCAGGCGTCGGGCGAGCCGGTCCGGCCAGCGGTGGTTGGCGCCGGGGGTGGAGCCGTTGCCGTCGGTGAGCGAGTCGCCGAACGCCACGACGCTGCCCTCGGCGGTGCCGAGGACGTCGACGCCGGTGACGTAGTACCAGGAGCCGGTGGCCCGGGTGTAGGCGGCGCCGGTCTCGTCGGCCGCGTGGCCCGTGCCGCCGGGGGCCAGGTAGCTGGTCTGCAGGGCGGTGCGGTGGAACGTCGCGGGGCCGGAGCCGTCCGGCGTGAGGACGGTGACCAGCAGGTCGGCGGCGGCCGGCACGGCCAGCGGGACGGGGTCGGTCAGCAGGTCCCGGCCGGGCGGGACGGTGGCCGTCGGCGCGCCCTGGAAGGTCGCGGTGCGCAGGGTACCCGGTACGGCGTCCGCACCGGCGCCCCGCCGCAGCGCCACGGTGACCGCGCCGAGCCGCAGCGGCGCGGTGCCCAGCCGGTTGCTGAGCCGGACCCGCACGGCGCCGCCGCCGACGCTCAGATGGACGACGTTGCGGAAGGCGGCGCCGGGCAGCGCGGCGGCGGTACCGGAGGGCGCCGCCTCCCAACTGCCGGTCCAGCGGGGCGCGGTGGTGCCCGCGACCGCCTTCGCCGTCGTACCCGGCACCAACGCGAGCAACAGCGCCGCGAGCACCCGCCCGGCCTTGATCATGTACCGCCCGCCCTTCCCACGAACCGTCGCAGGCGACCGTGCCACAGGGCGGGCGCACGGCGCCGGAACGTCACCGGAGAGTCCACCCGCTCGGCCCAGGGCGGTGTCCGGGATCCGGGGGCGGGGCTTCCCGGCCGGGGTCCGCCGGCCGTACCGCTACCGGGTCACCGCGCCGGTGCCGCCGGCGGTGTCCGGCAAGGCGTTCTCCAGGTCCAGCAGCCAGAGTTTGCGGTCGAGGCCGCCCGCGTAACCGGTCAGGGCGCCGGTCGCGCCGATGACGCGGTGGCAGGGACGGAGGATCAGCAGGGGGTTGGCGCCGATGGCGCCGCCGACGGCGCGTACGGCGGCGCGGGGCGCGCCGATCCGGGCGGCGATCTCGCCGTAGGTGGTGGTGGCGCCGTACGGCACGGTGTCGAGGGCGGCCCACACCCGTTGCCGGAACTCGGTGCCGTGGGCGCGCAGGGGCAGCCGGAACTCCTTCAGTTCGGCGGCGAAGTAGGCGGCAAGCTGGTCCTGGGCGGCCCGGAACGGTCCCGGGTCCTGTCGCCAGCCGGGCTCGACGGCCCGGCCGCCCTTCTGGCCGGGCACGGACAGCGAGGTGAGGGCGCCGTCCGGGCCGGCGGTGAGCAGCAGCCGTCCGACCGGGGCGTCCACGGCCGTCCAGTAGGTCAGGTCCGTCACGGGGTCAACTCTCCTGAGGTGCGCAGGTGCTGGAGGGCGTACGACCGCCAGGGCCGCCACGCGTCGGGGGTTTCGAGGCCGGGCGGGGCCACGTCGGGGTCGCCGAGTGCGCGGACCCGGACGGTGGCGGCCACGGCCGGGTCCATGCCGGGCAGCGCGAGCAGCGCCCGGTGGGCCTCGTCCCGGTCTGCGCCCGGGTCGAGCCGTACGGCGCCGTCGGCTAGGGCGGCGGCGAGCGAGCCGAGCGGGCCGCCGGGCTCGGGCCCGGCGAGTGCCCCGGGCTCCGGGAAGAGGTGCGTGAGGCTGCCGCAGGGCGCGTCGAGCGCCTTGCCGTACCGCCGGACCAGTCCCTCGGCCCCGGCCACTCCCACGAGGGCGCGCGCGGCGGGCTCCAGGGGGTCGACGGCGCCGGGCGAGCGGAGGCCGGGCCGGGCGGCGACCAGCGGGGCGAGCCGGGGGTCGGCGGAGAGCCGCTCGTCGACCGCGTACGGGTCGGCGTCCAGGTCGAACAGCCGGCGCAGCCGCTGCACGGCGGTGGTCAGGTCCCGGGGGTCGGTGAGGTGCAGCAGCGCCTGGAGCCAGCCGCCCGGGTGCCGGCCGCCGCCCGGCTGCGGGGCACGGGCACGCTCCTCGACGGCGGCGATCCCGGTGCCGTGGGGCAGCCGCAGGGTGCGCCGGTAGGTACGGCGGCCGGGGGCGCCGGTGACCTCCTCGACGCCCGGAACGGCCTCGCGCGCGAGCTGGTCGAAGACGGCGCCGCGCTGGTAGGGGCCGCGGTGGGCGAGCCGCAGCGGGACACCCGCGTCCGCGGTGGCCCGGCGGGCGCCACGGCCCCGCGGCGCGGCGGCCCGCACCCCGGTCGGCGTGGCGTCGTAGACCTGGCGGATGGTGTCGTTGAACTGCCGCACGCTGGCGAACCCGGCCGCGAACGCGATCTCGGTGACCGGCAGGTCGGTGGTCCGCAGCAGCGTGCGGGCGCTGTGCGCCCGCTGGGCGCGGGCGAGCGCCACGGGTCCGGCGCCGAGTTCGGCGGTGAGCTGCCGCTGCACCTGCCGGGCGCTGTAGCCGAGCCGGGCGGCCAGTCCGGCGACGCCCTCGCGGTCCACGACGCCGTCCCCGATCAGGCGCATGGCCCGGCCGACCACGTCGGCGCGGGCGTTCCACTCCGCCGATCCCGGCACGGCGTCCGGCCGGCAGCGCCGGCAGGCCCGGAAGCCGGAGCCCTGCGCCGCGGCGGCGGTCCGGAAGAACCGCACGTTGGCGCGCTTGGGGGTGACCGCCGGGCAGCTCGGCCGGCAGTAGATGCCGGTGGTCACGACGGCGAAGAAGAACGCGCCGTCGAACCGCCCGTCCCGGCTGCGCACCGCCTCGTACCTGCTGTCCTCGTCCATCACGTGTTCCAGTGTGGCCCGCCCCCGCGGGGGCGGGCTGGCGGAAATCGGACACGCAGGTGGGCGGTGGCAGCGGGCCGGGCGGGCGGCAGCCGGGGCGCGTTCCGGTCAGGACGGCTTCCGGCCGGTTCCAGCAGCAGCTACCGCAGGCGGCCTCGCTTGGCCTCCATCGCGGCCCGGCCCTGCGCCCCCTTCCGCTTCCAGTCCTTCCTGATCTCGGCGCGCAGGCGGGCGTCCGTCTTGGCGACGATCCACTGGTTCTCCCGCAGCAGCTTGCGGTAGCTCTCCAGGCGCCGGACCGGGAGCTCCCCGTCGTCCACGGCGGTGCGCACCGCGCAGCCCGGCTCGCTCTCGTGCGCGCAGTCCTGGAACCGGCACCGCCGGGCCAGCTCCTCGATCTCGGCGAACACCTGCCCGACCCCGCTCTCGGCGTCGAACAGCCCGACGCCCCGCAGGCCGGGGGTGTCGATCAGCACGCCTCCGGTGGGCAGCGGCAGCAGGTTGCGGGTGGTCGTGGTGTGCCGGCCCTTGCCGTCGACGTCCCGGGCGGCCCGGACGTCCATGACGTCCTCACCGACCAGGGCGTTGGCGAGGGTGGACTTGCCCGCGCCGGACTGCCCGAGCAGCACGGTGGTGCCGCCGCCGACGAGCGCGGTGAGCACGTCCAGGCCGGCGCCGTGCAGGGCGCTGACGGTGAGCACGGGCACGCCGGGCGCGCTTGTCTCGACATCCTGGACGAGGTGGGCCAGCGTCACCTGGTCCGGGACCAGGTCGGCCTTGGTGAGCGCGACCACGGGCTGGGCGCCGGACTCCCAGGCCAGCGCCAGGAACCGTTCGATGCGCCCGAGGTCGAGTTCGACGGCGAGGGAGACGGCGACCACGGCGTGGTCGACGTTGGCCGCGAGGATCTGTCCCTCGGACCGCTTGGAGGAGGTCGACCGGACGAAGGCGGTACGGCGGGGCAGCAGCGCCCGTACGTACCGCGGATCGCCGCCTTCGGGGTCCACGGCGGCCCAGTCCCCGGTGCACACGACCTTCACCGGGTCGTGGGGGACGACGAACTCGGTGTCGGCGCGGACGACGCCGGCCGGCGTGACGACGTCGCACTGGCCGCGGTCGACCCGCACGACACGGCCGGGCAGCAGGCCCAGCTCGGCATGGGGAGCGAACTCGGCCTCCCAGCCCTCGTCCCAGCCGTAGGCGGCGAGTGGGTGCGGCGAAGCCGGGGAAGCCGGGGAAGCGGAGGAAACGGAGAGAGTCAAGGGGAACCCTTCACAAGGGCGGCCCCGGCTCCGCGCACGTATGCGCCGTAGGAAGGTCAGCCGGGGACCACGGGGGTGGAGTGGATGGTCTTCTGGTCGCGGACAGCGCCCGTCACGGAGACAGCCATCGGTCACACCTCCCGTTCCTCGATCAGCCGGCAGCGACGGCCAACGGCCGCCGCTCGAAGCGTGCTTCACACTAGGGCGGCGCCCGCCCCGGCGCCACCGGTTTATTCGCCCGGTCGTCCGCCGCCGGCGGGCGGCTCGAGGGCGGGCGGCCGGGCTGTGCTACGGTTGCACTGTTGCAGTTGTGGTACCCATGAATTCATGTGCGCCTGACGGGAATGTTCACCTCAGGCGCATTTGTTGTTTTACCGGCATCTCCGGATGGGGCCTCTGCCTACAGAAGGAGAAAGTCATGGCACAGGGAACCGTGAAGTGGTTCAACTCTGAAAAGGGTTTCGGCTTCATCGCGCAGGACGGCGGCGGCCCCGACGTCTTCGCCCACTACTCGAACATCCAGACCCAGGGCTTCCGTGAGCTCCAGGAAGGCCAGCGGGTCTCTTTCGACGTCACGCCGGGCCAGAAGGGCCCGCAGGCGGAGAACATCGTTCCCGCCTGATCGCCGGACGCGTACCCGCTCACCGGGGCCCGCACCGAAATGGTGCGGACCCCGGTTTGTGCTGTTTCCAGGAAGGCAGACCACCGCATGCCCCGCAAACCCCAGAAGCCGAACCGGCGCGTCTCTTCACCCCCACCGCCCGCGTCGTCGGCAAGGGAATTCCGGCTGCCGGAGAACACCACACCCGCACTCCCCGCCGTGGAGGACTTCGCCGCCCTGGACATGCCGGCGGCTCTGCTGAAGACGCTCACCGCGCAGGGCGTCACCACCCCCTTCCCCATCCAGGCCGCCACGCTGCCCAACTCGCTCGCCGGGCGTGACCTGCTGGGGCGGGGCCGTACCGGCTCCGGCAAGACCCTGGCCTTCGGGCTGGCGCTGCTGGCCCGCACGGCCGGGCTGCGCGCGCAGCCCAAGGCGCCCCTCGCCCTCGTGCTGGTGCCCACCCGGGAACTCGCCCAGCAGGTGACGGACGCGCTGACCCCGTACGCGACGTCGGTGAACCTCCGGGTGGCCACCGTGGTCGGCGGGCTGTCCATCACCAAGCAGGCCACCGCCCTCCGGCGCGGCGCCGAGGTGCTCGTGGCCACCCCCGGCCGGCTCAACGACCTCGTCGAGCGCGGCGACTGCGTCCTGGACGACGTGCGCATCACGGTGCTGGACGAGGCCGACCAGATGACCGACATGGGCTTCCTGCCGCAGATCACCAAGCTGATCCAGCGCGTACGGCCCGACGGGCAGCGGATGCTCTTCTCGGCCACCCTGGACGGCAACATCGACCGCCTGGTGCAGCGGTTCCTGACCGACCCCGTGGTGCACTCGGTGGACCCGTCCGCGGGAGCGGTGACGACCATGGAGCACCACGTGCTCCACGTCCTGGACGGCACCGACAAGGAGGCCGTCACCACCCGCATCGCCGCCCGCGACGGCCGGGTCATCCTCTTCCTGGACACCAAGCGGTCCGCCGACCGGCTCGCCAAGCGGCTGCTGGCCGTCGGCGTCCGCGCGGCGGCACTGCACGGAGGCCGCTCCCAGCCGCAGCGCAACCGCACCCTGGAGCAGTTCAAGGACGGCCGGGTCACCGCGCTGGTGGCGACGAACGTCGCGGCCCGCGGCATACACGTCGACGACCTCGACCTCGTCGTGAACGTCGATCCCCCCGCCGATCACAAGGACTACCTCCACCGGGGCGGCCGCACGGCACGCGCCGGCGGTTCCGGCAGCGTGGTCACCCTGGTCCTGCCGGAGCAGAAGCGGGAGATCACCCGGCTCATGTCGGACGCCGGCATCCGCCCCCGCACGGCCCGCGTGAAGTCGAGCGACGCGGAACTGGTCACGATCACCGGCGCGCGCGAGCCGTCCGGTGTGCCCGTCACCATCGAGGTCCCGCAGCCGGCGGCGCCGGCGGCGTCCCGCCCGGAGCAGAAGACCGGCGCCGGGCGCGGCGGGCGGTCCGGGCGACGGCGCCGGAGCGGCGACGGAACCGGCGCGGCGACGGGTTCGGCCGCCGCGACGGGCAGCCGGGGCCCGGACCGCGCGGCCGGCGCC
>NZ_JBHTVE010000014.1:0-266395 GCF_042793175.1 Streptomyces sp. NPDC056580 | reverse complement strand
GCCTCCTCGGGCGTCGTCCCACTGCCCTTGTGATCACGGTGCCGCCGGGCCTGCATGCGTCTCTTGAGCCGCACGTCGGCCGGCGACTGGCGGAATCCGCTGTCCACGTGCAGGTGCGAGGCTTCACAGTGTGGCCACGGCTCCTCAGCCGGCCACAGCAACGGCCCCCCGACCGAGCTCTCCCCGACGGAAGGCGACCCGGGACGAGGGTGCAGCCGGATCGCAGGACGCGCCCACGGCTCCAGCTCGGGAAAGACCGCGGTCACGTCCACGGGCCGCGGCGGAGTAGTACGTACCAAAACCATGCCGGTGATCCTGTCACCAGCCACTGACAACCCTGGCCGCCTCAACCAGCCGCGGTGACAACGCTGTTCAGCCGGTCAAGTCCAACGCAAGCAGTCCCGGCCACAGCGACAGTCCGCCCGCCTATGTGACAACCAGCGTGCTTCGGTCGAGCCATCACTCGATCAGTGGCCACTCCGAAAAAGCTCACTGGAAGGTGACCTCGGCGGTTTCCACCGTGCGGTGTGCGCGTCGGCGACGAGCGTCGCGTCGCAGCCGCGGACCATCGCGCCGTGCAGGGTGGAGGCCCCGGCACTGACGGCGGGCGCCCGTATATCGGGTGAGGGCGGGCGAGGGCCGCCGCTACCGTGGCTGCATGAACTCCCCGACCAGCGATGACTACGTCGTCCGTGCCATACGCCCCGACGAGTGGGCGGCCGTGAAGCAGTTGCGCCTGGACGCGCTGCGGGACCCGGTCGCGCACATCGCCTTTCTCGAGACCTACGACGTCGCCGTGGCCCGGCCGGACTCCTTCTACCAGGAACGGGCGATCGGGTCCGGTGAAGGGTCCGGCACCGCGCAGCAGTTCATCGCCGAGCTGCCCGACGGGGGCTGGGCCGGCACCGTCACCGTGCTGCTGGAGCAGCCGGGGACGACGGACTGGGCGGGGTATCCGGTGGAGCGGCGGCAGGGCCATGTGGTCGGGGTGTTCGTCCGGCCGGAGCACCGGGGCAACGGGATGGTCAAGATGCTGTTCGACGCCGCCGTCTCATGGGCCTGGCGGCAGGGTGCCGAGCGGGTGCGCCTGTTCGTGCACGCCGACAACGCACGGGCTCAGGGCGCCTACCGCAAGGCGGGGTTCGGGCCGAGCGGACTGGCCGTCACGTTCTCCAAGGACGAGGCCGAGAACGAGCTGGAGTTCGTGCTGGAGCGGTGACCCACGCTGGTGCGGTGGGCCGGGGCGGGCGCCGCGGCGCGGAGCGCACGGTCAGGCCGGCAGCTCCTGGTGCGGCCAGCGGGCCCGGGCCTGTTCGCGGGAGCGGAGCAGGGCGAGGACGGGCATTCCCTGGCCGGCTCCGGTGGCGAGCAGGTCGGGGAGCTGGGGGAGGGGGGCCACGGCCGCGACGTCGTCCAGGACCAGGGTCAGTGGTGGGTCGAGCCGACCGGAGGATGACCGTTCGGCCATGCGCCGGCCGTGCTCGACCACGCTGGAGACGAGGGCCGTCAGGAGGGGCATCGCACCCGGGTGGGTCCTGGGGTCCTCGATGGATTCACCGACCACATAAAGCGTGCCCCCTTCGTGGACGAAGGAATCCAGGGCGAGCGCATCAGTTCGGTTTGGGGTGCAGGCTTCCCGGATGTTGACGGTGGACAGGGCGGACAGCGCCCTGCTGATCAGCTCCTGGGCCATGTCCCGGCGTTCGGGGTGCGCGGTGAGGGCGGCCTCGAGCTCGCCCGCGGCGCCGGGGGCCGCCTTGGCGTGGGTGCGGAGAGTGCGCACGGCGTCCTGGACCTGGGTGCCCTGGGCCCAGCGGTGGACGTGTCGGATGGTGCGGGACTCGAGTGCCGCGGCGTGCAGGTAGCTGCGCAGCAGGGTGGTGGCGGTGTCGGCCACGGCCTGGTCGAGCTTGGCGGTGGGCCGGACGGGGCCGAGGAGGCCCTTGGCCCGGTTCAGCGCCGTCTCCTTGTCCTCGCAGCCGCTGGTCGGGGACCAGTGCAGACGGGCCGGTGTGTCGCAGCGGTGTGCGGGGTCGTAGAGGTGGGCCGGGCCGAGCTTGGCCCTGGCGTCCTTGGTCTCCGCCCAGAGAGCCGGGTTCGAGGTGACCACCAGGGCGGGGCCCTGGGCTTCCTGGACGGCCTGGACCGCCGCGGTGTGCCGGGTCGTCGGCGAGCCGTAGAGGACCGTGCCCTCGGTGCTGGGCGCCTCCCAGCCGGTCCCCTGTGCCCCGCCGCCCGCGAAGTTTTCCACAGCCTGTGGATGCGGTTCCGCGCGCGGCACCGGGACCTCCTGCCGCTGCTCGTACGCCGTCTCCGGCACAGGAGCGGCGGCGGGCACGGCAGCCGGGACAGGGGCACGCGTAGGAGCCACGGGCGCGGGAGCAGGAGCGGGAGCCTCCGTCCGCTCCCATGCCGCGCCCTGCTCGGAGACGCGCCGCCTCCTGCCCGCTCGCCATCTCGCCACCGCGCCCATCACGAACAGGGTGAGGACGAGCAGGATCATCAGCTGGCCGATGAACAGTCCCCAGAACAGGCCCCAGCCGGAGAGCCGGCCGGCGGGGGTGTCCGGCCAGGCGCCGGGCAGGTCGTGGGGCTGACCGATGAGGTGACGCATGGCCAGGGCCGTGCGGGTGAACGTCACGCCGTCGGGCCAGGCGCCGTGTGCGAACACGGCCGCCAGGCCGGTGGCCGTCCACACCAGCACGGTGATTCCGAGGAGGAACGCGAGTACGCCGATCAGCAGCCCGTCGGGGATCCCGCCCTGACCCTCCCGGCGGGTGTCACGGCGATCGTCCGGTCTCACTCCTGCCTCCCCTACGCCACCGTCGATTCCGAGTCGCCCAGGTGCTGCTCGACGAAGGCGGCGGCCCGCTGCTCGGCCTCCAGCTCGGCCGCGCGCAGGGCGTCGTCGGCCGCCCGGTCGCTGGCGGACTCGGTCATCGCGCGGTCGGTGAAGACCAGCGGGCGCTCGGTCTCCGTGACCAGGTGCTTGACCACCTGGACGTTGCCGTTGACGTCCCAGACGGCGATGCCCGGGGTGAGGGAGGGGATGATCTCGACCGCCCAGCGCGGCAGGCCGAGGACCCGGCCCGTCGCTCTCGCCTCGTCGGCTTTCTGGGCGTAGATGGTCCTGGTCGACGCCATTTTCAGGATCGCCGCGGCCTCCTTCGCCGCCGCGCCGTCCACCACGTCGGACAGGTGGTGGACGACCGCCACGAACGACAGGCCGAGCCGGCGCCCGAACTTCAGCAGCCGCTGGAAGAGCTGTGCCACGAACGGGCTGTTGATGATGTGCCAGGCCTCTTCCACCAGGAAGATGCGCTTCTTGCGGTCGGGGCGGATCCAGGTGTGCTCCAGCCACACGCCGACGATGGCCATCAGGATCGGCATGGCGATGGAGTTGCGGTCGATGTGGGACAGGTCGAACACGATGAGCGGGGCGTCCAGGTCGATGCCGACCGTGGTCGGGCCGTCGAACATGCCCCGCAGGTCGCCGTCGACCAGCCGGTCCAGGACCAGGGCGACGTCCAGGCCCCAGGCCCGCACGTCGTCTATGGCGACGTTCATCGCCTCCGCGGACTCCGGCTCCGGGTGCCGCAGCTGCTCCACGATGTCGGTGAGGACGGGCTGGCGGTCGACGATGGACTCGTTGACGTAGGAGTGCGCGACCTTCAGGGCGAAGCCGGAGCGCTCGTCCAGGCCGTGCCCCATGGCGACCTCGATGATGGTCCGCAGCAGCGCGAGCTGACCCGTCGTGGTGATCGAGGGGTCCAGCGGGTTGAGGCGGATGCCGTGGTTGAGGGCCGCGGTCGGGTCCAGGCGGATGGGGGTGATCCCCAGCTCCTCCGCGATCAGGTTCCACTCGCCGACGCCGTCCTCGCCCTGGGCGTCCAGGACGACGACCTGGCGGTCCTTGAAGCGGAGCTGCCTGAGGACGTACGTCTTCTCCAGGGCCGACTTGCCGTTGCCGGACTCGCCGAGCACCAGCCAGTGGGGGGCCGGCAGTTGCTGGCCGTAGAGCTGGAAGGGGTCGTAGATGTAGCCCTTCCCGGAGTACACCTCGCGGCCGATGATGACGCCCGAGTCGCCGAGGCCGGGCGCGGCGGTGGGCAGGTAGACCGCCTGGGCCTGGCCCGTGGAGGTGCGCACCGGCAGCCGGGTCGTCTCGACCTTTCCGAACAGGAAGGACGTGAAGGCTTCCGTGAGGACGGACAGCGGGTCCCGCATCAGCGCATCAGCCCCTACCTTCGAATGCCGGTGGCGAAGGGAAGTGTGTTCACGAACGCCCGGTGGTGCTCGCGGTCGCACCACTCCAGCTTCAGGTACGACTTTCCGGCGGACGCCCTTATGGTCCGCTTGTCGCGGTTGAGGGCTTCCGGGGACCGTGCGGAGACGGTGATGTAGCCGACCAGGTTGACGCCGGCCGCGCCGCTGGCGAGGTCTTCTCCCCGCTGGTCCAGCCGGTTGTGGGCGGCGATGTCGCGCGGGTCGACGGTGCGGTTCATCTTGGCGGCGCGGGAGGCCTCGGCCTCGTCGTTGGTCTTCTCGGTCAGCATGCGTTCGATGGCCACCTCGGTGGGCTCGAGATCCATCGTCACCGCGACCGTTCGGATGACGTCCGGGGTGTGGACGAGCAGCGGCGCGAGGAAGTTGACGCCGACGGGGGTCATCGGCCACTCCTTCACCCAGGCGGTGGCGTGGCACCAGGGGGCGCGGGTGGCGGACTCGCGGGTCTTGGCCTGGAGGTAGGTGGGCTCCATGGCGTCCAGTTCGGCCGGCCAGGCGTTGCGCTGGGTCATCGCCTGGATGTGGTCGATGGGGTGGTCCGGGTCGTACATGGAGTGGATGAGGGAGGCGAGCCGGCCCTGCCCGAGGGGCTGGCGGACGCGGATGTCCGCCTCCTGCAGCCGTGAGCAGATGTCGGTCAGCTCGCGCGCCATGACGACGGCGAGCCCGGCGTCCCGGTCGACCTTGCCGCCGTGCGCGCGGACGGCCCGGGCCATGGCGTTCGCCTCGGCGGCCAGTTCGCGGCCGTAGTGCATGCAGGCGACGAGGTAGGCGCGGTGCTGCTCGCTGCTGGTGGACACCATGGACTGGAGCTGGTCGTAGGACCGGGACAGCCAGTCGGGCGCCTTGTCGTCGCCGCGCAGGGCGACGTCCTTGGCGTGGGCGTCGGGGTCGGCGGGCAGGGTGCGGGCGAGCATCTGCAGCCGGGTGACGAAGCCGTCGCCGTTGGCCACGTGCTTGAGCAGCGTGCCGAAGCGGTCGACGAGGGCCTCCTGGTCCTCGGAGTCGCGCAGGCCGACGCCGGGGCCCTCGATCTCGATGGCGGCGGTGACGGTCTTGCGGTCGGCGTGCAGCAGCACGGCGATCTCGTCGGGTCCGAACGGCGCGGCGAGCCAGGTGATCCGGCCGATGCCGGGCGGCGGCCCGACCTCGACCTCCCGCCCGTCGAGCCGGGTGCCGGCCTCGACCACGCCGGAACGGTAGGTGGCGCCGCGCTTGACGGAGCGCTTGTAGGAGCGGTTGATCTCGAACCACTTGTAGAACGTGCGGCGCTTGTACGGCACGTAGACCGCGGCGAGGGCCAGCAGCGGGAAGCCCGTCAGCAGCACGATCCGCAGGGACAGGACGGGTACGAGGAGGCCGCACATCATGCCGAGGAACGCGCCGGCCACGATCAGCGCGATCTCGCCGGACTCGCGGTTCCGGCCGATGATCGCGTTCGGCCGGGCGCGGCCGATCAGATACGTACGGCGGGGCGTGACCGGATGGGACATGTGGGACTCGGTCGTCAACGCCCCTCACCTCCTGAGCGGTTGCTGCTGCTGTTGCGTGTGTTGCCGGCGTGCGGGGTGCTGACCGGGCTGGGCGCGCGTGGCGCCGGCGCGGCGGAGGGGACTGCTCCGCCGCCGCCCTGCCCGGTGCGGCCGCTGTGGGCGGCGACGCCGCCGGAGGCGGGGTTGGCAGGGCGGGCGCCACTGGCGACGCCGCCCGAGCCGTTGTTGTCGGCGCGGGTGCTGTGCGTCTTGATGCCCTGGGCGACCAGGGTGGCCGGGGAGCTGATCACCGCCGCGGCCTTGCCCTCGGCGCCCTGCATGATGCGGTTGCTGCGGGAGCCGGCGATCTCGTCGCCGAAGCCGGGGACGAAGCGGTAGATCATCGCGCTGGCGAAGATGGCGAGCAGGATGATGGCGAGGCCGGAGACGACGGCGGAGAAGGCGTCGGGGCCGTTGTCGCCGGCCAGCGCGCCGGCCAGGCCGAGCACGATGACGATGACGGGTTTGACCAGGATGACGGCGATCATGATGCCGGCCCAGCGCCGTACGTGGCCCCACAGGTTCTTGTCCACCAGGCCGGCGTAGACGACGGTGCCGAGCAGGGCGCCGACGTAGAGCAGCGCGGCGCGGATCACCAGCTCCAGCCAGAGGATGCCGGCGGCGAGGATGCTGACCAGGGAGACGACGATCAGCATGATCGGTCCGCCGCCGATGTCGTCGCCCTTGGCCAGGGCGCCGGAGAAGGTGCCGAAGAAGGTGTCGGTCTGGTCGCCGGTGGCCTTGGCGAGGACGTCGGTGACGCCGTCGGTCGCGGAGACGACGGTGTAGAGGATCAGCGGGGTGAAGGCGGAGGCGAGCACCGTCAGCCACAGGAAGCCGACGGCCTCGGAGATGGCGGTGGTCAGCGGCACGCCGCGCACGGCCCGCTTGGCGACGGCCAGCAGCCACAGCAGGAGCGTGAGGATCGTGGAGGCGGCGAAGACGACGGCGTACTGCTGCAGGAACTTGGTGTTCGTGAAGTCGACGTTCGCGGTCTCCTTCACGGCGTCGCTGAGCTTGCCGATGGTCCAGGACGCGGCGTCCGCGCAGCCCTTGCCGAGGGAGGAGAGGGGGTCGAGAGTGGAGGTGAGGGGGTTGTCGGGGGTGGTGAGGCCTTTTCTGGAGCCGCCGCTGTCCTTCTCGCAGAACTGCTTGGCGGCGCCGTGGATCAGGTCGCAGGCGTCGTCGCTCCTCGTCGGAGAGGGCGAGGGTGAGGGGGCGGCGAAGGCGTGGGTCGCCATGAGGACTGCTGCCGTCTGCACGGCCGTGACGGCGGCTGCCAGGGTGAGTACGCGCCGGTTAGCGGGCATAGGTGAACCCTCCGTACTCGTCGACGGCCTTCGAGATCTCTTCCGAACTGGAGGCCTTGTCGTCGCCGGGGACTGGCGCCGGGCCCTCCTGCTGCGAGTGCGTGATGATCTTCCAGTCGTTCGCGGTCCACTCGAGTTTCATCGTGATGGTGAACCAGCTGTTGGTGACCGGGTTGGTGGACTTGTCGCCCGCGAGGCCGAGGAGCCCGCTGCACCAGACCTCGACCGTGGCGGTGTCGCCGGTCGCCTCGGTGACCTTCGTGCCGACCGGGCTCGTACGCGAGACGAACGTGTAGCCCTTCGGCGCCGTGCCGTCCGCGTACAGGCCGAGGCTCTGACCGAAGTCGGGGGTGTACGCCTTGTCCATCGCGGTCTTCGAACTCGTCACCGTGGACGGGGTCATGATGGCCTGCAGGATGGCGTCACGCCGGCTCTTGTTGAACATCTCCGCCGACCCCAAAGCCACCGCATAGTTCGCGGCAGCGCTCTGCGCCCCCTGTTCCGTGTGGGCGAAGCCCGAGGGGATGTTGGCGGACTTCGTGTCGACCGGCTTGGTGCCGCTCGCCGCGGTGGGGGCGGCGGCCTTCGGGCGGTCGCCCTTGCCGGCGGAGCCGTCCGTGGCGGAGCCGTCCCCCCGGTTCGCGAAGGCGATGGCCGCGATGAGGAGGACCACCACGCCGACGACCGTGACCAGGCCCCGGGAGGAGGAGCGGCCCGTTCTGCGGGGCGCGCCGCCGTAGGGGTCGCCGCCGGGCAGGCGGGTACGGGTCTGGCCCGGCTCGGTGTAACCCTGCTCGTCTCCGGGACTCATGCCGGGTAGGCCCCCTCCACGTCGTGTGCGTACGACGGTAGCCGTGCTGGTTCCCGCGCGGGCGCGGTGTGGTGACTCGACATCAGGGAAACGCAACCTCAGCCGGTGGGCACGACGGACGGGTGGGGTGGAGGGGGCGGCCGGGCTGCCCGGCGGTGGAGGGGGCGTCAGACCGCCATGCCGTACACGATGGTGAACAGGGTGCCGAGCGAGCCGATGATGAAGACCCCGGTGAGGCCCGCGATGATGAGGCCCTTGCCCTGTTCCGCGCTGAAGGTGTCCCGCAGGGCCGTCGCGCCGATCCGCTGTTTGGCCGCGCCCCAGACCGCGATGCCCAGGCAGAGCAGAATGGCCACGGCCATGACCACCTCGATCATCACCTTGGCCTCGTTGCCCAGGCTGCCGAAGGGGCCCCAGTCCGGAGCGATCCCGCCGATGATGGTGTTGATGTCTCCCTTGTCGGCCGCAAAGAGCATGTAAGTCACCGCCCCTGGTGGGTAGTTCCGCAAGCCCCCTGCGGTGTGCAGAGGTCACGTCCATTCTCGCCGACAACGCCCCGGTCGTATGTCGACTTGACGTCATTGGTTCGCGGGTTTTGTACGAATGACCCGTACGGTTACTCTGTGTATCACGGCAGGTCACGCCGGGCAACGACGCCGGTGCGGAACCTGTCGTGTGGTTCCGTCGTTGACCCCTTCTACGACCGCGCACGGTTTCTGACGGCTGGTCGGGTGAGGCGTCGAGACGATGTTCTCATGATTGGCGTACGAACAAGCGTGCGACTGCAGCTTTTTCGGTGACCCGCGGTGACCCGTGGCGGCTCCCGGCGGTCCTGCGTGCCGCGCCCAGGGAGGATGACCGGCTGGGACGGCTGGAGAGGCGGGAGTGGCGGCGGGACAGTACGGTGGATGCTGCCGCGCTGCTTCCCCCGGGGAGGTCTCGCGGTAAGAGTTCGGTGTGGTCGGGACGGCTTGCTCAGCCCGCGGCGCAGAGTGGGGGCCTGATGAAGCGCATCTCTCGCACCGCACGTGCCTCGTTCACCTCACGGCCCGCGCTCCTCGGCGCCGCGGTGCTGCTCGCGCTGACCTCCGCCTCCGCCGCGTCCGCCGACGCGGGTCCCCGGCCCCTCGGGTTCACGGCCGTGGCCGCCGAGACGGCGCGGACCGCGCGGGTGGGGGCGCTGTTCGGGGCCGGCCGGGCCGGCGCACTGGCCGGCGGGCACTTCTGCACCGCCTCGGTCGTGCACAGCCCGCAGCGCGATCTGATCGTCACCGCTGCCCACTGCGTGGCCGGCGCCGACGGCGGCGATCTGGTGTTCGTGCCGGGGTACCGGGACGGCAGGGCGCCGTACGGCGTGTGGCGGGTGGGGAGGCCGTACGTGCCGTACGGGTGGGTGAACGGGCAGGACGAGGACAGCGACGTCGCCCTGGCGCACCTGGACGCGCTGGACGGCCGGAGGATCGAGGACGTGGTCGGGGCGAACCGGTTCCGGGCCGGGGCGGCCACCGGCGCCACCGCCGTGACGGTGACCGGCTACCCCGATTCCCTGGAGACGCCGGTCAGCTGCACCAACAGGCCGGACCGGCGCGGCCCCGCCCAGCAGCGCATCGACTGCCCCGACTTCCCGAGCGGCACCAGCGGCAGTCCGTGGACCGACGCCGACGGGCAGGTCGTCGGGGTGCTCGGCGGGCACGAGGAGGGCGGGGACACGGCCGACGTCTCGTACAGCGTGGTGCTGCGCGACGCGGCGGCGGAGCTGTACCGGGAGGCCACGGCCGCGTTCTGAGCGTGCGTCACCCGCCGCACGCGCCGCCGTTCCCCTGTGAATTGGCGCCACTTCGGTCCGAACAGGACTGGAAATGGTGCGGCATGGGGGAGAGTTGGACCGTGCGGAAGGTATGGGTGCTCGGGGGTGCGGCGGTCGGGCTCGGCATGGGCTTCGTCATGCTGCTCGTCGTCGGTGTGTACGTGGTCGCCGGAAACCTCGTCAACGGCGTCGCCACGGGCAGTCGCGGGCTCGCCAAGGGCGCCGTGCCGGCCGCCTACAAGCAGCTCGTGCAGCGGTGGGGCAACCTGTGCCCCGCGCTGAGCCCGGCGCTGCTCGCCGCCCAGCTCTACCAGGAGAGCGGATGGAACCCGACGGTCGTCAGCCCGGCCGACGCGCGCGGCATCGCCCAGTTCATCCCGAGCACCTGGGCGACCCACGGCATCGACGGCAACGGCGACGGCAGGCGTGACATCTGGGACCCGAATGACGCGATTCCATCGGCCGCGTCGTACGACTGCGAACTCGCCAAGTACGTCAAGGACGTTCCCGGGAACGTCTCCGACAACATGCTCGCCGCCTACAACGCGGGTGCGTACCGCGTCATAAGGTCCGGCGGGGTGCCCGCCATCAGCGAGACGCAGAACTACGTCAAGCGGATCCGCAGCCTGGAGAAGAGCTTCGCCGCCCCGGTCACCCGGCTCGACCCGAGCCGGCAGGCCGCGGGGGCCATCGCCTTCGCCCAGAGCAAGCTCGGCACGCCCTATCTCTGGGGCGGCAACGGCACCGCCGACCAGGGAGGACGCTTCGACTGCTCGGGTCTGACCAAGGCCGCGTACGAGAAGGTCGGCATCCCCCTGCCCCGAGTCGCCAACGACCAGTACAACGCCGGCCCGCACCCCTCCCGGGCCGAACTGCTGCCGGGCGATCTGGTGTTCTTCTCCGACGACCTCACCGACTCGCGGGCCATCCGGCACGTGGGCATCTACGTCGGCGGCGGGTACATGATCGACGCGCCGAGGACGGGCGCCGTCATCCGGTTCGACCCCGTCGACACCCCCGACTACTTCGGCGCCACCCGGGTGACCGAAGATGGCGCAAAAGCACTCCCCACGGACGTGTGAACCGAGCGTGAACCTGCCCCCTGAGCTGCGGAGATGAGTCTCTCTTCGATAACGTCTGCGTGATCATTCGGTGGAGAGTGGAACGTATGGACGGAGGTCGTGCGTTCCTGTTGACGTAGCCGAGCGGACGTCAGTGCAGCGGATGCGGATCTACGAACCACGGGGAGCCGGAGCGACGCACACGAGGTGCGTCCGGGACTACGACGAAGGGGCCGCAGCACCATGGCTGTACTCGCCGAATCCGGATCGAACCCCGACGTCGGCCTGCTGTACGACATCAACGGTCTCGCGAAGGACGCGCCGCACTGGTTCGACCGGGTCATGGAGTTCGTCGGTGAGTACGGGCTGCTGCTGGGCATGGTGCTGCTCGTGCTGTGGTGCTGGTGGTCCGTGCGGCGCCGGGGCGGCGAGGAGGCGGCCTCCTCGGTTGCGGCTCTCGTGTGGGCCCCGCTGGCGGCCGGGCTCGCGGTCCTGGTGAACGTGCCGATACGCGGATTCGTCGAGCGGCCGCGGCCCTTCGTGGACCACCAGGGGCTGGACGTCCTCGTCTCCGGGAAGACGGACTTCTCCTTCGTCAGCGACCACGCGACGATCACGATGGCCCTGGGGGTCGGGCTGTTCGTGGCCAACCGCCGCTTCGGCCTGGCCGGCATCGGCCTCGCGCTGCTGGAGGGGTTCTGCCGGGTCTACATGGGCGTGCACTACCCGACGGACGTCGTCGGTGGATTCGCCCTGGGCACGGCGGTCGCGCTGCTGCTGTCGCCGCCCGCCATGGCGCTGCTGACCCCGCTGATGAAGGCGGTCGAGCGGTCGGGGCGGGCGGGGTGGCTCGTGCGGAGCCGCTCCGCGGGGGAGCAGCGCGGCGCCCTGTTCTCCGGTGCCCGTAAGCCGGTCGAGACCCAGGAACGGGACCTGGCGGCGTGACCGGCGCCGGTGCACGCCGGCGCCGGCCCGGGCCCGTTGGTCACAGCCCCTGCGCGTAGGTGAAGAAGCGGTCCGGGTCGTACTGCTTCTTCACCGTGCCGAGGCGTGCCGCCGCGTCCCCGTAGTAGGCCCCGCGCCAGTTCTTCAGGGTGGGGTCCGTGTAGTTCTGGTAGGCCGCGCCGGAGGCGTGCGGGGCCATGGCCTGGTGGGCCGACGTCAGCCAGGACTGCGCCGTGGCGCCGGAGGCGCCCGCGCCCCAGGAGGCGATGTACTGCGCCAGCATGCGGGAGCGCCGGTGGACGAAGGCGGTCGCCGTGGGGGAGACCCGGTTGACCGCACCGCCGAGCGCGGTGAACGCGATGCTGCCCGCACCGCCGCGGACCGAGCCGATCTGCTTGAGCAGGGTCTGGACGCCCGCCGGGGACAGCGAGCGGTCGAAGAAGTCGGAGCGGGCCGCGTACGTCTCCCGGCCCAGCCTGCCCTGGGTGGAGCGGCCCGGGGTGGAGCCGGGCAGGTGGCACTGGGCGTCGGCGGAGAAGGCGGAGCAGCCGGCGTAGATCTCCATGGCCTCCTCGTAGCCCCGGCGGCGCAGGGAGACGGAGGAGGCGTCCGCGCCCGCCTTGTGGGCCAGGCGGTCCACGGCGTTCTGCAGTTCGCCGTAGGTGCCCAGGGAGAAGCAGGACACCGAGATGGTGGGCGTCCTGCCCGGTGAGCAGGCCAGGTGCAGGGCGGACCAGATCTCGTCCGGCTGGGAGGGGCCCCACTCCTGCCAGGCCTTGACGACCGCGGCCGCCCTGGACCAGGGCCACGTCAGGTACGCCGTCACCGCCTGCGGCGCCGGATGGGTCTTGAAGTGCAGCTCGGTGACGACGCCGAAGTTGCCGTTGCCCGCGCCGCGCAGCGCCCAGAACAGGTCGGAGTGGTTGTGCGCGTCGGCCGTCACCTGGGTGCCGTCGGCGGTGACGAGCGTCGCCTGGGTGAGGCTGTCGCAGGTCAGGCCGTAGGCGCGGGAGGCGACACCGTGACCGCCGCCGAGGACGAGGCCGGAGACGCCGACGGTGGGGCAGGAGCCGGCGGGTATGGTCACGCCCTTCGCGGCCAGCGCGCGGTAGACGTCGATCAGTTTGGAGCCGGCGCCGACCACGGCCTGTCCGCCGCTCGCCCGGATCCGGTTCAGCCGGGAGACGTCGAGGACGAGGCGGTTGTCGCCGGAGGAGTAGCCCGCGTAGGAGTGGCCGCCGTTGCGTATCGACACGCGTATGCCGTGGGCCGCCGCGTACGCCAGCGTCGTGCGGATGTCGGCGGTGTGGGCGACGTAGGCCACAGCGGCCGGTTTCAGGCCGTCGAAGCGGGTGTTGTAGAGCTGGTGGGCCGTCTTCCAGGCCGCGTCGCCGGGGCGCACCAAGGCGCCGTCCAGGTCGCGGGCGAGGGCCGCCCAGTTGGCGGCGGCGGCCTGGCTGGTGGTCTTCAGCGCCGTACCGGAGGATGGGGAGGAGCGTGCCGAGGATCGCACGGAGGCGTCCGTGCCGGAACTGCAGCCTGCCAGCGCGGTGGTGGCCAGCGTGGCCGTGCCGCCCGTGATGAACGTACGCCGTTCCATGTCCGTCGCCTTTCCTCGGCTTCCCTGGAACGAGACGACGCCATGCGCACACGGGTTCCCGTCGCACGCGGAACTGCACCCAGGACGTGTCCGCGCGACACGGATGTCGGAACCTCCACGTGCTCTCCCCGTGAGCATTCCGTGACCTCACCGGGCCGACGGCAGGGGTTCACCCCTAGTTCACTTCCGGCCATCGGCGGCTTCACCTGTTCTGCCTAATTTCGGCCTTACGCGGTGCTCCGGGCGGCCATGAACGCGCTCATGCACCTTCGACGACTTCGCACGCCGCCGACTGCGGCGGCTCCTGGAAGGAACTCCCGAAAGTGAAGCTTCAGCGCAAGAACCGGCTGCGCGCCCTCTCGCTCGGTGCTGTCGCCGTCTCCGGCGCCCTGGCCCTGACGGCGTGCGGCTCCGACGACACGGGCAAGAAGACGACCGACGGTTCTTCGTCGTCGACCAGCGCCAGCTCCATCAAGTGCGACGGCGCCAAGGGCCAGCTCCTCGCCGACGGCTCCTCCGCGCAGAAGAACGCGATCGACGCCTGGGTGAAGAGCTTCTCGCAGGCCTGCGGCGTGCAGATCAACTACAAGGGCGGCGGCTCCGGCGCCGGTGTCACCGCGTTCACCCAGGGCCAGGTCGCCTTCGCCGGTTCCGACTCCGCGCTGAAGCCGGAAGAGGTCGCCGCCTCCAAGAAGGTCTGCTCCGGCGGCCAGGGCATCGACCTGCCGATGGTCGGCGGCCCGATCGCCGTCGGCTACAACGTCCCGGGTGTGGACAACCTGGTCCTGGACGCGCCGACCCTCGCCAAGATCTTCGACAGCAAGATCACCAAGTGGAACGACCCGGCGATCAAGAAGCTGAACCCGTCGGCGAAGCTCCCCGACCTCAAGGTCCAGCCGTTCCACCGCTCGGACGAGTCCGGCACCACGGACAACTTCACCAAGTACCTGATCGCCACCACCCCGGACAACTGGAAGTACTCCGGCGGCAAGGCCTGGCAGGCCAAGGGCGGTCAGTCCGCTCCGCAGTCCGCCGGCGTGGCCCAGCAGGTGAAGCAGACCTCCGGCGCCATCGGCTACTTCGAGCTGTCCTACGTCTCGGACGGCGTCAAGGCCGTCTCCATCGACACGGGCGCCAGCAAGCCGGTCGCGCCCAGCACCGAGAGCGCCACCGCCGACATCGCGGCCGCCAAGGTCGTCGGCACCGGCAAGGACCTGTCGCTGCAGCTCGACTACAAGACCAAGGCCGAGGGCGCCTACCCGATCACCCTGGTCACGTACGAGATCGTCTGCGACAAGGGCAACAAGGCGGACAGCCTGCCCGCCACCAAGGCCTTCCTGCGCTACATCGCCAGCGAGGACGGCCAGAAGGTCCTCTCGGGCATCGACTACGCGCCCGTCCCCGACAAGATCATCGCCAAGGTCCGCACCACCATCGAGGGCCTGAGCTGATCCGAGTGCGGTCCGGCCCCCGCGGGGCCGGACCGCACCGTCCGGTGCACCGCCGCCCGGAGCCGCACCGCCCCCGTCGGGCGTCCGGCTCCACCGAGCCGCCCACCGAAGCGGCTCCGCAGACCGGAGAACCCGATGGACATATCGACACGGAAAACAGACTCGCTTCCACCCAGCCCCCAGCCGACCCTGACCGAGCAGGCACGCAACGCCCGCGGCGCGACCCGCCCCGGTGACCGCGTCTTCCTCGGTCTGTCCCGGGGCTCGGGCATCCTGCTGCTGGTGATCATGGCCGCGATCGCGGTCTTCCTCACCTACCGCGCCTCCCTCGCGATCAGCAAGGACCACGGCAACTTCCTGACCACCTTCGAGTGGAACACCAACCTCAACCCGCCGGTCTTCGGCATCGCGGTGCTGGCCTTCGGCACGATCGTCTCCTCGGTCGTCGCGATGGCCATCGCGGTCCCGATCTCGGTCGCCATCGCGCTGTTCATCACGCACTACGCGCCGCGCAGGCTGGCCGGCCCGGTCGCGTACGTGATCGACCTGCTCGCCGCCGTGCCGTCCATCGTGTACGGCCTGTGGGGCGCGCTGGTCCTGGTGCCGCACATGACCGGCCTCTACGGCTGGCTGGACAGGTACCTCGGCTGGACCGGCGTCTTCGACTGGCAGGGCGGCGCGCCGCGCTCGATGCTCACCGTCGGCATCCTGCTCGCGATCATGATCCTGCCGATCATCACCAACGTGAGCCGTGAGGTCTTCCGGCAGGTCCCGCAGATGCACGAGGAAGCCGCGCTGGCCCTCGGCGCCACGCGCTGGGAGGTCATCCGCATGGCGGTGATCCCCTTCGGCCGGTCCGGCGTTATCTCCGCCTCGATGCTCGGCCTCGGCCGCGCCCTCGGCGAGACCATGGCCGTCGCCACCGTGCTCTCCCCGACCTTCGACATCCAGGCCAGCCTGCTCGACCCGGGCGGCGGCACCTTCGCCCAGAACATCGCCAGCAAGTTCAGCGAGGCGACGCAGGACGGCCGTGACGCGCTGATCGCCTCCGGTCTGGTCCTGTTCGTCATCACCCTGCTGGTCAACGGCGCGGCCCGGGCGATCATCGCCCGCCGCAAGGAGTACTCGGGGGCCAACGCATGAGCACCGCCAGCCTCGCCGACAAGCGGACCGGCTCGCTGCGCGGCGCGAGCCTGCCGAAGTGGTCCCCCTGGGCCATCACCGCCGGTTCCCTCGTGGTCGCTGTCGGCATCGGCCTCGCCGCCGGCCTGGACAGCAAGGTCCAGTGGGGCCTGATCGCCGCGATCCTGTTCATCCTCGGCACGTTCGGCATCTCCGCCCGCGTCGAGGGCCGCCGCCAGGCCAGGGACCGCGTCGCCACCTCGCTCGTCTGGGTCGCCTTCCTGCTCGCCGTCATCCCGCTGGTCTCCCTGATCTGGGTGACCGTGGCGCGCGGTGTGAAGGTCCTCGACCTCTACTTCCTGACCCACTCCATGGGGGTCGTCGCCGACTCCGAGCCGGGCGGCGGCATCTACGCGGCCATCATCGGCAGCCTGGAGCAGGTCGGCCTCGCCACCCTGATCGGCGCGCCGGTCGGCATCCTCACCGCGATCTACCTGGTGGAGTACGGGCGCGGCAGGCTCGCCAAGTCCGTCACCTTCTTCGTCGACGTGATGACCGGCATCCCCTCGATCGTCGCGGGCCTGTTCATCCTCAGCCTGATGCTGATCTTCGAGATGCAGCCCTTCGGTTTCGCCGGCTCGCTCGCGCTGGCCATCCTGATGATGCCCGTCGTGGTCCGCTCCACCGAGGAGATGCTCAAGCTCGTGCCGAACGAGCTGCGCGAGGCGTCGCTGGCGCTGGGCGTGCCGAAGTGGCGCACCATCCTCAAGGTGGTCCTGCCGACCTCGATCGGCGGCATCACCACCGGCGTCATGCTCGCTGTCGCCCGTATCGCGGGCGAGACCGCGCCGGTGCTGCTGCTGGTGTTCGGCAACCCCTTCATCAACAACAACCCCTTCGAGGGCGCGCAGGCGTCGCTGCCGCTGTACATCTACCAGCAGTACTCGCAGAGCGCGGGCGCCAACGCGGCGTACGACCGCGCGTGGGCGGCCTCGCTCACGCTGATCGCCTTCGTGATGATCCTCAACATGGTGGCCCGGGGCATCGCCCGCTGGAAGGCCCCGAAGACCGGTCGCTAAGGCATCGATTGGCGGCTACCGCCGCATGGCGACCCCCTCAGCGACTGACTGGAAGTGAAGTAGTTATGGCCAAGCGAATCGACGTGAGCGGACTCACCGCTTACTACGGCTCCCACAAGGCGATCGAGGACATCTCGATGACGGTCGAGCCGCGCTCGGTGACGGCGTTCATCGGGCCGTCCGGCTGCGGCAAGTCGACGTTCCTGCGCACGCTGAACCGGATGCACGAGGTGACCTCCGGCGGCCGTGTCGAGGGCAAGGTGCTGCTGGACGACGAGGACCTGTACGGCGCCGGGATCGACCCGGTGTCGGTGCGGCGCGAGGTCGGCATGGTGTTCCAGCGGCCGAACCCCTTCCCGACGATGTCGATCTTCGACAACGTGGCGGCGGGGCTGCGGCTGAACGGCAACTACAAGAAGGCCGAGCTCAGCGACATCGTGGAGAAGTCGCTGAAGGGCGCGAACCTCTGGAACGAGGTCAAGGACCGGCTGAACAAGCCCGGGTCCGGCCTGTCCGGCGGTCAGCAGCAGCGGCTGTGCATCGCCCGGGCGATCGCCGTGGAGCCGAAGGTGCTGCTGATGGACGAGCCCTGCTCGGCCCTGGACCCGATCTCCACGCTCGCCATCGAGGACCTGATCGGGGAGCTGAAGGAGCGCTTCACGATCGTCATCGTGACGCACAACATGCAGCAGGCGGCCCGCGTGTCGGACCGCACGGCGTTCTTCAACCTGGCGGCGGTCGGCCAGCCCGGCCGGCTGATCGAGATCGACGACACCGAGCGGATCTTCTCCAACCCGTCGGTGCAGGCCACGGAGGACTACATCTCCGGGCGCTTCGGATAGCCCCAGATCCCCTCGCGGTGCTGCATGGCGGTGCCACCGCGAGGATGCAGAAGGGCCCGCCTCCGGAATCTCCGGGGGCGGGCCCGCTCGCGTTCTCGGGGCCGGCCGGCTAGAGCACGGTCAGGTTAACGATCCCGAAGGCGGCCGCCGCGACCAGGGCCGCGGCCGGCATGGTGATGAACCAGCCCAGGACGATGTTCTTGGCCACGCCCCAGCGCACCGCGTTCACCCGCTTCGTCGCGCCCACGCCCATGATCGCCGAGGTGATGACATGGGTGGTGGAGATCGGCGCCTTGAACAGGAAGGCCGTGGTGAACATGATCGACGCGCCCGTCGCCTCGGCCGCGAAACCCTGCGGCGGGTCCAGCTCGATGATCTTGCGGCCGAGGGTGCGCATGATCCGCCAGCCGCCGGCGTAGGTGCCCAGGGACAGCATCACGGCGCAGACGATCTTGACCCAGACCGGGATCGGGTCGCCGAAGGTCTCGTGGCCGGAGATGACCAGGGCCAGCACCACGACACCCATGGTCTTCTGGGCGTCCTGCAGGCCGTGTCCGAGGGCCATCGCGGCCGCCGACACCGTCTGCGCTATGCGGAAGCCCCGCTTGGCCTTGTGCGGGTTGGAGCGGCGGAACAGCCACAGGATGGCCGTCATCACCAGGTAGCCGACGATCAGACCGACGACCGGGGACAGGAACATCGGAATGACGATCTTGTTCAGGACGCCGTTCCACAGCACCTCGGTGCCACCCGCCAGCGCCGCGCCCACCATGCCGCCGAACAGAGCGTGGGAGGACGAGGAGGGCAGGCCGAAGTACCAGGTCAGCAGGTTCCAGACGATGGCGCCGACCAGGGCCGCGAAGAGGATGGCCATCCCCTTGGAGCCCTGCGGCGTCTCGATCAGACCCTCACTGACGGTCTTGGCGACCCCTGAGCCCAGGAAGGCTCCGGCGAGGTTCATCACCGCGGCCATGGCGAGCGCCGCCCGCGGGGTCAGCGCCCGCGTCGAGACCGAGGTCGCGATCGCGTTCGCGGAGTCGTGGAAGCCGTTCGTGTACGTGAAGAAGAGCGCGACCGCGACGGTCACGATCAGGGCGGCAGTGTCCATCGACGCCTCAGGACTCCTTGACGGCGATGGTCTCCACCGTGTTCGCCACGTGCTCGAACGCGTCCGCCGCCTCCTCGAGCACGTCCACGATCTGCTTCAGCTTCAGCACCTCGATCGCGTCGTACTTGCCGTTGAAGAGGTGCGCCAGCAGTTTGCGGTGGATCTGGTCGGCCTGGTTCTCCAGCCGGTTGACCTCGATCCAGTACTCGGTGAGGTTGTCCATCGTGCGGAGGTTCGGCATCGCCTCCGCGGTCAGCTCGGCCGCCCTGGCCAGCACCTCGATCTGCTGCTCGACGCCCTTCGGCAGCTCCTCGACGTTGTAGAGGACGACCAGGTCGACGGCTTCCTCCATGAAGTCCATGATGTCGTCCAGGGACCCGGCGAGGGTGTAGATGTCCTCACGGTCGAAGGGCGTGATGAACGAGGAGTTCAGCTGGTGGAAGATCGCGTGCGTGGCGTCGTCACCTGCGTGTTCCGCGGCCCGCATACGCTCTGCGATCTCGGCCCGGGCGGAAGAGTCCGCCCCGAGCAGTTCCATCAGGAGCTTCGAGCCGGTGACGATGTTGTCCGCGGACGCGGCGAACATGTCGTAGAAGCTCGTCTCCCTGGGGGTCAGACGAAAGCGCACTTGGGGTCCTCTAGGTGCTTCGGTTTCGGTCAGGCTGATGCTAGGCGCAACATCCGGCCACGGCTATCGGGCCGTCATCCAGTGTCGCCCATCGCTCGGATCGATCAGCACGGGGGCGTACCAAGGCCCCTCTACCCCGCGAAATTCGTTACCATATACCCACTAGGGGTATGTATCCGCAGCTCGTCCCGACATGGAGGCCCGTGATGACGACGACCGAGGCCGGCGCCACGCACGGCTACCACAAGCAGAAGGACGAGCACCTCAAGCGGCTGCGCCGCATCGAGGGCCAGATCCGCGGCCTGCAGCGCATGGTCGAGGAGGACACGTACTGCATCGACATACTCACCCAGGTGTCCGCCTCCACCAAGGCCCTGCAGTCCTTCGCCCTGCAGCTGCTGGAGGAGCACCTGCGGCACTGCGTGGCGGACGCGGCCCTCAAGGGCGGCGACGAGATCGACGCCAAGGTGGACGAGGCGACGAAGGCGATCGGCCGGCTGCTGCGCACCTGAGCCGGGTGGGCGCCGCCGCGCTCAGCGCCGGTCCCGGCCGCGGGGGCGGTCGGCGGGTTTCCGCTCCTCGGCCACCCGCAGCACCGCGTCGATGCTCTCCAGGCTCAGCCGGTCCTCGGCGGCCGAGGCGGCGATGATCAGCTCTCCGCACAGTTCGATCTCGGCGAGGGCCACGTGGTCCTGAACTGCCGTACCGCCGAGCGGAGCCACGTGCGTCACCTCGTCTCTGCCGTCACCGACTTCCTAGAGTAGGCAGCGCCCCACACACCGCGCATGGCACGGACGGGCTAGTTCGGCCGGTGCGTCACTGACTAGTGCCCTGACCGGATCTCGTCCCCGGGGCGGGCTCCGCGCCGGTCCCGCTCTCGGCGACGCGGCCCGCGTAGATGTCCCCCGGGCTCGGCAGCCGCACGTCGACGGGGGTGCCGAACCCGTACAGCAGCGTGGTCGAGGTGACCGCCACCGGGGTCTTCTCGCGGCCGTTGACGAAGCTGAAGCGCTGGCGCAGCTTGCGGACGCGGCCGTGGTCGTCGAGGTAGGCGTCGAACGGCACGTCCGCCGTGGCGAACCCCTTGGCGGCCGCGGCCAGGGTCGCCCGGTTGTCCGCCGAGGCGCCGGCCGACGCGCGGGACAGGTCCGCCGTCCCCCGGTAGTGCCGCACCGGGGTGCCCCCCACCTCGGTCCGCCCCACGTACGCCGCCGTGCGCGTGCCGCGCAGCACCTCCGCCGCCGCGTACGGGTCGGTGGCGCCGCCGGTGACCAGGTTGCCGTCGGACAGTCCCGCGGTCTCCACCCGTACCCATTTGTCGGCGGGCACGCCCGCGCCCCGGTTCTTCATGAACAGGGCGCCGGGTGCGAGGAGCTCGGTGATGGGCCGGTGCTCAGGGGTGCCCGCAGGGTCCTCCGGGAGCACCACGGTGAGCCGCCCGAGCCGGTGCCTGAAGTCGTAGCCGCCCTGGCCGCGGATGGTGACCCGGGTGCCGCCGGTCGCCATCTCCATGGACGTGGTGGCCCTGGAACTGCCCGCCTCGCGCAAGGTGCCGGCGGCCCGCCGCAGCACGGCCACCGGGTCGCCGACGGAGCCGTGCGCCCCTTCGGCGGCGGCCCGGTCACCGGTGCACCCGGTGGCGGCCGCCCCGAGTCCGAGCATCACTCCCACCGCGAGGGCGGTCCTTCCCGCGCGCCTGTACTGCCGCCGATCCATCGCGTGAAACCCCCAGCCGGTAGGTCCGTCACGGGCCCCCTGTCTTCCCGGTTAACGACCGGTAGGGAGCACCGTCACGCGCTGCCGTACCGTTGTCACCGTGGTGCAGCAGGACGGGCCGGGGCGAGTCCGGCAGGGGCAGGAACACCTCACTACGACGACCGAGCAGGGCCGCTTCTGCGTGGCACGCTGCAGCTGCGGCTGGCGCGGCCCGGCGCGCCGGGCCCGCAGCCTCGCCAGAGCGGACGCGCAGGCGCACGCGGAGACCGGGTGAAGCGGCCTCCGGCACCAGCGGCGACCGTGCGGCCGGAGCCGGCCGCCCCGGTGTCACCTGCGCCAGAACAGGTGGTGCGTCACGCCGCTCGGGCTGGGCACGACCTCCAGGTGGAACCGGTCGAGCAGCTCGTCGGGGGACTCCCACAGCCGTAGCCCGCGGCCGAGCTCCACCGGCGAGACCGCCACGTGCATGGTGTCGACGAGGCCGGCGTCCAGGAACCGCCGGACGGTGGTGACCCCGCCGCCGAGCCGGACGTCCTTGCCCCCGGCCGCTTCACGCGCCCGTTCCAGGACCGCGGCCGGCTCACCGCCGACGAAGTGGAACGTGGTGTCGGAGAGCGTGAACGACGGACGCTCGTGGTGGGTCATGACGAACACCGGCGTGCGGAACGGGGGCTCCTCGCCCCACCAGCCGCGCCACTCGTGGTCCTGCCAGGGCCCGCGCTGGGGCCCGAACTTGTTGCGGCCCATGATCTCGGCGCCGATGCCGCGGGCGAAGTCCCGGGTGAAGTAGTCGTCGAGGCCGCGGCTCCCGCCGGGATCCGTGCGCATGGGCCAGCTCGCCGTGGCTCCGGCCCAGGCGAACAGCCTCTCGGGGCGGTCGAGGCCGAACGGCCGCTCGAAACTCTGGTGCTCGCCGGCGGCGATCCCGTCGCTCGAGACGTTGAAGTTCATGACCCTCAGCAGTTGGTCCACGTCTGTCCTCCCAAGGTCCTCGGGGTGTCGTCGTGCGGCGGGGCGCCCCACACCATGACGTCGAACGGGAACCGGCGGGATCGACAGCAGCGGCCCGCGGGATTTCTCGCGGGACCCGGCGCGTCAGGTCTCCGTGCGCCGGTCGAGACCGATGACCGCGAGCGCCGCGGAGACCAGTGCCCTGTCCCGTTCGTGGGTCAGACGCCGGCGTGCCTCGTCCGGCGGGAGCCACAACAGCTCGCTCACCTCGTCGTTGGGGACGAAGGCGCCGGCGGTCGACTCGGCGGCCCAGTACCGCACTTCCTTGTCCCGTCCGGTGTGGTCGACGTAGCGGGCGGTCGGCAGGGCCGGACCGGGCCGGCAGGCGTGGCCGGTCTCCTCGGCCACTTCGCGCACGGCGGCCTCGCGCGCCGTCTCCCCCTTCTTGAGCTTCCCCTTGGGCCAGGACCAGTCGGACCACTTGGGCCGGAAGACCAGGGCCAGTTCGATGCCGCCGGAGGACGAGCGGCGCCACAGGACGCAGCCCGCCGCCTCGACCCTGGTGTCGTTCACACCGTCTCCTCGTGGGGTTTCAGGACGCGCCGACCGTCTGCTTCTGCCAGGCCTGCTGGAAGGCGAACCTGGCCGCCTCCACCTCGTGCCGCTGGTCGGCGTGGAGCACGCCCAGCGCGTACGCCGTGGCCGGGGCGATGCGGGGGGTGCGGGCCGCCTGGGCCGCCGCTGCCGCCGCCTCCGAGGCGTCCCGGTGGCGGTTCAGCGCCTGTCCGGCCGTCAGGAGCCCTGCGTCGGCGGGCGAGTTCCCGCCGTGCAGCACCTCGCGGGCGTAGCGGTGCAGGCGCAGCAGCAGGCGGACCTGGTGCCAGGGGCCGTCCTGGGGGTGCGGGGACGGGTCCGGGGACAGGCCGTGGACCAGCGCCTCCGCGTTGTAGGGGTGGCCCGCGGTGAGCAGGGGCAGGGCGGCGACGGCCTGGGTGAGCCGTTCCTCGGCCGCCGTGGCGAGGGGGCGCAGCTCGGCGCCGGGCGCGGCGGGGGCCAGCGGGACTTCGCTGGCGAGTAAGGCCACCTTGTCGGCGACCGCGTGGAAGCGGGAGGAGCCGAGGGCCTGCAGGGCCGCGGAGTGCGCCCGGGTCCGGGCGAGGGTGAGCTGACGGTCCAGCAGGGCCCCCGCCTTGGCCGCGCCGACCGTCAGGTTGCCGCGTTCGGGGGCGGGCGCCGGCCGGGCGGCGCTCGCCCCCGTGTTCAGCGGGACGGGTGCCGGGCCGCCGGCCCGGCCGCCGTTGCGCGCCCCGCCCGCGTCGGTCAGGGCGCCTGCGGCCATCACGGCCACGGGCTGGGCGGGCGGCGCCCCTGCGCCCGAGAGCCGGTTGAGGGCCTGCAGCAGCCGCTCCAGCCGCGCCTCGTAGGCGTGTTCCAGTTTCAGGGTGCCCGACAGCCAGGCCAGCTCCGGGCGCATCTCCTCCGACCAGTCCGGGTCGAGCAGCGGCCGGAAGGTGTGCAGGCTGGCGCTGATGCGGCGGGCCGAGCGGCGCAGCAGCAGTGCCGCGTCGACGGACTCCTCCACGCCGCTCGCGGTGCCGCCGGTCTCCCGGTGCGTGCGCAGCGCGCGGAGGAACTCCGTGGCCCGGGCGCGGAGGTAGCCCGCGAGGGCGTCCGCCGTCACCGCCTGGGCCGTGGGGTCAGGGTGTTGCAGTGCCACGCCGGCGCCTCCGGGCGTCTATGAGCATCTCCTGGATGTTGCGCAGGGGCTGTCCGTCGGCGTCGGTCGCGTGCCGGGTCCACTCGCCGTCGGGGCCGAGGTGCCAGGAGGCGGTGGTGTCGGACATGCCGGTGTCGAGCAGCCGGTTCAGGGTCGCCCGGTGGCCGGGGTCGGTGACCCGGACCAGGGCCTCGATCCGGCGGTCGAGGTTGCGGTGCATCATGTCGGCGCTGCCGATCCACACCTCGGGCTCGCCGCCGTTGCCGAAGGCGAACACCCGGGAGTGCTCGAGGAAGCGGCCGAGGATGGAGCGGACCCGGATGTTCTCCGACAGGCCCGCGACGCCGGGGCGGACGGCGCAGATGCCGCGCACCCACACGTCCACCGGCACGCCGGCCTGCGAGGCGCGGTACAGCGCGTCGATGACCGCCTCGTCCACCATGGAGTTGACCTTGATGCGCACGAAGGCCGGACGGCCCGCCCGGTGGTGCTGGACCTCCTTGTCTATCCGCGCTATCAGGCCGTCCCGCAGGGACTTGGGGGCGACGAGGAGTCGGCGGTAGGTCTCGCGGCGGGAGTAGCCGGACAGCCGGTTGAAGAGGTCGGAGAGGTCCGCGCCGACCTGCGGGTCGGCCGTCAGCAGGCCGAGGTCCTCGTACAGCCGGGCCGTCTTCGGGTGGTAGTTGCCGGTGCCGACGTGGCTGTAGCGGCGGAGGGTCTCGCCCTCCTGGCGGACCACGAGGGACAGCTTGCAGTGCGTCTTCAGGCCGACCAGGCCGTAGACCACGTGGCAGCCGGCCTCCTCCAGCTTGCGCGCCCACTTGATGTTGGCGTGCTCGTCGAAACGGGCCTTGATCTCGACCAGGACGAGGACCTGCTTGCCGGACTCGGCGGCGTCGATGAGCGCGTCGACTATCGGGGAGTCGCCGGAGGTGCGGTACAGGGTCTGCTTGATGGCCAGGACGTCCGGATCGGCGGCCGCCTGCTCCAGGAAGGCCTGCACGGAGGTGGAGAAGGAGTCGTACGGGTGGTGCAGCAGCACGTCGCGGACGCGCAGTGCGGCGAAGATGTCCGGCGCGGTCGCCGACTCCACCTCGGCCAGGTCGCGGTTGGTGCCCGCGACGAACTTCGGGTACTTCAGCTCCGGCCGGTCGAGGCTGTGGATGCGGAAGAGGCCGGTGAGGTCCAGCGGACCGGGCAGCGGGTACACCTCGGCCTCGGAGATCTTCAGCTCGCGGACCAGCAGGTCCAGCACCTCGCGGTCGATGGACTCCTCGACCTCCAGACGCACCGGCGGCCCGAAGCGGCGCCGCATGAGTTCCTTCTCCAGGGCCTGGAGCAGGTTCTCGGCGTCGTCCTCCTCGACCTCGAGGTCCTCGTTGCGGGTGAGCCGGAAGGCGTGGTGCTCCAGCACCTCCATGCCCGGGAACAGCTCCTCCAGGTGCGCGGCGATGACGTCCTCGAGCGGGACGTAGCGGCCCGGGGCGGCCTCCAGGAACCGGGACAGCAGCGGCGGCACCTTCACCCGCGCGAAGTGCTTGTGGCCGCTGACCGGGTTGCGCACGACGACGGCCAGGTTCAGCGAGAGGCCGGAGATGTACGGGAACGGGTGCGCGGGGTCGACGGCCAGCGGGGTCAGCACCGGGAAGATCTGGTGCCGGAAGAGCGTGAAGAGGCGGGCCTGCTCCTTCTCGGCCAGCTCGTTCCAGCGGACCAGGTGGATGCCCTCGTCGGCGAGCGCCGGGGCGACGTCCTCGTGGTAGCAGGCGGCGTGCCGGGCCATCAGCTCGCGCGAGCGGGCCCAGATCATCTCCAGCACCTCGCGCGGCTGCAGGCCGGACGCGGAGCGGGTGGCGACGCCGGTGGCGATGCGGCGCTTCAGGCCGGCCACCCGGACCATGAAGAACTCGTCCAGGTTGCTGGCGAAGATCGCCAGGAAGTTGGCGCGCTCCAGCAGGGGCGTGTTCGGGTCCTCGGCCAGTTCCAGGACGCGCTCGTTGAAGGCGAGCCAGCTCCGCTCCCGGTCGAGGAAACGGCCCTGGGGCAGCGGGGCCCCTTCGCCCGGCGCCTCCTCGTACCCGTCGAGGTCGGCGTCGAGGTCGGGTTCCAGGTCGGAAACGGTCGCCGCGACGGTATGCGACCGGTGCGCGGCGATGGAGCCCACGGAGGGCTGCGTGTGCTGGGCCTCTGCCTGGGTGTCTTGCTGACTCATGACACCATTCTTCCGCGCCATACGCGAGACAGGCGCGTCGGAACGTGCGGGCGGGAGTGTCACGGCCCCGTTCCCCGCGGGCCCCTCGGGGGGCGGCGAAGGCTCTGGCACGACGGGCTTCATTGGCCGAGCGTAAAAAGCCAGTCTGAATCGATGGTTACGGCGACATGACGTCCCGGATAGCGGGGGGCGGCTCCCGGATGCGCGTCCCTCCCCCCGTGGAAGGGACGCACACCCGGGCGCCGGGTCAGGCGGCCCGGCGGCGCAGCACCAGGAAGGCGGCCGTCGCGGCCAGCGTGGTCAGGGCCAGCACGACGCCCGTCTCCACCAGGTGCAGGGGCCAGAAGTGGGACGCGGGGTGGTAGACGGCGAAATCGCCGCCGGCGTTCCGTCCCCGGTTCACCTGCCAGGCGCTCGCGGGCAGCGCGAACGGTTCCGGGGAGGTGCGGGTGAGGGCCGGCCACAGGTCCGCGCGGTAGTGGGCGAGCACCGTGTTGACCAGCCACATCGCGGCGACGGAGGCGCCGAGCGCGGCCAGCGTCCGGCGCAGCAGCAGCGCCGCGAGGGTGCCGGTGGCCAGCGCGCACAGGCCGTACGCCACCGTGAGCGGGCCGCGGGCCACGAAGACGTCGCCGGTGGACCAGTGGTCGCCCATGAGGGAGCGGTGGGCTCCCCAGCCCCAGCGGTACATCAGCACCAGGACGGTGCCGCCGGCCGTGACGGCGAGGGCCGGCAGGGCGAGCTTGGCGGTCAGCCAGCGGGTGGGCGTGACGCCCTGGGTCCAGGCGAGGCGGGCGGTGCCGGACTCCAGTTCCCGGCCGATGAGCGCGCCGCCCGTGAAAGCCGCGACGGCCAGGAAGCTGTAGCAGACGAGGGTGCCGATCCAGCCGGTCGGCTCGCTGTAGCCGAGGCCGGTGAAGGCGTCGCGGCACAGGTCGGTGTGGCGGCAACGGGCCAGGGACTCGGTGACGGAGCCGGCGGTGACCTCGTTCAGCCACACCAGCCAGCCGGTCAGGGCGGCGACGGCGGCCGCCCACACCAGCAGGGCGGTGCGGTGCAGCCGCAGCACGGTGCGGGGCAGGCCCTGCAGGGCGGCGCTCACGCGGCGGCCTCCCGTCCGGCCCGCGGCGACCCGGACAGGCGCCGGAGCGAGCGGAACGCGGCCAGGGTGGCCAGGGCGGCGACGAACAGCAGGAAGGCGCTGGTGGTGAGCTGGAGCGGCCAGTAGTGGGAGGCGGGGTGGTAGGTGTGGAACCAGCCGACGGCGCCCTGCTCGCGGAACTGCCGCGCGCACCCTTCCGTGGTGGCGGCGTAGCACTCGGGTTCGGGGATGTGCCCGCCATCGCGGGTGACCAGGCCCTTCGCGACCTCCACGCCGGAGTAGGGGGCGGCGTAGCCGTGGTCGAGGCCGGTCACGCGGGTGACGGCCGGCCACAGGCGGGGCATGAGCCACTGCGCCAGGCCCCAGACGCCGCCGGTCACGACGACGGAGACGGCGAGCGCGGGCAGGGCGCGGCCCAGGACCAGCCCGGTGAGGGCGCCGGCGGCCAGGGCGGCCAGCGCCAGGGCGACGGTGGTGGGGCCGTTGGTGTGGAAGGTCCACAAGTCGTACCAGTTCTTGGCGGTGTCGACGCGGCCGTCGGCGGCCGACCAGGCCCGGCGGTGCAGGAACACCAGCAGGCTCGTCCCCGCGGTGACCGCCGCGGCGGGCAGCGCGAGACCGGTCGCAAGCCAGCGGACGGGCGTGACGCCCTGGGTCCAGGCCAGGCGGGCGGTGCCGGCCTCCAGCTCGCGGCCGGTGAGGGCGGCGCCGGCCCAGGCGGCCACGAGGAACGGCAGCGCGGCCAGGGACAGCGTGAGGTAGTTGTAGACGTCCTTGTACCGCAGGATCGCGTCCTGGTCGTAGGGGCACTTCTCGGACCATTCGCAGGCGTCGTACTGCCGCCAGCCCTCGGCCGCCGCGTCGGTGAGCGGTCCGGCGAGCCACAGCAGCAGCGCGGCGCCGAGGATCACCAGGCCGGTCCAGACGGCGAGCGCCGGGCGGTGCAGACGCAGCAGCCAGCGGGCCGGCCGGGGCCGCGCGGCGGGGGTCCGGACGGCGGCCGGTGCGGTGGTGGCGGTCACGCGGCACTCTCCTCGGTCGCTGCCGGAGCGGTGGTGAGGGCGGGGGCCTGCGGGTTGCGCAGGTGGGCGAGGACCAGTTCCTCCAGGGTGGGCGCCGAGGCGTGCCAGCCGCCGTCGAGCGGTCCGGCCGGGCGGATCAGCGCCGTCCGCTGGCGGCCGGTGACCCGGGACTCGACCACGGTGTGCGCGTCCAGGTCCGCCTGCCCGGCGGGTCCGCTGACCCGGAGGTGGGCGGCGAGCAGGTCGTCGATCTCGCCGGCCAGCCGGATGCGGCCGCCGCCGACCAGCAGCAGGTGGTCGCAGGAGTCCTCCAGTTCGGCGACCACGTGCGAGGACATCACGATCGTGGTGCCGTACTGGGCGGCCTCGGCCATCAGGGTGCCCATCAGCTCGTGCCGGGCGAGCGGGTCCAGGTCGGCCATCGGCTCGTCCAGCAGCAGCAGTCCGGGCCGCTTGCCGAGCGCCAGGGCGAGCGCGACCCGGGTGCGCTGGCCGCCGGACAGCGACCGTATGCGGGCCCCGGGGTCGAGCGGGCCGGCGGCCACGATCCGTCCGGCGGTCTCCGCGTCCCAGTGCTCCGGGTTGAGGTCGGCGCCCATGGCGAGCGTCTCGGCGACCGTGAGCTGGGGGTACAGCGGCTTGTCCTGGGCGACGTAGCCCACCCGGGCGCGGGCGGCGGCGGGCGTGGCGCCGAGCACCGTCAGCCGGCCCTCGGTGGGCGGGAGCAGTCCCGCGGCGAGGGCGAGCAGCGTCGACTTGCCGGCGCCGTTGGGCCCGACGACGGCGCACACCCGCCCGGCGGGCAGCCGGAAGCCGCACTCGCGCAGCGCCCAGCCTCCCCTGCGCCCGAAGCGCTTGCCGAGGCCGGTGGCCTCCACAGCCGTGTCGCTCATGAACGTTCTCCCTGGAAGTGCTTGTCGAGTACGGCGGTGAACAGAGCCGCCACGTCGTCCCGGTCCAGGCCCGCCCCGGCGGCCCGCGCCGTCCACTCCTCCAGCTCCGCCCGCAGGGGGGAGTCGGCCGGGGCGGCGCCCAGCGAGCGGCGGACGAAGGTGCCGAGTCCGCGCCGTGCCTCGACCAGGCCCTCCCGCTCCAGCTCGCGGTAGGCCTTGAGGACGGTGTTGGGGTTGATGGCGGTGGCCTCGACGACTTCGCGGGCCGTCGGCAGCCGGTCGCCCGGGCGAAGCAGGCCGAGCCGGAGGGCCTGTTTGGTCTGCTGGACGATCTGGACGTAGGTGGCGACCCCGCTGTGCCGGTCGATGCGGTATTCGACCACGCGTAGAACCACCCTTTCACTAATTGAGTAGTGAAAGGGTGTTGCAAGAGAGGGGTGGCCGTCAAGCCGGCCACCCCTCGGGTCCGCGCCGGGCGTCTCCTGACGCCCCGTTCGTCAGGTCTCGGTGCGGTACATCAGGTCGGTCTCGTACGTGGTGAAGCCCAGCCGCTCGTACACCGCGACCGCCGCCTTGTTGTCGGCGTCCACGTACAGCATGGCCGTCGGCAGCCCCTGCGCCGCCAGGTGCCGCAGGCCGATCATGGTCAGGGCCTTGCCGAGGCCGCCGCCCTGCTCGCCCGGCCGGACCCCGAGCACGTACACCTCGCCGAGCGCCTCCTCGGCGTGCACCTTGGTCCAGTGGAAGCCCACCAGCTCCCCGCGCCGCTCCGCCAGGAAGAACCCGGCCGGGTCGAACCACGGCAGGGCCTTGCGGTCGTCCAGGTCGCGCTGGGTCAGCGAGCCCTGCTCGGGATGGTGCGCGAACGCCGCCGCGTTGACCGCGAGCCAGGCCGCGTCGTCCTTGCCGGGCACGAACGGCCGCACGCTCACGCCCTCCGGCAGCACCGGCTCGGACAGCTCCGGGTCGGTCAACGGCCGCCGCATCTGGCGCAGTTCACGGAACAGGGTGAGGCCGAGCACCTGGGCGAGATGACGGGCGGCGGAGTGCCCGCCGTGCGCCCACACCCGCAGCCGCTTGCCCGAGGCGGCGAGCAGCGCCGAGCCCAGCGCCCGCCCGTGCCCGTGCCCGCGGTGCGCCGGGTGGACGACCAGTTCGGCGGCCGGCGCCTCCACCGGGTCGGTGTCCTCCAGCTGGCCGTAGCCGACCAGTTCGTCTCCGGCGGTCAGCAGCAGGTGCGAGACGCCGTCGCGCGGGCCGCCGCGGAGCTGGAGCCGGCCCTGCTCGGACACCGGCTGCTGCCCGTCGACGCGGGCGGCCTCGGCGAGCAGTCCGAGCACGGCCTCGGCCTGGTCCGGGTCGAGCGCGGAGAGGGTCTCGATGGAACGGGAGGGGACCGGCCGTGCGGTGTCGTCGCTGCTCATGCGTACGAGGGTACGGGGCGGCCGCGGCGAAGTCCCGGTACCGCGGGAGAGCGGGGCCGCGGCACCACCCGGGGGGGAGTCCCCGGCGTCCGGGGAGGGAAGTCCCGATGTCGCGAAGGGGGGAAGGTCGGCGTCGCGAAGGGGGAAGGTCGGCGCCGCGAAGGGGGATGGTCGGCGTCGCGAGGAAAAAGGACGGCAAAGGGAAACCAGGACGTAACCACGAACCCCCTGTCGCGCTACGCGCGTTGACCTTAGGCTGCGCGGCGAACGGGGGCCATGTGCCCCAGCCCGACCCTCAGGGGGGTTTCATGTCAGCCGCACCCCGGCGCACCAGACGCAGGACCTACGGCCTCCTCGCCACCACCGCCGCCCTCGCCACGGCCGCCGGCCTGGCCGCCGCCCTGCCCGCGCAGGCGCACACCGGCAAGGACGGCCACGGGGCCGGCCACTCCGGCCGCTACCAGGACGTCCAGCTCCTGTCCTTCAACGACCTGCACGGCAACCTGGAGCCCCCGTCCGGTTCCTCCGGCCGGGTCACCGAACTCCAGGCCGACGGGACGACGAAGACGATCGACGCGGGCGGCGCCGAGTACCTCGCCACCCACCTGCGCCAGGCCCGCCAGGGCCACCCGTACTCCATCACCGCGGCCGGCGGCGACATGGTCGGCGCCTCCCCGCTGCTGTCCGGGCTCTTCCACGACGAGCCGACCATCGAGGCGCTCAACAAGCTGAAGCTGGACGTCACCTCGGTCGGCAACCACGAGTTCGACGAGGGCGCGAGGGAACTGGCCCGCCTGCAGAACGGCGGCTGCCACCCCACGGACGGCTGCTACACCGACAAGAAGTTCGAGGGCGCCGACTTCCCGTACCTCGCCGCCAACGTCCTCGACGACAAGACGGACCGGCCGATCCTGAAGCCCTACTGGGTCTGGAAGAAGAACGGCGTCAAGATCGGCTTCATCGGCGTCACGCTGGAGGGCACCCCGAACATCGTCTCCGCCGACGGCGTCAAGGGCCTGAAGTTCAAGGACGAGGCGGAGACGATCAACAAGTACGCCAAGGAGCTGCAGAGCCAGGGCGTCCAGTCGATCGTGGCCCTGATCCACGAGGGCGGCTACCCCGCCTCGGGCTCGTACAACTACGACTGCGACTCCGCGGGCGCGGGCTCCGGCATCTCCGGCCCGATCGTGGACATCGCGAAGAACGTCACGCCGGCCGTCGACGCGCTGGTCACCGGTCACACCCACAACGCCTACGTCTGCACCGTCCCGGACCCGTCGGGCCGGCCCCGCATGGTCACCTCCGCGGCCTCCTTCGGCCGCCTGTACACGGACACCACGCTCACCTACGACCGCGGCACCGGCGACATCGTGCGCACGGCCGTGAAGTCCGCGAACCACGTGGTGTCCCGGGACGTCCCCAAGGCGGCGGACATGACCGAGCTGATCTCGAAGTGGAACACCCTGGCCGCGCCGATCGGCAACCGGTCCATCGGCTACATCTCCGGTGACGTCAACAACACCGGCACCGAGTCCCCCATGGGCGACCTCATCGCCGACGCGCAACTCGCCCACGGCAAGGAGCTGGACCCGAAGACCAGCCTCGCCCTGATGAACCCGGGCGGTGTGCGCGCGGGTCTGACCTACGCGGCCAAGGGCGCCGAGGGCGACGGAGTGGTCACCTACGCCGAGGGCTTCACGGTCCAGCCCTTCGCCAACACCGTGAACCTCCAGGACTTCACCGGCGCCCAGCTCGTCCAGGTGCTCAAGGAGCAGGTGAGCGGCGCCAACGCGGCCGTCCCGAAGATCCTCCAGCCCTCGGCCGGCCTCACCTACACGCTGGACATGACCAAGTCGGGCGCGGACCGCGTGGTCACCGACTCCATCCGGCTGAACGGCTCCGCCATCGACCCGGCGGCCACCTACCGTGTCGCCACCAACAGCTTCCTGGCCGGCGGCGGCGACGGGTTCCCGACCCTGGGGCAGGGGACGAACGACCTGGTCGGCAGCGACGACCTGGCCGCGCTGGCGAACTACCTGACGGCCAACTCCTCGGCCGCCAACCCGATCGCACCGCCGACGGCGGACCGCATCACGATCGTGCGGTAGCCGGCGGTCCCGTGACTTCTATGTGAGTACTCTGCTGGTTCCGAAATGACCCTGAGAATTGATCTCGGGGTCATTTCATCGAGGCCTCAGCGGAACTGGATCTCCGTTCCGGGGCGCCCGGGAGCGCGGCCCGGCTGTGCAGGGGCGGCCACGGCGGAGCACCCGAACGCGACGGCCGCCGAGAAGGCGCGTGCGCTGCGGGGGAGCGAGCGGGATGAGGGAGGCGGGCGGCGTGATCAGCCTCGGCGCGCGAGCGCGGCGCTCGCCCCGGCCGCCACGCCCATGACCGTTCGGCTACGCCCGACCCTGGCCGGCGGAGAGGTCCGGCGGCGCCGTGGCCGCGCCCGGGAGGCGGATCGTGGCGGTCGTGCCGCCGCCCTCCGCCCGGGTCAGGGAGACCGCGCCGCCCGCCTGCTGGACCGTGCGGGCCACGATGGACAGGCCGAGACCGGAGCCCGGCAGGGCGCGGGCGCTGGGCGAGCGCCAGAACCGGTCGAAGACGTAAGGGAGTTCGTCGGCGGGGATGCCGGGACCGTGGTCGCGGACCGTCAGGACGCCCTCGGTGAGACCGACCTCGACCGTGCCGCCCTCCGGGCTGAACTTCACCGCGTTGTCCAGGACGTTGACCACCGCCCGCTCCAGCGCGGACGGCTCCGCGCGGACGTACCAGGGCTCCAGGTCGGCGGTGATGGTCAGCTCCGGGCCGCGCAGCCGGGCTCGGAGCAGGGCCGCCTCGACGGTGTCCTGGAAGGACACCACCTGGACGCGCTCACCGCGCTGGCCCTCCGAACGCGACAGCTCCTGGAGGTCACCGATCAGCGCGGCCAGTTCCGTCATCTGCGCCTTCACCGAGGCGAGCAGCGCCTTGCGGTCCTCCGGGGGCAGCGGGCGGCCCGTCTCCTCGCTGCGGGTGAGCAGTTCGATGTTGGTGCGCAGCGAGGTGAGCGGGGTGCGCAGTTCGTGACCGGCGTCCGCGATGAGCTGCTGCTGGAGGTCGCGGGAGCCGGCCAGCGCGGTGGTCATCGAGTTGAAGGACCGTGAGAGCCGGGCCACCTCGTCCTCGCTGTCGTCGTCGACGGGGATGCGGATGCCCAGGTCCTCGGTGCGGGCCACGTGCTCCACGGCCTCGGTGAGCTTGTCGACCGGGCGCAGTCCCGCCCGGGCCACCGCGAGTCCCGCCGCGCCGGCCCCGACCACCCCGATGCCGGAGACGAGGAGCAGGATCAGGGCGAGGTCCTTCAGCGTGTCCTGGGTGTTCTTCAGCGGTATGGCGACCATCAGGGCCGTGTTCGGGTACATCTGGGGCTGTGTCCCGGGCCCCGGGCTGAACGTCAGCGGCTGGGTCAGCACCCGCACCGCCTTGCCCCCGGAGTCGGTGCCGTCGCGCAGGACGCCGTCGTGCAGCAGGCCGACGTGGTTGTCGGCCCGGGCGATGACGTCGGTGTCCGTGGAGGTGGTCCTGACCCGGCCCGCGGAGTTGGAGGACACACAGGCGGTGCCGTCCTTCTTCACGAGCTGGATGTAGTAGTAGTTGCCGTGGGCGCGGAAGTCGCCGAGTCCGGCGTCGCCGGGTGTCTGCGGGCACGACTCGAGGGTGGAGACGATGTTCACCAGACGCTGCGGCTCGGAGACCTTCTGCAGATCGGTGTCGACCTGGTCGTACAGCTTGCGCTGCACGATGAACCAGCAGGTCACCGACACCGCCGCCACCGCGAACGCCACCGCCGCCGCCACCAGCATCGCCAGCCGGGCCCGGATCGGCAGTGCCTGGTAGCGGCGCACCACGCGCCTCACTCGGCGCCGCCCTGCCGCAGCACGTACCCGACGCCCCGGACGGTGTGCACGAGCCGCGGCTCGCCGCCCGCCTCGGTCTTGCGGCGCAGGTACATGACGTAGACGTCCAGGGAGTTGGAGGAGGGCTCGAAGTCGAAGCCCCACACGGCCTTGAGGATCTGCTCACGGGTGAGGACCTGGCGCGGGTGGGCCATGAACATCTCCAGGAGTGTGAACTCCGTGCGGGTCAGCTCCACCTGCCGGCCGCCCCGGGTGACCTCCCGGGTGGCGAGGTCCATGCGCAGGTCGCCGAAGGTCAGCGCCTCGTCCGCCCGGGCCTCGGCCGACACGTCGGCCGCGTACGAGCTGCGCCGCAGCAGCGCGCGGATCCGGGCGAACAGCTCGTCCAGCTCGAACGGCTTGACCAGGTAGTCGTCGGCGCCGGCGTCCAGCCCCGTCACCCGGTCGCCCACCGTGTCGCGGGCCGTGAGCATCAGGATCGGGGTGGTGTCCCCGGCGCCCCGGATCCGGCGGGCCGCGGTCAGGCCGTCCATGCGGGGCATCTGGATGTCCAGCACGACCAGGTCCGGCCGGTAGGCGACCGCCTTCTCCAGGGCGTCCGCGCCGTCGACCGCGACCTCCGTGCCGTACCCCTCGAAGGCGAGGCTGCGCTGCAGTGCCTCACGCACGGCGGGCTCGTCGTCGACGATCAGGATGCGCTGGGGGTCACGGTCGCCTTCGGCGGGGCTCATCGCTCGCGGTTCCTCGGGGTGCGGTGGATCGGGTGGACGGGGTGCCTCTCAGCCTCGCACGCCGGAGGGCCGTGGGGCACGCACGCCGGGCTCAGGAGCCCTGCATGCTCAGGCTGCGGCCCGTGCCCAGCTGGTGCACCGTGCTCAGTCGGCGCAGCGGCACCTTGCGGCGGTGCGGACGGTCGGCGGAGGTGCGCAGGCCCATCAGCTCCGGGGCCGGCACCGCGACCTCGGGGACGCGGGGGGCGGCTTGGGGGGCGTGCAGCTCGGACGCGACCGCCAGGGGGAGGGCGAGGGCGGCCGGGCCGGTGCCGGTGACGTCGTGGCGCGAGACCTGAGTGATCATGACGTGCTCCCTGCTGTGCCGGGTGGGTCGTTCAGCTGGTCGAGCCGGACCGCAGCTTGGCGAGGTCTGACTTGACGGTGTTGACGGGGATCGCGAAGCCGAGTCCGACGCTGCCCGCGTCCGAGGACGAGGAGGCCTGCGAACTCGACGAGTACATCGCGGAGTTGATGCCGACGACCTGGCCGCTCGCGTCGATCAGCGCGCCGCCGGAGTTGCCGGGGTTCAGCGAGGCGTCGGTCTGGATCGCCTTGTAGGTCGTCGTGGAGGAGCCGGTGTCGCCGTTGAACTGGCGGCCGCCGAACTGGAACGGCCACTGGCCGCCGTCGCCCTGGCCCTGGTTCTGGCCCTGGCTCTCGTCGGTGGAGACGGTCACGTCCCGGTCGAGCGCGGAGACGATGCCGCTGGTGACGGTGCCGGTCAGGCCCTCGGGGGAGCCGATGGCGACGACCGAGTCGCCGACCTTGACGTCGGAGGAGTCGCCCAGCGCCGCGACCGAGAGCCCGGAGGCGCCCCGCAGCTTGATCAGCGCGAGGTCCTTGGAGCTGTCGGTGCCGACGACGTCGGCGGTGTAGCTCTTGCCGTCGCTGGTGCGCACCTTGATCGAGGAGGCGCCGGAGACCACGTGGTTGTTGGTGACGATCTCACCGCCGGAGGTGACGACCACGCCGGAGCCGGTGGACGAGCCGTTGCCGAGGGCCGCCTGGATCTCGACGACGCTCGGGCTCACGGCCGCGGCGATCGCGGCGACGTCGCCCCGCTTGCTCGAGGGGACCACGGTGGTCGTGGTGCCGGCCGAGACGACCGTGTCCTTGCCGGTCAGTTCCTGGAAGGCGTAGGCGGTGCCGCCGCCGACCGCGGCCGCCACGATCGCCACCGCCGCGAGCAGTGCTATCGGACCCCGGGTGCGCTGCCTGGCCGGTCCGGCGGCCGGCTCGGCGCCCGGCGCCGTGACGGTGGCCGCCGCGGGCTCGTACGGCGGCGGGGGCGGCCACTCGGGGTTCACGGGAGCGGAGTGGACGTGCTGCTGGGAGTAGGGGTCCTGGCGGCCTTCGTACTCGTGCTCGCCGCTGCGGCGGATGCTCTCGGTCATGACATTGAGCATGTCCGGCGACCATGAGAGCCGCCTGAGTGCTCCCTGAGAAGCCCGGCAGAACCTCGTTTGCCCGATATGAGGACGCTTCCGGCGGCCGGGGCCCGTCGCGGGAGCGGCCCTCGGGGCGGGCTCTCACCCGCCTCTCGGACAACCGCCGGAACCCTGGGCGGGAGCGGCCTCAGCCGGAGCAGCCGCAGGACGTGCGCACCACCAGCCGGGACGGGAACGTCTTCAGCCGCTCGCGCCGGGACCCGGCGACCCGCAGCCCGTCGTCCAGTACCAGGTCCACCGCGGACCGGGCCATCGCCGAGCGGTCCGAGGCGACCGTGGTCAGCGGCGGGTCGGCGAGGGCCGCCTCCTTGATGTCGTCGAACCCGGCCACCGCCAGTTCGCCGGGCACGTCGATGCGCAGCTCGCGCGCGGCCCGCAGCACGCCGATCGCCTGGTCGTCGGTGGAGCAGAAGACCGCGGGCGGCCGGTCGGGCCCGGAGAGCACCTCCAGGGCCACGCGGTAGGCGTCGTAGCGGTTGTACGGCGCCTCGAACAGGCGGCCCTCGGTGGGGATGCCCGCCTCGTCCATCGCCCGCTTCCAGCCCTCGACGTGGTCGGAGACCGGGTCGCCCACGGCCGGCGTCTGGGCCGTGCCGCCCACGCAGGCCACGTACTCGTAGCCGTGCTCCAGCAGGTGCCGCACGGCGAGCTGGGCGCCGCCCAGGTCGTCGGTGACGACGGCGACGTCGTCGATGGCCTCGGGGCGCTCGTGCAGCAGCACCACCCGGGCGTCCCAGGCGTCGATCTCGGCGGCGGCGAGGTCGTTCAGGGCGTGGGAGACCAGGATGAGGCCGGAGACCCGCATGCCGAGGAACGCGCGCAGGTAGTGGACCTCGCGCTCGGCGATGTAGTCGGTGTTGCCGACGAGGACCATCTTCCCGCGCTCGGAGGCGGCCTGCTCGACCGCGTGCGCCATCTCCCCGAAGAAGGGCTGGCGGGCGTCCGGGATGATCAGGCCTATCAGGTCCGTCCGGCGCGAGGCCATGGCCTGGGCGACCCGGTCCGGCCGGTACCCCAGTTCCTTGATCGCCGCGAGGACACGCTCGCGCGTGGCCGGGGCGACCGGCCGGGGTCCGTTGTTGATGACATAACTGACGACGGCTGTGGAGGTCCCAGCCAGCCGTGCCACGTCATCGCGAGTCACCTTCGCCACGCGCGGAGTCTACGCGGATTGACCCGCTCTGGGCAGGGCGTTTCGGATCCCGGCCGTGCGTCGGTGACACTCCGCCCGGGACCCCTCCGCGCCCGGCTAGGCGTCCGCGTGGATCTCGGCGGTGTCGAGCACCGCCGAAGTGTCTGCTTCGTCCGCCTTCGCCCGGTCGGCCTTGGCCTTGTGCTCCTCCGAGCGGTCGCCCTTCTCCGGGGTGACGAAGCGGTAACCGACGTTGCGTACGGTTCCGATCAGCGACTCGTGCTCAGGGCCGAGCTTGGCGCGCAGCCGCCGTACGTGCACGTCGACGGTGCGGGTGCCGCCGAAGTAGTCGTAGCCCCACACCTCCTGCAGGAGCTGGGCGCGGGTGAAGACCCGGCCGGGGTGCTGCGCCAGGTACTTCAGCAGCTCGAACTCCTTGAAGGTCAGGTCCAGGACCCGGCCCTTGAGCTTGGCGGAGTAGGTCGCCTCGTCCACGGAGAGGTCGCCGTTGCGGATCTCCATGGGGGAGTCGTCGTTGACGATCTGCTGCCGGCCCGTGGCCAGCCGGAGGCGCGCCTCGACCTCGGCCGGGCCCGCGGTGTCCAGCAGCACGTCGTCGATGCCCCAGTCGGCGGTGACGGCGGCCAGGCCGCCCTCGGTGACGACGAGGACCAGGGGGCAGCCGGGGCCGGTGGAGCGCAGGAGCTGGCACAGGCTGCGCACCTGCGGCAGGTCGCGGCGCCCGTCGACGAGGATGACGTCGGCGCCGGGGGTGTCGACGAGGGCCGGGCCCTCTGCCGGGGCGACCCGCACGTTGTGCAGCAGCAGGCCCAGCGCGGGGAGCACCTCCGTCGACGGCTGGAGGGCGTTGGTCAGGAGCAGCAGAGAACTCATACGTCTGGTTCCTCCTCGGTCCCTGCGAGGACATGTGCGGTGCGGAACTGCTCTGCGATCCCGAAGGCCCCGTACACCCGCGTCTCCCGCTTCGTATACAACGCTTCCGAAAGCACAAAAGGACCCGGGGGCTGCGCTGCCCGAGTCCTCTGCCAAGCAGAATAGCCCACATGAGCAACCGTCCGTCAGGTCATGCGGCCCGTTCCACCGTTCGTCCGAATCACGAGACGGCCGGACGGGCGCCTATCCGGACGTATCTACGCACGTCGGACGGAATCGCCGTCGATTCCGTATACGATCCGGGCCCGGCCGTATACGAAGCGTCCCCGGACACCGCCCCGGCGCCCTCCGCCGCCCCCGTCTTCGTGATCGCCCACGGCTTCACCGGGGACGTCGACCGGCCGCACGTGCGCAGGGCGGCCGGCGTGCTCGCCCGCCACGGCGCCGTCGTCACCTTCTCCTTCCGCGGCCACGGCGCCTCGGGCGGCCGGTCCACGGTCGGCGACAAGGAGGTGCTCGATCTGGCCGCGGCCGTGGAGTGGGCGCGCGGCCTCGGGCACGCGCGCGTGGTGACCGTCGGCTTCTCCATGGGCGGCTCGGTGGTCCTGCGGCACGCGGCCCTGCGGCCCGGCACGGTGGACGCGGTGGTCGCGGTCAGCGCCCCCGCCCGCTGGTACTACCGGGGCACCGCCCCCATGCGCCGGCTGCACTGGCTGGTCACCCGCCCCGCGGGCCGCCTGGTCGGCCGCTACGGCCTGCACACCCGCATCCACCACCGGCACTGGGACCCGGTGCCGCTCTCCCCGGTCGAGGCGGTGCCCGCGATCGCGCCGGTCCCGCTGCTGATCGTGCACGGCGACCGCGACGGCTACTTCCCGCTCGACCACCCCCGGATGCTGGCCGAAGCGGCCGGTGAGCACGGCGAACTCTGGGTGGAGCCCGGCATGGGCCACGCCGAGAACGCGGCCGGCGACGCCCTGCTGGGCCGGATCGGGGAGTGGGCCCTGCGCCGGGCGGGCTAGCCTGACACCACTACTTTCCCTGTTGTCCGCCGTCGATAGAGGAACCAGATGCCCAAGGTCACGGTCCGCTACTGGGCCGCAGCCAAGGCCGCGGCCGGGGTCGGCGACGAGCCGTACGACGCGGCCACGCTCGCCGAGGCGCTCGACGCGGTGCGCGAGCGACACCCCGGCGAACTCACGCGCGTACTGCTGCGTTGCTCCTTCCTCGTCGACGGTGACCCCGTCGGGACCCGCGCGCATGAGACGGTACGGCTGGCCGAGGGCGGCACGGTCGAGGTGCTCCCGCCGTTCGCAGGAGGATGAGGCGATGAGCGACCAGCCGTACCAGGGCGGGCCGTACGAGCAGTACGACCCGCACGGGCAGCAGCCGTACCAGCAGCATCCGCAGCACCAGCACCAGCACCAGCAGCCGCAGGAGCACCAGCACCAGCAGCCGTACCAGCCGCAGGAGCACCAGCAGGCCTGGGCCGGCCACGAGGGGTACGCACAGCCGGGTCACGACGCCGAGCTCACCCAGCAGTGGCAGGGGCAGACGTGGGAGACGCAGACCCACGCGCCGGTCCGGCCCGATGCCGCGTACCCGCTGCCGCCCGAGCAGCAGGCGTACCAGCAGCCGCACCACGCGGCCCAGCACCACCACCAGGCCGCCGAGCCGTACGCGCCGCAGCCGATGCACCAGCCGCAGCAGCATGCGCACGTCCAGCCGCAGCCGTACGCCCAGCAGCACGCGCACGCCCAGCAGCCCGCGGCGCCCGCGGCGCCCGAGGCCACCCGGGCGCCTGAGGCCGTCCCCGCGCCGGAGACCGCCGCCGGGGCCGGTGCGGAGCCCGGTTACGGTCCCGCCACCCTGGCGGGCAACAGCCGCGTCACCGACGCCCAGCGGGCCCGCCTGGAAGGGCGTTCCCCGATCATCGAGCCAGGCCTCCAGCCTGCGCTGCTCACCGCGCTGCTGGGCCTGCTGCTGGCCGCGGCGGCACCCGTCGGCCCGTACGCCCTCGTCGTACCGATGGTGCTGCTCCAGGCCGTGACGGCCGCGGGCTGGTTCCGGCTGAACGGCATGTGGCCCGCCAGGCAGGGCATCGCGCTGGCCTTCGCGGGCGCGCTCAGCGCGGACGTGGCGGTGCTTGCCGCGGGCCGCGACCACGCGCCCGCGGCGATCCTCGGCCCGCTCGGCGTCTGGGTCCTGCTCGCCCTCGTCATCCAGCTCCGTTCGCACGCCTCGCCCGACGAGCGGATGTACGGCCTGATGGCGACGGTCGCCTCGACCGCGCTTTCGGTGCTGGCCACCGGCTACCTCGGCGCGGGCCCGCACGCGGTGTCGGTGGGCGCGGCGGCGGTCGCCGTGGCCGTCGTGGCCCGCGCCCTGCCGCTGCCGACGCCGGCCTCGGTCGTGGTCGCCGTGCTGGCGGCGGCCGGTGCGGGCATCGCGGTGGGCGGCATGACCGGCCTGGGCGCGAAGGGCGCGGCCCTGGGCGCGGCGGCCGGCGTCTGCGCGCTGATCGGCCACCGGGTCGCCGCGTACGACTACCCGTCCCGCTTCGTGCACTTCACGGCCGGTGTCGCGCTGCCCCTCTCGGCGGCGGCGCCGGTGGTGTGGATCCTGGGGCGGGCGCTCGGCTAGCCGGCCCGTCCCGCCGCGTCGCCCCGGACGCGCGGACATGCCGAAGGGCCGCATCCCCCTGGCGTCCAACCCAGGGATGCGGCCCTTCGCCGTCACCGAGCCCGTTCGGGCCCCTCGGTCCGCTCAGACCGCGATGGCCACCTCGGCCAGCCCGCCCTGCTGGGCGACGACCGTGCGGTCGGCCGTGCCACCGGGCACCAGCGCGCGGACGGTCCAGGTGCCCTCGGCCGCGTAGAAGCGGAACTGGCCCGTGGCGGAGGTGGGCACCTCCGCGGTGAACTCGCCGGTCGAGTCCAGCAGACGGACGTACCCCGTCACCGGCTCGCCGTCGCGGGTCACCTGACCCTGGATGGTGGTCTCACCGGGCTTGATCGTCGAGGCGTCCGGGCCGCCGGCCTTCGCTCCACACATGCGTCTCTCCGTAAGGGGTCTGACCAGAAGGTCGGTCGGGAAGGGTTGGTTGCGGTTACTTGCCGGAGCCGAGCTCGATCGGCACGCCGACCAGGGAGCCGTACTCGGTCCAGGAGCCGTCGTAGTTCTTGACGTTCTGCACACCGAGCAGCTCGTGCAGCACGAACCAGGTCAGGGCCGAGCGCTCACCGATGCGGCAGTAGGCGATGGTGTCCCTGGCGAGGTCCACGTCCTCCTGGGCGTAGAGCTCGCGCAGCTCGTCGTCCGACTTGAAGGTGCCGTCGTCGTTGGCGTTCTTCGACCACGGGATGTTCGCGGCGGTCGGCACGTGGCCCGGCCGCTGCGACTGCTCCTGCGGCAGGTGGGCCGGGGCGAGCAGCTTGCCGGAGAACTCGTCGGGCGAGCGGACGTCGACCAGGTTCTGCACGCCGATCGCGGCCACGACGTCGTCGCGGAAGGCGCGGATCGTGGTGTCCTGCGGCTTGGCCTTGTACTCGGTCGCGGCGCGCTCGGGCACCTCGTCGCCGTCGACCAGCTCGCGGGCGTCCAGCTCCCACTTCTTGCGGCCGCCGTCGAGGAGCTTGACGTTCTCGTGGCCGTACAGCTTGAAGTACCAGTAGGCGTAGGACGCGAACCAGTTGTTGTTGCCGCCGTAGAGGATCACCAGCGTGTCGTTGGCGATGCCCTTCTTCGACAGGAGCTTCTCGAAGCCCTCCTGGTCGATGAAGTCACGACGGACCGGGTCCTGCAGGTCCTTGGTCCAGTCGATGCGGATCGCGTTCCTGATGTGGTTCTTCTCGTAGGCGGACGTGTCCTCGTCCACCTCGACGATGGCGACGTTCGGGTCGTCCAGGTGCTCCTGGACCCAGTCCGCGTCTACGAGGACGTCGCTGCGGCTCATGCTCTTTCTCCTCCGGGGCAGTTACGGCGGGGCGTACGAGTGCGTGGGTGCGGGCGCTCGGCTGCGAGCGGCGCACGGGTGCCCTTCGAAACAGGGCCGTGGGGAACGCGGGGGCCGGGGGCGGCCGCTACCGCTTCAGAAAGGGCGACAGAGCATGGCGGCAACGCGGCACAGGTCCACTGCCCGCCGCTTCGTGAGATCCGCCTGTCGCCTCATGGGTCCGATCGTAGGGACGTCCGGGTGGACGTGTCACCGGCGTGTCGCATTATGAGACGCGATCGTCCGGATTCTGGGACCTGGGAGCATCCGGGCCGTCGCCGCACGGTCCCCGGGACGCTCGCCGTGGTCGACGCATCTGGCGTACGGACGCGGGTGTCTCGCCTGGCGGACACCCCGGGTGTCGTCGCGGCCGGCTGTCGTACTACCGCGCGAGCTTGACGTCCGAACCCTTCACGCTGATCTCCACCCCGTTCGGGGTGGCCCGCACCGTGTCCAGCTCGATCCCGCCGGGCAGCCTGTCGATGGCCTGCTGGAAGTCCGTGACCGAGCGGATCAGGCCCTCGGCCAGGTCGAGGCCGCCGAAGCGGGGCACGCCGTCGGCCGTGATCCGCACCTTGTCGTCCCGGACGGTGACCGAGCTGAGCAGGTGGATCGTGGCCAGCCCGGAGACCTTCACGGCCAGCTTGACCTTGCCGTTCCCGCCGTCCGACAGGCCGACCACCTGGGCCGTGAGCCCGAGGCCGAGCGGGGTGGGCTCGGACTTCGCCGCCTTCAGCAGCTCGTCGTAGGCGATGGTCGCCGTGCCCGTCGCGTGGGCCGCGGTGGCCGAGCTGTAGTCGCCGGAGAAGGTCACGCCCCTCATGTCGGCGCTGAGGTCGTCGATCCGGATGGTCCGCGAGCCCTGGCCGGTGGCCGCCTCGTAGTCCCTGACGCCGATCTCGACGTCGTCCAGCTCGCCGCCCGCCAGCTGGGTGAGGAACGGGAAGCCCTTGATGGAGACGTCGGGGGTGCTCGACAGGTTCTCGGCGGTCCTCAGCCTGTCGGCCACCTCGCCCTGGGCGAAGTGCACCGCGACCCGGTCCACGACCACGAACAGCACGCCGAGGACCAAAAGGAGGATCAGCAGTATTCGCAGGGCGCGCATGGCGGTGTCCCCCCGGGTCGGCTGGTGGCGCGGTGGCCTGGACACGCCACGGTAACCGTGCGGGGCGGGGCGGGCGGAACTTTGTCGACCAGTTGTGACAGCGGCGGGACCGGGCCCCGGGCCCTACCCTTGAAGCATGCTCGCCCGGCGACGGCACACCTACTTCGCCATGATGGGGACCTGCATCGGCCTCTTCGTCCTGGCGTGGGGAGTGGTGCGCCTGTGGTCGGTCCCGGCGGCCGTGGGCATGTGCGTGGTGGCCATGGTCATCCCGCCGGTCGCCGCCGTGATCGCGAACCGGCGGGGCCCGGACGACCGCTGGTGGGACGACCCCTCCGGCGACCCGAAGTCCGACGAGTGGTGGGACGAGCTGGACGGCCGCAAACGCCGCAGGTAGGGGGGCCCGCATGGCATCCGCACGGCTGTCCACGGTGGTCCTCGACGCGCCGGACGCGCATGCGCTGGCCGGCTTCTACCTGCGCCTGCTCGGCTACGTCGTACGCGCCGAGGAGCCCGACTGGGTGCTCATCGGGCCGCCGGGCGGCGGCACCGCGCTGTCGTTCCAGACGGAACCCGGGTACGTCCCGCCGGTCTGGCCCGGCCGTGCGCCGGGCGGCCAGCAGATGATGCTGCACCTCGACATCGAGGTCGACGACCTGGCGAGCGAGACCGCACGCGCGCTCGCAGAGGGCGCGACGCTCGCCGAGCACCAGCCGCAGTCCGATGTCCGGGTCCTGCTGGATCCCGCCGGGCACCCCTTCTGCCTGTGGACCCGGCAGGGGGAGTGAACCGCATGGGACGCGGCCCCGGAGACCGGCCGCAGCGCGGTCTCAGTAGACGAGCGCCTGGGTCCCGTCGGCCAGCGCCTCCTGCACGAACACCTGCGCGCCCGCGATCCGTACGCCCTCCACGACGTCCTTCTCGGTGATCTCGCGCCGGGCCGCGCACTGCGTGCACAGCGTGATGCGGCCCGCGGCGAGGATCGACTCGATCAGGTCCGGCAGCGGCGCGGCGTGCGGCAGTTCGAACTCCGCGGCCCGCCCGGGCAGCGCGAACCAGGACGACTCCCCGGTCAGCCACAGCGAGACCTCGACCCCGCTGGCGACGGCGACCGCCGCCACCGTGAACGCCTGCGAGCAGCGCTCGGGGGCGTCGGCCCCGGCAGTCACCTTGATCACGAGCTTCTTCGCCATGGCCGAATCGTAGACAACACCGGTGCCGGCGCGGAGCCGGCCGCCCGGCCGGACGCCGGAGTGCCTTCCGAGGGCCCACCTCGGAAGGAGGGCCGGGGCCCGGCCGCGTAAGCTGGGCCCCGGCTCTGTCGTACGCCCACCCTCGCTCAAGGAGCACCCGTGGAGATCTTCTTCGAAACCCTGCTGGTCCTGGTCTGCGTCGGCGTTCTCGCCTTCGCCGGTCTGACCGTGAAGAAGCTGTACCAGGGCCAGCGCTGACCACTCCCACCCAGGAACTCTGCCGATCATGATCGAGATCCCGTCCGACCTGCACAAGGACCTCGTCCCGCTCGCCTTCCTGCTCGGCAACTGGGCCGGCGCGGGCGTGCACGACTTCCCCGGCTCGGAGAAGTGCAACTTCGGTCAGGAGGTCACCTTCAGCCACGACGGCCGGGACTTCCTGGAGTACCACTCCCGCACCTGGGTGCTGGACAACGACGGCAACAAGGTCCGCCCGCTGGAGTCGGAGTCCGGCTTCTGGCGGATCGACGCCGAGCGCCGGGTAGAGGTGACGATGACCCGCGACGACGGCGTCGTCGAGATCTGGTACGGCCGGATGGCCGACAAGAAGCCGCAGATCGACCTGGTCTCCGACACCGTCGCCCGCACCCCCGACGCCCCGCCCTACAGCGGCGGCAAGCGGCTTTACGGCTACGTGAAGAGCGACCTGATGTGGGTCGGCGAGAAGCAGACCCCCGAGGTCGAGCTGCGCCCCTACATGTCGGCGCACCTGAAGAAGGTCGTCACCCCGGAGGACGTCGAGCGCTGGGCCAAGGCCCTGCCCGACGACATGCCGGACGACGGCATCGCGTTCTTCAAGTAGGCCCCGGCCGTCCGGCAGGCCCGCTCCGGGCCTGCCGGCCAGTGAGCCGGGCCGGCCGGTGGCTCTAGACTTTCCGGTGTGGTGAGCACCGACTGGAAGAGCGACCTCAGGCAGCGCGGCTACCGGCTCACGCCGCAGCGGCAACTCGTGCTCGAAGCCGTGGACACCCTGGAGCACGCGACGCCCGACGCCATCCTCGGCGAAGTGCGCAAGACCGCCTCCGGGGTCAACATCTCCACCGTCTACCGCACGCTGGAGCTGCTCGAGGAGCTCGGCCTGGTCAGCCACGCCCACCTCGGCCACGGTGCGCCCACCTACCACCTCGCCGACCGCCACCACCATCTGCACCTGGTGTGCCGGGACTGCGAGAACGTCATCGAGGCGGACGTGGACGTGGCCGCGGACTTCACGGCCAAGCTGCGCGACCAGTTCGGCTTCGACACCGACATGAAGCACTTCGCGATCTTCGGGCGCTGCAAGGACTGTTCCCTGAAGAGTTCAACTACCACGACGTAGGCTTGTTCGTATGAAGAGCCCTCTGCTGTCCCTGCCCGGCGCCGTCCCCGGCGAGGGCGCGGACGAAGGCGTCGCCGCCCACTACGGCGACCTGTTCCGCGAGCAGCGCGCACTCGCCGACGGCGCCGGTTTCGTCGACCTGTCCCACCGCGGCGTGGTCACCGTCACCGGCGAGGACCGGCTGAGCTGGCTGCACCTGCTGCTCACCCAGCACGTCAGCGACCTGCCGGCGGGCCAGGCCACCGAGGCCCTGGTCCTCTCCGCCAACGGTCACATCGAGCACGCGCTCTACCTGGTGGACGACGGAACGACGGTCTGGGCCCACGTGGAGCCCGGCACCGAGCAGGCGCTGATCGCCTACCTGGAGTCGATGAAGTTCTTCTACCGGGTCGAGGTCGCCGACCGCACCGCCGACATCGCGGTGGTCCACCTGCCCGCCGGCTCCATCGCCGAGGTGCCCGAGGGCGTCGTCGTACGCGAGACGGCGTACGGCCGTGATCTCTTCCTGCCCCGCACCGAGCTGGAGTCCTTCGCCGGGAAGTCCGGCCCCGCCGCCGGTCTGCTCGCCTACGAGGCGCTGCGCGTGGAGCACCACCGCCCCCGCCTCGGCTTCGAGACCGACCACCGCACCATCCCGCACGAGCTGGGCTGGATCGGCACCGCCGTCCACCTCCAGAAGGGCTGCTACCGCGGCCAGGAGACGGTGGCCCGGGTGCAGAACCTGGGCAAGCCGCCCCGGCGGCTGGTGTTCCTGCACCTCGACGGCAGCGACGTCCACCTGCCGGTGCACGGCACCGACATCCGGCTCGCGGACGAGGGCCCGGACGGCCGCCGGATCGGCTTCGTGACCACGTCCGCGCGCCACCACGAACTGGGCCCGGTGGCGCTGGCCCTGGTCAAGCGCAACGTGCCGCTCGACGCCCGGCTGGTGGCCGGGGAGACGGCCGCCGCCCAGGAAGTGATCGTCGAGCCGTAGGCGTCTTCGCGCGGGGCGCGGGTTCAGGGGCCTCCGGCTGGATCAGGCCGGATCAGGGCGCGGCGCCGGGGCCCGCGAGCCCGGCACGATCCGGACGGAGAGGCCTCAGATCTCCAGCAGCACGGTGAACGGCCCGTCGTTCGTCAGGGACACCCGCATCCGCGCCCCGAACCGCCCCGTCGCCACCGTCGCGCCCAGCGCGCGGAGCTGGGCGACCACCTCGTCCACCAGCGGCTCGGCGACATCGCCGGGCGCGGCCGCGTTCCAGGTGGGGCGGCGCCCCTTGCGGGCGTCGCCGTAGAGGGTGAACTGGCTGACGACGAGCAGCGGGGCGTCGATGTCGCTGCAGGACCGCTCGTCCTGCAGCATCCGGACCGACCAGAGCTTGCGGGCCAGTTGGGCCGCCTTCTCCTTGGTGTCCTCGTGGGTGACGCCGACCAGGACGCACAGGCCCTCGCCCTCGATCGCGCCCACCGTCTCGCCGTCCACGACGACGCTCGCGCCGTCCACCCTCTGCACCACCGCACGCATGCGCACCATCATGCCGGGTGGCCGGTCCCCGGACACGGTCGGCCCATTATTGATCCTTACGCCCCCATGTGGGGCCGTTCGGGGGCACTCGGTCACATCGCGGCGACTTGGGGTGGCACGATGCTTCCCACACGCCGGTCGAGGGGACGGTCACACGCACATGAGCACACCGAGCACCGGGTGGCTGGAGACGCACCGGCCGCCCGCGCAGCGCGGCGAGGGCCGGCCCGGCCCTTCGCTGCCCGCGGAACCCGACGATCAGGACCTGACCCGGCTGACCCTGCCCGAGCTGCGCACCGTGCGCCGCGACGCCCAGCGCGACGAGGCGGACCTCAGCTACGTGCGGCGGCTGCTGCAGGGCCGGATCGACATCCTGCGCGCCGAACTCGCCCGCCGCGGCCGGGCCTCCGTGCCGGCCCCCGCGGACGCCTCCGTGGTGGAGCGGCTCCCGGAGATCCTCACCGACGCCCCGGCCCGGCAGCGCTCCTCGGCCCGGCACGTCACGCTCTGCACCCCGCTCAACGAGGAGTACCGGCTGCTGGCCGCCGAGATGCTCGGCGAGGTCGAGCTGTCGGACCTCGCGGCCCGCACCGACCGGGAGCTGACCGCCGCCCTCGGCCGCCTGATCGGCTACGAGCAGGAGGTCTCCCGGCGCCGCCAGCACCTGCAGCACGTCATGGACGACTGCAGCGGGGAGATCGCCCGCCGGTACCGGGTGGGCGAGGCACAGGTCGACGACCTGCTGAGCTGACCCCGTAAGGGCCCGGGCGGGCCGCGGGAAATCCGCGCGACAGCGCCCGCGCCGCCCCCTACGGTGATCCCCATGACGAACGACGTCCGCACGGTCACCGAAGCCGACTTCGAGGACTGGCTCCGCGCGCTGAACACCGGTTTCCTGATGGAGCCGGTGACGGCGCCCGAGCTGCTCGAGGCGCACCGCAGGCGCTTCGGGGCGGGCAGGCCGCTCGGCGCCTTCGAGGACGGCCGCTGTGTGGCGACCTTCCGCTCCTTCCCCCAGGAGGTCACCGCCGTGGGCGGCGCCGCCGTCCCCGCGGACGCCATCACCAACGTCAGCGTCAGCCCCACCCATCGCCGGCGCGGCCTGCTCAGCCGCATGATGGCGCGGGACCTGCGGGCGGCGAAGGAGCGCGGTGACGTCGTCGCCACGCTGATCGCGGCCGAGTACCCGATCTACGGCCGCTACGGCTTCGGCCCGGCGACCTGGACCACCCAGTGGACGGTCGAGGTGCCCCGTAGCGGCCTCGACCCGCGCTGGTCGGGCCCGGAGGACGGCGGCCGGATCGACCTCGTGGACGGCGAGGACGTGCGCAAGCTCGGCCCCGAGCTGCACGAGCGGATCCGACGCGCCCAGCCCGGGGCGGTCAGCAGGGACGAGCTGTGGTGGCAGCTGAAGACCGGTGCCGTCCGCCTCGACGGGAGCTGGACCGAGCCGTTCTACGCCGTCTACCGGGCGGCCTCCGGCGAGATCGAGGGCCTGGTGTCGTACGGGTCCGACGACCACTGGCACGACAAGCAGCCGCACAACACCGCAGACGTCAGGTGGCTGCTCGGCGCCACCTCGGCGGCCGAGCGGGCGCTGTGGCGGTTCCTGTGCTCGATCGACTGGATCACGAAGGTCAAGAGCGGCTGGCGCGGCCCGGACGACCTGCTGCCGTTCTACCTGCCCGACCCCCGCGCGGCCCGGGTGACGGTGCACGCGGACTGGCTCTGGGTGCGGATCCTGGACGTCGTACGGGCCCTGGAGGCGCGCACGTACGAGGGGGCGGGCTCGCTGGTGCTGGAGGTCGTGGACGCGGACGGCCTGGCCGGGGGGAAGTTCCGGTTGGAGGCCTCGCCGCAGGGCGCGTCCTGCGTGCCGGCCGGCGGGGCGGACGCCGATCTCACGCTGCCGGTGGCGGAGTTGGGCAAGGTCTGGCTGGGGGACGAGTCGCTGGTGCGGCTCGCGGCCCTCGGGCGGGTCCGGGAAGAGCGAGAGGGCGCCGCCCGGAAGGCCGACGCCCTGCTGCGCACATCCGGGCGACCGTGGTGCCCGGACGTCTTCTGACCGTCGAGTCCCTTCTGCCGGTGACGCGTGCTCTTCATCCGTAGCGAGCTGTTCGGTTGTCACGGTGTTCGGTTGTCACAGTGTTCTGTTGTGGCTGTGCGATGCCGTGTTCAGTTGTGACTGTGCGGGCCGTACGGGCTGTTCAGTTGTGACTGTGCGCTCCGGTGGCCGTCCCCTGCCCGGGCTCCCGGCTCCCCTCCGGAAGGGAACCCGGTCGGCCAACCACTGAGAAGCCTGACCATGTTGCCCAAGTTGGCGACCAACTTCACTGTACTTATCTCCGTTTGGAAGCGGCTCATAACCACCTTCCCGTGAACTGCCGCAAGATGGCGCGAAGTTGTACTGTTTGTTCGTGGACCCGGAACACGCCTCCGCCAGTGGGCGGAAGAGGCCACAGCGGTCACGCACGTCACACCGCGAGGTGGCCGACGAACTGCGCGCCCGGATCAGGTCCGGGGAACTGCGGCCGGGCGAGCGCATGCCCACCCAGGCCAAGCTGGCCGACGAGTTCGGCGTGGAGCGCGGCGCCGTGCGCCAGGCCCTGCGCATCCTGCAGTCGGAGCACCTGCTCACCGGCGTGTCCAAGGGCGCCCCGGCCATCGTGGCCGCCCTCGCCCAGCAGGCCAGGCCCGCCGCCGGGCCCGGGGCGGGACCGCTGCCCACCATGGTGGGCCTCACCCCGCGCATCGCGGCGGCCTTCGCCGCGCCGCACGTCGAGATCGACGCCCTGTGCCTGACGTCCGTCTCGCTCACCCTGGCCATCGGGGAGCCGCTGCGGCAGATCCACGCAGGCCGACTGAAACCGGCCAAGATCGACGTACGCGTCCTGCTGCCCTCCCGCGACATCGACCTCGCCTTCCCGGCACCGGTGGACGACGCCTCCGACGGCGGGCTGCTGCACCGGCGCTGGCTGGAGATGCGCAACGCCCAGGGGCAGGTGCTGCGCGACAACCTGCTGGCGCTGCGCACCACGCACGGCATCGAGGTGCGCGTCTCCTTCCGGGCCCTGCCGTTCACCCCGCCTGTCAAGCTGTACCTGCTCAACGGCGCCGAGGCGCTGTTCGCCTACTACACGCTGACCCGCCGCGAGCGGGAGATCGGCCAGGAGCACCTGCAGCTCTACGACGCCGAGGGCACGCGGTCGATGCTGTTCCCCTTCGCGCAGGGCGCCGGCCTGCGCGACACCACGTTCGTGGAGCAGTCCCATCTGTGGTTCAACGCGCTGTGGGAGACGATCAGTTCGGAGCTGCTGCTCACGCCCTAGGGGCGGGTCGGCCGGACCCGGTCACAGGGCCGGGCCGGCGAGCAGCAGGGCGAGCAGCACGGCGCCGGCGGAGCTGACCGCCGGGCTCTTGGCCTTGGTGCCCACGGAGAGCAGCAGCAGGCCGACCAGGCCGGCGGCGCCGTACTTCCATTCCACGAGCTGTTCGAAGCCGACGACGAAGACGGCGCAGAGGAGCGCGAGGACAGGCATGGACGTTCCCCCTTTCGGACTGCCAACTTGACAAAGTTGGCAACCAACTATGATTAAGTTGTCCCCACTTGGCAGCTACTCGCAAACAACTTCGCAACAACTCCCGGCAAGTGGAACAGGGTTGTAGCGTTTGGTTGTGGCTCAGGAGAACGTGGCAGTGAACGGCAGCGGGCGGCTCACGTCCCAGGAGATCGCCGACGTCCTGCGGGAACGCATCCGCACCGGTGCCCTGCGGGCGGGGGAGCGCCTGCCCACACAGGCCGAGCTGGCCGAGGAGTTCGGCGTGGAGCGCGGCGCCGTGCGGCAGGCCCTGCGGGCACTGGCGGACGACGGCCTGCTCAGCAACGTCAGCAAGGGCAGCCCCCCGCGCATCGCCGAGCCCGCCCCCGCCCACGACGAGCCCCAGCCGACGATGGTGGGCCTCGCCCCCCGGCTGACCGAGGCGTTCGCGGCCCCGCACGTCCGCATCGACGCCGTGTGCCTGACCGCGCAGAGCCTGATCCCGGCCCTCGGCGAACCGCTGCGGCTGATCCACGAGGGCCGTATCCGCCCGGGGCGGATCGACGTACGCGTCCTGCTGCCGTCCCGGGACATCAACCTCGCCTTCCCGGTCTCGGTCGAGGCGCGCGGCGACGACGACCCCGTGCACCGGCGCTGGCTGGAGATGCGCAACGCCCAGGGCCAGGTCCTGCAGTACAACCTGCGGGCGCTGCGCTCCACCCACGACATCGACGTCAAGGTCACCTTCCGGGCCCTGCCGTTCACCCCGCCGGTCAAGCTGTACCTGCTCAACGGCGCCGAGGCGCTCTTCGCGCACTACATGGTCACCCGCCGTGAGGAGCCCACCGACTCCGGCGTCCTGGAGATGTACGACACGCTCGGCTCCGAGTCCCTGCTCTTCTCCTTCGAGAAGCGGGCCGGTCAGCGGGACGCGGCGTTCGTGGAGCAGTCGCAGAAGTGGTTCGACGCCCTCTGGGAAACCATCACGACGGACCTGACACTCTCCTAGTGACTTCTGATGCGACGCGGACCGAACCGGTGACGGAAGAGACCGAAAGCGAGACCGAGGAACTGCGGAATCTGATCAGACGCGCACGTGTCGTGCTGTGGGACTTCGACGGGCCGATCTGCCGGCTCTTCGCCGGGCACTCGGCGGAGCGGGTGGCGGCCGACCTGGCCCGCTGGCTGGAGGGCCGGGGGCTGCACGGCCTGCTCACCCAGCGGGAGCGGGAGTCCCTGGACCCGCACGTGGTCCTGCGGGCCGTGGACCGCAGGCACCCGGGCAGCGACCTGGTCGGCGAGCTGGAGGAGCGCCTGACCCAGGAGGAGCTGCGGGCCACCGGGTCGGCGATGCCCACCGCCTACGCCGACCCGCTGATCCGCACCTGGACGGCGGTCGGCTCGCGGCTCGCCATCACCACCAACAACTCGCCGCGCGTGGTCCGCGAGTACCTGGCGGGCCGCGGCCTCGTGGGCTGCTTCACCCCGCACATCTACGGCCGCAGCGAGGACCTCCAGCACCTCAAGCCGGACCCGCACTGCCTCAACCGCGCCCTGAGCGCGATGGGCGCGGCTCCCGGGGCCGCCCTGATGATCGGTGACACCCCCTCCGACCTGTACGCAGCGAACAGCGCCGGCGTGCCATTCCTCGGCTACGCGCGCAACGAGCGCAAGGAGAAGCTGCTGCGCGAGGCCGGCGCCGCGCACACCGTGCGTTCGCTGCGGTCGGTGCTCAGGCAGGTGCGGGCTCAGTCCTGAGCCATCAGCAGCGTGAACACCACGGCGCCCTGACGGCCAGGCCGGCCCTTCGTGCCCGTATGCCCACCGCGACGGCCGTCAGGAGCAGCACACCGACGGCGCCGGTCTGGGACCGCCTCGCCGAATGGCGCGGGGCGGCCCGGCGGGCGACCCGCGTGCGTTAGCATTCCCGCACCGCTGAACCGGTCGGTCTGTTCCCCGCGCACGGAGACGGCGAACCAGCACGTCCCGGCGACCGGCTTCGAAGCCCGGCAGACCACCCGTTGTGATTATCAGAGGCCGGCTCTGGTCGTCCCTGGCATCATCTGCACCTAACGTTTGTCGTATCTTCCGTCTCTCTCGCGCGAATCATCCGGAGCGGCCAGTGGGCGCACCCTCTCTTCCCCGTCGGCACCCCGGGGAAGGCACCTGGCCCGGCGCCGTCAGCGCATTCGTACGCACAGCCGCCGAACGGGGCGTGGCGAGCAGGGGGCACCACAACCAGAACTACGTGCTGCCGGTCACCGAGGACGTGCGGCACCTGCTGGGACGTGACACCGGGACCTCCGTCACGGTGCGGGTGCGCCGGCGTGACGTGCTGCCGGTCGTGATCAGGACGTGGCAGGACGAGTCCGCGATCCTGGACGCGGTCAAGGGCATCCTGCCGCACGTCCCGCAGTGCCTGGCCAAGGGCGACGGGTACGCGATCCACAGCTATGTCGAGGGCGTGCCGCTGTCCAGCGTGTGCGAGGACGGCAAGCCGGTCGACGCCCTGCTGGTCAGGGCCCTGGCCGGGCTGCTCGCGCAGATGGCCCAGGTGCGCAGGGAGGCGCTGCCGCCCCTGCCGGCCGCCTGGCCCCGCAACGACAAGGACAGCCAGGGCTTCCTGCAGACCCTCGCCCACCTGGCGGACCACCAGATCAGGCGGGCGAACTGGCCGGGCTTCGGCGGACTGTTCGCCTCGCTCGGCATCCCCGAGGACGCCCTGACCCGGTTCGCCGAGCGGGTGCCGGCCATGGCCCGGCGGCCCTACAGCCTGCTCCACGCCGATCTGCACCGCGACAACCTGATCATGTCGTACGACGGTGACCCGCCGCTGATCTGCGTCGACTTCGAGCTGGCGACCTACGGCGATCCGCTGCACGACCTGGCCACCCACCTGGTCCGCATGCGGTACCCGCGGCACCAGTGGAACGAGGTGATCGACGCCTGGGCGGACGCCATGCGCCTGATCCGTCCGGCGGCCGTCAACGGACTCGCCAAGGACCTGCGGCACTACATCGCCTTCGAGCGGGCGCAGTCGGTCTACCCGGACGTGATGCGGGCGGCCGACTCCCTGCACGGGTCGCCCGACCAGAAGAGCCTGGACGACGCGACCTCGGCGGTGCGGCGCGCCCTGGAAGCGGCGGCGGACCCGCTCCGCCTGAGCAATCTCCCGGACGTGCGCGAGATCGAGCGCATCCTCTTCCGCTGGCGTGCCGCGAGGAACGGCGGCCGCGGCCTGTCCGCCGAGATCAGGTACTGGCACCAGGACCAGCGTGTCCCCGAGCGCCCCGACTTCCCGCACTCCGCGGTGCGCCAGGCCCTCCTCGCGGAGGGAGCCACGCCCGCCAGCCGGGTCTTCAAGGGCACCGGCCACCTCAACTCGGTGGTCCGGGTCCCCGACGTCGGCTTCCCCGTCGTGGTCCGGCGCAAGGTGGCCAACGTCTGCCGCAGGGAGCGCGGCTTCCTGAGCGAGCACGCCGTGCTCCGGGCCATCGAACTCGCACGCGTGGGCGTGGCGGCCCCGAAGCTGCTGGCGCTGGGGACCAGTTACCAGGGGGAGCAGTTCGCCATCCACACCTACGAGGGACCGCGGGACGGTGAGCACCCCCCCGACCACCCGGTGCACGGTCTGCTGCCGCACGAGGCGGACCGGCTGGTGGACCAGCTCCACGCCCTGACGCGGGTGGGCTACGAGGGGCTCGACCCGGCGGCCGGCGAGGGGCACTTCTACGGCTGGCTGAGCGAGCAGCTCGTCCTGCTGGTGGAGGAGCTGCCCAAGGAGTCCCAGCAGCTGGCGCGGCTGTTCGGTCTGCCCGACGGCCCCCGGCTCCGCCAGATCCTGGCCCGGCACACCGTGAGCCGCCGGCAGCCCGCCCTGCTGCACGGCGACCTGAACCCCTGGAACCTCGTGCGCCGCACGGACCAGGTGGCGCTGACGATCATCGACTGGGAGATGGCGGTGGTCGGCGACCCGCTCTACGACCTGGTCAGGCACATGCACCTCACCCCGACCCGCCCGGAGATCCGGGACCGCATGTTCCGGCGCTGGCAGAAGCTGCTGGCACCCGGGCACACCGTCGACTGGCTGAAGGACTGGCGCGTCTACCGCTGGATCGAGATCGTCCGCTCGGCCTACGTGGACCTGGACCGCCTGGTGACCGGTGCGAGCCTGGACGCCCCCAACGTCCGCCGCGCCGTCGACTCGTACGCCATGACGCTGGCCGCCGCGACCGCCTCCCTCGGCCTGCCGGTCCGCCGCCCGATCGTGAACCCCTATCTGGCCCGCGCGCTGGCCTGAGGGGACCATGGCCCGTCGAACAGGGCCGGACGTCGTGCACGCCCGGCCGCCGTTCTGCCGGGCGCCCTTTCGGGGGGCGGGCGGAGGGGGCACTCTGGACGGTGATGCTGCTCTTCCTCGACGTCGACGGGCCGCTCATCCCGTTCGGGGCGGCGGACCGGACCTATGCGCGCTACGACCGGGGCCTCTCCGGGCCACCGGGGGCGCACGCGCACCCGCTGCTGAGCCGTGTCGACCCTGAGCTCGGCGCCCGGCTCAGCCGCCTGGGCTGCGAACTGGTGTGGGCGACGACCTGGATGGACGACGCCAACGACTGTCTCGCGCCCTGGCTGGGACTGCCCGCGCTGCCGGTGGTGTGCTGGCCGGACCAGGACGAGCCGCCGGGCCGGCTGCACTGGAAGACCCGCCCGCTGGTCGCCTGGGCGGCGGGCCGTCCCTTCGTCTGGATCGACGACGAGCTGACCGGGACCGACCGTGGTTGGGTCGCCGCCCACCATCCCGCGCCCGCCCTCCTGCACCGGGTCGACCACAGGTACGGCCTCACCGGCGCCGACTTCACGGCCGTGGCGGAGTGGCTGCGCCGGCCGGACCGGCCGGTCGACGGCCGGCGGCGTCGCTGAGGATCGCCTCCAGCCGGGCCCGGCACTCGGCGACGAACGCGGGCCAGGTGTGCCAGTAGTAGGAGATGCCGCTGACCCCCACCGCGATCGCCCAGGCGCGGGCGCGCGCCCAGGTCGTGTCGTCCAGGTCGAGCGCGTTCCGGTAGGCCTGCCGCGCCCGCGGCGGCAGGTCCCACACGGGCGCGTGCTCGGCGTCGGGGAAGCCGACCGAGAGCGCACCGAAGTCGATGACCGCGTGCAGCCTGCCGTCCCGGACCAGGAGGTTGCTCGGCTTGAGGTCGCCGTGCAGCCATACGTGGGGTCCGCAGGGGTCGGGCAGGGCGAGCGCGGCCCGCCACAGCCGTTCCAGGGCGTCCACGTCCAGACCGGGGCCGACGGTGGCCCGGCAGTCCGTGAGGGCCGCGCCGACCCACTCGTCGCAGGAGCGCAGGGTGCCGCCGCGGTACCAGCTGAGGTCCCCCGTGCGGGTCGCGCCCATGAGACCGATGCCGTGCAGTTCCCGGACCACCGCCGCCAGGTCGGCGCCGAACGCGGCCCAGTCCCGGACGGTGTCCGGGCCGGCCTCGTCACCGTCGATCCAGCGGTGCACCGACCAGGCGGCGGGATAGTCCTCGGTGGGCGTCCCGGCGTGCACGGGCTCGGGCACCGGGCAGGAGAGGAGGGGCGCCAGGCGGGGGAGCCACTGCTGCTCCTTGCGGACGGCCCGGCCGCCGGCGGTCCGCGGCAGCCGTACGAGCAGGTCCTCGCCCAGCCGGTACATGGTGTTGTCCGAGCCGGCGCCGGCGGGGGAGAGCGGCAGGCCGGCCCACTCCGGGCGCTGGGCGCGCAGCAGCGAGCGGACGAGCCCCTCGTCGACCGCGATCTCGTCGTCGTGAAGCGTCACGGCGGCAGTCTCCCGGTCGGCGGGAGCGGGCGGCCACTGAGTTTCCGCCGGGGCCGCGCTCCGGACAGGGGGCTCGCGGGGCGGGCGCTGGGGCGAGCGGGTGAAGTCCGCGGGTGGCGGGGCGCACTCCTGCAAGCGGATGCTTGCAATTGTTAGCGGTAGTGGTGCAAGGTGGAGGCATGGCATCGCTCAACGTCGGCAATCTCGGTGAGTACCTGCGCGAGCAGCGGCGCAACGCCCAGCTCTCGCTGCGGCAGCTCGCCGACGCCGCCGGGGTGTCCAATCCGTACCTGAGCCAGATCGAGCGCGGGCTGCGCAAGCCCAGCGCGGAGGTGCTGCAGCAGGTCGCCAAGGCGCTGCGCATCTCCGCCGAGACGCTGTACGTCCGCGCCGGCATCCTCGACGCCGAACGGGACCGGGACGAGGTGGAGACGCGCGCCGTCATCCTCGCCGATCCCTCGCTCAACGAGCGGCAGAAGCAGGTGCTGCTCCAGATCTACGAGTCGTTCCGCAAGGAGAACGGATTCGGGGTCGGCGAGCCGGCGGCGGAGGACGGGGAGGCGACGGAGCGGACCGAAGGCACCGACGTCCCGGGCGACACCGCCGTACGCGGCACCCGCACGGCCGGCGGAAGTGATGCCGGTCCGCGGCGGACGGCCGGATAGCCGGACCAGGGCCCGGCCGCCCAGACCGCGGACACTCAACCTCAGCCGAACGCGAATCCGGGAGGACCATCACCATGGCCATCACCGACGACCTGCGCAAGACCCTCAGCGACCCGAAGCCGCTCTACTTCGCCGCCGGCACCGCCGACCTCGCGTTCCAGCAGGCCAAGAAGGTGCCCGCCCTGGTCGAGCAGCTGCGCGCCGAGGCGCCGGCCCGTATCGAGGCGGTGCGCAACACCGACCCGAAGGCCGTGCAGGAGAGGGCCGCCAGCCGGGCCAAGCAGGCCCAGACCACCCTGCAGACCAAGGTGAACGAGTTCATCGGCACCCTCGACGTCGACCTGAAGAAGCTCGGCGAGAACGCCCAGGACCTCGCGCTGCGCGGGGTCGGCGTCGCCGCCGAGTACGCGGTCAAGGCCCGCGAGGCCTACGAGAAGGTCGCCGAGCACGGTGAGCAGACCGTGCGGAACTGGCGCGGTGAGGCCGCCGAGGAGATCGAGGACCTGGCCATCGCCGTCGAGGGCAAGCCCGAGCCCGGCGAGATCCGCATGGAGCCGAAGCCGGCCCCGGTCAGGACCGAGCCCGCCGAGGTGCACAAGCCCACGGTGAAGGAGTCCATCGTCAAGGAGGCCGCGGCCAAGGACTCCGCCGCGAAGAAGACCCCGGCGCCGCGCAAGGTGACGCCGACCGGGAAGAAGCCGACCCCGCCGGCCAAGTGAGCACGTCGGGAAGGATCTGAACGGTCCGGGCACCCTCGGGGTGCCCGGACCGTTCTCCGGGTACGGTGACCGCGTACGGATCGGGAGACAACGGGCGGTGGGCAGCATGCTGATGTTGGGCTTCGCGGGACTCATGGGGATCTTGAAGATCGTCATGATGGCCCTCGCCGCGTTCGGGCTGTTCGACGCCGCCTTCCGGCGCGAGGACGCCTTCCGCGCGGCCGACAAGCAGAACAAGGTCTTCTGGCTGATCATCCTCGGCATCGCGCTCGTGGTCAGCTACCTGTTCTCGCTCCTGTCCATCCTGCCGATCGCGGGTGTGATCGCGAGCATCGTCTACATCGTCGACGTGCGCCCCGCGCTCAAGCAGGTCTCCGGCGGCAGCGGCTGGGGCCGCCGCCGCGGCGGAAGCAGCAGCGACGGCCCCTACGGGCCGTACAACGGCGGCCGCTGAACGCCCGGCGTCCGGGCGCTCAGGAGGTGCGGTCCAGCAGGACCACCGCCACGTCGTCGGTCAGCTCGCCGCCGTTGAGGTCGCGGACCTCGCTCACGGCGGCCCGCAGCAGATCCTCGCCGCGCAGCCCCTCGGCGAGCTGGCGGCGGATCATGTCCACCATGCCGTCCTGGCCGAGCCGCTCCCCGTCCGTGCCGACGCGGCCCTCGATCAGGCCGTCGGTGTAGAGCATCAGGCTCCACTCGGCGCCCAGCTCCACCTGCATCCGGGGCCAGCGGGCGCCGGGCAGCAGGCCGAGGGCGGGGCCGTTGTTCTCGTACGGCAGCAGCTTCGGGGCGCGGCCGGGGCGGGCGATCAGCGGCGACGGATGACCGGCCAGGCACAGGCCCGCCCGGCGGCCGTCGGGCGCGATGTCCACCGTGCACAGCGTCGCGAAGATCTCCTCGTCCGCGCGCTCGTGCTCCAGCACCTCCTGGAGCGTGCCCAGCAGCTCGTCCCCGCACAGCCCGGCGAGCGTCAGCGCGCGCCAGGCGATGCGCAGCTCCACGCCGAGCGCGGCCTCGTCCGGGCCGTGGCCGCAGACGTCGCCGATCATGGCGTGCACCGTGCCGTCGGGGGTGCGCACGGCGTCGTAGAAGTCGCCGCCGAGCAGGGCGCGGGAGCGGCCCGGCCGGTAGCGGGCGGCGAAGCGCAGCGAGGAGCCCTCCAGCAGGGGCGTGGGCAGCAGGCCCCGCTCCAGCCGGCGGTTCTCCTGCGCGCGCAGCTTGCCCTCGGCGAGCCGCCGCTCGGCGGTGTCGGAGCGCTTGCGCTCCACCGCGTAGCGGATGGCGCGGCTGAGCAGCCGGCCGTCCAGCTCGTCGCGGAACAGGTAGTCCTGGGCGCCCACGCGCACGGCCTCGGCGCCGCGCTCGGCGTCGCCGGACGCGGTCAGCGCGAGCACGGCGTGCCGGGGCGCGAGCTGGAGCACGTGCCGGAGCACGGCCAGCTCGTCGGCGTCCTCGCCCTGCGCGCGGCCGGGCGCGGGCAGGGCGAGGTCCAGCAGGATGCAGTGGACGTCGTCGGTGAGCAGCCGCTCGGCCTCGGTGAGGTTGCGGGCGGTGCGGACACGGACCGGCTTGCCGGAGGAGTCCAGCACGTCGGGCACGATCGGCAGGCCTGCCGGATCGTCCTCGATCAGCAGCAGGGTGAGAGTGGCGCTCGTCGCGCCGGCCGTGGCGTTGCGGTGAGCCTCTTCCTTGAGGGGGCCGCCTTGGACGACGGCCGGCGCCTGACCACTCTCCACGGCCGGGATCGCTCTCTGCCGCGGTACGGGTACGGGCATCGTCTGGTTTCCTTCCCTCCCCCCGAGGGCGGGCGGGGCGAGGGACCTCGACCCACCGTCGGGTGACCATAGCGGTACCGCCCGCCCCGGCGGAATGGTGTGAGCCGCGTCGCTCGCGCGCGGACCGCCGTCATATGCCGCGATTCGCAACGCAGTTGGACAGTGGGCACGAGTGGCGGGGATGACGAAGCTCACGTATCGCCCCGGTTTGTGCAGGGGTTGGCCGTGCGGTGGGTCACACGGCCGGGGCGCGGCGGGGTCCGGCGGGGCGTGCGGGCGGGCGCGGGGCATCGGACGTGGGGGCCGTCACATGAGCTGGGTCACGCGTCCGGCCGTACGACGCCCAGGATCGGCATCGTGCCCGCGCCGGCGACCGTCACCGTCCGCCCCGGCCGCGGGGCGTGGATGATCTGCCCGTCGCCGGCGTACATCGCGACATGGCTGGCGTCGGGGAAGTAGATGATGAGGTCGCCGGGGCGCATGTCCTCGACGTCGACGTGTTCGAGCTGCTTCCACTGCTCCTGCGAGGTGCGCGGGATGGGCCGGCCGGCGTCGGCCCAGGCCTGGGAGGTCAGGCCCGAGCAGTCATAGGAGTCCGGTCCCTCGGCGCCCCACACGTACGGCTTGCCGAGCTGGGCGGTGGCGAACTCGACCGCCTTGCGGCCCTGCTCGGACGCCTTGCCCTTGACGTCGTCCAGGACGCCGGTGTCCAGCCACTCCGTCTGCGCCTTGTGGGCGGCCTGCGCCTCGAGCTGGGCGAGCCGCTCCTTCTCCTTCTTCTCCAGCCGGTCCTCGAGCCGCTCGGCCTCGGAGATCTGCCGCTTGATCCGCTTCTTCGCGGCGGCCTTGGCCTTGCGGTTGACCTCGAGCTTCCTCCACTGGGCGGAGGCGTCGTCGGCGTAGTCGCGCAAGTCCCGCTGGGTGCGGGTCATTTCGCCGATCAGCTTGTTGGCGGCCCGCTGGCCGTTGAGCACCGTGCCGGCGCCGTCGATGACACGCTGCGGGTCGTCGCTGAGCAGGAACTGCGCCGTGGGCGGCAGTCCGCCGGTGCGGTACTGGGCCCGGGCCGAGGCGCCGGCCTGGTCCTTGAGTCGCTCGAGCTTCTCCTGGCCCTCGGTGATCTTCTGGGTCAGCACTTCGATGCGGGCGGACTGCTTCTCGGTCTTCTCCTCCGCCGCGTTGTAGGCGTCGGTGGCCACGGCCGCGTCGTGGTAGAGCCGGTCCAGTCGGGCGCGGACCTTCTCCAGGTCCTTGTTGGGCGGGGGCGCCGGGCTCGGGGTCGCGCCGGGTGTCGCGCCCGGTGTCGCGCTCGCGCCCGGCGTGGGCGTCGGAGCGGCGAACGCGGTGCCGGGCACCGCCAGCACGGTCACCGCGCAGGCCACGGTCACGGCGGCGGTGAGCAGGCCGCGCTTGCCCGTACCCATACAGTCCCCCAAGCTGATTAACCGTCAGTAACTTGTGGTCGTCTGAGGGATGGTGCCACGGCGGCGCGCAAAACGACAGAGGTCACCGGAAGTCGGGTTTCCGTCCGCCTCTTCCGCCCGGCGCGCCCGTCCGCGCTCCGCCGCCACGCCCTCGCGCGCGCTCTGGCGGCTCACCGCCCCCTCCGCGCGTTTCCCCTGGCCGGGCTCGCGCACGACGATCTTCTGGCCGATGTGACGAACGACGCACCGGGATCGTTCCCGCCGGCCGGCCGGCGGGCCGGTCGACCGGGCCGGGCCGGCCCGGTCCGTCAGTGCGCGCTTGGCGCCAACGCGCTCCAGGCGACGGTCACTTCCCCCTGCCGCCAGCGGGCGGCGGAGTCGGTCACGGGCCAGTCGGCGGTGAGGTCCCGCACCGCGCGGATCCAGCGCTGGCGGGCGCCGTAGGAGGCGTAGGGCGCGGCGGCGGCCCAGGCACGGTCGAAGTCGCGCAGGAAGGCGTGCACCGGCTCACCGGGGACGTTCCGGTGGATCAGCGCCTTCGGCAGCCGCTCGGCGAGGTCGGAGGGCCGCTGGAGCGAACCGAGCCGGGTGGCGAAGGTCACCGTCCGCGGCCCCTCCGGGCCCAGCGCCACCCAGACGTGCCGCCGCCCGATCTCGTCGCAGGTCCCCTCCACCAGCAGTCCGCCGCGCGAACCGTCGTCCGCCGGCGCGAGCCGCGCGCACAGCCGCTGCCACACGGCGGCCACCTGCTCCTCGTCGTACTGCCGCAGCACGTTGGCGGCCCGCACCAGCACCGGGCGCCCGGCCACCGGGACCTCGAAGCCGCCGTGCCGGAAGACCAGCCCGTCCCGCTCGTAGGGCCTGGCGGCCGCCACCCGCTCCGGCTCGATCTCGACCCCGACCACGCGCGCGCGGGGCGCGACGGTGCGCAGCCGGCCGAGCAGTTCCACGGCGGTCCAGGGCGCGGCCCCGTACCCGAGGTCGACGGCCACCGGGTCGGCCGCGCGGCGCAGCGCGGCGCCGTGCGTGGCGGCGATCCAGCGGTCCATGCGGCGCAGCCGGTTGGGGTTCGTGGTCCCGCGCGTCACATTGCCCACGACGGGCGTGCGCGCACTCGGGCGAAGCCGAGCGTGGGGGACGGGCACGGCGCGGGCAGTCATGCCTACGAGAGTAAGCGGCCTCCCGCACCACCCGGCTCCCCGCTCGGCCCGCTCACCGCCCGCCGGGCCGCGCACCCGTCCCCGCCCGCGCACCGCGCACCCGCGGCCATATGTCGCTCCGTCGAACGGTTGAGCGAGGACAGGTCATGATTCGGTAAAGGCGCGTGATCGGGAAATGGCGGGTACTCGTCGGCTGTTGCACTCCCTGGAGGGCGCGGTCGGTCCTCCGGCAGGCATGCCCGGACCTAGGAGGAACGCCACGTGAGCCAGTACGCCGGCAGGCTCGGGCGTCGTTCACCGGCGGCACCCCCGCGGCTCAGGCTGCACCGCAGACCCCGCCGCGTCGCCATGCTCTCCGTGCACACCTCGCCGCTCCACCAGCCCGGAACCGGTGACGCCGGCGGCATGAACGTCTACATCGTGGAGCTGGCCCAGCGGCTCGCCGCGATCAACATCGAGGTCGAGATCTTCACCCGGGCCACCGAGGGCGGCCTCCCGCCCCGCGTCGAGCTCGCCCCCGGTGTACTCGTCCGGCACGTCGACGCCGGTCCCTACGAGGGCCTGGCCAAGGAGGACCTGCCCGCCCAGCTCTGCGCCTTCACGCACGGCGTGATGCAGGCGTGGGCCGGCCACCGCCCGGGCCACTACGACCTCGTCCACTCCCACTACTGGCTCTCCGGCCATGTCGGCTGGCTCGCAGCCCAGCGCTGGGGCGTGCCGCTGGTGCACGCCATGCACACCATGGCCAAGGTCAAGAACGCCAGCCTGGCCGACGGCGACACCCCCGAGCCCGCCGCCCGCGTCATCGGCGAGACGCAAGTCGTCGCCGCCGCCGACCGCCTCATCGCCAACACCGCCGAGGAGGCCGGCGAACTCGCCCGGCACTACGCGGCCGACCCCGCCAAGGTCGCCGTCGTCCACCCCGGCGTGAACCTCGACCGCTTCCGCCCCGGCGACGGCCGCGCCGCCGCCCGTGCCCGCCTCGGTCTTCCGCAGGACGCCCTGATCCCCCTCTTCGCGGGCCGCATACAGCCACTGAAGGCGCCGGACGTGCTGCTCAGGGCGGTCGCCGCCCTGCTGGACGAGCGCCCCGAGCTGCGCTCCCGGATCGTCGTGCCGGTCGTCGGCGGCCCCAGCGGCAGCGGGCTCGCCAAGCCCGAGGGCCTGCAGAAGCTCGCCGCGCGCCTCGGCATCGCCGACGTCGTGCGGTTCCGCCCGCCGGTCGGCCAGGAGCAGCTCGCGGACTGGTTCCGGGCCGCCTCGCTCCTGGTGATGCCCTCCTACAGCGAGTCCTTCGGGCTGGTCGCCATAGAGGCGCAGGCGGCCGGGACCCCGGTGCTCGCCGCCTCGGTCGGCGGTCTGCCGGTGGCCGTGCGCGACGGCGTCACCGGCTACCTCGTCAAGGGCCACCGTCCGGCCGAGTACGCGCGCGTGCTGGCCCGATTCGCCGACGAGCCCTCGCTGGCGGACAGCATGGGCGCGGCCGCCGCCCGGCACGCGCTGGGCTTCGGCTGGGACACCGCGGCGGCCGCGACCGCCGACGTCTACACGGCCGCGGCCCAGTCGCACCGTCGTCGCGTACGCTCCCAGCATGGGTGATGTCGAGAAGACCGCGCAGGTCGTCGAGGACGTCCTGAAGGACGCCGAGCTGGAGTGGGAGAGCCCCGAGCCCGGGACGTACGTCGTCAAGCTCCCCGGCACCCGCAAGCTCTCCACCACGCTCAGCCTCATCGTCGGACGCCACACCCTGTCCCTCAACGCCTTCGTCATCCGGCATCCGGACGAGAACGAGGCGGGTGTCCACCGCTGGCTGCTGGAGCGCAACCTCAAGCTGTTCGGCGTGAGTTACGCCGTGGACCGGCTCGGCGACATCTACGTCACCGCCCGCCTCCCGCTGGCCGCCGTCACGCCCGAGGAGACCGACCGCCTCCTCGGCCAGGTCCTCGAAGCCGCCGACGGCGCCTTCAACACCCTGCTGGAGCTGGGCTTCGCCTCCGCGATCCGCAAGGAGTACGCCTGGCGGGTCTCGCGCGGCGAGTCGACCCGGAACCTGGACGCGTTCAGCCATCTGATCGAGCGCCCGGCCGACTGACGACCCGGACCGGAGCCCGCCCGCCGGAACCGCCGAAGTCCCGTCCCCGCAACCGGGGTTCCCAGGCCCGGAACCGGTGTGCGGACGCCTGCTGTTAGCCTGCAGCGACCCGAATCCTTACCGGGTCCTCAACGTTCTCTCACCAGCAAGAGGTTGTGCATGCGCGCAGGCAGATCCGGCTCCGCGGTCGCGCTCGCGGGAGCACTCGCCCTGGGGGCGTACGCCGCTCCGTCCGCGGCGGCGGCGGGCACGGGCGTCACGGTGTCGAACCTGGTCGTCAGCAAGGGCAAGCCCGTCATCGTCGGCACCACCGCCGAGGTGGAGCCCGGCTTCACCTTCCACATGTCCCTGCCGTCCGGTGTCAGCGCCGACGACGTGACCCCGTTCCCGTACCTGTACCACGACACCACGGCCGCCAAGGGCGCCGACTCAGGCGGCCTCTACACGGGTCTCGTCACCTGCAACCCGTCCGGCCCGCGGGCCGCCGACTGCGAGGGGAAGCTGTACATCGATCCCCGCTGGCGGCTCGACTCCAACAACGACGCGACGACCTGGAAGACGGCCGTCTGGGTGCGCGTCTGGGACTCGAACGACAAGCTGAAGAGCGAGGAGTACCTGACCGGCTTCGCCCCGGTGGCCGTCAAGCGGGCCGGGAAGGCCACCGTCAACGCCTCGCCCGAGCCCGTCGTCAAGGGCAAGAGGCTCACCGTGACCGGCCGGCTCACCCGCGCGGACTGGGTGAAGCACGCCTACACCGGCTTCGGCGGCAAGTCGGCCAAGCTCCAGTTCCGCAAGGCGGGCACCAGCGCCTACTCCACCGTCAAGATCGTGCAGGCCGACTCCGCCGGCTACCTGAGGACCACGGTCACCGCGGCCTCCGACGGCTACTGGCGCTGGACCTTCAGCGAGACGTCCACGACCGGCGGCGCCACGGCCACCGGCGACTACGTCGACGTCAAGTGACCCGGCGCGGCCCGGCGCTGAGCCGGTAACGCCCCGGCGGCACGCCCACCAGCCTCTTGAAGTGCCGGGTGAGGTGCGCCTGGTCGCAGAACCCGGTCGCCACCGCGACCTCGCCCGGCGGCAGCCCGTCCAGCAGCAGCCGCCGGGCCCGGCCGACCCGCCGGGACATCAGGTACTGGTGCGGCGGGATGCCGTAGGCGCCGCTGAACGCCCGCACCAGGTGGGCGGGGTGGGCGTGCAGCAGCCGTGCCGCGTCGGCGAGCACCAGCCCCTCGGTGACGTGCTCGTCGAGCAGCTCGCGCAGCGACCGGGCGAGCCCGGGTCCGCGGCCGGAGCGGCCCTCGCCGTCCGCCCGCCGCCGCAGGTGCGCCCGCAGCCGCTCGCCGACCAGGGCCAGCCGGCTCTCCGCCTCCAGCTCGTCGCCGGGCCGGCCCAGGGCGGAGTGCAACTGCCCGACCCGCCGCCGCAGCGCGGGATCCCGCAGATCGGGGCCGTCCACGGCCGGGCCGATCAGCTCGTCGCCGAGGTGGCTGCCGTCGAGGTACAGCACCCGTTTGCGGAAACCGTGCGGGGTGGCGGGGGAGCCGTTGTGCGGCACGTGCGGCGGCAGCAGCGAGACGGTGTCGTGCGGGGTGCCGTGCTCGTGCCGGTCGAGGTCGTAGCGCACCGCGCCGTCGTCGACGATCAGGAGCGTCCAGGCGTCGTGGACGTGCATCGGGTACGCGTACTCGGTGAAGTGGGCGTGGAAGACCTCCACGACACCCGGGACCCGCGGGCGCCAGGCGGAGACGTCGGACTGGTCGGCGGCCACGCAAAAAACGTACAAGACGGCGGCGCGCCGCGGTCGGCAGTCTCACTCCATGAACACCGAACCGCAGGCCGAGCCGGCCGCAGCCCCCGTCCGCTTCGACACCAAGATCGCCGTACTGCTCCGCGAGGACCTGGCGCCCTGGCAGCGCCTGAACGTGACGGCGTTCCTGGTCAGCGGACTGGGCAGCCAGGTCCCCGAGGTGATCGGCGAGCCGTACGAGGACGCCGACGACGTCGCCTACCTGCCGATGTTCCGCCAGCCGGTGCTGGTCTTCGAGGGCACGAAGGAGACGCTCACCGCGGCCCACGCCCGGGCCCTGTCCCGCGGTCTGCCCCGGTCCGTTTTCACCTCCGACCTGTTCGCCACCGGCAACGACCGCGACAACCGCGCCGCCGTGCGGGCGGTGGGCACCGCCGATCTGGACCTCGTCGGACTCGCCGTGTACGGGCCGCGGAACGGGGTGGACAAGGTGCTCAAGGGCGCCCGTATGCACCGGTGATCGGCGGCGGCGACCGAATCTGCACAGCCCATGCGCAAGCTCGCGCGCACGAGCGCGATTGGTGTGCAGTTGTCCGGATCGGGGCGGACCTGGCAAGAGCGACGGCCCGTCCGCGCCGGATCACATGTGGAGAAGCGGGCCCGAACCGATGGCCGCGCCGTCACGAATGAGGAGCCGCCCTCCCCAACCGCCCCGTCCCGCAAGCCGGTCGAGTGGATGGCGGCCACGCCCCGTGGTTTGATCCATCGCGCCGCCGGGTTCGAGCCAGGGCGTCCGGAAACGGATGCCATCAGCCCGCGGCCGCGGCCGCGCCTCTGTCCCCAGCGGGCCGCTTCCCCCTTGTGGCACCTCCGATGAAGGGCGTACCGACATGACCTCCGCTCCCCAGGTCCTGACCTCCGAGATCTCCGACGCCGAGCTGGACGGCGTCTCCGGCGGCCTGAACCCGCAGGCCGGCATCGTCGCCGGTCCCGCCGCGGTCAACAGCGCGGACCTGCTGTCCCAGCTCGACACCGTCACGGACACCGTCCAGGGCGCCGTCGGGCAGCTCCAGGGCACCGCAGCCCAGTTCCACCAGGTCGGCGTCTACGCCTCCTTCTGACCGCGCGCGCCGGTCCGCCCGGCGCCCACGGCGACGAGCCCCCCGCTCGCGGAGCACCGCGGGCAGGGGGCTCGCCCTTTCGGCGGGCCCGCGCTCAGGCCTTGCTGAGCTCGGCCCCCGCGTCCGCGTCCGTGTTGGCCGGTGCGTTCTCCGCCGGCCGCCGCTCGGCGGGCAGCCGCCGCATCAGCACTCCGTACCCGATCCCGGCCACGGTGCCCACGACGGCGCACATGGCCCACAGCCACTGGGCCCCGTACCGGTCGATGACCGCGCCGGACATCAGCGGCGCCACCAGCGCGGCCAGGGACCACGACAGTGTGTACACCCCCTGGTACCGCCCGCGCCCGTGCACCGGCGACAGCCGTACCACGAGCCCGGTCTGGGTCGGGGCGTTGACGATCTCGGCGAGCGTCCACACGCACACGGTGAGCGCGAAGACCCCGACCGACCCGGCGAAGGCGGTCAGCCCGAAGCCGTACCCGGCGAGCACGGAGGAGACGACGAGGAGCGTGCGCGGATCGCGGTGCTCGATGAAGCGGGTGACGGGGATCTGCAGCGCGACGATCAGGACGCCGTTGACGGCGACCGCGAAGCCGTAGTCGGCGGCTGTGAACCCGGCCCGGCCCATGGCCACCGGCAGTCCGACGGACCCCTGCTGGAAGACGAGGGCGACGAGGAAGGACAGCCCGACGACGGCCATGTACCGCCCGTCGCGCAGCACCGTGCCGAGGCCCACGTCGCCGTCCGCCCGCCTGGCCGCGGCCACGGGCCGCGACTCGGGCAGCTTGAGGAAGACGACCACCGCACACGCCAGGGTCATCCCGGCCTCGATCAGGAACCCGGCGAGATAGCTGAACTCGGCGATGAACCCGGCCGCCATCGAGGAGACGGCGAAGCCGAGGTTGATCGCCCAGTAGTTCAGCGAGAACGCCCGCACCCGGTCCTCCGGCCGCACGATGTCGGCCATCATCGCCTGCACGGCGGGCCGCGAGGCGTTCGAGGCCATGCCCACGAGGAAGGCGACGCCGGCGATGGCGACCGGGTCCTGCATGAACCCGAGCACCGCGACGCACACGGCGGTGGCGGTCTGGGCGATCAGCAGCGTGGGCCGCCTGCCGAGCCGGTCGGCCATCACCCCGCCGCCGAGCGAGGAGACGACCCCGCCCAGCCCGTGCAGCGAGGCGACGAGACCGGCGTACGAGGCCGAGTAGCCGCGGTCGAGCGTGAGGTACAGGGCCATGAAGGTGGCGACGAACGCGCCGAGCCGGTTGACCAGGGTGCTCGTCCACAGCCACCAGAACTCGCGGGGCAGCCCGGAGACGGTCTCCCGGGCGGCACGTCTGAGACGGGCGACGGACGCGACGGACGCGGCAGACACGGACGGGACCCCCCACGGGTACGGAGATGTAAGCGGCTCAACAGGTATGCGCAACTTACCGGCTCAGGGTGGGCGGCGGCTACCCGATTAAACGGCGGCGGCGGTGGTGAACCCCTGCCTGACCTGCTGGTCCCCCGCGGACCGTCCGTCCCTCGGGCGGGCCGGGCGGCGGGCCGAACACGTGGATTACGCTCTGAGGCATGGCCGACGCACCGTACAAGCTGATCCTCCTCCGCCACGGCGAGAGCGAGTGGAACGCGAAGAACCTGTTCACCGGCTGGGTGGACGTCAACCTGAACGAGAAGGGCGAGAAGGAGGCAGTCCGCGGTGGCGAGCTCCTGAAGGACGCCGACCTTCTCCCCGACGTGGTCCACACGTCCCTCCAGAAGCGCGCGATCCGCACGGCCCAGCTCGCCCTCGAGGCTGCGGACCGCCACTGGATCCCGGTCCACCGGAGCTGGCGCCTGAACGAGCGCCACTACGGCGCGCTGCAGGGCAAGGACAAGGCGGCGACGCTGGCCGAGTTCGGCGAGGAGCAGTTCATGCTCTGGCGCCGCTCCTACGACACCCCGCCGCCCCCGCTCCCGGACGACTCCGAGTTCTCCCAGTTCAACGACGCGCGCTACGCCACGCTGCCGCCGGAACTGCGCCCGAGGACGGAGTGCCTGAAGGACGTGGTCCACCGGATGCTGCCGTACTGGTTCGACGACATCGTCCCCGACCTCCTGACCGGCCGCACGGTCCTCGTCGCCGCCCACGGCAACTCCCTGCGCGCCCTGGTCAAGCACCTGGACGGCATCTCGGACGCCGACATCGCGGGCCTGAACATCCCGACCGGCATCCCCCTCTACTACGAACTCGACGCCGACTTCCACCCGGTCACCCCCGGCGGCAAGTACCTCGACCCGGAGGCAGCGGTAGCGGCCATCGAGGCGGTCAAGAACCAGGGCAAGAAGAAGTAACCCCTGCGAACATGCCCCTGAGCTGCGCGGACGGCGCGGCTCAGGGGCATTTTCACGGTCTGGGCACTTGCTGGGCCCTCAGGCCCCCGGGTCCCGCGGTGCCCTCACGGCCTGTCCGGTGAGGGGACGCCGTCGCGTCCCGGTGCGGCGGGACTCACGGCTTGTGGGTTACCCAGAGCAGTTCCGCCGGCCAGCGGTGTGCCCAGTCGGGCGGGTCGGTTTCGTTGTAGCCGTTGGGTGTTGCGGGTTCGGGCCGCGGCTCGATGAGGTCGTCGATGACGAGACCCGCGCCGCGCAGGACCTTGACCCAGTCGCCGTAGGTGAGCTGATAGCTGGTCGCGCCGTCGCCTTCGGCGATGGTGTCCAGCCCGAAGTAGTCCTGCCGCAGCGTCGTGGTCACGCGGCCGGCGGCTTCGTCGTAGCAGGCTTCGAACCACGGGCTGGCGACGTTGAACACCAGGCGCCCACCGCTGCGCAGGATGCGCGCGGCCTGCGGGACGGCCAGGTGCGGGGGCGCCCAGCTGAGCCCACCGAAGTCGCAGAACACCAGGTCGAAGCTGTCGGCGGCGAAGGGGAGGCGTTCGGCGGCGCCTTGCACCAGCGGGTAGCGGGCCGCCCCCATCGCGCGGGTCGCCGCGGCGAGTTGGGCTTCGGACAGGTCGAGCCCGACCACGGTGGCGCCCTCGGCGGCGAGCGCCCTGGACCACTGGCCCGCGCCGCAGCCGAGTTCGAGGACGCGCTTGCCGGTGACGTCGCCCAGGGCGCGCAGGTGGGCGTCGGGGATGGAGTACATGCCCCACAGCCGGGGCGCGGCGCCGATTCGCGGGTCGTGCTCGTGCTGGTAGGCGCCGCTGATCCGGTTCCAGAGCCGCCGGTTGGCGGGGATGCTGTCCACGTGCCGACTCCAGCACTGCCTGCCGGGGGCGGTCAACACGATTGGGGCACTGGCCGGCCCTCCCCCCGGCCCAGCCCCGGCTCGGCCCGTGATCCGTTAGCCACGGTGACATCGCCGCCACGACCGTCCGATCCGCGGAGTGATCGCCGGCACCGGGCCTGGTGCCGTCCCCGTCAGGAACGAGGGCCGGTCAGAGGTTCCGTCTCCCGCTCGCCCGTGGCCGCGGGGATGTCGCTCAGGCCGAGGCGGAGGTGTTCGACGTGGTAGAGGGCCTGGTCGAGGAGTTCGGCGACGTGGTTGTCGTAGAGGGAGTACACCACCGACCGGCCTTTGCGGGTGCCGACGACCAGGCCGAGGTTGCGGAGCAGGCGCAGCTGGTGGGAGCAGGCGGACTGCTCCATCTCGACCTCCGCGGCCAGTTCGGTCGCCGGCAGGGGGCCTTCGCGCAGCCGCGCGAGGATGAGCAGCCGGGAGGGGGTGGCCAGCGCCTGGAGGGTGGTGGCGACCTTGGCGGCACTGGCAGCGTCCAGGCGTCCGCGCGGGACGCCTCCGGTCGGCGGTGCGGCTCCATGACCCATGCGCCCATGCTACGGCACCTCACATGAACACATGAATGACTCTTCATTCGTTCCTGTTACGGTGGTGGGACCGACCCGTCGCGTCCGCGCGTCCGAACTCGTGCGAAGGACCCCGTCCCCATGTCTTCCACCCTCACCCGCCCGGCCGGGACCGGCGCCGCCCGCGAGGAGGTCGCGCCCCGGCGGCGCACGCGGATCTTCGCGCTGCCCGAGGCCCGGTGGGCGGCGTCCGCCCTGGTGCTGTTCCTGGTCGCGCTGCCGCTGTACCTGGGCGGTGCGCCCGCGTGGTCGTGGGGGCCGCTGTTCGCGGCGGTCTACGTCGCCGGAGGCTGGGAGCCCGGCTGGGCGGGCCTGCGGGCGCTGAGGGACAGGACCCTCGACGTGGACCTGCTCATGGTCGTCGCCGCGCTCGGGGCGGCGGCGATCGGACAGGTGCTGGACGGTGCGCTGCTGATCGTCATCTTCGCCACCTCAGGCGCACTGGAGGCGATCGCCACCGCCCGCACCGCGGACTCGGTGCGCGGCCTGCTCGACCTGGCCCCCACCACCGCCACCCGGCTGAGCGACGACGGTGGCGAGGAGAGTGTGCCCACCGGGGAGCTGCGCGCCGGCGACACGATCCTCGTGCGCCCCGGCGAGCGGATCGGCGCCGACGGCCGGGTCCTGGACGGAGCCGGTGAGGTCGACCAGGCCACCATCACGGGTGAACCGCTGCCCGTGGTCAAGGAGGCCGGGGACGAAGTGTTCGCCGGCACCCTGAACGGCACCGGCGCCCTGCGGGTGAAGGTCGAGCGTGACCCGTCCGACTCGGTGATCGCCCGGATCGTGAGCATGGTCGAGGAGGCCTCCGAGACCAAGGCCCCGACGCAGCTGTTCATCGAGAAGGTCGAGCAGCGCTACTCGCTCGGCATGGTCGCGGCCACGGTCGCCCTCTTCACCCTGCCGCTGCTGTTCGGCGCCGCGCTGCAGCCCACACTGCTGCGGGCGATGACCTTCATGATCGTCGCCTCCCCGTGCGCCGTCGTGCTCGCCACCATGCCGCCGCTGCTGTCGGCGATCGCCAACGCCGGACGCCACGGCGTGCTGGTGAAGTCGGCCGTGGTCATGGAACGGCTCGGCCAGGTGGACGCGGTGGCGCTGGACAAGACCGGCACCCTGACCGAGGGCATCCCGAAGGTGACGGACGTCCGCCCACTGCCGGGGTCCGGCCTCGGCGAGGGGGAACTCCTGCGACTGGCGGCGGCCGTCGAGCACCCCAGCGAACATCCGCTGGCCCGCGCCGTCGTGGACGCAGCCCGCGCCCGCGACCTGGACATTCCCCTGGCGGAGGACTTCACGTCCGCCCCCGGTACGGGCGTCAGCGCGACCGTGGCCGGCCGTACGGTCGCGGTCGGCAGCCCCGCCCGGCTGCTGACGGCCGGCCCGCACCGGGCGGTCGCCGTCGCCACCGCTCTCGAGGAGGACGGCCGCACCGCGGTCCTGGTCGTGGCCGACGGCACCCCGGTGGGTGTACTGGGCATCGCCGACCGGCTCCGCGAGGAGGCGGCGGCCGCCACCGCCGCGCTGGCGCGTCTGACCGGCACGGCGCCGGTGCTGGTGACCGGGGACAACCCGCGCGCTGCGGCGCGTCTCGCCGACGAGGTCGGGATCGCGGACGTGCGCGCCGGTCTGCTTCCGCAGGACAAGGTCACTGCGGTCAAGGAGCTGGAGCGGGCCGGCCGGAAGGTGCTGGTGGTCGGGGACGGTGTCAACGACGCCCCCGCGCTGGCGGCCGCCCACACCGGCGTGGCCATGGGGCGGGCCGGGTCGGACCTCGCCCTGGAGACCGCCGACGCGGTCGTCGTGCGCGACGAGCTCGCCACCATCCCCACCCTGATCGGGCTCTCCCGCCGTGCCCGCCGCCTGGTCGTGCAGAACCTGGTGATCGCCGCCGTGTTCATCACCGGCCTGGTCGTCTGGGACCTGGCAGGCCGGCTGCCGCTGCCGCTGGGCGTCGCCGGGCACGAGGGCTCCACGGTGATCGTCGGCCTCAACGGCCTGCGGCTGCTCGCCGACGGAGCGTGGAGCCGCGCCCGGGCAGGGCTGGGCCGGTGAGGCCGCGGGTGGTCGATGAGGCTGCGGGTGGTCGGTGAGGCCGCGGGTGGCCGGTGAGCTGCGGGCGGTCCGTGAGGCCGGGTGGCTGTGAGGCCGCAGATGGTCGTGCCGCAGATGGTCGCTGAGGCCGCAGATGGTCGGTGAGGCCGCAGGCGGTCCGTGAAGCCGCTGGGAGGCCCCGGCAGCCCTCACCGGCCCGGAAGCCTGTCTCCCGGCCCTCACCGGCCCGGAGGCCTGCCTCCCCGGCCGAAACGGCCTCCGCTCACCCGGTGACGTCCAGTTCCGCGTGCATTCCGGCCGCGTAGTGTCCCGGGATGTTGCACACCAGCTCGTAGCGGCCCGGCCGCAGCGTCACCGTGGTCCAGGCCGCCGCACCCGGGGCGATGCCTTCTCCGGCGCCGCTGCCGCAGGTGCGCGACGCCTCGCCCCGGCTGCCCGCCTCCGACACCTGGCCGTCGGAGCCGACGGCACGTTCCCCCGCCGCCCGGCCCGGCGCCAGCGGCAACACGACCACCTCGTGCGTGACGGTGCCCGCGTTGACCACCCGCACCGTCGTCCTCCCGGCCGGCACGGTCGTGGGGTGGGTCACCAGGCGCATCATGCCCGTGCCCCGCGGGCCGGGGCGGGTGCCGTCGGGGGCGAGCCGGTTCGGGCCCCTCATCATGCGCCCCGCGTCCCACACGGTCACGTCGACCGCACTGCCTCTCGCGGCCGGTGCGCCGCATCGCGCGCTCTGTGCCCGCCAGGACGCCGGTGCCGGCCGGTGGAAGGCTCCGGACGCGGCCATCAGGCCCGTCGAGGCGAGGCCCAGCACCAGAGCCGCGGCGGAGACGGCGATCGCCGGCCAGACCCCTCGGCGGGGACGTGGACTCGCCGTCGCTCCGGAAGCGGCGCGGGCCGACGTTCCGTACTCGTCCTCCTCGATCTCCCCGCGCGCGAACCGCTCGGCCGGCGAGTTCCCGGCTCCTGGCGTCTGCCACCCGCCGCCGCCGTCGCCGGACGGTGGAGGCGGCCCCGGCCGCTGGTGGCGCGCAGCCGTGAGGTGACGCACCAGGGCGACGAGCCCCGCGATCAGCACGGCCCAGACCAGCAGCGTCGACACCGTCATGAGGAACCGGCCGGCCCAGCCCCATCCGTCGCCGTACCACATCACGCCGATCACTTCCCTCGGCTGATCGCCACGTCAATGCCAGCATGGACCGGTGGGACCCGCGCGGCCTTGGGCCGTTGGTTCCCGGCCGTGGGACCGGACGGCCCGTCGTCCGACCCCGGTCGGCGGGCGCTGTCTGGCAGAGCCCGGATTCTGCTCCGGTTTCGCTCCAGCCGATCAAGGGATTCGCTGGTCAGCGACGTGAAGCGGTTGCGGTCTTGTGGATCTGTGCCGACGGCCACAGCGAACGGGGCACGCAAAGGCGCATACTGAGCCATGACAAAGCCTGCCGCGCCGAAGCGCCATCTCCCCACCAGCCCGTTCAAGGCCCCCGTCGCACCGGCTCCCAAGCACTTCGCAGTGGGGGACCAGGTCACGCACGACATGTACGGCCTCGGCCGCGTGGTCGGCGTCGAGGACGGGGTCGCTGCGCTCGTGGATTTCGGCTCGTCGCAGATGCGGATCCTGAGCCCGTACGCCAAGATGACCAAGCTGTAGGACCGCTGTGCCCGGTCAGGCACACCCAGGTCCCTCGCGGGACCTGCAACGAAAGAGAGTCCTCCCATCGACATGACGTCGCTGTTCTCCGCCCCGGAAGGGCAACCCAGCCGCTCCGCGGCGGCATCGCCGCCTCCGGCGACCAACCCCTTCCAGGCCCCCGACTTCGGGGAAGACGAAACCTGGCCGTTCGACGACGCGCAGGAGCCCGCCCCGGGCGCCCACGCGACGCGGGGCCGCGCGGCTTAGCCCCACGGAACGCGGCGGCAGCCCGCCCTGCCGCACGGCCGGGCCCCCGCCGATCGCGGCGGCAGCCCGCCCTGCCCCGCGGCACGCGCACCGGCTCACAGGTGGCCGGCGTTCCCGGTCACGCGGTGACGACGGCCCTGGCCGGGACGCAGCCCAGGGCGACGGCGCCGTGGGACGACGGCGCCCGGCGCCGGCCGTCCGGCGCGAAGGCTCCCTTCCGGCCGGAGGAGCTCACGCCATACCGGATGCCAGCGCGCGGGCGGCGTCGGCGAAGTACTGTTCGTCGGCGCCGGGGGCGAGGCCGAGAGTGACGCCCTGGGTGAGGCCGACGAACAGCGCCCTGAGGCCGAGGGCCAGACGGCGCGCCTGATGCGGCGTCACGATGCCGTTCCCGTGGGGCCTGCCGGCGAACAGCTCCGCCAGATGGCTCTCCTGTGTCCGGACGGACTCGGCGAGCCGGGTCGCCAGCTCCGGGTCGTGCAGGGCCATGTCCAGCAGGGTGATCTGCAGCGACAGGCCGGACGACGCGCCGGAGGCGTCACAGGAGCGCCGGTAGTGGCGGGCGAAGGCGTCGACCGCTTCCAGCAGGTCGAGCCCAGCGGGAACAGCCCGTTCGATCTCCTCGTAGTGCGGCCGCAGGTGGTCCGTGACCAGTGCGACCACCAGGCCGTTCTTGCTGCCGAACAGGGAGTAGACGGCGCCCGTTGTCAGACCGGCCAGTTCGGCGATCTCGTCGAGCCGGGCGCGGTGCCCGTCCCGGGAGACGACCTCGAAGGCGGCTTCCAGCAGAGCGCGGCGGTTCCGTTCCTTCGTTTCCGCTCTCGTCATTCTCATAATTTCATTATCCTAGTAATCGAGTTACGCGACCGAGCTCAGGACAGGCAGCGAAGGGAACGCTCGTGACCCAGGCCCAGACCCAGGCCACCACGCCGGCAGCTACCTACCGGGTGGTGGGGATCGTCGCCGACGGAGCCGTGAAGGTCCTGCTCGGCGCGGCCTTACTCATCGGCGCGACCCGGCTGGGCGATCTGCTCGGCGTGCCCGCCTGGTTGATGATCACGTCCGGTGTGGTGCTGCTCGCCGCGGGCGGGGTCGAGATGAGGTACGTGCGCCGGCGCCGGCTGCGCACCTACACGCTGCTCATGATCGCTTACGACAGCGGCTGGACGCTGACGGCGCTGACCGGCCTGCTGATGGCGTGGCGGGGAGGCGACGCCGGCGGCGAGGTGTGGATGGGGTACCAGGCGGTCGCGCCCCTCGTGTTCGCCGCGCTGCTGCTGGGGTCCGCGTCGGTGCCGGAGGCTTCCGGCGCCCGCGCGAACGACTCCGCGCGCTGACCGGGCGCAGCCGGAATCCCGGCTCAACCAGACGCTCTGCGTGGTAACTTGAAGCACATTTGTCGGGGTGGCGTGGAGCGGGCGCGAGGGACGGATGAGTGGTTCGCCGTACAGCGCGATGCGCGCGAGGCTGGCGAGCAAGACCGTCCGGCACTATCTCCGCCCCACTTTCCGGGTCCGTGACTCCGCCGACGAGTCCCCCGAGCGCCTGGGGTTCGACGCGCTTCTCGACCAACTGCCCTCGTACCGGCCCAAGTACGATCCGATCGCCAAGACATGGCTGATCACGGGCGGTGCCGGCAGCGGCAAGAGCACCGCCGTCCAGCAGTACGCGATGGCGCTGCTGGACCGGGAGACCCCCTGCGCCGTCGTCGACAACCGCATGCTCAGGGACCTCGAGGTGACCGGCCTCACCGTCGAGGCGTTCGCGGGGGAGTTCCGCCCGACGGGCCTCGACCCGGTTCTGTGGAAGGCCCACGTCAAGAAGCACCGCGTGGTCTTCCTGGTCGACGCCCTGAACGAGCTGAAGCGTGAGTTCGCCGGCACCCCCAAGTGGAGCTTCGTACGCCGGCTGTTGACGGGTTCGCACGACTTCACGGTGCTGGCGACCTCCCGCAGCGACTCGGAGGACCTGGACTCGACGCTGCTGCGCGACGTCGAGACCGTGTCGATCGAACCGCTGGACGAGCAGGACATCGAGCGCTACCTGCGGATGCGCGACGAATCGGCCACCGAGACCCTGGACGAGATCAGGTCGGGCGACATGCTGGGCGTGGCGTCCAACCCGTTCATGCTGTCGCTGCTGACCGACTGGCTGCTCGGCACACGGTCCGTCAAGGGCCGCAGGATCCCGCGCAGCCGGGCGGACCTGCTCCGGGAGACCATGGTCCGGCCCGGCGGCGGCATCGGGTCCGGCACGGCGGACGAGGGCGAGGCGGAACGCGGGCCCGGCATGGAGGCGACGCTGTGCGCGGCGGCGCTGGCCGCGATCACCTCCGGCAAGGGCAACGCGGACTTCGTCGACCGGGACGTGAAGGCGCTGCTCGGCCAGGTCTGGGACGACGAGCGTGAGACGGCCCAGGCGGTGCAGGCCTTCCTGCAGACGCAGATGGTGGAGCCGGTCGCCGACGCGCCGGGCGGCCAGTACAGCCTCGTCCACCCGGCCTTCGTGGACTTCGGACTGGCCCTCGCCTGGCAGCGCACCGACCCGCCGCCCTTCGTGCTGGACCCCGCCTTCCTCGACCAGTGCCTGGGCGACTGGGTCGGTCTCCAGACCGATCCGGACAGCGCCGTGCTCGGCCTGCTCGCACCCGACGCCAGGCCGTTGCCGCCCGAACTGCTCGTGGACGTCCTCGTGGCCAACCGGGGTGTCCTGGGCGACGAGGTGCGCGGGGCGTTGTGGCGACAGCTCGGCAGCTGCTTCGAACAGGGACGCCAGATACGCGACCGCCTGGCCGGTGCGCTGGCCGGTCTGCCTCCGACCGTGCTGCGCGACGGGCTCCAGCGCGGCCTGCTGCGGGCGCTCAACGCCAGGGCCCCGCAGCTCGCCGACAGCGTCCTGGACACCCTGCGCAACGGCGCGCTGGACGCCCTGACGCTGCAGCGGCTGCGCCGCAGGCACGAGCGCAACAAGAAGGTGCCGGCCCAGGACGGACGGGACCGCGACAAGGACGCGGCCGCGAAGCGGCGGGCCTGGCTGCGCGCGGAGTCCGATCCGGCCGCGCGCCGCCGCAGCGCCAACTGGCTGGGCAGCAACGGCGGTGAGCCGGACGTCGACGACCTGTGCACGACCATGCTGATGGACTCGGACGCCTGGGTCCGCGGCGCCTGCGCCACCGCGCTCGGACGCATCGGCTCGCACCGGGCCGTCCCCGCGCTCCTGGGGACCGCCGGGACCGACCCGGACGGCGCCGTCCGCGGTTCGGCGGCCAAGGCGCTCGGTGAGATCGGGCATCCGCAGGCGGTGCCCGTGCTGGTCGAAGCCCTCGCCGGCGACGACGTGGGCGGTGTCCGGGGTTCGGCCGCGTACGCCCTGGGTCACATCGGTAACCCGCAGGCGGTGCCCGTGCTGATCGACGCCCTCGCCGGCGACGAGGAGGTCAGTGTCCGGGGTTCGGCCGCGAACGCCCTCGGGCACATCGGCGACTTCCAGGCGGTGCCCGCGCTGAGCATCGCCCTCGCCGGCGACGCCGAGGTCGGTGTCCGGGGTTCGGCCGCCAACGCCCTCGGCCAGATCGGCAGTCCCCAGGCGCTGCCCGCGCTGAGCACCGCCCTCGCCGACGAGGAGGACGCCGGGGTCCGGGGGTCGGCCGCCGACGCCCTCGGCCGTATCGGGGACCCCGGGGCGGTGCCCGCGCTGACCGGCGCCCTCGCCACCGACTCGACCCCCAACGTCCGGGGTTCGGCCGCCAAGGCCCTCGGTCTCATCGGCCACCCGGCCGCGGTGGAGGCGCTGACCACCGCGCTCGCCGAGGACACCGACGGCTACACCAGGGGTGCGGCCGCCGACGCGCTCGGCCGGATCGGGGACCCCGGCGCCATCGACGCGCTCACCGCCACCCTCAACGACCCGTACCCCATCATCCGGGGTTCGGCCGCCAACGCCCTGGGCTTCATCGGCCACCCGGCCGCGGTGGAGGCGCTGACCACCGCGCTCGCCGAGGACACCGACGGCTACACCAGGGGAACGGCCGCCACCGCACTCGGCCGGATCGGGGACCCCCGCGCCGTCGACGCGCTCACCGCCGCCCTCAACGACAGCGGCGCCAAGGTCCGGGGTTCGGCCGCCAACGCCCTCGGTCTCATCGGCCACCCGGCCGCCCTGGAGGCGCTGACCACCGCGCTCGCCGAGGACACCGACAGCTACACCAGGGGGGCGGCCGCCACCGCCCTCGGCCGTATCGGGGACCCCGGCGCCCTGGACGCGCTCGTCACCGCCCTCGCCGAGGACACCGACGGCCAGACCAGGGGGGCGGCCGCCAACGCCCTCGGCCACATCGGGGACCCCGGCGCCCTGGCCCCGCTCATCGAGACGCTCGTCCGCGACCCCGTCGGCAAGGCGCGCGGCTCGGCCGCGAACGCGCTGGGGCACCTGGGCGACCCGGCGGCGGCGGACGCCCTGCGGGCCACCATCGACAACCCCGAGGAGACCCCTCTGACCCGGCGCGCCGCCGTGGGCTCGCTCAGCCACCTGGACACCGGGGACGAGGCGTGGATCACCAAGGTCGCCGACCGGCTTCGGTTCAAGGCCCGTGACCGGGACCGGCGCGCGCTGCGCGGGGCCATCATCGGCCTGGTGGCCCACCGGGAGATCACCCCGGAGACGAAGAGCTGGCTGACCGGCGTGATCCATCGGGACAAGGACCCGCTGAACCGCACGACGGCCCTCGAAGGGCTGGCCCGGGCCGGGCAGGCGGATCCGGACCTGATCAAGTTCACCATCGCGCCCGAGATCCCACGGCCGGACAAGCGGCCCCGGGACAGCGACGCGGGTGTGCTGGGCGTCGCGGCGGCCGCCGTCGTACGGGCCGCCGCCGACCGCCCCGAATACACCGAGGCCCTGCTCCCGAGCCTCGTCCGGCTGCTCGTGGCCAAGACCACCTACCGGCCGACGGTCATCCCCCCGCTCATCCAGCTCCGCCTGCTTCCGCTGCCCGTCGCGGAGCGGGTCTTCGCCCGCATCGTGGAGCTGGTGGGCGACGAGCCGCCGGAGAACCCGTACCTGGCGACGGGACTGGACGTCGAGCGGGAGCACCTGGCCGAGCGCAGGCGCGTACAGGCCTGCGTCGAGTCGTTCAACCGCGACCCCGCGGCGGTGCTCGCCGGGTTCCGCGACCGACAGAAGTCGAGGTTCGAAGTGACCGTGCCCAGTGACGCCGGCGGCGACGAGTACCACGTCGCCCTGCTGACGGCGGTGCCCGTGGAGACCAAGGCGCTCTTCCGCGTGCTCGGCGAGCGCGGCATCACCCCGACCGACGTGCAGCGCGACGGGCGGTACTACGACGTCTTCGAGCTGGGGCCCGAAGGGCAGCCCCCCGTCCGGGTGGTCACCACGCAGGCCACCGACCAGGGCGGCCAGTCGGCGGCGGCGGTGACCCGCGAGCTGCTGTCCGCGTTCCGGCCGGACCTGGTGCTCCTGGTCGGGGTGTGCGGCGGCTTCGGCGAACGCGGGGTGTCGATCCACGACGTGCTCCTGGCGCGGGAGGTCTTCGACTACGGCCCGGAGAAGGTGCGCCCGGAGGGCGGCGGCCTGCGGCCGCAGGTCTACCGGACGGACCCTCAGGTGCTGCGGCTCGTCACGCGGCTGGACAACCTGGGCCGGCTGGAGGCGTCGCTGGGCGGCGGCGAGCTGCACGTGAAGGACTTCGCGAGCGGCGAGAAGGTGATCGCCTGGCGCGACTCCGCGCTCCGCGCCGAACTGCTCGCCATGTCCCCGGACATCGCCGGGGTGGAGACCGAGGGGCACGGCGTGCTGCACGCGATCTGGGAGGCGTTCAAGGCGAAGGACTTCGTGGGCGGGGCGATGCTCAAGTGCGTCAGCGACCTCGGTGACGAGGAGATGTCCGTCGATAAGAAGGCCAAGCAGACGGAAGCCGCGCGGCGGGCGGCCCGGGTCGCGCTGGACGTGGCGGCGGCGTTCCGGCGCGCGGACACCTGACCCGCCGCCCGGTCGGGACGCCATTCCCGCCGCCCGGTCGGGACGCCACTCCCGCCGCCCGGTCGGGACGCCACCCCCGCCGCTCGGTCCGTACGCCACCACCGCCGCCCGGTCCTGCGCCCGGTCCGTCCTTGGTCCGCTCCGGTGACCGTGCGGCCGGCGGCGGTTCGGCCGCGCGGGTTCTGGAAACCCGTAGCCGCATGATCCGAAGCATCCTGTGGGGGTGTGCCGCGGGGGCCGCCGGCACCACCGCGCTGAACGCCGTTTCGTACGCGGACATGGCGCTGCGGGGACGGCCCTCCAGCGGGACACCCGAGGCCGTGGTGGAGAAGGTCAGCTCGGGACTCGGGCACCCGGTCCCGGAGTCGGAGGGGCGGGAGAACCGGCTCACCGGGCTCGGAGCGCTGTCGGGCATCGCCGTGGGCGTCGCGGCCGGCGTGGCCGTGGCACTGGCCCACCGGGCGGGAGCGCGCCTGCCGGTGTGGCTGGGCGGGCCGCTCACCGGGGCCCTGGCGATGGCGGCGGCCGACGCGCCGATCGCCGCGCTCGGAGTGAGCGACCCCCGGACGTGGTCCGCGGTGGACTGGGCCTCGGACGTGGTCCCGCACCTCGCCTACGGGCTGGTCACCTACGGGGTCGTGGCGGCGTCCGCGAACCGGTGAACCCGGCGGGCCGGGCGGCTCCGGAGGCGGGCGGGGCGATTTCCCGTACCGCTTCCCCTCATCCGGGCTACTTCTCGCCAGAAGGGAACCCGGCTCCCGTAGCGCCCCCGGACCGCGGCCCGGGGACGGGATACTGAGGGATCATGTCTGCTGACCGCCTGGCCCGACGGGGGTGATGACCATGCCGCCCGAGCAGCCCGACCAGCCGGACGGCGGTGGTGTGCCGCCCGACGTCCGGGACCGGCTGCGGGTCACCGACGCGCTGGCCGCCGCCGCTCGCGGGGTGCGCGACGACCCGGAGCGGATGCCGGAGGCGCTGTGCGCGGCGTGCGTACGGCTGCTGCCGGTGACCGGCGCCTCCGTGTCGATCTCCGGGGGGCGCGGGGTGCAGATGACCTGGTGCGCCAGCGACCGGGTCGCGGCGCGGCTCGCCGAGCTGCAGTACACCCTGGGCGACGGGCCCTGCCAGACCGCCCTCGAGCAGGGCGCCCCGGTGATCGCCGCCGATCTGACCGCGGGGCGTGACGCCCGGCGCTGGCCGGTCTTCGCGCACGAGGCGGCCGAGATGGGTGTGCTCGCCGTGTTCTCGCTGCCCCTGGGGGTCGGCGGAGCCGCGGTCGGCACCCTCGATCTGTACTGCGACCGGGTGGGCGGCCTCGCCGAACCCGACCTGCGGACCGCGCTGTGGGTGCGCGACGCGGTCACGTACGCCCTGATGAGCGTGCAGCCCGCCTACGACGGCGCCGAGGACGAGGCGCAGGAAGCGGTAGCGTCCTGGGTGGAGGCCTCGGAAGCCGACCACACCGAGGTCTACCAGGCCGTCGGCATGGTGATGGTGCAGATCGACGCGGACCCCGAGCAGGCCCTGGACCGGATGCGCGCCCGCGCCTTCGCCGAGGGCCGTACGGTCAGCCAGGTGGCCCGGGACGTCCTGGCCCGCAGGCTCCGCTTCCGAGCGGAGCGGGATGGCCGTGACGACGACCAGGGAAGGGACGGTGACCGCTCATGAGCCGGGAACAGCAGCTCGCCCAGGCGCTCGTCGGGCTGGCCGACTCCTTCGCCGACGACATCGACCCCGTCGTGCTCGTGGACCGGCTGGCACAGCGCTGCGTCGAGATCACCGGCGCCGACGCGGTCGGCATCATGGTCGTCTCCGCCCGAGGCGACCTGCGCACGCTCGCGGTCACCGACGACCAGGCCGGCTTCCTCGAGCTGTTCCAGCTCCAGACGGACCAGGGTCCCTGCCTGGACTGCTACCGAGAGGGCCACCGCGTCGACGTCCGTGACATGGCCGCCGACGCCGGCCGCTGGCCCCAGGTCGTCCCGTTCGCCCTGGAGATCGGTTTTCGCGCGGCGCACGCGCTGCCGTTGCGCGTCCACGGTCAGACCGTCGGCGCAGTCAACCTGCTGCTGCGCGAGCCGGGCGGGCTGGCCCCGGTCGACCTTGACCTGGCCCAGGCGCTCGCGGACGTGTCGGCCGTCGCGCTGGTCAACTGGTCCCCGGAGCCGCTGCGCTCCGCCGACGTCGCCGGCAGCGTCCAGGCCGCGCTGGCCGGCCGCGCGGCGGTCAGCATGGCCACCGGGATGATCGCCGAGGTGTCCGGCCTCCCCCTGGCGGAGGCCCACGGCGTGCTGCGCGCCTACTCGGCGGGCCGGCGCCGGCGCCTGGTCGACACCGCGCACGCGCTGATCCGGCGCACCCTCACCCCGGACGACGTGCTCGCGACCCGGAGCTGACACCCCGGCGCGAGAGACGGACGGCTCGGACCTGCCGTCCCACCCGCACACGACTACGCTGATAGGTGCCGGGAGGAACCCGGCAGCGAGACCCGCAGGTCCCGTGGCCCCCCAGCGAGGGAGCGGCCATGCAGCAGTTCTCCTGCGAGACCGTGGCGGACCTGGCGGTCCCCGGACTGGTCCACGGCAGGCTGACGGTGATCGCCGTGCACGGTGTCGCCGACACCACGACCGGTGCCGCTCTCGCCTCCGCTCTCGCCGCGCCGGGCCCCGCCCAGCTCGTCGTCGACCTGACCGGCCTGTACCGGCTGGAGCCCGCCGGTGCCGAGATCCTGTACCGGTTCGCCGAGGAGGCGGCCGCCCAGGGCCGCCCGCTGCGCCTGACCGGATGCACCGCGCAGGCCGCCGCCGTGCTCGCCCGGACCCGGGCGGCCCGCGAGCCGGCCGGCCGTGCCGGGCCCGAGCTGTACGCGTCGGTGTCCGATGCGCTCGCCGCGGTGATCTCCGCGGCCGCGGCGGCGCCGCTGCCCGGGTCGCCGTTCGCGCGCACCGACGCGGTGGAACTGCGGCACCGCCTGCTGGCGCACGCCCTGGTCGCCCGCGCGCAGGGCCTGCTCATGGAGCGCTACGGCCTCCCTGGCGCGGACACCGCCGGCGCGCTGCTGCGCACGGTGGCCCGACGGCACGGGATGCGGACGGTCTGGCTGGCCGGGGTCCTGGCGCGGGCCGCGGCGCCAGGGCTCGGCGAGGCGTGGTTCCCCGGCCGGGAGCACCCCGCCGAGCCCGCCGTCGGTTTCCTGCTGCCGTCCGCCGGCCGGGCGCGGCGGCTGTCCGCGTTCCTCGACGCGCTCCGGGACACCGTCTGCGCGATCACCCGTACCGACATGGCCAACGTGCAGCTCCTCGACCCCAGCGACAACACGCTGCGGATGGAGTCCCACTGCGGCTTCCCCGCCGAGTTCGTGCACTTCTTCGCGCTGGTCGACGGCACCGCCACCCCGTGCGGCCACGCGGTCCGCAAGAGCGAGCGGATCGTGGTGGACGACGTGGCCAGCGCCCCGGAGTTCGACGAGCCCTCACGTGCCGCGACGCTCGCCGCGCACAGCCGCTCGGTGCAGTGCACGCCCATCCCCGGCCCCGCCGGCCGCGCCCAGGGCATGCTCTCCACCCATCACGCCCAGCCCGGCCACGCCTTCACCGGCGCCGAGTTCGTCGCCCTGGACACCGTCGCCCGGGAGGCCGGCGCCTGGCTGGACTGGTACCGGACGACCACCGTCCTGGACGCGCTGGAGGACCTGCACCGCAGGGCACGCGGTCCCTGAGCCCTGCGCGCGGGGCCGGGGACGCCGAAGGCCGGTGCGAAACGGGTTCGCACCGGCCTTCGGACTTCGTTCCGGGTCAGCCGCACTGGCAGGGAGCGCCCGACTGGCACCCGCAGCCACAGCCCGACCCGCAGCCGCACGCGGCGACGAGCGGGAGGTGCCTGCTCTCGGTGGGCTGGTCCGACTCGCGCGCTTGCGTGGGGTCGGGCGTGGTGCCGGGGGATTCGGCCATGGGTCCCCTCCTCAGAGGCTCGGCGAGATGCCTTCGCCCATTTCATGCCCGTTCCGCCGGGCGCATCAACGGCGCATCGAGGCGTCCGCCCGCTCGGCTCCGCCTCCCCGCGAGCCCGGCACGACCCGGACGGCAGGCCGCGCACGCCCCGGGGCCGGGCCGCGGGGGCCTTAAGCCCCCTCGATCCCGGTCACCGGCTTGATGTCCTGCTGGAGGAGGTCGGCGTGCTCGCCCGTCACCAGATAGACGACCCGCTTGGCGACGGCCACCGCGTGGTCGGCGTACCGCTCGTAGTACCGGCCCAGCAGGGTGACGTCGACGGCCGTCTCGATGCCGTGCTTCCAGCGGTCGTCGATCAGGTGCTGGAACAGGGTGCGGTGCAGCAGGTCCATGTCGTCGTCGTCCTGCTCCAGTTGCAGCGCGAGGTCGACGTCCTTGGTGACGAGCACCTCGGCCGCCTTCGCCATCAGGCGCTGGGCGAGCTGGCCCATCTCCAGGATCGTGGCGTGCAGGTCGTGCGGGACCGCGCGCTCGGGGAAGCGCAGCCGGGCCAGCTTCGCCACGTGCTGGGCGAGGTCGCCGGAGCGCTCCAGGTCGGCCGACATGCGCAGCGACGTGACGACGATCCGCAGGTCGGTCGCGACCGGCTGCTGGCGGGCGAGCAGGGCTATGGCCCGGGCCTCCAGGTCGTGCTGGAGTTCGTCGACCTTCTGGTCGGCCTCGATCACGTTCTCGGCCAGCTTCAGGTCGGTGTCGAGGATGGCGGTCGTGGCGCGCCCGATCGCCGACCCGACCAGCCGGGCCATCTCCACCAGGCTGTCGCCGATCGAGTCAAGTTCCTCGTGGTACGCGTCCCGCATCAGGATTCCCTCTCGTACGTGCTTCCTTCGGGGTTCCGGGGGCCGTGACACCAGGCGCCCCGTGGCGTGACCGGCGGTGTGAACCCCACGCTCCCACGTTCTGCCCCGTACGCGTCCGTTTCCGCCACCCCAAATGAACCACCACTGGCTCCAAGGTGAACTCTGGGCGACGAGTGTTCGAGGTCGCACTGCGACGGCTGTGGTCAGGTCGTCGCGCGTGCCTAACCTTGTGGCATGGACGTGAACGCGGCGGTCGCCGCAGCGGCAGCGATCGCCGGGGTGCTGACCGGCGTCATCGCCATGCTGGCGTTCCGCTGGAGCGAACGCGACCAGAAGCGACCCACCAGGACTTCCTTGCACACCGATGCCGTACTCCCGCCCGGCGTGGACACCGTGCTGTCCGTGCTCAGCTCCTCGGCCGTCGTCCTCGACGAGGGCGACGCCGTCGTCAAGGCCAGCTCCGCCGCGTACGCCCTCGGGCTGGTCCGCGGCGGCAAGCTCTCGGTCGAGCCGATGCTGCAGATGGCCCGGGACACCAGACGCGACGGCGAGATACGCCAGGTCGAACTGGACCTGCCCCGGCGGGGCACCGGACGCGGCGAGGCGCTCGCCGTCTCCGCGCGCGTGGCCCCGCTCGGCTCCCGGCTGGTCCTGCTGCTGGTCGAGGACCTGACCGAGGCCCGCAGGATCGAGGCCGTACGGCGTGACTTCGTGGCCAACGTGAGCCATGAGCTGAAGACCCCTGTCGGCGCGCTCTCGCTGCTCTCCGAGGCCGTCATGGACGCCTCCGACGACCCCGAGGCCGTCGAGCGCTTCGCCGGCCGCATGCAGATCGAGGCGACCCGGCTGACCAACCTGGTCCAGGAGCTCATCGACCTGTCCCGGGTCCAGAACGACGACCCCCTCGAGGACGCCGAGCCGGTGCGGGTGGACGAGCTGGTCGCCGAGGCCGTCGACCGCTGCCGCCACCAGGCGGGCGCCAAGCAGATCACGATGGCCGCCGGGGGCACCGCGGACCTGCACGTGTGGGGCAACCGGGGCCAGCTCGCCGCCGCCCTCGGCAACCTGGTCGAGAACGCCGTGAACTACTCACCGGCCCGCACCCGCGTCGGCATCGCCGCCCGCCGGATCACCGTCCCGGGCGGCGACCTGATCGAACTGGCCGTCACCGACCAGGGCATCGGCATCTCCGACCGGGACAAGGAGCGCATCTTCGAGCGCTTCTACCGCGTCGACCCGGCCCGCTCCCGGGCCACCGGAGGCACCGGTCTGGGTCTCGCGATCGTCAAGCACGTGGTCGCCTCGCACGGCGGGGAGGTCACGGTGTGGAGCGCCGAAGGCCAGGGCTCCACTTTCACCCTCAGACTGCCGGAGGCGGGCGCGGCCCGCGACCGCGCACAGCAGCACCCCGACCTCGACGACGAGGACGGCGGCGCCCCCGACTCATCTCCTTACGAACCGCTTCCCGCCCCGGAGGTCCTTCCGTGACCCGAGTGCTCGTCGTCGAGGACGAGGAGTCCTTCTCCGACGCCCTGTCGTACATGCTCCGCAAGGAGGGCTTCGAGGTCGCCGTCGCGGCCACCGGCCCCGACGGACTCGACGAGTTCGAGCGCAACGGCGCCGACCTCGTGCTCCTCGACCTGATGCTGCCGGGCCTGCCCGGCACGGAGGTGTGCCGTCAGCTGCGCGGCCGCTCCAACGTCCCCGTGATCATGGTGACCGCCAAGGACAGCGAGATCGACAAGGTCGTGGGGCTCGAGATAGGAGCCGACGACTACGTCACCAAGCCCTTCTCCTCCCGCGAGCTGGTCGCCCGCATCCGCGCGGTGCTGCGCCGCCGCGGCGAGCCGGAGGAGGTCACCCCGGCCGCCCTGGAGGCGGGACCGGTCCGCATGGACGTCGACCGGCACGTGGTGACGGTCTCCGGCTCCAAGGTGGACCTCCCGCTGAAGGAGTTCGACCTGCTGGAGATGCTGCTGCGCAACGCGGGCCGGGTCCTGACCCGCATGCAGCTCATCGACCGCGTGTGGGGCGCCGACTACGTGGGCGACACCAAGACCCTCGACGTCCACGTCAAGCGCCTGCGCGCCAAGATCGAGCCCGACCCGGGCGCGCCGCGGTACCTGGTGACGGTGCGGGGCCTGGGCTACAAGTTCGAGCCGTAGGCCTTACGCGCGGCAGTACGAAGGAGGGCGGCGCCCCGCACGGGGTGCCGCCCTCCGTCATGCCTGCCCGCTCAGTGGCCGGCGGCCGACTGCGAGGCGGAGTCGCTCGGGGTGGCGCCGGCGGCGTCGGCGCCGGAGGCGTCACCGCCCGAGACGTCCGCGGCGTCCGAGGCGCTCGCGGAGGCGCTCCCCTTGCCCGGCTTGCCCTTGCCGGAGGCCTCCGGGCCCGGGGCCGCCGAGGCCGAGGCGGACGGGACCTCGCTCGGGCCCCAGCCGCTGAAGTAGCTGGTGGCCGGTACCACGAAGGCGCGCAGGCTCACGTCACCGGTCTTGTCGAAGGTGAAGGTGATCTTCTGGGCGTTGCCGTCCCGGACCGCCCCGCGGCTGCTCTCCAGCACCGCGGAGGCGTTGTCCTTGCCGCCGAGGATCAGCGAGCCCATCGGCGGGATGGTCAGGCTCTGGCCCTTGGCGGGGTGCAGCGTGGCGGTCTTGCCGGTGCCGGGAAGGGCGATCGACTGCAGGGTCTGGGCGGTCTTGCCGGTGTTGAAGATGGTCGCGGACACGACGGCCGGCCCGGTCGACGTCAGGTCGGGCTGGGTGATGACCGTGGCGTTCTGGACCTTGATGCTGCCGACGCTGGTGGCCGCGTTGTCCGGCTTGATCTGCAGGGTCTGGGCGTCGTTGCCGGAGCCGCACGCGGCGAGCGAGGCGACCGAGAAGGCGATGGCGGCGGCGCCGAGGGCGCCGCGTCGAAGGCTGCTGCTCACGGCGGCGGCATCTCCTTGAACGCGCGGGCGGCTCCCGTATAAAGCCACCCTAAGTGTCTGTCAGCGGCCTTAGGTTACCGAGCCGTTCCGGCGGGACCGCACCCGACCCTCCCCCAAGCGCCCGGCTTGCCTCCGGGTGGGGGTACCCCGGGGGCACGAGTGACTCGCCGGTCACATTGCCGGATCGGTCCGCGCATTCGCATAACGCGCCCGCGGCAGCGTGGTCCGCATGCCGGCGACACGGCACGCGAAATTTACGTGAAGGAATGCGCGACCACCCCGGATATTGATCATCCGCCGCCCTTCCCGGCCCTTGTGATCAATTCCGGAATCGTCCCGGACCCGGCCTCCGTCGCCGAACGGAGTAGCGGAAGTCGTACGCTTGGGAGTGGACATATCGGGATGTTCCACCTTCTGGGGGCGGCTCGGCGGGAGTGTGGCGTATGTGTTTCGCCTCGCCCGGAGAGTGCCTCCGACCTGCGAATTCCCGCCGCCTTCCGGCTCGGCCCGCCCCCTCGCAGCACGTCCGCGTTGCTGTTGTCAAGCCCCGAGATATGCCCTGACCTGCGAAAACGCCATTCAGAACACGCCGTATCCGTGTTACCCTGGATAGCCACGGAAGGGGTACCTGTCACATGACGTTCAAGGTTGGCGACACCGTGGTCTATCCCCATCATGGGGCCGCGCTGATCGAGGCCATCGAAACTCGTCAGATCAAAGGCGTGGACAAGACCTACTTGGTGCTGAAGGTCGCCCAGGGTGACCTCACGGTGCGTGTGCCAGCGGACAATGCGGAGTTCGTCGGCGTGCGTGATGTGGTCGGTCAGGACGGGCTGGACCGGGTCTTCGAGGTACTGCGCGCGCCGTACGCGGAAGAGCCCACGAACTGGTCCCGTCGCTACAAGGCAAACCTGGAGAAGCTCGCCTCCGGCGATGTCATCAAGGTCGCGGAAGTCGTGCGTGACCTGTGGCGTCGCGAGCGCGAGCGCGGACTCTCCGCCGGTGAGAAGCGCATGCTCGCCAAGGCCCGCCAGATCCTGGTGAGCGAGCTCGCCCTCGCGGAGAACACCAACGAGGACAAGGCCGAGGCACTGCTCGACGAGGTGCTCGCCTCCTGACGCGCGGCCGGCGGCATCCGCTGCCCTCGGCACGCTCAGAACAGTGAAAATGCCGCGGTGCCCGATGACACTCACCCTGTCGCCGGGCGCTGCGGCATGTTCGTCCCCGGCCGTCCCGGCCGCGGTGCCGGGCCGTCGTGAGCGGCCTGCCGTTCGACTCGGGGGAAGCCCCCGATACTTGGTGTGCCGGGCCCGGGCAGAAGGCTCGACCAGGGTCACGGAAGGGTCCGGTCGAGCGTCGTGCCCGGCACTCCTCCAGGCCATACCCACCTAGGTCGAGCACACAAACCTGACAGGAACCGATGTCTGACGATTCGCGCCCCGCGCCCGCGCAGAGCCCCGTCGCCGCCGTGATTCCCGCCGCCGGCCGCGGCGTACGCCTCGGCCCGGGCGCCCCCAAGGCGCTCCGCACGTTGAACGGCACGCCCATGCTGATCCACGCGGTGCGCGCCCTCGCCGCGTCCCGCCACGTCTCCCTGGTGATCGTCGTCGCGCCCCCGGACGGCGCCGCCGAGGCCAAGTCCCTGCTCGACGCGCACGCCCTGCCCGGGGGCACCGACTTCCTCGTCGTGCCGGGCGGGGACAGCCGCCAGGAGTCGGTCCGGCTCGGCCTGGACGCCCTGCCGCCCGAGTACGGCGTGGTGCTCGTCCACGACGCGGCCCGCCCGCTCGTCCCCGTCGACACCGTGGACGCGGTCATCGAGGCCGTGCGCGAGGGCGCGCCCGCCGTCGTCCCCGCGCTGCCGCTGGCCGACACCGTCAAGGAGGTCGAGCCGGCCGGCGTCCCCGGCGACCCGGAGCCGGTCGTGGCCACGCCCGAGCGGTCCCGGCTGCGCGCCGTGCAGACGCCCCAGGGCTTCGACCGGGGCACGCTGGTCCGCGCCCACGAGACGGTCACCGAGGACGTCACGGACGACGCGTCCATGGTCGAGCAGCTCGGCCTGCGGGTCGTCACCGTCCCCGGTCACGAGGAGGCCTTCAAGGTCACCCGCCCGCTCGACCTCGTCCTCGCCGAGGCGGTCCTGGCCCGCAGGAGGCTCAACGATGGCTTCTGACACCCCGGTACTGCCCCAGGTGGGCATCGGCACCGACATCCACGCCTTCGAGGACGGCCGCGAGCTGTGGTGCGCCGGCCTGAAGTGGGAGGGCGCGGGGCCGGGCCTGGCCGGGCACTCCGACGCCGACGTCGTCGCCCACGCCGCCTGCAACGCGCTGTTCTCCGCGGCCGGCCTCGGCGACCTCGGACAGCACTTCGGCACCGGCCGCCCCGAGTGGTCCGGCGCCTCCGGCGTCACCCTGCTCACCGAGGCCGCCCGCATCGTCCGGGAGGCCGGGTTCACCATCGGCAACGTCGCCGTCCAGGTCGTCGGGCCCCGCCCCAAGATCGGAAAGCGGCGGGAAGAGGCGCAGAAGATCCTCTCCGAGGCGGCCGGTGCGCCGGTGTCGGTGTCCGGCGCGACGACGGACGGGCTCGGCTTCCCCGGGCGCGAGGAGGGGCTGATGGCGGTCGCGACCGCGCTCGTGGTGCGGGTGCGCTGAGGGCGTGCGAGGGTACCCGCAGGGCCACCGCTGACTCGACGTTCCCGGAGGTATCCATGCCCGCCGCCCTGTCCGACCGGCTCAAGTCCCTGCTCGACGGCCCCGTCTTCATCGTGGTCGGCACGATCCAGCCCGACGGCAGCCCCCAGCTGTCCCCGGTATGGGTGAAGCGGGACGGCGACCAGATCCTGTTCTCCACCACCGTCGACCGCCGCAAGAAGAAGAACCTGGACCGCGACGCCCGGGTGAGCGTGGTCGTCCAGGACCCCGAGATGCCCTACGTCTACGGGGAGATCCGGGGCACCGCCGAGCTCACCGCCGACGGCGCCGACGACCTCATCGACGAGCTGTCGGTGAAGTACACCGGCAAGAAGTACGCCGAGTTCAACCCGGCCTCCGTGGACGACGCCGATCGGGTGGTCGTGCGGATCACGCCCGAGAAGGTCGTGGGCATGTTCTAGCCAACCGGCACGAGGCACCACTCCGGGGCCACTACCCTGGAGTGGTGACCATTCGCCTGTACGACACCAGCGCCCGGCAGATCCGTGACTTCACCCCGCTCAAGCCGGGTTGCGTCTCGATCTACCTCTGTGGCGCCACCGTGCAGGCGGCCCCGCACATCGGGCACATCCGCTCCGGCCTGAACTTCGACATCATGCGCCGCTGGTTCGAGTACCGCGGCTACGAGGTGACGTTCATCCGCAACGTCACCGACATCGACGACAAGATCATCGCCAAGGCCAAGGAGCAGAACCGGCCCTGGTGGTCGATCGGCTACGAGAACGAGCGCGCCTTCAACGACGGCTACTCCGCCCTCGGCTGCCTGCCGCCCACCTACGAGCCCCGTGCGACCGGCCACGTCACCGAGATGATCGAGATGATGCAGGGCCTCATCGAGCGCGGCCACGCCTACGCGTCCGACGGCAACGTCTACTTCGACGTACGGTCCTTCCCGCGCTACCTGGAGCTGTCCCGGCAGGAGCTGGACAACCTGCTCCAGCCGTCCGGCGAGGGAGAGACCGGCAAGCGCGACCCGCGCGACTTCGCCATGTGGAAGGCGGCCAAGCCGGGCGAGCCCACCTGGCCCACCCCGTGGGGCCCCGGCCGGCCCGGCTGGCACCTGGAGTGCTCCGCCATGGCCCACAAGTACCTGGGCAGCGCCTTCGACATCCACGGCGGCGGCCTGGACCTGATCTTCCCGCACCACGAGAACGAGATCGCCCAGGCCAAGGCCTACGGCGACGACTTCGCCCAGTACTGGGTGCACAACGCCTGGGTCACCATGGCCGGCGACAAGATGTCCAAGTCGCTCGGCAACAGCGTCCTGGTCTCCGAGATGGTCAGGCAGTGGCGCCCGGTCGTCCTGCGCTACTACCTCGGCACCCCGCACTACCGGTCGATGATCGAGTACAGCGAGGAGGCGCTGCGCGAGGCCGAGTCGGCGTTCGCGCGCATCGAGGGCTTCGTGCAGCGCGTTGTGGAGCTTGCCGGGGGAGTGGTCGAGCCCGCCGCCGAGGTCCCGCCCGCGTTCGCCGACGCCATGGACGACGACCTGGGCGTCCCGCAGGCGCTCGCCGTGGTGCACACCACCGTCCGGCAGGGCAACAGCGCGCTGGCCGCCGACGACAAGGAGGCCGCCGTCGCCCGGCTCGCCGAGGTGCGGGCCATGCTCGGCGTGCTCGGCCTCGACCCGCTCGATGCGCACTGGGCCGGCGAGAGCGACCGGGGCCAGGACCTGCACGGTGTCGTCGACAGTCTCGTGCGCCTGGTCCTCGGGCAGCGCGAGTCCGCCCGCGCCCGCAAGGACTGGGCCACCGCCGACGCCATCCGCGACCAGCTCGGCCAGGCCGGGCTGGTCATCGAGGACAGTCCGCAGGGCCCGCGCTGGAGCCTCGGCCCGCGCTGATCCCGCGGGCGATCCGGTGATCGATTGTGCCGTCCGGGCCTCCGGGCGGCACACTGCATAGACGTACGAACACTTCCGTCAGAGAACAGGTAGGTCATGGCCGCGAACAACCGCCGCATGTCCGGCAAGAAGGGCGCGCAGGTCGGCAGTGGCGGCCAGCGGCGCAAGGGCCTCGAAGGCAGGGGCCCGACCCCGCCCGCCGAGATGCGCAAGGGCCACAAGAAGAACCGCATCGCCAACGCCAAGGCGAAGCAGGCCGTGCGCCGCCCCGTGGCCCGCGGCCGCGGCGGCAAGTCCGCCTCCGAGCTGGTCGTCGGCCGCAACCCGGTCGTCGAGGCGCTGCGCGAGGGCGTGCCCGCGTCCACGCTCTACGTGCAGCAGTTCATCGACAACGACGAGCGTGTCCGCGAGGCCCTCCAGCTCGCCGGCGAGCGCGGCGGGATCAACCTCATGGAGGCCCCGCGCCCGGAACTGGACCGGATGACCAACGGCCTGAACCACCAGGGCCTGGTCCTGCAGGTCCCGCCGTACGAGTACGCGCACCCCGAGGACCTCACCGAGGCGGCCTACGACGAGGGCGAGGACCCGCTGATCGTCGCCCTCGACGGCGTCACCGACCCGCGCAACCTCGGCGCCGTCGTCCGGTCCGTCTCCGCCTTCGGCGGTCACGGCGTGGTCGTCCCCGAGCGCCGCTCGGCCGGCATGACCGCCGGCGCCTGGAAGACCTCCGCCGGCACGGCCGCCCGCACCCCGGTCGCCCGCGCCACCAACCTCACCCGCGCCCTTGAGGCCTACAAGAAGGCCGGCATCACGGTCGTCGGCCTCGCCGCCGACGGCGAGGTGGCGCTCGGTGACCTGGAGGCGCTGGCGGGCCCGGTGGCCATCGTGGTCGGCTCCGAGGGCAAGGGCCTGTCCCGCCTGGTCGGCGAGACCTGCGACTTCCGGGTGCGCATCCCGATGCCGGGCGGCGCCGAGTCGCTGAACGCCGGTGTGGCGGCGGGCATCGTGCTGTACGAGGCCGCACGCCGCCGGAGCTGACGTGACGTCGCGCGGACGGGACTGAACACCCGTCCGCGACTTCACCCGCACGGGGGGATTCCGGTACCCACGGGGCGTTCGGGACACCTTTGACGGAGTCCGGACACATCCGCCCCGTCACGGCAGTGTCCTAACTCCACGTCACTCGGTTAGATGAGTGTGGACACCAGAACACCCCGCACACCCACGGGGGACCGCTCGTCGGGATTCGACGACGCTCCCGCGCTGAGCATGGTGAAGGTGCCGAGTGATCCGGCGCAGGTCATCGTCACCCACGCCAGCTTCCGCGTGCAGCTGGGCGCGTCGTCGAGGCGCAGCCAATCCCCGCGGATCGCCCGGCACCTGAGTGCCGCCCAGGACACCGCCCACGTGCCGTCCATGGGCGCGGCGGCCCGGGCCGGGGCGGCCGGCCGCCGCCGGCCCGTCGTGTGGAGCGGCAGGTCCGCCCCCGACGACACCGGCGCCCACCGGCTGCTCCAGGCCGTGCGGGGCAGCAGCGTCCGCCACGCCGAGGAGACCGGCCTGGAGGCCGGCGCCACCCAGGTCATCCCGCGCGTCGGCAGCGGGTACCCGGGCGCCTACGACGGCCTCGACGGAACCGTGGAGACCCCCGTCGTCGGCCACCAGCGCACCTCCCCGGACAGCGGCACCCGGCTGCTGCCGCCCCTGCGCGGCGGCGGCAGCGCCTACGACGAACCGGGCTACGCCGAGTCGGCATACGGCGGCCACGGCTACGACGAACCGGCCTACGGAGACGACGAGTCCGACGACCACGAGGAGTACGCCGAGGGGGCCGGCGGACACCGCCGCCGCGGCAGGCGGCACGGCGACGACCCGGCCCGGCACGCCTACTTCCCGGGCCGCCGCATGAACCTCGGCGTGGTCCTGCTCCCGCTGCGCGTCTTCCTCGGCTTCATCTCCATCTACGCCGGCATGGGCAAGCTGTGCGACCCCGTGTACTTCGACGGCGGCAAGCGCGGCTCCATGGTCACCTGGCTCAACACCCTGCACCCGTGGGAAGTCGCCGAGCCGCTGCGCCAGTTCGCGCTGCACCACCCCATCGGCTCCGGTCTGGTCATCGCCTTCCTCCAGGTGGTCGTCGGTGTCCTGACCATCGCCGGCTGCTGGCAGCGCGTCGCCGCCGTCGTCGGCGCCCTGCTCTCCGCCGCGCTGATCGTCACCGTGAGCTGGAAGACGGTCCCGGCCTACGACGCGCCCGACATCATCTGCCTGGCCGCCTGGTCCCCGCTGATCATCGCCGGCGCCCCGGTGTACTCCGTCGACGGCCGCCTCGCGGGCAGCGCCTGGCGCCGGCTCGGGCCCCGCTCCGACATCTGGGAGCTGCGCCGCTACGTCCTGCGCCGCGGCGCCCTGGTCACCGCCGTCACCGTGGGCCTCACCCTGCTCGTCGGCTCCCTGCTGGGCGGCGCGGTGCGCGACTCCAGCCGGGTGGTCGTCCCCCGACCCGGCGAGGCCCCCCGCAACAACCTGCCCGGCTCCCCGCTCCCGCGGAAGCCGGTCCAGGACCGGCGGACGTCACCGCCGGCCTCCAGGGCACCCGGCGGCGCCAGCGGCGCCACCACCGGCCCGTCCGGCGCGGCGAAGACACCCGGCGCGAGCCGCGGCGGCACCGGCGCCACCACGACGACGCCGAGCCAGACCCAGGGCACCACGGGCCGGATTCCGCCCCGCCCGTCCTCCCCGGCCGGCGGCGGCGCCCCGAGCACCACGGCGGGCCCGACCAGCACCGGTGGCGGCTCGACGGGCGGCGGCGGCACGACCGGCGGCACCGGCTCGGGCGGCGACTCGGGCGGCAGCACCTCCTCCGGCCGGCCCGGTCTGGTGGGCGGCCTGCTCGGCTGACCCGCCGTACACACGCCGAAGGGCCCGTACCACCGCGGTACGGGCCCTTCGGCCTGCCCGGTGCGGGCGCGGCGGCGTCAGCGTGCCTACCGCCCCAGGGCCGCCAGTTCCCTGGCCGCCTCAGAGAGGTCCTTCGCGGTGTCGATGGCCCGCCAGTAGGCGCCCTGCGGGATCGTGAAGCCCGCGAGGCTGCGCTCCCGGGCCAGCCGCGGGAACGTGGTCCGCTCGTGGTCGCCACGCTCGGGCAGCAGACCGGCGAACTCGGGCGAGAACACGTAGACGCCCGCGTTGATCTCGAACGTCGACGGCGGGGCCTCGATGAAGTCGGTGATGTGCCCGAAGCCGTCGGTCCGGACCGCGCCCCAGGGGATCCGCGGCCGGGCCAGCGCCAGGGTGGCGACGGCGTCCCGCTCGGTGTGGAAGTCGGCCATGTCCCGCAGGGAGAAGCGGGTCCAGATGTCGCCGTTGGTGGCGTACCAGGGCCGGTCGGGGTGGGGGAGGTGCGCGGCCGCGTACTTCAGGCCGCCGCCGCGGCCGAGGGGCTCGGTCTCCACGACGGTGGTGACGGACACGGGCAGATCGGCCGAGTCCAGCCACTTCTGCAGGACGTCGGCGAGGTGGCCGCAGGAGACCACGACGTCCGTCACGCCCTCCTCCGCGAGCCAGGCGAGCTGGTGGCCGATGATCGGAGTGCCCGTCCCGGGGATCTCGACCATCGGCTTGGGCCGGTCGTCGGTGTAGGGACGCAGCCGTGAGCCCTGGCCACCGGCCAGGACGACGGCTTGAGTGGGGCGCGTCGCCGCGTTCGGATGGGTCATGCCCCGAACTGTACGTGGGCCCCGGCGGGGGCCCGGACCGCGACCGGTTCGTGGGGGCGGCCCCGCCGCGCGGAAGGCCCCGTGGCGGAGCGCGGGCGCCTGAGGGGCACCGGCTCACGGGGGAGCCGGTGCCCGTTTCGTGGTCGCCGCTCAGCCGTGCGCGCTCAGTACTCCGGCGGCGAAGGCCGTGTCGCAGACCGGGCGGGCGTACGACTGCGCGCGCGAGGGGCCGTAGATGCGCACGGCGGCCTGGCCCAGGGCGCGGGCGATCGAACCGCAGTGCCTGGCCAGTGCCGGGTGCCCGTTCACCGCCTGCTGGAGGTGGGTCAGGGCCACGCCCGGGTCCTTGTCCTGCAGCTCGGTCATGAGCCGGTCGCGGAGCACGTCCTGCGGGGCGCGGGGGGCGGCCTTGGAGGAGACGGACGCCGAGGAGACGTCCGAGGCCATGAGCACCGAGCTGGATGAGCTCCCCGTCCAGTTGACCCGGGTGACCGCGAGGGTCCCGGAGAGCACCAGGACGACGGGCAGGACGAGGGCGAGAGTGCGGCCGATCCGGCGGGCAGGGCCGCCCCGGTGGCCGCGTCGCGTCTGAGGGATGGTGGAGTGCTTCACGCGTGTGAGGGTAGCGCGCAGTAATGATTTGGCGACATTTAGTCACCCCTATGGGGGATGAAGTGACGTTGATTTCTGGGTAAGGGGTTGACGCCGGCCGTCCCCAACGGTCGCTTCGCCGGGGTATGTCCGCGCGAACGAAGAGGCCCCGCGGCGGTTCGCGGGGCCTCTGGCGTCAACGTGGCCGGTTCGTCCCGGATTCGCCGGGATTCGGCGACCGGGGTGCGGCTCAGTCGGAGAGACGCTCGCCCGTGGAGGTCGAGAACACGTGGGTCTCGCCCGGACGCGGCACGACGTGCACGGTGGCGCCCTTCTCCGGCACCGCACGGCTGCTGACGCGGACGACCAGGTCCTTCTGCTCGCCGCCGACCTCGACGGTGCCGTAGATGTAGCCGTCGGCGCCGGTCTCCTCGACCACGTTCACCGAGACGGCGAGGCCGGCCGGGGCGTCGGCGCTGTCCTTGGTCAGGGAGGCGGCCGAAGCGCCGCCGCCCAGCTCGACGACGTCGAAGTGCTCGGGGCGGACGCCCACGGTGACCGTGCGGTCGCCCTTGTCGGCGGCGGCCTTCAGCGCGTCCCGGTTGACCGGCACCACGCTGTTGCCGAACTTCACACCGCCGTCGGTGATCGGCACCTCGATCAGGTTCATGGCGGGGGAGCCGATGAAGCCGGCGACGAAGAGGTTCGCGGGCTTGTCGTACATGTTGCGCGGCGAGTCGACCTGCTGGAGCAGACCGTCCTTGAGCACGGCCACCCGGTCGCCCATCGTCATGGCCTCGACCTGGTCGTGGGTGACGTAGACGGTGGTGATCCCGAGCCGGCGCTGGAGGCCGGCGATCTGGGTACGGGTGGAGACGCGCAGCTTGGCGTCCAGGTTGGACAGCGGCTCGTCCATGAGGAAGACCTGCGGCTCGCGCACGATCGCGCGGCCCATGGCGACACGCTGGCGCTGACCGCCGGAGAGCGCCTTGGGCTTGCGGTCCAGGTACTCCGTGAGGTCGAGGATCTTGGCGGCCTCCTCGACCTTCTGCCGGATCTCCGCCTTGTTGACGCCGGCGATCTTGAGCGCGAAGCCCATGTTGTCGGCGACCGTCATGTGCGGGTAGAGGGCGTAGTTCTGGAACACCATGGCGATGTCCCGGTCCTTGGGCGGCAGGTGCGTGACGTCGCGGTCGCCGATGCGGATCGCGCCGCCGTTGACGTCCTCCAGGCCCGCGAGCATGCGCAGGGAGGTGGACTTGCCGCAGCCCGACGGGCCGACCAGGACGAGGAACTCGCCGTCCTCGATCGCGATGTCGAGACCGTCGACGGCGGGCTTGGTGGAACCCGGGTAGATCCGGGTCGCCTTGTCGAACGTGACAGTGGCCATGGTGAATGGGCCCCCTTCTACCGGCAGGAACGTGCCGGACGATCCGTTGTAGGAAGGTGGTTGGTGTAGTCCACCGAAGTGAACCGGCTCAGGACGCTACCTGCCGGCACACCGTCTGTCAGCACCCGGACCCCTGTGAACTTCGCGGAAATTTCCTCCGGGCCCCGGCCGGGACCTGGGTACACTGCACAAACACGCACGCGCCACGCGCGTGCGGGCCTCCTTAGCTCAGCTGGTCAGAGCGCCGCTCTTGTAAAGCGAAGGTCGTCGGTTCGAATCCGACAGGGGGCTCCGTACGACAGGGCCACCCGCACTCACCGGTGCGGGTGGCTCTTTTGTGCCGTCGCAGGTCAGCCGGTTCCCAGCAGGGTCCCGAGCACCTCGCGCAGCACGCCCTCCGGGTCCGGTACGGCGCCCGTGGCGCGCCAGGCCACGAAGCCGTCCGGGCGGACGAGGACCGCGCCGTCGGCGGTGACGCCGTGCAGCTCGGCCCAGTCGGTGGCGTCGTCCTCGTAGGTCAGGTCCGCGTCCGCGCCCGGGCCGATGCGGTAGGCGTCCAGGCGTACGCCGCCGGCCTCGGCGATCCCGCGGGCGGCGGTGTGCCAGCCCGCGTCGTCCGGGGCGTCGCTGAGGAGGACGAGGGAGCGCTCGTACAGGTCCAGGGTGGACAGCCGGCGGTTGGCGCGGCGCAGCCAGAGGTGCGGGGCGCGGGTGCCGGGCCGGCCGGTGAGGTCGAGGGTGTCGGGGACGACCGGCCGGTCGGGGTCGGCGCCGAGGACGGCGCCGTGCGGGTAGTGGTAGCCGAGGACGGCGTCGAGGATGCCGCCGCGCCTGCCGGCGCCGACGCCGGGGGCGGGGGCGAAGCCCGGGTGGCTGTGCTCCACGGAGCGGGCGGAGGCGCGGGCGCTGGTGGCGACCGCCACCGGGCGGCGCTCGGTGTCGTAGGTGGCGAGGAGGGCGGGGCCCGCCCAGCCGTCGAGGACGGCGGCCAGCTTCCAGGCGAGGTTGTGCGCGTCCTGGATGCCGGTGTTGGAGCCGAAGGCGCCGGTGGGTGACATCTCGTGGGCGGAGTCGCCGGCGAGGAAGACACGCCCGCGGGAGTAGCGGTCGGCCACTCTTTCGGCGGCGCGCCAGGACGCCTTTCCGGTGATCTCCACGTCCAGGTCGGGGACGCCGACGGCCTGGCGGATGTGGCGCTGGAGGCGTTCCTCGGTGAACTCCTCGAGGGTCTCACCCTGCTCGGGGTGCCAGGGGGCGTGGAAGACCCAGTGCTCCTTGTTGTCGACGGGGAGCAGGGCGCCGTCGGCCCCGGGGTTGGTGAGGTAGCAGCAGATGAAGCGGCGGTCGCCGACGGTGTCGGCCAGCCGGGTGGAGCGGAAGGTGACGCTGACGTTGGCGAAGAGGTCGCCGGGGCCGCTCTGGCCGATGCCGAGGGCGTTCCGCACGGGGCTGCGCGGGCCGTCGGCGGCGACCAGGTAGTCCGCCCGTACGGTGTAGCGCTTCTCGGTGGCGCGGTCGAGGATCACGGCCGTCACTCCGTCGGCGTCCTGTTCGAAGGACTCCATCTGGTGGAAGTAGCGCAGGTCGCCGCCGAGTTCGCGGGCGCTGTCGAGGAGGACGGGTTCGAGGTCGTTCTGGCTGCACAGGCACCAGCCGGTGGGGCTGAACCGGGCGAGCCCGCCGCCGGGGTCGATGTGCTTGAAGAGCCATTCGCCGGCGTCGCCCACGAGGGTGGGGGTCTGGAGGATGCCGTGGTTGTCGGCGAGGGGCGAGGCCGCCGCCTTGACGTCCGGTTCGATGCCGGCCACGCGGAGGAGTTCCATCGTGCGGACGTTGTTGCCGCGTCCGCGTGGGTGGATGGAGGTGCCGGAGTGCCGCTCCACGAGCAGGTGCCGGACACCGAGACGGCCCAGGAAGACGGACGTGGACAGGCCCACCAGGGAGCCGCCCACGATGAGGACGGGGACCCGGTGGTCCGCTTTCTGATGCATCGAAGCCTCCAGGGGCAGGGGGCGCGAGTGGGGGGCCTGTGTGTCTTCTTGCCCGGTGGCGGTGGCTCCGCGTGCCCAATCACCCACGTGGTTCATACGAGTCGCGGGCGTGATGGGTCCGGCACAGGATCAAGGAACGCTGCCGTCGCGTCAGTCGCGCGGCATCGATCCTGCCCCGCGAAGGAGATGTGTACAGGATGACCACGACGTCTGAACGTCCTTCAGCAACACCGGCCCGTGAGATGTCGAAGCGCGTCTCGCAGTCCGTCTTCGACGGCTCGCGGCTCCGGGTGGTGCTGCTGGTCGATGTCCACGACGGTGCGCAGCAGCAGTTCCTGGAGGCGTACGAGCAGCTGTGCAACCAGGTCGCGTCGGTCCCGGGACACGTGAGCGACCAGCTCTGCCAGTCCATCGAGAACCCGTCGCAGTGGCTCATCACGAGCGAGTGGGAGAGTGCTCCGCCGTTCCTCACCTGGGTGAACAGCGAGGATCACGTGCGGATGGTGGAGCCGCTGCACAGCTGTGTCCGGGACACCCGGTCGCTGCGTTTCCACGTGGTGCGCGAGACCGGCGGCGCCGCGCAGCAGGCCGAGCCGGGGCAGCGGCGGCTGCAGGCCCACCCGCGGATCGGTGACGGCGTGATCCGCCACGCGCTGACTTTCACCGTGAAGCCCGGCAGCGAGCGGGAGGTCGCCCGGATCCTCTCGGACTACGCCTCGCCCGAAGCGCGGGTGGACGACGCCACGCGGCTGCTGCGGACGTCGCTGTTCATGCACGGCAACCGGGTGGTGCGGGCCATCGAGGTGCGGGGCGACCTGCTCGCGGCGCTGCGGCACGTGGCCCGGCAGCCCGAGGTGCGGGCCGTGGAGGAGGCGATCAACCCGTACCTGGAGCAGGACCGGGACCTCGACGACCAGGAGTCGGCCCGGATGTTCTTCACCCGTGCGGCGCTGCCGGCCGTGCACCACGTGAGCGCCGGCGAAGCCCAGGAGGGTCTGCGCCAGGCCCTGTACTACGCGGCCCGGCCGGGCCTGGGGATGCGGCTGGCGGAGCTGCTCGCGCAGGCCGACTCCCAGTTCGCGGACGATCCGGCGAGCCCGGTGCTGCGCAGCACGCTCTTCCAGCGCGACGACGTCGTGGTGCGGCTGGTCGACGTGCGTGCCGACCTGGACGCGAAGGCGGTGCCGCTGCCGGCGCGGGTGGCGGCCGAGGTCCGGGAGCTGCTGGACGGCGAGGCCGCGCGCATGGACCTGATCACCGACCGCCGCTCGCCGGACGCCTGATCCCGCGCCGCGGCTTCCCCAGTACCCGAGCGCCGTACACGGCCCAGACACCGGAGGAAACGTTGTCCATCAAACCCCGTCCGAAAATCGTGGACCTCAGTGAGGTCGAGCCCAACGTCCGGCGAGGCGGCGATCTGCGCGCCATGCTCACCCCTGCCACGGTCGGCTCCACCAGCGGCTTCATGGGCGTGGCCATCGTGCAGCCCGGTGACCGCATCGGTGAGCACTACCACCCTTACTCGGAGGAGTTCGTCTACGTCGTCTGCGGCGAGCTGGAGGTCGACCTGGACGGCGAGCCGCACCCGCTGCGGCCCGAACAGGGCCTGATGATCCCGGCGCACATGCGGCACCGGTTCCGCAACGTCGGGAAGGCGGAGGCGCGGATCGTCTTCCACCTGGGCCCGCTGGCCCCGCGTCCCCAGCTCGGTCACGTCGACACCGAGGAGACGGAGGTCATCGGGGCCGCCGCGGTGGTCACGGAGCCGGTCGCGGCGGGCGCCGCCCCCGACCGGGGTCAGGTCCGGTCATGACCCGGCGCGTGGCGGTCACTGGCATAGGCATCGTGGCTCCGGGTGGTATCGGCGTACCGGCTTTCTGGGATCTGCTTGCCAACGGCCGGACCGCGACGCGGGGCATCACCTTCTTCGACCCCTCCGGGCTGCGGTCGCGGATAGCGGCCGAGTGCGACTTCGACCCGGCGGCGCACGGCCTGGGCGAGGACGAGGCCGCGCGGGCGGACCGCTACATCCAGTTCGCCCTGGTCGCCGGGGAGGAGGCGGTCCGGGACTCGGGTCTCGACCTGTCCGCGGAGGACCCGTGGCGGGTGGGTGTGTCGGTGGGCACCGCGGTCGGCGGCACGACCCGGCTGGAGCACGACTACGTCCTGGTCAGCCACCGCGGTGAGCGCTGGGACGTGGACCACCGGGAGGCGGAGCCGCATCTGCACCGGGCGTTCTCGCCGAGCACGGTCGCCTCGGCGGTGGCGGAACGTTTCGGCGCCCAGGGTCCGGTGCAGACCGTCTCCACCGGCTGCACCTCGGGCCTGGACGCCGTCGGATACGCCTTCCACACCGTGGAGGAGGGCCGGGCCGACATCTGCATAGCCGGGGCGTCGGACTCGCCGATCTCCCCGATCACCATGGCCTGCTTCGACGCGATCAAAGCCACCTCCCCCAACAACGACGACCCCGCGCACGCCTCCCGGCCCTTCGACAACAACCGTGACGGGTTCGTCATGGGCGAGGGCGGAGCGGTGCTCGTCCTGGAGGAGCTGGAGCACGCCCGGGCCCGCGGCGCGCACGTCTACTGCGAGCTGGGCGGCTACGCCACCTTCGGCAACGCCTACCACATGACCGGCCTGACCAGCGATGGCCTGGAGATGGCCCGGGCGATCGACATGGCTATCGGGCACGCCCGGCTGGACCCCACGGCGATCGACTACGTCAACGCGCACGGCTCCGGCACCCGGCAGAACGACCGCCACGAGACGGCGGCCGTGAAGCGGGCGCTCGGCCACCACGCCTACGACACCCCCATGAGCTCCATCAAGTCGATGGTGGGGCACTCCCTCGGGGCGATCGGCGCGATCGAGGTGGTCGCGTGCGTGCTGGCCCTCGCCAAGCAGGTCGTACCACCGACCGCGAACTACGAGATCCCCGACCCCGAGTGCGACCTGGACTACGTCCCGCGTGTCGCCCGCGAACGGAAGCTGAACAGCGTCCTGTCCGTGGGCAGCGGGTTCGGCGGCTTCCAGTCCGCGGTGGTCCTGACCCGGACGAGGGAGAGGACACGATGAGCGAACCGCACGACCGGCGCGCGGCCGTCACCGGCATCGGGGTCGTCGCGCCCAACGGCACCAGCACCGAGACCTTCTGGAAGGCCACCCAGGAAGGCCTCAGCGTCCTCGACCGGGTCACCCGCGAGGGCTGTGAGCACCTTCCGCTGAAGGTGGCCGGCGAGGTCCGCGGCTTCGAGCCGGCAGCCACCATCGACGAGCGCTTCCTCGTCCAGACCGACCGGTTCACCCACTTCGCCCTGGCCGCCGCCGACTTCGCGCTGGAGGACGCCCGGCTCGGGCAGGCCGACACCTCCGGGGAGCCGTACTCCATCGGGGTGGTCACCGCGGCCGGTTCCGGCGGCGGCGAGTTCGGCCAGCGCGAGCTGCAGCAGCTGTGGGGCAAGGGCAGCCGCTTCGTCGGCCCGTACCAGTCCATCGCCTGGTTCTACGCCGCGAGCACCGGCCAGATCTCCATCCGCCGGAAGTTCAAGGGCCCCTGCTCGGTCGTCGCCTCCGACGAGGCGGGCGGCCTGGACGCCCTCGCGCACGCCGCCCGGGCGGTGCGGCGCGGCACCGACGTGATGGTGGCCGGTTCCACCGAGGCGCCGCTGGCGCCGTACTCGGTGGTCTGCCAGCTCGGTTACGAGGAGCTGAGCACCGAGTCCGACCCGTCCCGCGCCTACCGCCCGTTCACGGACGCCGCCCGCGGCTTCGTGCCGGCCGAGGGCGGCGCGATGCTCGTGATCGAGGCCGAGGCGTCGGCCCGGGAGCGCGGCGCGGACGTGCGGGCCTTCGTCGCGGGCCACGCGGCGACCTTCACCGGCGCCTCCCGCTGGGACCGGTCCCGGGAGGGTCTCGCGCAGGCCGTCAGGCAGGCGCTGGACGAGGCCGGCTGTGCTCCCGAGGAGGTCGACGTGGTCTTCGCCGACGCCCTCGGGGTGCCGGAGGCGGACCGCGCCGAGGCCCTCGCGCTCGCCGACGCCCTCGGCGCGCACGGCACCCGGGTACCGGTCACCGCGCCGAAGACCGGCACCGGCCGCGGCTACTGCGCGGCCCCGGTGCTGGACACCGCGGCGGCGGTGCTCGCGATGGAGCACGGCCTGATCCCACCCACCCCCAACGTCACCGACGTCTGCCACGACCTCGACCTCGTGACCGGCCGCGCCCGCGTCGCCGAGCTGCGGACGGCGCTGGTGCTCAGCCGCGGACTCATGGGGTCCAACTCGGCACTCGTGCTGCGGCACGGCGCCGCGTAGGCGAACGACCGAAAAGAGCCGTGAGGACAGCAAAGGAGGAGAGCAATGCCTCAGATCACCGTGGAAGAACTCGCCGCGCTGATGAAGAAGGCTGCCGGGGTCACCGTCAGCCCGCAGCAGCTCCAGGACATGCCGGACACCGGCTTCGACGTCCTCGGCATCGACTCGCTCGGCCTGCTCGGCATCGTCGGCGAGCTGGAGAACACGCACGGCACCCCGATGCCGGTCGACGCGGAGCGCTGCAAGACGCCCCAGCAGTTCCTCAACCTCGTCAACAGCACCCTGATGGCAGGAGCCTGAGATGGCCGGACACACCCAGAACGAGATCACCATCGCCGCGCCGTTCGACCTGGTCTGGGACATGACCAACGACCTGGAGAAGTGGCCGCAGCTGTTCAGCGAGTACGCGTCCGTCGAGATCCTCTCCCAGGAGGGGAGGAAGACGACGTTCCGGCTGACCATGCACCCGGACGACAACGGCACCGTCTGGAGCTGGGTCTCCGAGCGCGAGCCCGACCGCAGGGCCCGCACCGTGAAGGCGCGCCGGGTCGAGACCGGCCCCTTCGCCCACATGGACATCCTCTGGGAGTACGAGGAGGTCCCGGCCGGCACCCGGATGGTCTGGACGCAGGACTTCGCGATGAAGCCGGACGCCCCGGTCGACGACGACTGGATGACCGACAACATCAACAAGAACTCCAAGGTCCAGATGGCGCTCATCCGGGACAAGATCGAGAAGGCGGCCGCCGGACGCCGTCCCGCGCCGGCCCTGGCCGACTGAGCCGAGGAAGGACCGAGCCCATGCACCAGGCACTGATCGTCGCCCGCATGGCCCCGGGCTCCGCCCCGGACATCGCCAAGGTGTTCGAGGAGTCCGACCGGGGAGAGCTGCCCCACCTCGTCGGCGTGGTGCGCCGCAGCCTCTTCCAGTTCGGCGACGTGTACATGCACCTCGTCGAGTCCGAGCGCGACCCCGGGCACGCCATCGCCAAGGTGACCGGCCACCCCGAGTTCCGCGACATCAGCGAGCGCCTGACGGCGTACGTCAGCGCGTACGACCCGGAGACCTGGCGGTCCCCGAAGGACGCGATGGCGCAGCGCTTCTACGTCTGGGAGCGCGACTGAGCCGTACGGCACCTCCGGACGGCCACCGGCCGCCGGGCCCGCAGCGTCGCGGGCCCGGCGGCCGGTGGCCTGTGCCGGCGCGTCCGTGTCACGCGGGCACGAGGCAGTCGAAGGCGTGCAGGTAGGGGTTGACCGGACGGATGTCGCCCACCTTCAGGCCCGCCGAGGTCAGCCTGCTCACCATGGAGTCGGTGGTGTGCTTGGCCCCGCCGACGTTGAGGAGCAGCAGCAGGTCCATGGCGGTGCTGAAGCGCATCGAGGGGGTGTCGTCCACCAGGTTCTCGATGACGACGACCCGGGTGCCCGGGCCGCCCGCCTCGACGACGTTGCGCAGCGTGCGGGCCGTGCTCTCGTCGTCCCACTCCAGGATGTTCTTGATCACGTAGACGTCGGCCTGGACCGGGATCGCGTCCCGGACGTCGCCGGGCACGATCCGCGCGCGGTCGGCGAGGTCGCCGCCCTCGCGCAGCCGGGGCAGGGCGTTCTCGACCACCCGGGGCAGGTCGAGCAGGGTGCCGCGCATCGCCGGGTACTTGTCCAGCAGGCAGGCCACCACGTGTCCCTGGCCGCCGCCGACGTCCGCGACCGACTTGGCCCCGGACAGGTCCAGCAGGGCCGCGACCTCGCGCGCGGACTGCTCGCTGGAGCGGGTCATGGCGCGGTTGAAGACGTCCGCGGACTCCGGGGCGTCCTCGTTGAGGTAGGTGAAGAACTCCTTGCCGTACAGGCCCTCCACGACGTTGTCGCCGGTGCGCACGGCCTCGTCCAGCCTGGGCCAGGCGTCCCAGGTCCAGGGTTCGGTGCACCACAGGGCGATGGCGCGCAGGCTGTTGGGGTCGTCCTCGCGCAGCAGCCGGGACATGTCGGTGTGCGCGAAGGCGCCGTCCGGCCGCTCGTCGAAGACGCCGTAGCAGGACAGCGCCCGCAGCAGCCGGCGCAGGGGCTTGGGTTCGGTCTTGACCGCGGCGGCTAGCTCCTCGGCGGTCATCGGGGTGTCGTCGAGGGCGTCGGCGACACCCAGCCGGGCGGCGGCCCGGACGGCGGCGGCACAGGCCGCGCCGAACACGAGCTCGCGCAGCCGCATGGGAGGCGGTGGTGCTGTTTCAGCGGACGTCATCTGCCGCCCTCTCTCTTTCCTTGGCCTTCGTCGGTCCAGCAGTGGCAGCGCCCGTGCGGTCAGCACAGGCCCGCGGGCTTCGAGGCCCGGCAGGAGTTGCGCTCGAAGGCGTTGGTCCTGCCGGTCTCGGTGTTCACCAGGTCGGCGGGGGAGTTGTCCGAGAGCACGTTGCCGTCGACGCGGTTGCCGGTGCCGGCGACGCCCACCAAGCTCTTGAACAGCACGATGCCGCCGGACATCGAGGACTTGCCCGAGTTGCCGGTGACCCAGTTGCGGGACACCCGGGTCTGCTCGGTGCCGGTGAGGACGATGCCGGAGCCCTTCAGGGCGGGCAGCCGCTCGGTCTTCGCGCAGGACCTGTTGTTCGCGACGACCCGGTTGGCGGTGACGTCCAGGTGACCGGCCTTGGGCTTGTTCTCGTCGCCGACGACGAACACCCCGGCGCAGTTGCCGGAGACGTAGTTGCGCCCGACGGTCAGGTTCCGCAGCCGGCGCACGGTGACGCCGATCCGGTTGCCCTCCAGCCGGTTGTGCGCCACCAGGGTCTGCCTGGCGTCGTAGGCGCCGGCCTCCTCCTGGATGGTGTTGGCGAGGAACACGCCGGCGTCACCGTTGCCGTGCGCGTAGTTGTCCCGCAGCAGGCTGCGCACCGACCGTTCCTCGGCGATGCCCCACATGCCGTTGTCCGCGGCGTCCACCCCGCGCACGGTCAGGCCGTCGGTCGCCATGCCGAACACCCCGGTGCGGCTGAACTTGGTCACCTTCAGGTCGGCGACCGTGACGCCCACGACGTCCTTGGTCTTGGTGCCCAGGACACAGATGCCGTTGCCGCCCTCGGCGCAGCTCTTCGCGACCTTCTTGACGGACTTCCCGGAAGTCTTCTCAGAGGCCTTCCCCGTGGCCTTCTTCGAGGTCTTCGAGGTCTTCTTCGCGGCCTTCCCGGTGCTCGCCCCGGCGGGCTTCTTCCCGCCCTTCTTGGCGGCGGGCTCGACGACCGTCCCGGAACCCACGCCCCGCAGGGTCACGTAGGGGGTGTGGATCGTCACGCTCTCGTGGTAAGTGCCGGCGAGCACGAGAACGGTGTCGCCGGCCTTGGCCGCGTCGACCGCCTTCTGGATCGACTCGCCGGGGCGGACCACCAGGGTCGAGTGGGCGGCCACCGCGGGGGCCGCGCTGAAGGCGGTGCCGACGAGGGCGGCGGTGCACGCGAGATATGCGATGTGACATCTCTTCATACCGGGTACGGTATGGCCGGTTTATCCTTTAATGGCCGAATAGGCCGTCCGGCGGCGTGTCCGGCGAGGGGTGTCAGGCGAGGGACGGCCGGCGGACCGGAACCTGGAGCGCCGGCCGGTGGCCCGCGGCCGGCGGCGACCCGTTCCGCGCCGGGCGCCGCCCGCACCGTCACCCGGACGGCGCAGTCCGGGACGGGTACGGCACCGTGCCCGGCCGCCGGGGTGCCGTCGGCCGGACTCGCCGGGCGCCCGGGAAGCCCCGGCGACCATACTGGCGGTTGTGAACCGGGTCATCCGCGCACCGCGAGGGCTCCGGGCGGCCGCGGCCTACGTGCGCAGCGCCCCGGGCACCTACATCTGGCTGACGATCCTGTTCTTCACCACCGTGGCCCTGCACCACATGTCACCGGCGTTCGAGCAGGACTTCCTGCGGCAGCGCTCGACCAACATCCACGAGCTGTCGCGGAACCCCGTACGGGTGCTGATCACCAGCGCGATGTGGATCGACAGCGGACGCTGGCTGCCGTACGCCGTGCTGTACACCGTCTTCCACGCCCAGGCCGAGCGCTGGCTCGGCACCCTGCGCTGGCTCGCGGTGTGCGTCGCCGCGCACGTGCTCGCCACGCTGATCAGCGAGCTGGCCCTGCTCCGGGCTATCCACGACGGCCACGCCCCGCCCTCCGCCGTCAACACCCTGGACATCGGGGTGAGTTACGCGCTCGCCGGGGTGATGGCGGTGCTGACCTACCGGCTCGCGGCGCCCTGGCGTCACCTGTATCTCGCCTGCGTGCTCGTCTTCTACGGCGTGCCGCTGGTAGCGGGCCGCACCTTCACCGACTTCGGGCACTTCCTGTCCGTCCTGGTCGGTCTCGCGTGCCGGCCGCTGGTCGGGGGCCGCGGAAAAGCACGGAATCCGAAGGAGACACTGGCCGCTCCGAGGGGTTAACGTCCCGGCCATGAGCAGCTCGGCAACCAGTGTCGTCAACGGTGGGATCTCCTTCTGGTACGCGGACGACGGCCTCCCCGCGGTGCGGGAGCCGCTGCCCGGGGACGCCTCGGCCGACGTCGTCATCGTCGGCGGCGGCTTCACGGGACTGTGGACCGCCTACTACCTGAAGAAGGCCGCACCCTTCCTGCGGATCACCGTCCTGGAGCAGAAGTTCTGCGGGTACGGCGCCTCCGGCCGCAACGGCGGCTGGCTCTACAACGGGATCGCGGGCCGCGACCGGTACGCGAGGCTGCACGGCCACGAGGCCGCCGTACGCCTGCAGCGGGCCATGAACGACACCGTGGCCGAGGTGGTCGCCGTCGCCGGGGCGGAGGGCATCGACGCCGACGTGCACCAGGGCGGAGTGCTGGAAGTGGCGACCACCCCGGCCCAGTTGGCGCGGCTGCGGGCGTTCCACGAGCACGAGCTGACGTACGGCGAGAAGGACCGCGAGCTGTACGGGGCCCGGCAGACCGCCGAGCGGATCAGGGTGGCCGGCGCGGTGGGCTCGAGCTGGACCCCGCACGGCGCCCGGCTGCACCCGGTGAGGCTGGTCAAGGGGCTCGCGGCGGCCGTGGAGGCGCTGGGCGTGACCGTCCACGAGTCGACGCCGGTGACGGAGATCCGCCCGAAGCACGCCGTGACCCCGTACGGCACGGTCCGCGCGCCCTACGTGCTGCGCTGCACGGAGGGCTTCACCGCCTCCCTGAAGGGCCAGCGGCGGACCTGGCTGCCGATGAACTCCTCGATGATCGCCACCGAGCCGCTCACCGACGAGCAGTGGGCGGCGATCGGCTGGGACGGCCGGGAGACGCTCGGCGACATGGCGCACGCCTACATGTACGCCCAGCGCACCGCCGACGGCCGGATCGCGCTGGGCGGCCGCGGGGTGCCGTACCGCTTCGGCTCGCGGACCGACAACGACGGCCGCACCCAGGACGCGACGGTCGAGGCCCTGCGGGAGATCCTGACCCGCTTCTTCCCGGCCCTCGCGGGCGTGCGGGTCGCGCACGCCTGGTCCGGGGTGCTCGGCGTCCCGCGCGACTGGTGCGCCACCGTCACCCTGGACCGGGCCACCGGGCTCGGCTGGGCGGGCGGGTACGTCGGCTCGGGCGTCGCCACCGCCAATCTGGCCGCCCGCACCCTGCGCGACCTCGTGCGGCAGGACTCGGGGCAGTGCGGCCGGACCGAACTGACGGAGCTGCCCTGGGTGAACCACAAGGTCCGCAAGTGGGAACCGGAACCCTTGCGCTGGCTCGGCGTGCACGGCATGTACGCCACCTACCGCGCCGCCGACCGGCGCGAACTGCTGCACCCCGGCACCGGTTCCTCCCGGCTGGCCCGGGTGGCCGACCGGGTGGCGGGGCGGAGCTGAGGGGGTGACCGGGCCGGACGCACCCGGTTAGCCTCAGCCCCATGATTCGCACCGCGACCCCCGCCGACGTGCCCGTCATCCACGCCCTGATCCGTGAACTGGCCGAGTACGAGAAGGCCCCGCAGGAGGCACGGGCGACCGAGGAGCAGCTCCACGAGGCGCTCTTCGGAGAGCGGCCGGCGGCGTTCGCGCACCTGGCCGTGGACGACGGGAGCGGGGAGTGCGTCGGCTTCGCGCTGTGGTTCCTGAACTTCTCCACCTGGCGCGGTGTGCACGGCGTCTACCTGGAGGACCTGTTCGTCCGCCCGTCCGCCCGGGGCGGCGGCTACGGCCGGGCGCTGCTGACCGAGCTGGCGCGCATCTGCGTGCAGCGCGGCTACGAGCGCCTGGAGTGGTCGGTGCTCAACTGGAACAGCTCCGCGATCGGCTTCTACGAGGCCCTGGGCGCCCGCCCGCAGGACGAGTGGACGGTGTACCGGCTCACCGACGGGGCGCTGGCCGAGCTGGGCCGCTCAGCCGACTGACTCCGGCACCGGCGTCTCGGACCGGGCCCCGCGACCCGGGGCCCGGGCTGTCACCATCAGGCCCGCCACCAGGCCGGCCAGCAGCATCACGCCCGCCGCCCAGGCGATCGCGACCGTGTAGCCGTGCACCACGCCCGCCGGGACGACCGCGGCCCTGGTGGCCGGGCCGCGCAGACGGGCGGTGATGTAGGCGGCGCTGCTGGTGGTGGCGACGGTGTTGAGCAGGGCCGTGCCGATCGACCCGCCCACCTGCTGGGAGGTGTTGACGGTCGCCGAGGTGACCCCGGCGTCGCGCGGGGCCACTCCGGCGGTGGCGGTGGCGAACACCGGCATGAAGGTCAGGCCCATGCCGAGGCCCATCAGGAGCAGCGCGGGCAGGATCTCGCCGGTGTAGGAGGAGCCGACGGTCATCCGGGTCAGCAGCAGCAGTCCGGAGGCGGCCAGCAGCATGCCGGGCACCATGAGCATGCGCGGGGCCACCCGCTGCAGCAGCCGGGCCGATATCTGGGTGGAGCCGACGATGATCGCGGCGGTCAGCGGCAGGAAGGCCAGGCCCGCCCGGACCGGCGAGTAGCCGAGGATGACCTGCAGGTAGTAGGTCATGAACAGGAACAGCCCGAACATGCCGATGACCGCGAGCATCATGGTCAGGAAGCAGCCCGCGCGGTTGCGGTCCCTGACGATGTGCAGGGGGAGCAGCGGGCTCGGCGCCCGGGTCTGCCACCAGACGAACACCGCGAGCAGCACCGCGCCGGACGCGAACAGGGCGAGCACCAGCGGGTCGGTCCAGCCGCGCGGCTCCGCCTCGGCGAAGCCGTAGACGATCGCGACGAGCCCGCCGCAGCCGAGCACCGCACCGGGCAGGTCGAGACGGGCCTCGCGCCGGCCGGGGCGGTCGTGCAGCAGGGCGAAGGCGCCGAGCACCGCGACGGCGGCGATGGGCACGTTGACGTACAGGCACCAGCGCCAGTCCAGGTACTCGGTGAGCAGGCCGCCGACGATGAACCCGATCGCCGAGCCGCTGCCGGCCAGGGCGCCGTAGATGCCGAAGGCCTTGCCGCGCTCGCGCGGGTCGGTGAACGTCGTGGTCAGCAGGCTCAGCGCGGAGGGTGCGAGCAGGGCGGCGAAGACGCCCTGCAGGGCGCGGGCGCCGAAGAGCATGCCGGAGCTGTCGGCCGCGCCGCCCAGCGCCGAGGCGGCCGCGAAGCCGACGAGCCCGATCACGAAGGTGTGCTTGCGGCCCACGAGGTCGGCGATCCGGCCGCCGAGCAGCAGGAGCCCGCCGAAGGCCAGCGTGTAGGCGGTGATCACCCACTGCCGGTCGCCGTCGGACATGTGCAGTTCGCGCTGGGCCGAGGGCAGTGCGATGTTCACGATCGTCGCGTCCAGGACCACCATGAGCTGGGCGAGGGCGATGACGACCAGGCCCCACCAGCGGTGGGGATCGGCATGTCCGGCGACGGCGGGCGCCGGCGGGCCCTCACCCTTTCGGCGGGTATCCATCTGGTCAGAACACCATGAATCGGTGGGTGTCGCATCCGGGTGCGACAGGAGCCGCGCCGGCGGGGCGGTTCGCCCGGGGACCGGTTGTCAGTGGCGCGGTGCAGCATGGGGGCATGGCGAGCAGAGCGACGGGCGCGGACGGGACACGGGTGAAGGGCGCGCGGCGGCCGGAGGTGCGGCTGCCGCCCCTGGAGCCCTGGAGCGACGGCGCGCTGGCGCCGGACGGCGACTACGACGGCCTCGAGTTCCGGGCGGCCGACCTGAGCGGGCATGACGGCGCGGGCGCCCGCTTCATGGACTGCGCGCTCACCGCCTGCGCGGTGGACGAGGCGGTGCTGCGCCGCGCGCGTGTGCTGGACTCGGTCCTGAGCGGCCTGCGGGGCGTCGGCACGGACCTCGCCGAGGCCACCTTCCGGGACGTCGAGCTGCTCGACCCCCGGCTGGGCGGCACCCAGATGCACGGCGCCGTGCTGGAGCGGGTCGTGATCCGCGGCGGCAAGATCGACTTCCTCAACCTCCGCGAGGCCCGGCTCAGGGACGTCGTCTTCGAGAACTGCGTCCTGGTCGAGCCGGACTTCGCCGGGGCCCGCCTGGAGCGGGTGGAGTTCACCGGCTGCGCTCTGAAGGAGGCCGACTTCGGCGGCGCCACGCTGAAGGACGTCGACCTGCGCGGGGCCGCCCCGCTGGAGGTCGTCCGGGGCCTGGACCGGCTGGCGGGGGCGGTGATCAGCACCGGTCAGCTGCTGGACCTGGCCCCGCTGCTGGCCGGGGCGCTGGGCATCAGGGTGGCGGACTGAGGGCTCAGGACACGCGGGGGAAGCGGGCCTGCAGGGTCCAGATCGCCGGGTTCTCCGACAGGTCCTCGTGGAGATCGCTCAGGTCGGCGATCAGGTCGTGCAGGAAGTCGCGGGACTCCCGGCGCAGTTCGGCATGGGAGAAGGACAGCGGGGCCTCCTCGGCCGGCATCCAGTCGGCGTCGATGTCCACCCAGCCGAACCGGCGCTCGAACAGCATCCGGTCGGTGGACTCGGTGAAGTCCAGCTCCGCCCGCTGCGGCCGGGAGGCACGCGAGCCCATCGGGTCCCGGTCCAGCCGCTCCACGATGTCGCACAGCGCCCACGCGAAGTCCAGCACCGGCACCCACCCCCAGGCCGTGGACAGCTCCCGGTCCGACTTGGTGTCCGCCAGGTAGACGTCCCCGCAGAACAGGTCGTGCCGCAGCGCGCGGACGTCCGCGCGGCGGTAGTCGGTCTGCGGCGGGTCGGGGAAGCGGTTGGAGAGGGCGTAGCCGATGTCGAGCACGCAGGAGATGGTGTCACGCCCCGCCGCCGCGTCCCCGCTCCGGTGCGCGCCGCCGCCATAGGATCACTGACATGTCCAGATCCGCACGCCTTGTCCCGGCCGTCGCGGCCCTTCTGGCGCTCGCCCTCACCGGCACCGCCTGCGACGCGGGCGTCCGCGGCGCCCCGGGCGGCTCGGGCGTGCACGACCCGTACTTCCCGAGTGCGGGCAACGGCGGTTACGACGTCACCCACTACGCCCTCACCCTCGACTACGCGCCGGCCACCCGCAGGCTCACCGGCACGGCCGTGATCACCGCCCGCGCCATCCAGGACCTGACGGCCTTCGACCTCGACCTCGACGGGCTGGACGTCGGCTCGGTCACCGTCGACGGCAGGGACGCCCGCTGGAACCGCGCCGGCCAGGAACTGACCGTCCGCCCCCACGACGACCTCCGCGCGGGCCGGACCTTCACCGCCGCCGTCCGCTACTCCGGCGTCCCGCGGACCCTCACCGACTCCGACGGCTCCAGGGAGGGCTGGCTGCGCACCGCCGAGGGCGCGCTCGGCCTCGGCGAGCCGGTCGGCTCGATGGCCTGGTTCCCCGGCAACCACCACCCCTCGGACAAGGCGGCCTACGACATCGCCGTCACCGTCCCCGTGGGGCTGCAGGCCGTCTCCAACGGGGAGCTCGCCGGCCGGACCGGCAAGGGCGGCCGGACGACGTACTCCTGGCACACCGCCCAGCCGATGGCGAGCTATGTGGCCGTCGTCGCCGTCGGCCGCTACGACATCGGCCGCACCACCGGGCCGCACGGCCTGCCCGTCCTCACCGCCGTCGACCCGCAGCAGGCGAAGGCGAGCAAGGGCGTCCTGGCGAAGATCCCGGAGATCCTCGGCTGGGAGGAGCCCAACTTCGGGCCGTACCCCTTCTCCTCCGCCGGCGCGATCGTCAACCGCCCGGGGGACGTCCAGTACGCCCTGGAGACCCAGACCCGCCCCGTCTTCCCCGGCGCCCCCGACACCGGCACGCTCGTCCACGAACTCGCCCACCAGTGGTACGGCGACTCGGTCACCCCGCTGAGCTGGCGGGACATGTGGCTCAACGAGGGTTTCGCGACGTACGCGGAGTGGCTGTACCAGGAGGACCACGGCGGCAAGAGCGCCCAGCAGGCCTTCGCCGACCTGTACGAGAGCCACGACGACTCCCTGTGGGCCTTCCCGCCGGCGAGGCCGGCCGACGCCGCGCACATCTCCGGCAGACCGGTCTACGAGCGCGGCGCGATGGTCCTGCAGAAGATCCGCCGGAAGGTCGGCGACGCCGCCTTCCACGACATCCTGCGGGGCTGGGCCGCCGCCCACCGCCACGGCACCGCCGACACCGCGCAGTTCACCGCGTTCGTGGAGAAGAGGGCCCCGGACAAGGACTTCGGCGAGATCTGGAAGGACTGGCTCTACGGAGACGGCAGGCCGGACCGCCCGTGACGGACGGCCCGGCCTGCCGGGAACGCGCTCAAGCGGGACCGGCGGGACTAGTTGACGTTGACCGCCTTCCAGGCCGCCGCCACCGCGTTGTACTCCGCGCTGCCCGAGCCGTACAGGGCGGCCGCGGCCTGCAGGGTGCCGGTGCGGGCGCCCGCGTAGTTGGTGGTCGAGGTGAAGTACGTGCTCAGGGCCTTGTACCAGATCTGGATCGCCTTGTCGCGGCCGATGCCGGTGACCGTGGAGCCGTCGTACGTCGGGGAGTTGTAGGACACCCCGTTGACCGTCTTCGCGCCGCTGCCCTCGGACAGCAGGTAGAAGAAGTGGTTGGCGACACCGGACGAGTAGTGCACGTCCAGACGGCCGACGGACTTCGACCAGTAGTCGGCGGAGCCGCCGTCCTTGCTGGGCTTGTCCATGTAGCGCAGCGGGGTGCCGTTGCCGTTGATGTCGATCTTCTCGCCGATGAGGTAGTCACCGGGGTCGGAGGAGTTGTTCGCGAAGAACTCCACCGCGGTGCCCATGATGTCGCTGGTGGCCTCGTTCAGACCGCCGGACTCGCCCCGGTAGTTGAGCTTCGCGGTGGCCGCGGTCAGCCCGTGGCTCATCTCGTGGCCGGCCACGTCCAGCGAGGTCAGCGGGTCCGCGTTGCCGGAGCCGTCGCCGTACGTCATGCAGAAGCAGCTGTCGTCCCAGAAGGCGTTGGCGTAGGCGTTGCCGTAGTGGACGCGGGAGTAGGCGGCCTTGCCGTCGCCCGCGATGCCGTTGCGGTTGAAGGCGGACTTGTAGAAGTCCCACGTGGCGGCGGCGCCGTAGGCGGCGTCCACGGCGGCGGTCTGGCGGTTGGAGACGGTGCCGTTGCCCCAGACGTCGTCGGCGTCGTGGAACAGGGTGCCGGTGCCGGTGGTGCCGCCGTTCAGGTCGTAGGTCTTGTGGCCGCCGCGGCCGCCGTCGATCAGGTCGTAGCCGCCGGAGGCGGAGGCGGTGGTGCCGATGGTGACCGTGCCGCTGTACTGGCTGGTGCCCGTGCCGGTCTCGATCGCCTCGTAGGAGTAGATCTTCTTGCCGGTCCGCGCGTCGGTGACGACGTGCAGCTCGCTCGGGGTGCCGTCGTGCTGGACGCCCTTGACCACGGACTCGTAGGCGAGTACCGGCTTGGCGCCGGCGGCCCAGACCACCTTGCGGGAGGACGAGGCGGTGGCCTTCGCGGTGCCCGCGGCCTTGAGGGCGGTCCTCTTCGCGCTGGTGGCGGAGACGGCGGCCGTGGTGGTCGGCACGGATATGCGGGCCTTCGCCGCCTTGCTGACGCCCTTCAGGGAGCCGTTCTTCGCCACGTGGGTGACCAGGTCGCCGCCGAGCACGGGAAGACCCGCGTAGGTGCGCTCGTAGCGGGTGTGGACGGTGCCGTCCGCGTCCTTGACGACGTCCCGGACGATCAGCTTCTCCTTGGCTCCCAGCCCGAGTTCCCGGGCCGTGGCGCCGGCGTGCCGCTGGGCCGTGCCGATGGCGGCGGCGCGGGCCGGTGCGCTGAGCGGGACGGCCAGGGCGCCGGGGGTGTGCGTGGGGGCGGCGGTGGCGGAGCCGTTCTGCAGCGCGAGGACGACCATCGCCGCCGAGCCGGCCAGTGCGACGGCGCGCACGGCGGTCCTGCGGGGGGCGCGGGGGTGCTGTGTCACTCGATCTCCTTCTGGCTGGCCTCCGGCGGGGCCGGAGACACAGTTGGGGCACAGGGGATGCACAAGCTGCGGCGGGTGCGGAGAGAGTGACACCGTTAACGCTCTGTTTGACAGAGCACCGACAAAACTTTACGTGTTCATTTCCGAATGCCGTGCCCCGGAAACCGTTATCCGGACATCTGCCGAGTACTCAACTGGTCACTCGCACAGCGGATTTGAGGCCCCCGGCGTCACACCTGGCTTCCCGGCGCCCCCACCGGATCCGGTCGGCGTCCTCGCGCCGCCGGCGGACCCGGTCGGCGAGCCGTGCCGAGCCCACGCCGGCCGCGGCGCCGAGCCCCGTGGCGGCCGGGGGCGTCCGGACCGCCGCGCCCTCAGCCCTCCCACTCGTCGAGCAGCCGGGCGAGGCCGGGCGGCCGGACCGGCTCCGGCTCCTCGGCCAGTTCCCGCCGGCTCCACCAGCGCCAGGTGAGGATGCCGTCGGCGGCGTGCGCGGCGGCGAGGCCGGGGCCGGCCGGTTCGCGGTGCGGGCCGTGGGTGACGTAGACGCGCTCGTGCTGGTGGACGGGCACGCCCATGGGGGTCCCCCCGCTGGGGCGAAGTCGAGAGTGGGGGAGCGGGAAGTCGTGTTCCCAGGTGCACAGCAGCGGGCCCGGCGACAGGTCGGTCCAGTCGGTCTCCTCGGCCAGTTCCCGCACGGCGCCCTCGCGGGGGGTCTCGCCCGGCTCCAGGCCGCCTCCGGGCGGCGCCCAGCGGACGCCGACCTCGACGTCGTCGTACCGGAAGAGCAGCACCGCGCCGTCCGGGTCCACCACGGCGACCCGGGCGCCTACCGCGGGGTCCGCAGCACCTTGCGCAGTACGGCGCAGGGGCGGTTGAGGGCGTGGTCGGTGCGGTGGTCGACGATCTCGTAGCCGAGTGCGGTCCAGAAGGCCAGCGCGCGGGTGTTGCCCTCCAGGACGGCCAGGCGCACGGCCCGGCGGCCGGCGGTCCGGAAGCGCTCCTCGACCTCCGCGACGGCCCGGCGGCCGTACCCCTTGCCCTGCTCGGCCCCGCTCACCATCAGCAGCCCGATCCACGGATCGGGTTCGGCCGGGTCGGGATGGCGGGCCAGCGTGATAACGACCGCGACCAGGCGCCCCTCGGACCGGGCCAGCAGCACCTCGGCGCCCGGCTGGGCCAGCTCGTCGGCCAGGGCCGCCGCCACCTGCTCGGCCCGGATGTCGTCCGGGTCGGGGAACTCGCCGCTGAGCGCGTGGAACTCGCGGTTGGAGGCGTGAAGCGCCGTCAGTTCGGTGAGCAGCGGAGCCGGGAGGTCACGGTCGGCGCCGATGACGAGAGGTTCGAAGATCACGCGGGCAACGTATCGCGCGGCGTGCCGGCGCCTCGGCCGGATTTCCGCGCGCCCCCGGGGGAGCCCGGGAAGGCCCCCGCCCCGAGGGGCCGGGGGCTCCCGCTCCACGCGGTGCGCGTCAGACGTTCACACCGAAGTCCTGGGCGATGCCCACCAGGCCCGAGGCGTAACCCTGGCCCACCGCGCGGAACTTCCACTCCGCGCCGTTGCGGTACAGCTCGCCGAAGACCATGGCCGTCTCGGTGGCGGCGTCCTCGGAGAGGTCGTAGCGGGCGATCTCGGCGCCGCCGGCCTGGTTGACGATGCGGATGTAGGCGTTGCGGACCTGGCCGAAGTTCTGGCCGCGGTTCTCGGCGTCGTAGATGGAGACCGGGAAGACGATCTTGTCGACGTCGGCCGGGAGGGCGGCCAGGTTGACGTTGATCGCCTCGTCGTCGCCCTCGCCCTCGCCGGTGCGGTTGTCACCGGTGTGGACGATCGAGCTGTCCGGCGTCTGCTTGTTGTTGAAGAAGACGAAGTGGGCGTCCGAGTAGACCTTGCCCTGCGCGTTGACCGCGATGGCGGAGGCGTCCAGGTCGAAGTCCGTGCCGGTGGTGGTGCGGACGTCCCAGCCGAGGCCCACGGTGACGGCGGTCAGGCCCGGAGCCTCCTTGGTGAGCGAGACGTTGCCACCCTTGGACAGGCTTACAGCCATGATTGGGAGTCCCTTCCCTAGTTATTCGTGCGCATCTGTGCCGACGAAGCTACCGTCACCCGGGAGAACGTCGAGGGGTGTCCCGGTGGTTCCGGATCCCTTTACCTTTTTTACCCATGTGGCCGTCAGCCGGTGAAAACCGGGTGACGTGGGACGGGCCGGGCCGGGAACATGGGAGGCATGTCCGGTCCCCATGTCATCCGCGGTTCGGTCTCGCTGCCCGAGGCCGAGCTGATGTGGCGTTTCTCCAGGTCCTCGGGGCCGGGCGGGCAGCACGTCAACACCAGCGACTCGCAGGTCGAGCTGCGCTTCGACCTCGCGCGCACCGAGGCACTGCCGGCGGTGTGGAAGGAGCGGGCGCTGCACCGGCTGGCCGGGCGGCTGGTCGACGGGGTGGTCGTCGTCCGGTCCTCCGAGCACCGCTCCCAGTGGCGCAACCGCGAGGCCGCCGCCGTGCGCCTCGCCGCCCTGCTCGCCGAGGCCACCGCACCCCCGCCCAGGCCCCGCCGCCCCACCCGCGTCCCCCGCGGCATCAACGAGCGCAGGCTGCGCGAGAAGAAGCAGCGCTCGGAGAGGAAGCGCGGCCGCTCCGGGCGGGACTGGGGTTAGCCGGGAGCCCGGCCGCGGCGGCCGGTCAGCCCAACTGGCGGTAGCGGCCGCGGAAGTACATCAGCGGGCCGCCCTCGGCGCCCGGCACCCGCGCGGACAGCACGCGGCCGATGACGAGGGTGTGGTCGCCCGCCGCCACTCGCTGCTCGGTGCGGCACTCCAGGGTGGCCAGCGCGCCGCCCATCAGCGGGGCGCCGGTGATCTCGCCGCGCACCCGGGGCAGGTCCTGGAAGAGCAGCCGGTCGCTGATGCGGCCCTTCATTGCGAAGCGCCCCGCGATGTGGCGCTGGCTCTCGGCGAGCACCGAGACCGCCCACAGCGGCTGTTCGTCCAGCAGGTCGTCCATGCGCGAGCCCTCGCGCAGGCTGACCATCACCAGCGGCGGGTCCAGCGAGACGGACATGAAGGCGGTTGCGGTCATGCCGACGTCCTCGCCGCCCGGCGCGTCCGGGTCGTCGGGGTCCAGCGGCGGTTCCTGTGCGGTCACCAGGACCACGGCCGCGGCCAGCCGGGACATGGCGGCCCGGAACTCGTCGTTGCTCACCCCCTCAGCATGCCCGGAAGCGGCTGTGGCGGTGGTGGAGGAGGTGTTCAGCACACCCTGCACGCTAATCGCCGCGCCGGACGCGCCGCATCGGGCCCTGGCCCGAGCCGGGTCCTAGGACCGGGGGACCACGACGTGACGGTTCGTGCATCATGTGCACACGAAGACAAAGTTTGCGTTCAGGAAACGCACAGGGAAAACGCAGAAACTCCACTCAATTGTTCACGTTCCCCTGTGACTTGAGTCACATGGGGCAGATATTGTTGACCCTGTGTACCGAGTGGGCAGCGCGCTGTGATTCAGTGGCTGAAGACCACTGAGAGACGACGGGACGCACGGTAGGGAAGCGCCAGAGACAGCCCTTGACGCGCTGCGAGGTCTCGGGGGGAGGGCGAGCATGGAGACCGAGTCGGAGCCGTATGTCCGCCTTGCGTCCCTGCGGCAGCTTCACCAGGTCATGGCCGACATGAACACGGCGCGCAGCCTGGCGGACACCCTGCAGACCGTCGCCGACGGCGCCGTGGGCGCTCTCGGGTACGAGCTGGCGTGCGTGAACCTGGTGCGGCCCGACGGGGACCTCGTCGTCGCCGCCTTCTCCGGCAACTCCGCCGCCGAGTCCCTGATCACCGGCCGGGTCGGCTCCCGGGACTCCTGGGAACGGCGCCTTGCCATGGGCGAGCAGTGGGGCGACCTGGTGTTCATACCCCACACCGAGGGCTGGGTGCTGGACGACGACGACGTCCCGCAGTGGTACACCGACGGCCCCGCCCCCCGCTTCGAGGACGAGTGGCACCCCGCCGACCGCCTCTTCGCCCCGATGTACACGCCCGGGGCACAGGGCAACTCCTCCGGCGAGCTGCTCGGCGTCATATCCGTCGACCGGCCGCGCAACGGCCGGCACCCCGGCGCCTGGGGCCGCGAGGCCCTGCAGATGTACGCCTTCCAGGCCGCCATCGCGATCAGCAACGCGCGCCTGCGGTCCAACATGCAGCGCGCCCTGGTCCGCCTGGAGCGCGAGCAGCAGGCGCTCAGGGCCAGCGAGGAGAGCTTCCGGCAGGCCTTCGAGTACGCGCCCTCCGGCATGGCCATCGCCGAGATGGGCGGCGATCAGCACGGCCGCATCCTGCGCACCAACGACGCCCTGTGCCGTCTGCTCGGCCGTCCCGCCTCCGCGATGCGCCGGTACTCCTTCTCCGACCTGGTCCACCCCGAGGACATCGGCACCCTGCTGCGGACGTCCGCCGAGGGCGGCCGGGCCGAGCTGCGCCTGGGTCGCCGCGACGGCAGCTACGTCTGGGTGAGCCTGCGCAACAGCGTCGTCGCCGACGCCGCCGACGGGCCCCGCTTCCTGCTGACCCACGTCGAGGACATCGAGGAGCGCAAGCGCCGGGAGCTGCAGCTCGCCCACCGCGCCTCCCACGACTCCCTGACCGGCCTGCCGAACTCCGCCGAGCTGCGCTCCAGGCTCTCCGCGCGCCTGTGTCACCGGCCGGCCCACGCCGGCGCGCTGGAGTCCCTGGACGCGGCCTACGGCCACCCCGCCTTCGACGCCCCGCCCGGGCACGGATTCGACTTCGCGCAGGGCGCCGAGGCGTTCGAGGGCTACGACCACCACGTCCACACCGTCGCCCCGGAGGGCGGCCACGACGACGGCGCCAAGGGGCTCGCGGTCCTCTTCTGCGACCTGGACGGCTTCAAGTCGATCAACGACAGGTTCGGCCACAACGCGGGCGACGCGGTGCTCATCGAGGTCGCCCGGCGGCTGACCCACGGGGTGCGCGACGGGGACACGGTCGCCCGGCTCGGCGGCGACGAGTTCGTGATCCTCGCCGACGGTCTCGGCAAGGCCGACGCCCAGGACCTCGCCGTGCGCCTGCGCAACGAGATCATCCAGCCCATCCGCGCCGAGGGCCGGGCGGTCCGGGTGGGCGCGAGCTTCGGCATCGGCTGGGCGCACTGCGGGATGACCGCGGACGAAGTGCTGAAGTCCGCCGACGAGCGGATGTACATAGAGAAACGATCTCGTCCCAAACAGCACCGGCGTGCCGGATGAATCGCAGGTCAGTGAGCTGATGCGATGCGAGTCACCCGTTTGGCCCAGTCGGAGCGGGTAGGCTCGCCATTCCACACCCGTATCGCATCCACCCGCACCTGTTGAGGAGTACCAAGGGATGACGCCCGGCGACAACGGCGCGAGCACGCCCGAGGACGACGACCCGTTCGGCTACCTGTACGCCGACGGCCAGGCCCGAGGGGCCCAGCCGCCGACGGGTGGCTACGGCTATCCGAACTCGGTCAGCAGAGTGCGTGCGGTCGGCGAGCGCCAGTACGCCCAGCCGCAGGCCGGCTACGGCCAGCAGCAGACCGCGGTCCCGCAGCAGACCGCGGTCCCGCAGCAGCAGGGTGCCTACGGCCAGCCGAACGCCCACTACCAGGCCCCGGAGACGCTGCCCGGCGGCGCCCCGGCGGGACGGCAGTCCATGGCGCCGGCGGGCGGTGGCGGCGGGCGGCGCGGCCCGAACACCAAGGGCCTGCTGATCGGCGCGATCGCGGTGGTCGCCGCGGTCGTCATCGGCATCGGCGTGGCGATGATCAACGGCAACACCGACGACAAGTCCGGCAACCAGGCGGACGCCTCCCCGGCCCAGTCCCAGAGCAGCGAGCCCAGCCCGTCGAACAGCGCCTCCGCGCCGTCCGGCGAACTGCCGAAGGCCGACGCCGCCGACCTGCAGCTCGCCGGCAACGCCGCCAAGGCCTCGGACGTCAAGGGCGCCCAGGCCGCGGGCGGCACCTACGTGGGCGGCCTGAACAGCGTGGGGTCCTCGGTCACCTGGACGTTCGACGACGTTCCCGAGCAGGGCCCCTACACCCTCTTCGCGCACTTCAGCGTCGTCGGCGAGGACCAGGCGATGACGGTCACCGTCAACGGCAAGCCGTTCGCGACCAAGCTGCCGCTGAAGAACTACACCCACACCAACGACGGTGACTTCTCCAAGGGCTGGACCACGACGTTCGTCTGGCCCACGCTCGAGAAGGGCCACAACACGGTCTCCATCTCCTGCCAGCCCGGCGACAAGTGCGACGCCCTGCTGGACCAGCTCTGGATCAAGAAGGGCCAGGTCAAGAGCTAAGGGCTGTCCCGTAATCCCCGGTGGATCAGCGCGCGGCGTCAGATGCGGTGCATCGCAAGGCGGAGGGTCTTCCTCATACTGGGCGTATTCGGGCGATCCGACAACGCGGCGAGGCGCCGTAGCTGTCGTCGCGTGCCCGCCGGGGATTACGGGACGGCCCTTGGGGCGCCGAGGGCGAGGGCCCGCGGGCCCTCACGCCGCGCTGGCCACTCCGGTCACCGCGACCCGCCCCAGCAGTTCCGCGTAGGTCCCGGGGTCGAACTCCCCCGCCCCGGGCGCCCGTACGGTCGCCGCAGACAGGGCCGCCGCCCGGGTCAGCCGGTCCGGCCAGGGGAGTTGTTCCACGAGTCCCGACAGCAGACCCGCGACCGCGGAGTCGCCGGCGCCCGTCGGGTTGCCGTGGACGCGGGCGGGCGGGGCGGCGCGCCAGCGGCCCTCGGGGGTGGCGGCGAGCAGGCCGTCCGGGCCGAGGGAGGCGACCACCGCGCGGGCGCCGCGCCGCCGGGCGTCCTGGGTGGCGCGCAACGGCTCGTGCGAGCCGGTGAGTTCGGCCAGCTCGTCGGAGTTCGGCTTGATGATGTCGGGCCGGGCCGCGACCCCGCGGCGCAGCGGCTCCCCGCTGGTGTCCAGCAGCACCGGGACACCGCGGGCGCGGGCCGCGCGTATCAGACCCGCGTACGCGCCCACCGGCAGGCCGGGCGGGAGGCTGCCGGACAGCGCCACCGCGGAGGCGCGGCCGAGCAGTTCGGCGTACCGGTCCTGGAAGGCGGCCCACTCGGCCGGGGAGATCTGCGGGCCGGGTTCGTTGAGCTGGGTGGTGTCGCCGGTCCGCTCGTCCACCACGGCGACCGTGCGCCGGGTGGCCCCGCCGATCGGCACCAGTGCGTCCGTCACCCCGGTCGCCTCCGCGAGGAGTTCGCGCAGCACCCGGCCGGTGGCGCCGCCGGCGAAGCCGGTGGCCGTCACCTCGTGGCCGAGGGCGGCCAGCACGCGGGCCACGTTCACGCCCTTGCCGCCGGGCCGTTCGATGACCTGGGAGACCCGGTGCGAGGCGTGCGGCCGCAGCGACCCCACGCGGTAGGTGATGTCGAGAGCGGTGTTCAGCGTGACCGTGAGGAGCACCCGGTCCGACCTCCCTCGAAGTCCGTCGCGTCATCGGTCTGCGGGGACCTGATCATGCCAAAGAGACGGCGGCCGGCCCAGTGCGCGGGCCGGCCGCCGTCTCCGGACGCCTGGACGGATCAGGGCAGTCGGGGCGCGACGACCCATTCTCCCCGGCGCAGCACGCCCTTGAGGTCGAAGTCCGCGTCCAGCAGCACCAGGTCGGCGTCCTTGCCGGGCTCCAGGGAGCCGATGCGGTCGGACATCCCCAGCAGCCGGGCCGGGTTGGCGGACAGCGCGGTGACGGCGTCCCGCACCGGCAGCCCGTCGACCGTCACCGCCCGCTTGAACGCGCGGTCCAGGGTCAGCGTGGAACCGGCGATCGAGCCGCCGTGCACCAGCCGGGCCACGCCCTCGCTGACCTCGACCTCCAACGGGCCGAGCATGTAGCGGCCGTCGCCGATGCCGGCCGCGTCCATCGCGTCGGTGATGAACGCGACCCGCCCGGCGCCCGCGTGACGGAACGCCAGCTCCAGCGCGGCCGGGTGCAGATGGGTGCCGTCGTTGATCAGCTCGACGGTGACCCGTTCGTCCTCCAGCAGGGCGGCGATCGGGCCGGGGGCGCGGTGGCCCAGCGGAGGCATCGCGTTGAAGAGGTGGGTGGCGACCGTGGCGCCCGCGTCGACGGCCGCGACGGTCTGCTCGTAGGTGGCGTCCGTGTGCCCGACCGCCGCGATCACCCCGTGCTCGGCGAGCAGCCGCACGGAGTCGATGCCGCCCGGCAGCTCGGTCGCCAGTGTGACCATCCGCGCCCGGCCGCGCCCGGCGTCGATCAGCTTGCGCACCTCGGCCGGGTCCGGGTCGCGCAGCAGTTCCTCGGAGTGCGCGCCCTTGCGGCACGGCGAGATGAACGGCCCCTCGAAGTGGATGCCCGCGATGTCCCCCTGCTCGGCCAGCTCGCTCAGCAGCCCGGCCTGCCGGACCAGCAGGTCCATCTCTTCGGTGACCGTGGAGGCGACCAGTGTGGTGGTGCCGTGCCGCCGGTGGGTGCGGACGGCGGTGAGGATCTCCTCGGCCGTGCCGGAGAAGGACGCCCCGCCGCCGCCGTGGTTGTGGATGTCCACGAAACCCGGGACCAGCCAGTGACCGCTCACGTCGATCACCTCGGCGCCGGCCGGGGCCGGGGCGCTCCCGGCGTCCGCCGCGCCGGCCGCGGTGATCCTCGTGCCCTCCACGACCACGCGCCCGTCGTCCACCACTGCGGTGGGCAGTACCACCCGAGCACCTGCGAGTACCAAGCTGGGAGCCATCAGGCGGTTACCTCCGTGGGGTCGGTCGTGGGGTCGGTGGAGTCGAGGAGATCCCGGGCGAGAAGTCCCGCGCCCAGGCAGCCGGCGGTGTCGCCGAGGGCGGCGGGGACGATGGACGGCAGTTTCTGGAAGGTGACCCGGCGCCGGACGGCGTCCCGCAGCGGCTGGAACAGCACTTCCCCCGCCTCGGCCAGGCCGCCACCGATGATCAACGTGCGCGGGTCCAGCAGGGTGAGCGCGGTGACCAGCCCGTCGGCGAGCGCGTCCACCGCCTCCTGCCACACCCGGACGGCGTTCGGGTCGCCGGACGCGACGGCCTTGGCGCAGTCGGCCGCGTCCGCCTCCGGGTCCCCGCAGGCCGCCGCCCATGCCTCGCTGACGGCGGAGGCGGAGGCGTACCGCTCCAGGCAGCCGCGCTGCCCGCAGGGGCACGGGGCGCCGGCGGGCCGTACGACGATGTGCCCGATCTCGCCGGCGAAGCCGTGCGCGCCCGCCTCCACCCGGCCGTCGACGCCGATCGCGCCGGCGATCCCGGTGCCCAGCGGCACGAACAGGAACCGGTCGGCGCCCTTGCCCGCGCCGATCCGGCCCTCCGCGAGGCCGCCGGTGCGCACGTCGTGGCCGAGCGCCACCGGGACGCCGAGCCGCTCGGCGAGCAGAGCGCGCAGCGGGACGTCCCGCCAGCCGAGGTTGGCGGCGTAAACGGCGACGCCGTGCTCGTCGTCGACGATGCCGGGGACCGCGATGCCGGCCGCTGCGGCCGGCTCGCCGTAGGTCTCCAGGCCGTAAGCGCGCAGCTCGGCGGCGAAGCCGAGGATCGACCCGACCACCGCGTCCGGCCCGCGCTCGCGTCCCGTCGCCCGGCGGGCGCGGTGCAGCAGCGCACCGTCGTCACCGACGAGGGCGGCCTTCATCCCGGTACCGCCCACGTCCAGGGCGATGACATGTCTCACGGGGGACAGTGTGGCCCCCTGACCCGCAAGAGGTCTAGTCCACTCACGTGGTGTAGACCTTATGTGTCCACATGTTGAACGGTCAGACGGCAGGGTTGGGGCTTTGAGGGTGCGTCGGCGTACGGCAGGAACGATCGCGGTGATGTCCGCACTGGGCATGACGGCGGTCCTCGGCGGCTGCGGGAGCACGGGTTCCGACGTGACCCTCAGACTCGTCGCGGCCGACTACGGCGACTCGGCGGCGAACGGCTCCGAGAAGTACTGGGACGGGCTGGCCAAGGAGTACGAGGCCGCGCACGGGGTGAAGGTCGAGGTCAGCGTCTACTCCTGGAACGACGTCGACCGCAAGGTCAAGGAGATGGTCGACGCCGGGCACGCCCCCGACCTGGCCCAGATCGGCGCCTACGCCGACTACGCGGCCGCGGGCAAGCTCTACCAGGCCTCCGACCTGCTCTCCATCCGCACCCAGGCCGACTTCCCCTCCGCGCTCTCCGACGCCGGCCAGTGGAAGCACGTGCAGTACGGCATCCCGTTCGCGGCCTCCACCCGGGTGCTCTTCTACAACAAGACCCTCTTCGACGAGGCCGGCATCACCCCGCCCGCCACCTGGGACGAACTGGCCGCCGACGCCCGCGCGCTCAAGGACAAGGGCGTGAAGTACCCCTACGCGCTGCCGCTCGGCCCGGAGGAGGCGCAGGCCGAGACCATGCAGTGGCTGCTGGGCGGCGGCGACGGCTACACCGACGACGCCGGCGCCTACAGCATCGACTCCGCGAAGAACGTGGAGACCTTCACCTGGCTCCGGGACGACCTGGTCGGCAAGGGCCTGACCGGCCCCGTCGCCCCCGGCAGACTGAACCGCGCGGACGCCTTCGCCGCCTTCGCCGACGGCCAGGTGGGCATGCTCAACGGCCACCCCACGCTGATCCAGCAGGCGGCCAGGAAGGGCGTGAAGTTCGGCACCGTCCCGATGCCGGGGCGCACCGGCCGGACCAAGGCCTCCATGGGCGTCGCCGACTGGATGATGGGCTTCAGGCAGAACGGGCACGCCCGCGAGATCGGCGACTTCCTCGACTTCGTCTACGAGAAGAAGAACGTCCTCGCCTTCTCCCGCGAGTACGGGCTGCTGCCGGTCACCGACTCCGCGTCCAGCGCCATGTCCGAATCGGACGCGGCCGCCGACAAGGTGCTGCGCCCCTTCCTCGACGAACTGCCGGTCTCCCAGCTCTACCCGGTCGGCAAGACCTCGTGGGCCTCGGTCAGCGCCGCCGTGAAGAAGGACATCGGCCAGGCGGTCGCCCCCGGCGGCAGCCCCGCCGACGTCCTGGCCCGGCTGCAGTCGACGGCCTCCGCGGCGGACAGCGCCGACGTCAACTGAGCCGGCTGTCGGTGCCCGGCGCTACGGTTGCCCCCATGGAGGAACTGGGCAGCCGCGAACAGGCCATCCTCGCGCTGGAACGCCGGGGCTTTTCCGGCCCCGGCGCCAAGGAGCGCGCGATCCGCGAGGAACTGGGTCTCGCCCCGGTGCGCTACTACCAGCTCCTCAACGCCCTCCTGGACGACGCACGGGCGCTCGCCCTGGACCCGGTGACGGTCAATCGCCTGCGCCGGGTGCGCGACGCCCGCCGCGCGGAGCGCTGACACCCCGGCGCGGAGCGGGGGAGAAGCTCCAGGAGTGACCCGGGCCCCCGCCGGATAGGGTCCCTGTATGGACCTCCTGCCGACCCCGGCGACCCAGGCCGGCCGCGACGGACTGCACGCGCTGCTGGCCAAACCCCGCGCGGCGGTGATCGGCCTCGACTTCGACGGCACGCTCGCCCCGATCGTCGCCGACCCCGAACAGGCCCGCGCCCACCCCGGCACCGTCCCCGCGCTCGCCGCGCTCGCCCCCGAGGTGGCCTCCGTCGCCGTGGTCACCGGCCGGCCCGCCGAGGTCGCGGTGCGCTACGGCGGCTTCGCTGACGTGCCGGGACTGGAGCACCTCACCGTCCTCGGCCACTACGGCGCCGAGCGCTGGGACGCCGCGACCGGCGAGGTCACCGCGCCCCCGCCGCACCCCGGTGTGGCCGCGGTCCGCGCCGAGCTGCCCGGGCTGCTGGAGCGGTCCGGCGCCGGGCGCGGCACCTGGATCGAGGACAAGGGCCGGGCCGTCGCCGTGCACACCCGCCGCGCCGACGACCCTCAGGCCGCCTTCGAGGCGCTGCGCGCGCCCCTCGCCGAACTGGCCGCCCGGCACGGCCTGATCGTCGAACCCGGCCGGCTGGTCCTCGAGCTGCGCCCGCCCGGCATGGACAAGGGCGTCGCCCTCCTCGACCACGTCCGCCGCACCGCCGCCGGGTCCGTCCTCTACGCGGGCGACGACCTCGGCGACCTCCCCGCCTTCGCGGCCGTGAGCGAGCTGCGTTCCGAGGGCGTCCCCGGCCTGCTGGTCTGCAGCGGCAGCAGCGAGGTCACGGAACTGGCCGAACGGGCCGACCTGGTGGTCGACGGCCCGCAGGGCGTGGTCGCGCTCCTGGGCGCACTGGCGGCGAGGCTCGGCTGACGCGGCCGCGCCGCCGGACTCCTCAGCCGGTCAGCGCGTCGAGCTGGTCAAGGAACCAGCGCTGCGGCGGCAGCGCGGTCGCCGCGGCCGCCAGCTTCTTCGACCGCTCGGCCCGCTCGCCCGGGGACAGGCCCAGCGCGGCGTGCAGCGCCTCCGCCGTCCCCACGACGTCGTACGGGTTCACCACGATCGCGTCCTCGCCCAGCTCCTCGTACGCCCCGGCCTCCCGCGAGAGCACCAGCGCGCACCCCTCGTCGGAGACGACCGGCACCTCCTTGGCGACCAGGTTCATGCCGTCCCGGATCGGGTTGACCAGCGCCACGTCCGCGAGCCGGTACGCGGCCAGGGAACGGGCGAAGTCGTCCCTGACGTGCAGCACCACCGGCGTCCAGCCGGGCGTCCCGTAGCGGGAGTTGATCTCCTCCGCGACCCGCCGCACCTCGGCGGTGTAGTCGCGGTAGATCTCGAGGTCCTGCCGCGAGGGATAGGCGAACGCGATGTGCACCACCCGCTCGCGCCACTCGGGACGGGCCTCCAGCAGCTGCCGGTACGCCAGCAGCCCGCGCACGATGTTCTTGGACAGCTCGGTGCGGTCCACCCGGACGATGGTCCGGCGCCCCTCGCCGACCTCCGCGCGCAGGGCCGCCATCCGCTCGTCCACGTCCGGCCGGTGCGCCCGCTCGCGCAGGAAGTCGGCGTCCGCTCCGAGCCCGTGCACCCCGATCCTGGTCCCGGACGGGATGCCGGGTCCGAGCACCGCGTGGCAGCAGTCCGTGAACGCGTCCGCCCAGCGCTGCGTCAGGAACGCCGCCCGGTCCGCGCCGAGGATGCCGGTCAGCAGCTCGGCGGCGATGTCGTCGGGCAGCAGCCGGAAGTAGTCCGGCGGGGCCCAGGGGGTGTGCGAGAAGTGGCCGATGCGCAGATCGGGGCGGAGCTGGCGGAGCATGCGCGGGGCGAGGGCCAGGTGGTAGTCCTGGATGAGCACCGCGGCGCCCTCGGCCGCCTCCTGCGCCAGCGCCTCGGCGAACGCCCGGTTGTACGCCTGGTAGGAGGCCCACTGGCGGCGGAACTCCGCGTCGAGGACCGGCTCCAGCGGGGTCTGGTAGAGCATGTGGTGGACGAACCAGAGGACCGAGTTGGCGATGCCGTTGTAGGCGTCGTGGTGCACGGCCGCGTCGATGTCCAGCATCCGCACCCGCTGCCCGGCGGTGTCCTCGGCGGGCAGCAGGCCGCCGCCCGCCCGCCGTACCGCCTCCCGGTCGCCGTCGCCGAGCGCGGCGCAGACCCACACCGCGTTGGTGTCCGGCCCGATGGCCGACAGCCCCGAGACCAGCCCGCCCCCGCCCCGTCTGGCGCGCAGCGAGCCGTCCTCGAGCACCTCGTACGAAACCGGGCCGCGGTTGGACGCGACCAGCACCTCAGCAGCGTGCGTGGAAGACATGACTCTCAACCTAGCCCGGCCCGGAAACGCTCAAACGTACGCTCCGCCCGGGAAGGGGGCTGTATACAGCCGTTCTTCCGCGTCCGCCGCGCCGCCCGGCGCACCGCCCGCGCGGCCGCTCAGGCCACCCTGCGGTGCGCGTACTCCGCGATCTCCGCCATCGGCGGCCGCTCCTCGGTGTCCACCGGGTAGGTGCGCGGCTCGAACCCGTCCTCGCCCCGCTCGAACTGGGTGAGCGAGGGTCGCACCAGGTGGCCGCGGGCCAGCCGGAGCTGGGCGGTGCGGTAGATCGCCGCGGCCATCCGGCCGAGCGCCTGCCCGTCCTGGTGCCGGTGCCTGCGCACGCCCACGTCCACCTGGGCCAGCGCGTCCAGGCCCACCAGGTGCAGCGCGTCCACCAGCATGCCGAGCTCCACCCCGTAGCCCACCGGGAACGGAAGCTGCTCCAGCAGCGAGCGGCGGGCCGCGTACTCCCCGCCCAGCGGCTGCACGAAACCGGCGAGCTGCGGCCAGTGCATGTTCAGCAGCGGGCGGGCCATCAGCTCGGTGACCCGGCCGCCCTGCCCGGCGGCGCCCCCGAGCGGGCGGTCGTACATCGCCTTGACCAGGTCGACGTCCGGGTCGGTGAGCAGCGGGCCGACGATGCCGAGCACGAAGTCCGAGGAGAACTCCCGCAGGTCGGCGTCGACGAAGCAGACGATGTCCCCGCTCGTCGCCAGCAGCGAGCGCCACAGCACCTCGCCCTTGCCGGGGACGGCCGGTATGCGCGGCAGGAGGGCGTCGCGGTGCACCACCCGGGCGCCGGCCGCGGAGGCGACCTGGGCGGTGCGGTCGGTGGAGCCGGAGTCGACGACGACCAGTTCGTCGACCAGCGGGGCCCGGCGCATGAGGTCCCGGCGGACGGCGGCGACTATCTCGCCGACCGTCTCCTCCTCGTTGAGCGCGGGCAGGACGACGGAGACGGACAGTCCGGTGCGCTGCTTGGCGGCCAGGACTCCGTGCAGCGGACGGTCGGCCACGGACCAGGAGCGGGTGGCCAGCCAGCGCTCGACTTCTTCCAGCACGGTCTGCGGCTCCTCACTTTCGTGATCACACCTGACGGGAGTGATGCATCTCGCGGTTCGGACGACTATCTCAACTGTCCCGGCCGTCGGTTACAGTCTTGAACAACGCCGATGACCATCGCATGTCGGGGGTCGCCCGGCGTTCACAACCGAATACCGCTCATCCAGAGGGGCAGAGGGACACGGCCCGATGAAGCCCCGGCAACCCCCCTGAGCCGCACTCGTCATCGCGAGGCTCCCGGCCAGGGAAGGTGCCAAATCCGTCTCACGGCGAGATGCGTCGTGAGGAAGATGAGGAGAAAGGGCCTCGCCTCCATGGCTGTGCAGACAGTTGCAAGCACCAGCAATCCCGCCGTCGACCTCGGCCCCGCCGCTGCCCTGAGCTGTCGCGAGTGCGGCCACCGGGTACCCCTCGGACCTGTCTTCGCGTGCGAGGAGTGTTTCGGCCCGCTGGAGATCGCATACGACTTCTCCGGCTACGACGCCGAAGAGCTGCGCCGGCGCATCGAAGCGGGCCCCGCGAACATCTGGCGCTACGCGCCCCTGCTGCCCGTCCCCGCCGACGTGGCCGACAAGCCCAACATCAACCCGGGCTGGACCAAGCTCGTCAAGGCCGACAACCTGGCCCGCGAGCTGGGCGTCAGCGGCGGCCTGTACGTGAAGGACGACTCCGGCAACCCGACGCACTCCTTCAAGGACCGTGTCGTCGCCCAGGCCCTGGAGGCCGCGCGCGCCTTCGGCTTCACCACCCTGTCCTGCTCCTCCACCGGCAACCTGGCCGGCGCCGTCGGCGCCGCCGCCGCCCGGGCCGGCTTCCGCTCCTGCGTGTTCATCCCGCACGACCTGGAGCAGGGCAAGGTCGTCATGGCCGCGGTCTACGGCGGCGAACTCGTCGGCATCGAGGGCAACTACGACGACGTGAACCGCTTCTGCTCCGAGCTGATCGGCGACCCGGCCGGCGAGGGCTGGGGCTTCGTCAACGTCAACCTGCGGCCGTACTACGCCGAGGGCTCCAAGACGCTGGCGTACGAGATCTGCGAGCAGCTCGGCTGGCGGCTGCCGGACCAGATCGTGGTCCCGATCGCCTCCGGCTCCCAGCTCACCAAGATCGACAAGGGTCTGCGGGAGCTGATCGAGCTGGGCCTGGTCGAGGACCGTCCGTACAAGATCTTCGGCGCCCAGGCCGAGGGCTGCTCGCCGGTGTCGACCGCGTACAAGGCGGGCCACGACGTCGTGCGGCCGCAGAAGCCGAACACCATCGCCAAGTCCCTGGCCATCGGCAACCCGGCCGACGGGCCGTACGTCCTGGACATCGCGCGCCGCACCGGCGGAGCGGTGGAGGACGTGACGGACGAGGAGGTCGTGGACGCCATCAAGCTGCTGGCCCGCACCGAGGGCATCTTCGCGGAGACGGCGGGCGGCGTGACCGTCGGCGTCACCCGCAAGCTGCTCAAGGACGGGCTCCTGGACCCGGCGAAGACCACCGTCGTCCTCAACACCGGCGACGGCCTCAAGACCCTGGACGCGGTGGCCGGCACCGGCCTCACCGCCACCATCCGCCCGAACCTGGACTCCTTCCGAGAGGCTGGCCTCGCATGAGCGTGACCGTTCGCATCCCCACCATCCTGCGCACCTACACCGGCGGGCAGGCCGAGGTCGCGGCCGAGGGCGCGACCCTCGCCGAGGTCATCGAGAGCCTGGAGGAGAACCACACCGGGATCGCCGCCCGGGTGCTGGACGACCAGGGCAAGCTGCGCCGCTTCGTCAACGTGTACGTCAACGACGACGATGTCCGTTTCGAGCAGGGCCTGCAGACCGCCACGCCGGACGGCGCCGGCGTCTCGATCATTCCGGCCGTCGCCGGCGGCTGACCGAATGCCCGATCATTACCTTCGGTAACCCCAGTTGCCGATCGTTCATTGAATGGCCTCCACCGTGAGAGAAACGGAGGGGGCCATTCAGTGTGATTGAGCACGGTAGAGTTGGGGAACCTGCCCCCGGATCGTGGGCCGGGAACCTTGGATTCGCCGCGGTGCACCCGACAAGAAGCAGCCAAAGTGCGGGCTCTCTCTGCGGCTTTTGCGTATTTTATGGGGCCCGACTTGCCCTGAATTCGGGCGAATTCACGCTACATTCCGGACCGTTCGCGTCCATATTTCTCGTCCGATTGACCTGTTGCAGACGGCAGTTGGGCAGATACATTCAGCGGCGGTCGACGCGTTCCGGCGCACGCCCCCGGCCAATGGGGGGTGAGGTCTGACCCGGGTCCGCGAAGTGCGGATCTGTGCAAGGGCCAGTAATAGGGGAGTTAGGCATGGCTCAGGGCACCGTCAAGTGGTTCAACGCGGAGAAGGGGTACGGCTTCATCGCGGTCGACGGTGGTGCGGACGTATTCGTCCACTACAGCGCCATTCAGATGGACGGCTACCGCACCCTGGAAGAGGGCCAGCGGGTGGAGTTCGAGATCTCGCAGGGCCAGAAGGGCCCGCAGGCCGACATGGTTCGCCTCAGCGCCTGAACGTTTCTTGCACGAAGGGCCCGCACCTCGCACAGGGTGCGGGCCCTTCGCCGTGCCCGGCGCGCCCTCGCGCGCGCCGGGGCGGGGGGCGCCCGCGCGTCCGGGCCGCGCGCGCCCCCTTGTTCGCGGGGGCCGACAGTGCCCCGCAACCCCGAAGGCGCTTGCACTCGACCATGCCGAGTGCTAATCATTGGCGTTAGCACTCTGAAGGTGAGAGTGACAGTGAGGACCGGGTCGGTGAGGCCCGCAGGCCAAGTGGGGCAAGGAACCACGCGGCCGGCGAGCCGTCCGTCGCGGGCGCGGGCGCGGTCCGAAGGAATCACCCCCAGTCCTGGAGGGACCACTTCACATGGCCAAGATCATCGCGTTCGACGAGGAGGCGCGGCGCGGCCTCGAGCGCGGCATGAACCAGCTCGCGGACGCCGTCAAGGTGACGCTCGGCCCCAAGGGCCGCAACGTCGTCCTCGAGAAGAAGTGGGGCGCCCCCACGATCACCAACGATGGTGTCTCCATCGCCAAGGAGATCGAGCTCGAGGACCCGTACGAGAAGATCGGCGCCGAGCTGGTCAAGGAAGTCGCCAAGAAGACGGACGACGTCGCCGGCGACGGTACGACCACCGCGACCGTGCTCGCCCAGGCGCTGGTCCGCGAGGGCCTGCGCAACGTGGCCGCCGGCGCCAACCCGATGGCTCTGAAGCGCGGTATCGAGAAGGCCGTCGAGGCCGTCTCCGCCGCCCTGCTGGAGCAGGCGAAGGACGTCGAGACCAAGGAGCAGATCGCCTCCACCGCGTCCATCTCCGCCGCCGACACCCAGATCGGCGAGCTCATCGCCGAGGCCATGGACAAGGTCGGCAAGGAAGGCGTCATCACCGTCGAGGAGAGCAACACCTTCGGCCTGGAGCTCGAGCTCACCGAGGGCATGCGCTTCGACAAGGGCTACATCTCCGCCTACTTCGCGACCGACATGGAGCGCATGGAGGCGGTGCTCGAGGACCCGTACATCCTCATCGCCAACTCCAAGATCTCCTCGGTCAAGGACCTGCTCCCGCTCCTGGAGAAGGTCATGCAGTCGGGCAAGCCGCTGCTGATCATCGCCGAGGACGTCGAGGGCGAGGCCCTGTCGACCCTGGTGGTCAACAAGATCCGCGGCACCTTCAAGTCCGTCGCCGTCAAGGCCCCGGGCTTCGGCGACCGCCGCAAGGCCATGCTCGGCGACATCGCCATCCTCACGGGCGGCGAGGTCATCTCCGAGGAGGTCGGCCTCAAGCTGGAGAACGCGACCCTGGACCTCCTGGGCCGCGCCCGCAAGGTCGTCGTCACCAAGGACGAGACCACCATCGTGGACGGTGCCGGCTCCTCGGAGCAGGTGCAGGGCCGCGTGAACCAGATCCGCGCCGAGATCGAGAACAGCGACTCGGACTACGACCGCGAGAAGCTGCAGGAGCGCCTGGCGAAGCTCGCCGGCGGTGTCGCGGTCATCAAGGCCGGCGCCGCCACCGAGGTGGAGCTCAAGGAGCGCAAGCACCGCATCGAGGACGCCGTGCGCAACGCCAAGGCGGCCGTCGAGGAGGGCATCGTCGCCGGTGGTGGCGTGGCCCTGCTGCAGGCCTCCCAGGTCTTCGAGAAGCTGGAGCTCGAGGGTGACGAGGCGACCGGCGCCAACGCCGTGAAGCTCGCCCTGGAGGCCCCGCTCAAGCAGATCGCCGTCAACGGTGGTCTCGAGGGCGGCGTCGTCGTGGAGAAGGTCCGCAACCTGACCGTCGGCCACGGCCTGAACGCCGCGACCGGTGAGTACGTCGACATGATCGCCGAGGGCATCATCGACCCGGCGAAGGTGACGCGTTCCGCGCTGCAGAACGCCGCCTCCATCGCCGCGCTGTTCCTCACCACCGAGGCCGTCATCGCCGACAAGCCGGAGAAGGCCGCCGCGGCCGCTCCGGGCGGCATGCCGGGCGGTGACATGGACTTCTGATCCCGCGCGGATCGGCCTGTCCTTTCCGAGGGCGGCATCCCCTGCCACAGGCAGGGGATGCCGCCCTCGGGCGTGTCCTGGATCACAGCTCCGCTCGGCCGCCGGCGGAATGCGCCACCGCCTCTGGGAGGTTCCTTAAGGAGCTGCAACAATGCGTGCGCACATACCAATCGGTCAACCGAGTCGTCACCGAGGAGTCCCCACGTGACCGTCACGCCGCCCCCCGCCTCCCGCGCGGCCCAGATCCTCTCCCGCCCCATCACCCTGGGCGGTCTGACCGTCCCCAACCGCATCGTGATGGCGCCGATGACCCGGATGTTCTCCCCCGGCGGCGTCCCCGGCGAGGACGTGGTCTCCTACTACGCCCGGCGCGCCGCCGCCGGCGTCGGCCTGATCGTCACCGAGGGCACCTACGTCGGCCACGAGTCCGCAGGCGGCAGCAGCCGGGTGCCCCGGTTCCACGGCGAGGAGCAGCTCGCCGGCTGGGCGAAGGTCGCCGAGGCCGTGCACCAGGCGGGCGGCACCATCGTGCCGCAGCTCTGGCACATCGGCACCGTCCGCAAGCAGGGCCAGAACCCCCACCCGGACGCCCCTTCCCACGGCCCCTCCGGGCTGCGCGTGGACGGCACCGAGGACGCCACGCCCATGACCCAGGACGACATCGACGCCGTCATCGGCGCCTTCGCCCAGGCGGCGGCCGACGCCGAGCGCATCGGCTTCGACGGCGTGGAGATCCACGGCGCCCACGGCTACCTGCTCGACCAGTTCCTGTGGGAGGGCACCAACCGCCGCACCGACGCCTACGGCGGCGACCCGGTCGCCCGCACCACCTTCGCCGCGCAGATCGTGGCGGCCGTCCGCGCAGCGGTCTCCCCGGACTTCCCGGTCATCTTCCGCTTCTCCCAGTGGAAGCAGGAGGCCTACGACGCCCGCCTCGCCGAGACCCCCGAGGAGCTGGAGGCGATCCTCGCCCCGCTGGCCGCCGCGGGCGTCGACGTCTTCCACGCCTCCACCCGCCGCTACTGGCTCCCCGAGTTCGAGGGCTCCGACCTGAACCTCGCGGGCTGGACGAAGAAGCTCACCGGCAAGCCGGTCATCACCGTCGGCTCGGTCGGCCTCGACGGCGACTTCATCAACGCCTTCCAGGGCGAGGGCTCCCCGGTCAAGGGCATCGACAACCTCCTCGACCGCCTGGAGGCCGAGGAGTTCGACATGGTGGCCGTCGGCCGCGCCCTGCTGCAGGACCCCGAGTGGGCGGCCAAGGTGCTCGGCGACCGCTTCGACGAGCTGAAGCCGTACGACGCGGCCGCGCTGCAGTCCCTGAGCTGAGGCGTGGTCCCGGGGACGCCTACAGGTTGCCCATCGGCTCGATGTCGACCTGGACGGGCGTCCCCCACACCCGCAGCACCTCGTAGTCGGTGAACTCGTGCACCAGCCGGTAGGCCATCGCCGGCCGGGAGCCGCGCCGCTGGGCGGCGAGGTACGCCTCGGCCTCCCGCCGGTCCCGCCGGGGCGTCCCGCACAGCTGCCACTCCCGCCCGTTCCACGCCTCCGGCAGCCACCGCTGCTGGGGCTGGGGGCGGTCGGCGCGCACGCCGTACCGGGAGGACCCGGCGGCGGGCGCCGCATCCGCCTGCGCCCGGCCGCCGCTCTGGTACTCCGAGCGCCGGGCGGCCCGGCGCCGGGTCTCGCACAGCAGGCACAGGTCGGGCGCGCTCTTGTCGACGGGCCCGTGCGGGTGCTCGGGGCACCGGGTGGTGGGCGCCCCCGCCCCCACGGTCTCGTCCAGCAGGTCGAGGGCCCGCCGCAGATCGGCCTTGACCTCGTGCAGCCGGGCGTCCGGGGTGTCGGCGGACAGGGCATCCCCGTGCTCCCCGAGCAGCCTGAGGGCACGTCCGAGGGCGGTGAGCTGGGCGTGGTTCATGTCGGTCCGCGCAGTCCTTCGGCTTCTCCGGGTGCAGGATGGCGCCGGCCGGAGCCGGCAGTTCGACGGTAACGCGCCCGCGGCCGGTGGTACGCCCCGGCGGCAGCCGTACGCCCCGGCCGGCGCCCGGTCAGGTGGCCGTCGGGCCCAGCGCGGCGCGCAGATGGCCGGCGGAGTCCGCCAGGCGGCGGGCGGCCGTGGGGCCGTCGACACCCGCGAGGACGATCAGGATCGCGTTCTTCACCTCGCCGCCCGCCTCGGTGAGCGCCTTCTCGACCTCCTCGTCGGGGGCCCCGGTGGCCAGTGAGACGATGCGGCGGGAACGGGCCCGCAGCTTGGCGTTGGAGGCGCGGACGTCGACCATCAGGTTCCCGTACGTCTTCCCCAGCCGGATCATGGTGATCGTCGACAGCATGTTGAGCACCAGCTTCTGTGCCGTGCCGGCCTTCAGCCGGGTCGAACCGGTGAGCAGTTCGGGCCCGACGACGACCTCGATGCCGTGCTCGGCGGCGGCCGCGAGCGCGCTGTGCTCGTTGCAGGACAGGCCGATGGTCAGGGCGCCCAGCGCGCGGGCGTGTTCGACGGCGCCTACGGCGTACGGGGTGCGGCCTGAGGCGGAGACGCCGACCACCGTGTCCTCGGGCCCGATCTTCAGCGCGTCGAGGTCCTCGCGGGCCAGTTCCGCGGAGTCCTCGGCGCCCTCCACCGAGGTGACCATCGCTTCGGGGCCGCCCGCGATCAGGCCGGCCACCTGGCCGGGCTCGGTGTTGAAGGTCGGCGGGCACTCGGAGGCGTCGAGGACGCCGAGCCGCCCGGCGGTGCCCGCGCCGGCGTAGACCAGGCGCCCGCCGCGGGCCATGCGCTCGGCCACGGCGTCGATGGCCGCCGCGATCTGCGGCAGGCGCGCGGCGACGGCGGCGGGCACGCCCGCGTCCTCGCCGTTCATGAGGCGTGCGATGTCGAGGGTGGGCAGCCGGTCGATCTCGGCGAGTTCCGGCCGGAACGCTTCCGTGGTGAGGGACTCCAGCTCATTGCGCAGGTCTTGGGAGGTCATGGGGGGTGGCTCTCTCCGATTCGCGTGCTAGCACTCACCTGGGGGTGGAGCGGTGCCGGTGTGCCAGCGCCTCGTAGGACGCGGCCAGAGCGGGCGCCGCACTCTCGTACGTCCGCTGTGCCACCCCGACGAACAGGCAGTCCACCACCAGGAGCTGACTGGTCCGGGAGGACATCGCGGCGGGCCGCAGCTCCGTCTCCCGTGACGTGGACGTCGTCAGCACGTGGTCGGCGTACTGCGTCACCGGCGAGTCGGGCCTGCCGGTGATGGCGACGGTGGTCGCCCCGCGGTCGAACGCGACCCGGAGCGGCTCGATGACGTCGCCGGTGGAACCCGAGTGGGTGATGGCGATCGCCACGTCACCCGAGCGGAGCTGCACCGCGTTGGTCACGGCGAGATGCGGATCGCTGTGCGCGTGGGCTATGAGCCCTATCCGCAGCAGTTTCTGGGTCAGGTCCTGGGCGACGAGACCGGACGCGCCGATCCCGTACACATCGGTGCGGCGGGCGCCCGCGAGCGCGGTGACGGCCGCGCCGAGCTGTGCGGTGTCGAGCCCGGCGGCGGTGTCGGCCAGGGTCTGCTGCTCCTCGTAGGCGAGCTTGGTCACGACGTCGGCGATGGGGTCGTCCACCGCGATGTCCGTCGTGATCGCGGGCGCCCGGCCCGACTGCTGCTGGGCGGCCAGGCCGGCGAGCGCGAGGCGCAGATCGCGGTAACCGGGATAGCCGAGCAGGCGGGCGGTGCGGACGACCGTCGCCTCGCTGGTGCCGGTCAGTTCGGCGAGGCCGGTGACCGTGAGGGCGGCGCAGCCGGCCGGATCGCCCGCGACGGCCTCGGCGACGCGCTGCATGGAGCGGGTCATGGACGGCGCGAGGGTACGCACCTTCGCGGCGAGGGAGCCGAGCGGACTGCCGAAAATTTCCTTCACGTCCTGGGTCACCGATGAAAGATATTTTCGGTTCGGTCCCGCGGTCAAGAGTGCGCACAATGGGACCATGGAGTCATTCACCCCGCTCGAGCAGGCGCTGCACACGGCCCGCGCCCTGGTGCTCGCCGACCTGGTCGCGGGCCAGGTCGCCGAGGCAGACGTGGTCTCACTGGTGGAGGACTCCGTCGCCGAACGGCGCTGGTGGGTCGAGCAGTGGCCGGACGGCCTGCCCTTCCTGCCCGGGCTGGTCGCCCAGGACGTCCAGGACGCGCTGCTGGAGCGCTACGGCCGCTGGCCGCTGTGCCCGGTGTGCGGCGCGGGCGACCCGCACGCCCTGGACGTGGAGCCGGATCTGGGCCCCGATCCGCACTGGGTGTGCCACAAGGCCGGCGTCAAGGTCGCCTCGGTGGGGTCGCTCGGCCGGGCCACGGGCGGGACGCGCACCTCATGAGGCGCCCGTGACCGTCTACATCGACCCGCCGGCCTGGCCCGGCCACGGCCGCATGTGGTCGCACCTGGTGAGCGACGCCTCCTACGACGAACTGCACGTGTTCGCGGCCGGGCTCGGCGTGCCCCGGCGGGCCTTCGAACGCGACCACTACGACCTTCCGTCGCACCGGTACGCGGACGCGGTGGCCGCCGGGGCCGTGCAGATCAGCAGCCGCGAGGTGGTGCGGCTGCTGCGCGCGGCGGGGCTGCGCCGGCCCAAGGGGCTCGCTCAGCGCCGCAGTTCGTAGGCGAACTCGGCGCCGCTGCCGTCGTCCTCGCTCACCCGTGCGAAGCCGGCCCGGCCCAGCACGGCCTGCGAGGCGGTGTTCTCCCGCTCCACGGTCGCGAACAGCGAGGCGACGTCGTCCCGGGCCAGCGCCCAGTCCGCCAGCGCGCGCACGGCCTCGGTGGCGTAGCCCTGGCCGCGGGCGCCCTCCACCAGGTCGTAGCCGATCTCCACCCGGCCGTCCTCGTCCGGCACGCCGTGGAAGCCGATGCCGCCGACCGCGCGGCCGTCCTCCTTCCGCACCAGTGCGAAGACCCCGAACTCCGGCCGGTGCACGCCCCCTTCGTACGCCTTCACCATGAAGCCGGCGGCCTCCCGCGTGCCCTCGTACGGCCCGCCCTCGAGCCAGTCCAGCCCCCCGTCGCCGCCGAGCCGGAGATCGCGGGCGACGGCCGGCCGCAGTCCTACCAGATCGAGCCGCTCGGCGGGGAGGACGAGGTTGTTGCGCCAGCGCCACTCGGTGACCGGCGCCCGCCCCGGCAGTTCGCCCCGGCCGGTCGCCCACAGCAGGGTCGGCCAGGCCGCGGGCCCGGGCTGCACGTGCGGGAACAGCCAGCCGAGCACGGCCTCGGCGAGACCGTCCGCCGGCTCGTAGGCGACGCCGAGCGCCTGGGCCACGTCACGCGTGTGCAGGACCACCTCGGCGACACCCATCGCGGCGAAGCCCTCGCGGTCGGCGGCGCGGAAGGGGTAGGGGTGGAACGCGCGCACGTGCGGCGGGGTGGTGCGCACGGCGGCGGCGAGCAGCGCACCCGTCGTCCGCACGACCTCCAGCAGGCCGGCGTTGTCGGCGCCCTCGTCGATCTCGATGCCGAAGGGCGTGTAGGCGTCCTGCGGCCGTCCGGCCAACTGGCCCGCGTAGGAGATCAGAGCACCCGCGACGTGCTCCACGGTCTTCCGGCAGCTCCACTCCAGACCGCTGCCCCGCACCCCCTCCCAGTCCCGCCCCGCCACCGGCCCGAGCACCGCGAGGCACCCGTCGACGGCCTTGGTCACGTCTTCCCCGTTCATAGGTCGCATGGGCGAACCCTAGGGGGGCGGTCCGCGGGGGGCGACAGATTTCCGGTTGTCCGGCTGGACTCCTCAGCCCGACAGCAGTTCCAGCTCGCCCGTGAGGTTGTAGCGAGCCGTGCGTTCCCAGTGCTCCCGGCCGTGCGGGGTGTGGAACAGGCGCGGCAGGCCGAGGAGTTGGCGCAGGATGGCGGCCCGGCCCTCGCGGAAGGCGTCGCTGGGGATGAAGTGGTACTCCTCGCGGACCTCGGCCGTGTAGTGGGCGTACGCCGACGGGGGTGCGGCCAGGATGGCCAGGTCGGCGTCGCACAGGACCTGCCCGTCGGGGTCGTCGGCGGCCGGGGCGTGGGTGACGGTGAGGCGGACCAGACGGGCGGCCTCGGCCGTCTTCGGCGCCGGTACGCCCGCCTCGGGCAGCGCGCGCTCGGCCAGCGCCGCGGAGCGCTCCTCGTTCTCGGAGCGGTCGGGCAGGTACACCGCGTCGTGGAACCAGGCGGCCAGCCGGACCACGTCCGGGTCGGCGGCGTACTTCTCCAGCGTGTCGACGTGGTCGAGGACCGCGGTGAGGTGGGTCAGCGTGTGGTAGTGCCGCTGCGGCTCCTGCCAGCGGGCCAGGAGGTTGTCGGCGTACAGGGCGGGATCGGGGCCGCCGCCGGGGCCGCGGGCTCCTTCCAGGGCGCGGGCGAAGCGGGCACGCAGGGCGTCGAGGTCGGCCATACCCCCATTGTTCCGTGACGTGTGCCTGTCGGCCCCCTAGCGTGACATCCATGACGACTCCTGCGGATGTGCACGACGTACGAGACCCCGAGCTGCCCGGCCGGCTGCTGGCCGCCGAGCGGGACGTGTTGATACCGCTGCTGCGGGCGCGAGCGGACGCGGACTTCGCGCTGCCCACCCTCGCGTGTCCGGGATGGACCGTGCGGGACGTGCTGGCGCACTGCTCCGCCGCGCTGAGCCGGGTGGTGGAGAGCCGGTTCGAGAAGGGCGTGTTCTCGCCCGAGTCCAACGACCGGGACATCGCCGAACGCGCCCGGTGGACGAACGCCCGGGTCCTGGACGAGCTGGAGCGCGGGATGACCGAGGCGGGGCCGTTGATCGCCAAGGCCGGCGGCGTGCTGGACATGGTCGCGCTGGGCGAGTGGGTGCACGCCGGTGACGTGCGGGAGGTCCTGGGCGAGCCCGGGGCCTACGCCGGCGCCGCGCTGCCTGACGCGCTGGCGCTGCTGGCCCAGGTCACGCGTGCGAAGGAGCACCTGTCGCTGCACGCCGACCTCGACGACCTGGACGAGCCGTTGCGGCTGGGCGCCGTGGCCGGGGACGCCCCGCCCGCCCGCTACATCGGCGACGCGCCCACCCTCGTACGGCTGTACTCCGGGCGGCCGCTGCCCGGAACGGGGTACGAGCTGGCGGGGGCGCGGGAGGGGGAGCTGAACATCTTCGGATGAAGGGCGTCCCCGTATCGGCGTAGTCTTGGATTGGACTAGACCTGTAGCCGTCGATGAACCGCCGACGAATACCGCCGATGAATGGGGTGCCATGAGCAAGCGTGCAGTCCTGGAGGTGATCGCCCTCGACATCGAGGACGCGGTCGCCGCCCAGGCCGGAGGCGCGGACCGCCTCGAGCTGGTCACCGAGATGGCGGCCGACGGACTCACCCCGCCGGCCGCCACCGTCGCCGGCGTCCGGGCCGCCGTCGACATCGACCTGCGCGTGATGCTGCGGCTGGCGGACGGCTTCGCGGCCGGTGACGTGGACCGGCTGGTCGGAGTCGCGCGGGAGATGCGGGACGCGGGCGCCGACCAGTTCGTGCTCGGGTTCCTCGACCCGGTGGGCGGGGTCGACCTGGCCGCGGTGGAGCGGCTGGTGGCCGCGCTGGACGGCTGCCGCTGGACCTTCCACCGGGCCATCGACCGCACCGCCGACCGCGACGCCCTGCGCCGCCGGATCGCCGGCCTGCCCGGTCTGGACACGTATCTGACGGCCGGAGCCGCGACCGGCGTGGACGACGGCCTGCCGACCCTGGTCGCCGAAGCGGCGCTCTGCGGCGAGCCCGGCTACGAGCAGCAGATCATGGTGGGCGGGGGACTGCGCCTCGACCATGTGCCGCGGCTGCGCGCCGCCGGGATCGAGGCGTTCCACATCGGCGGTGCGGCCCGCCCCGACGGCTGGCTCGGGCCGGTCTCGGCGACGGCGGTCGAGCAGTGGCGGTCGGTGCTCGACGAGGACGCGGCCCTGGCCAGGTCCTAGTGACCTGAGTCGGAGGTTTGCCCGGCCCCGGCGGACGCGGCTCCGCCGAGCGGCCCCGGCGGACGCGGCTCCGCCGCCTGCCGCGGGTCAGGGCGCTCCGGTGGTGGCGTGCCCGGCCGGGCGCCGTCCGCCGTCCGCCGCCCGTCGCATCCGGGGCGGCGGGACGGAGCGGGACGTCAGCGCGCCTGGTCGGCGAGCTGCCCCGGCAGCGGGGCCGTGTGCGTCACGATCAGCCCGGACACCGCACGGGTCAGGGCCACGTACAGGCGGCGCAGTCCGGTCCGTTCGTCCGGCTCGCCGTCCACCACCGCCCCCGGCTCGTCCAGCACGACGTAGTCGTACTCCAGGCCCTTGGCGAGGGAGGCCGGCACCAGGGTGAGCCGGGTCTCGCGGGTCGTCTCCTCTCCCGGGGCCAGGTGGGCGATCCCGGCCGCGGCCAGCGCCTCGGCGAGCACCGGGACACGGGCGTCCGCGGCGATCAGGCCCGTCGACCCCTCGTTGCGCAGCAACTCCTCGCAGGCGGCGACCACTTCGGCCGGCCCGTCGATCGTGCGGACCTCGAAGAAGCCCGGGTTCTCGCGGACCGAGGCGACCGGGGTGAGCCCCGGCGCGATGTGCGGGAGCAGCCGGGAGGCGTACGTGATGACGTCGGTCGGGACGCGGAAACCGGCCGTCAGCTCCTCGACGACCCCCTCGCGCTTGCCGAGGTGGGCCAGCGCCTCCTCCCAGCTCCGGGTCGCCCACGGCGTGGTGCCCTGCGCCAGGTCGCCGAGGACGGTCGCGCTGCCGGTGGTGCAGCGGCGCCCCACGGCCCGGTACTGCATGGGGGACAGGTCCTGCGCCTCGTCCAGGACGACGTGGCCCAGCGAGTGCGTGCGCTGGATCAGGTCGGTCGCCTCGTCGATCAGCACCGCGTCCGCCGCCGACCACTTCGCCGACTTCACGCTGCGCACCGGCCTGGCCCACAGGATGGTCTTCTGCTCGTCCTCGTCCAGGAGCCCCTCGGCGTGCTCGGCGAGGAAGCCGGCGTCGGTGAGCAGCCGCAGCACCAGCTTCGCCGGGTCCACGGCCGGCCAGATCTGCTTGACGGCCGCCTTGACCGCGCTGTTGCGCGCGACCGCGTCCTGCACCCGGTCGTCCGGCGCCTCCCCGGAGCGCTCCATCTGCACCAGCACCGCGTGCGCGATCCGCTGCGGCAGGGCCTCGCGCGCGGCGCCGTAGCGGATGTTGCGGTCCAGCAACTCGCGTACCAGCTCCTCCAGTTCGTACGCCGGGACGCGCCAGCGCCGCGAGCCGCGCACCACCACGACCGGCTCGGTGGGCATGCTCACGTGGGAGTACAGGGCCCGGCGCAGCACCTCCGCGAGGCGGGCGTCGCCCTTGACCACGGCGGCGGCCGCGTCGTCCGCGCCGCGCACCTCCACCTGCGCGACCAGGTCGTCCACGGTCGCCTGCTGCACCGTCAGCTCGCCCAGCGCCGGCAGGACCTGCTCGATGTAGTGCAGGAAGGACCGGTTCGGGCCGATGACCAGCGTGCCGGTGCGCGCGAGCCGCTCCCGGTGGGCGTAGAGGAGGTAGGCGACCCGGTGCAGGCCGACGGCCGTCTTCCCGGTGCCGGGACCTCCCTGCACGCAGACGGTGCCGCCGAGCCCGCTGCGGACGATCTCGTCCTGCTCGGGCTGGATGGTGGCCACGATGTCGCGCATCGGGCCGACGCGCGGCCGCTCGATCTCCTGCTGGAGCAGTTTGCTGGTGGTGGCCGCCTCCGCCGGGTCGGACAGGTGCTCGTCCTCGTACGCGGTGAGGTCGCCGCCGGTGTAGCCGAAGCGGCGGCGCAGCGCGATGTCCATCGGGTTCTTCTTGGACGCGCGGTAGAAGGGCTGCGAGACCGGGGCCCGCCAGTCGATGACCATCGGGTCGCCGTCGGCGTCGTGCACGTGCCGCCGCCCGATGTAGAACTGCTCGCCCTCCGCGCCCTCGGCCTGCGACGCGCCGGGGGCGTGCAGGTAGTCGAGCCGGCCGAAGAACAGCGGGGTGTCGCTGAGGTCGGCGAGCGCCTTGATGCGCTCGTCGATCTGGTGGGCGAGCACCGCGGCGTTGACCCAGTTCGCGGTGACGTCGCTGATGTCCAGCGCCTCGACGTCCTCGCGCATGGCGCGCAGGGCCGACCGGGACGAGGCCAGGTGCGAACGCTCCCGGGCCAGCGGGTCGTCGAGCGGGGCGTCCCGGCCGTCGAGCGGGCCGTCGAGCTGTTCGTGGGCGGGCGTGGACAAGGGGGTGCCTCCGGGTGGGCCTGCTGCGTGGCTACGACGTATGCCGTCGGTCTTCGGGCCGGCGACGATGCCGTCCGGTTTCCGGCCGGGCGGCGGCACTCCGAGAGGAGGCGGGCAAGAGCGGAGATTTTAGGTGAGGGAGGGGGTCAGGAGCCAATGGATTTAGGTCCGTCCGATGCTCTCCCCTTCCCGCCTCGGCCTTTCTCTCCGCACTGTGGTCCCTTAAGGGAAGAGATCGACCTGTTGTAGGGGTGCGCTCCACCCCGAGGGCTACGCGCGGCTTGCTGGAATTGGACCCCGAGGCCGATTCCGGACACGCGCCCCGCGTTCCACCATGGAGACATGAGTGCAGCGACCATCTCTCCAGCCCCGATCCGGCCGCCGTCCGGCGCCACGGCCTTGGACGGCCCCCATCACCACCCCCTCGGCAACGTCCTGCGCGCCGTGAAGGTGTTCGCGGAGGCCGCGTTCGAAGTCGTGATCCTCGGCGAGTACGGCGAGGAGGCGGGCATACGCCGCAAGTGACGGCATAGGGTCACCTCCGTGCGGAAACGGACGGTGAAGCCCCTCCTTGCCCTGCCACCTGGTATCCCCTCACTCCTCCCGCCGCTTCTCCTGGCGGTCTCCCTCTGCTCCTTCGCCGCCCTGTGCCTGCTGCAGCGGGCCCCTATGGCCGATGTGCTGGTCTACCGGGCCGAGGGCGCCGCGGCCCTGCACGGCGGCGACCTGTACGGCTTCACGGTCACCCACTGGCGGCTTCCGGCGACCTACCCGCCCTTCGCGGCGACCCTGTTCACCCCTGCGGCCTGGATCGCGGCCCCCGTCCTGAAGGCGGCGTTCCTCGCGGGCAACGCGCTCCTGCTCGCCGGGCTGGTCACTCTCTCCGCCCGACTCGCCTCCCACCCTCCGCCCCTGCCTCCGCCACTCCTCTGCACGGCCACCGCCCTGGCCCTCTGGCTCGAACCGGTCTTCCAGACCGTCCTCTTCGGCCAGATCAACCTCGCCGTCACCTGCCTGGTCCTGTGGGACCTGACCCGCCCCCCGGGCGCCCGGGGAAAGGGCCTGGCCCTCGGTCTGGCGACCGGCGTCAAACTCACCCCGGCGATCTTCATCGCCTACCTGCTGCTGAGGGGCCGCATGCGCGAGGCGGCCACGGCGGCGGCGGCCTTCACCGCCACCGTCCTCCTCGGCGTCCTGCTGCTCCCCGCGGCGAGCGCCGAGTACTGGACGCGGCGGCTGTACGAGACCGGCCGGGTGGGCAAGGCGTGGATCGTGGACAACCAGTCCCTGCAGGGGCTGATCGCCCGCGCGCTGCACGATCCGGCGCCGGGGCCCGGCTGGATCCTCCCGGCGGCGGCCGTGGGCGCGGCCGGCCTGTACCTGGCGGCCCGCGCCCGGCAGGACCGCCACGGCGTCCTGCTGGCCGCGCTCACGGCCCTGCTGATCTCGCCGATCAGCTGGTCCCACCACTGGGTGTGGTGCGTGCCGCTGCTCGCGGTGCTGCTGGCCGACGGCCACGCCCTGATCGCGGGCGCGACGGCGGCCGTGTTCACCGCCCGCACGCTGTGGCTGGTGCCCCACCAGGGCGACGACGACCTGCGCCTGTCCTGGTGGCAGCAGCCGCTGGCCTCGCCCTACCCGCTGCTGGGGCTCGCGCTGCTGGCGGGCGCGGCGTTCACCGTGGCTCAGCCGGTGCCCTCGGCCAGGATCTCGTCGGCGTCCACGATCCGGTAGGAGTAGCCCTGTTCCGCCAGGAACCGCTGGCGGTGGGCGGAGAAGTCCTGGTCGATGGTGTCGCGGGCGACGACCGAGTAGAAGTGGGCCTGGTGGCCGTCGGCCTTGGGGCGCAGCACCCGGCCGAGCCGCTGGGCCTCCTCCTGGCGGGAGCCGAAGGTGCCGGACACCTGGACGGCGACCGTGGCCTCGGGCAGGTCGATGGAGAAGTTGGCGACCTTGGAGACGACCAGCACGCTGATCTCGCCCTCGCGGAAGGCGTCGAAGAGCTTCTCGCGCTGGGCGTTGGAGGTCTCGCCCTTGATGACCGGGGCGCCCAGGTGCTCGCCCAGCTCGTCGAGCTGGTCGATGTACTGGCCGATGACGAGGATCTGCTGCCCGGCGAACCGGCGCACGATCGCCTCCGTGACCTTCCGCTTGGTCGCGGTGGTGGCGCAGAAGCGGTACTTCTCCTCCGTCTCGGCGGTCGCGTACGCCAGCCGCTCGGAGTCGGTCAGGTTGACCCTGACCTCGACGCAGTCGGCCGGTGCGATGTAGCCCTGCGCCTCGATCTCCTTCCAGGGCGCGTCGAACCGCTTGGGCCCGATGAGCGAGAACACGTCCGACTCGCGCCCGTCCTCGCGCACCAGGGTGGCGGTGAGCCCCAGCCGCCGCCGCGCCTGGAGATCGGCGGTGAACTTGAAGACGGGCGCGGGCAGCAGGTGCACCTCGTCGTAGACGATGAGCCCCCAGTCACGGGAGTCGAAGAGCTCCAGGTGCGGGTAGACGCCCTTCCGCCGGGTCGTCAGCACCTGGTAGGTGGCGATGGTGACCGGGCGGATCTCCTTCCTGGTCCCGCTGTACTCGCCGATCTCGTCCTCGGTCAGCGAGGTCCGCTTCACCAGCTCGTGCTTCCACTGCCGGGCGGAGACGGTGTTGGTCACCAGGATCAGGGTGGTGGACTTCGCCTGGGCCATCGACCCGGCGCCGACCAGCGTCTTCCCGGCGCCGCAGGGCAGCACGACGACACCGCTGCCGCCGTGCCAGAAGTTCTCCACGGCCTGCTTCTGGTACGGGCGCAGCGCCCAGCCGTCCTCCAGCAGGTCGATCGGGTGCGCCTCGCCGTCCACGTACCCGGCGAGGTCCTCGGCCGGCCAGCCCAGCTTCAGCAGCGTCTGCTTGATCTGCCCGCGCTCGGAGGGGTGCACGATGACGGTGTCCGGATCGATGCGGGCGCCGACCAGCGGGATGATCCGCTTGGACTTCAGCACCTCCTCCAGCACCGGGCGGTCGGTGGTGGTGAGCACGAGTCCGTGCGCGGGGTGCTTGGAGAGGGTGAGACGGCCGTACCGGTCCATCGTCTCGGCGATGTCCACGAGCAGCGCGTGCGGCACCGGGTAGCGGCTGTACTGCACCAGCGCGTCCACGACCTGCTCGGCGTCGTGCCCCGCCGCGCGCGCGTTCCACAGCCCGAGCGGGGTGACCCGGTAGGTGTGGATGTGCTCGGGGGCCCGCTCCAGCTCGGCGAAGGGCGCGATGGCCCGACGGCAGTCGTCGGCCCGCTCGTGGTCGACTTCCAGGAGCAGGGTTTTGTCCGACTGGACGATAAGCGGTCCGTTCACCTACGCACTTCCCTTCCGCACGGCCAAACGTCCAGTGTGCCCTACCAACGGGTGATCGCGGCGTGGCCACCGCAACCCTCGGCGCCCGCCGCCGGTCTTCACCTGCGGGTCCGGCGCGGGGCGCGGCCCGGTGAGGGAGGTCGGGGCTATGTCGGTGGGCAGGTGGGGGACCGGTCTGGCGGCCACGGGGGTACTGGTGGCGACCGGGGTGTGGGCGATGGGGCAGGGCGGCGACGGCATGCAGGGGCGGACGGGCGCCGACGGACGGCTGTGGCGCGAGGTGCGGCCGGTCATCGAGGCCCGGCTGGTGGCCGATTCCCGGGGCGGCGGGTACGGGGAGGCGGTGCCCGGTCTGCGGGCGCGGTGGTTCTGCCGGGCGCAGGCGCGGGACCTCGACGAGCACGACGGCCTGGTGCGGGCGGGCGTGAGCACGCTGTGCCTGGAGTACGGGGTGCGGGCGGGCGCGCTGCTGGAGTGCGGCGGCGCCCAGGGCCCGCAGGTGCTGCGGCTGCGCCGGGACACGGGCGCGCCGGGCGGCTACCGCGTGGTGTCGGCACTGCGGCCGCCGGACGGCGCGGGGTACGGGCAGTGGGTGGACGCCAACTTCGGCCACCGGGCGGACCCCGGCGACTCGATGCCGGCCGGCGCCCTTGAGGCCACCGCCCGCGACCACTTCGACCTGCCCGTGAACGCGCCGGTCCGGGGCTGCTGAGCGGCTCCCGGCCCGACGCCCACCGGCTTGGCCCCGCACACGGGCGCCGGCGCGGGCCCCGGCGTCACTCCGGGCCGGGCTGCCCGCGGACGCCCAGCGTTTCCGAGGTCCCGCCCGCGGGCGCTCCGTGCGGGGTCACCGGCCGGGGCTCAGGGGCCGACACGCGTCGGGCGTCGGCTTCGGCAGGCGCACAGGCGCACAGGCGCCGGTTTCGGCGACCGGACGCTCTCCGGCGTTTCGGTGGCCCGTCCGCCCGCGAGCGCTCTCGCGCGGGGCCGTCGGCCGGCTCGCGGACCGGCGCGCCCCGCGTCGCCGTCGGCACCGGTCTCGCTCCCGGCCGGGCCGCCCGTGGACCCGCGGTCCAGGACCGCTGACCGGACTGCGGGGCGTGCCCCGGACTGCGGGGCGTGCCCCGGGTCACTCCTCCAGCTCGGCGACCCCCGTGATGCGGTGCAGCGGATACGTCCGCACCTCGTCGGCCGTGTGGTCGTACGCCGTGACGAAGCCGCCCTCGACCCGGATCGGGGCGATCACCCGCTGGCTGGCGCTGCCTTCGGCGTTGACGTAGCCGATCCACAGCGCCTCGCCGGTCAGCACGGCGGCCTGCACGGTGGCCAGGGTCTCGGCGGGACCGGTGCGCGGCAGCTCGCCCCGGGCCGGAGCGGTGCCGGTGGCCTTGCGCGGCGCGGTGGCGGCCAGGTCACCGGCCCGGATGGCCCGGATCGCCGCCGAGAGCAGCGTGGCGTCGGGCGGCGGCGGGCCGTCCGGCACCGGCTCGGGCGCGGTGCGCGGCGGAGTGCGGTGGGCATGGGCGCGGGCGATGAGCACGTCCCCCTCGGCGGACTCGGCCGCCGGCGCGTAGCCCATCGCGCGCAGGCCCTCCAGCAGGGCCGCCGGGTCCGCCTGGGTGGCGAGGACGGTCGGCGCCAGCCGGCGCAGCCGCAGCGCGGCCGACCGCTTGTCGGCGAGGATCTCGTTCAGCAGGGCGTCGTCGTCGCAGCGCACGTACGCGGAGGCCGCGCCGACCCGCAGGTGGCCGTGCCTGCGGGCCACGTCGTCGATGAGGTAGGCCAGTGGCTGCGGGACCGGCGTACGGGAGTGCGCGGTGAGGAAGGCGTGCAGGTCGGCCGCGGTCCGCCCGGCGTCCAGCGCACGGCGCACCGAGGCGGGCGTGAAGCGGTAGACGGTCGCCCCGCCCTTGGACTCGACGTCCGCGAGGACCCCGAGCGTCTCGGCGAGCGGCCGCCGCAGCGGGCCCGGGGCCACCGCCGTCAGGTCGGCCTGCAGCAGTACGTGGTCCAGGGGCTCGGGCAGCAGCGGCGCGAGCAGCCGGGCGGCGGCGCCGGCGGCGACGGCCTGCTCGGCGGCGGTCGGCGGCTCGGCCGGTGCGGCCGGGCGGTGGTGCACGGGCAGCTTGTCGCCGGGACCGGCGGACTGCCTCCCGCCCGCCGTCTGTTCGGCCGCGGCCCCGCCCAGCAGCGCCCGGCCGTGCGCGGACAGCGCACCCCGCCCGGTGACGCCGAGCAGTTCCGCCTCCGCCAGGGTCCAGCGGGCGAGCCGGGAGCGCAGGTCCTCCTCCCCGTCCGGCCGGGGACCGCGCAGCGGCCGCTCCCAGCGCAGCCGGGCCAGGACCGCGTCGGCGGCCGGCGCCGCGCCCGCCGGGAGCTGGGCCAGCAGGGTCAGCACCCGGCGCCGTACCTCGGGCGCCGCGGACCGGTCGAGCCCCGGCCCGAGCGCGGACAACGTACGGTCCTTGGCGTCCCGTCCGCCGATCAGACCCGGTGTCCGGGTCGCCGTTAGCCAGGCCTGGGCCAGCCGGGCCCAGCGCTCGGCCGGCGGCAGCTCCAGCCACTCGTCGTGGGCGGGCGTGGCCGCGTACCGCTCGTCGGCCTCGCCGTCGGAGGCGAGCAGGCCGGCCGCGTAGGCCAGCTCGACCCAGAAGGCGGCGACCGGTTCGGACACGTCGAGGGCGACGGCGGTCCGCTTCAGGTCCCGCACGCTCAGACCGCCGGCCCGCAGCACCGCGGGGCCGCCCTCGTCCCAGTCCTTCAGCAGCTCCTCGACGGTGGCCAGCGCGGTGTACGCCTGCCCGGCCGCGGTGGCGTCCACCACCTGCGCACCGTGCGTGGAGGCGGGCTCCACGGCGGGCGGCCGCGGCTCGGGCTCGCGGTGGGCGCGGCCCTCGCGCAGGTGCAGCGCCACCTCACGGGGCAGCACCACCGTGCCCGGCGCGGTCGGCAGCAGCAGACCGCGGTCGAGCAGCCAGCGCAGATGGGCCGCCGGATCCGGCGTGACCTGCCCGTACGGCGGCCCCCACACCAGCCGGGACAGCACCTCGCGAGAGGCTTCCGGGGCCTGGGAGAGCAGCTTGGCCATCTTCCTGCGGTCCGTGAACAGGGCGGTCAGCGCGGCCACCGCGGAGACCGAGTCGTGCGTGGAGGGCAGACCGGCGCACGCGACGATCTCCTGGATCCGCCCCGGCGACATGCCCGACGTGGCCTCCTGCACACTCGGGCCGAGACCGGTGGGGGAGGGGTGCTGCGCGGAGGGCGCGAGCAGTTCCTGCGCGGTGCGCACCAGCCGCAGCCGGTCCTCGTCGCCCCACACCAGCGCCCGTTCGCGCAGGGTGGCGACGGCGCGGGGCAGCGCGGCGGCGACGGCCGGGTCCCCCGTGTCGCCGGCCATCAGACCGTGCAGCGTGCCGTACGACGCCGGGTCCGGAGCCACCGCGAGCGCCTCCGCCGTCTGCAGGGCGAACCGGTCCAGCCGTTCCAGCGCCCGCAGCACCGAGGCGCGGGTGCCGGCGCGGGTGGCGAGCTGGGTGAGATCGGTGGGCACGGGGGTGATGAGGTCGGGGCGGCTGCGCAGCAGCGCGGCCAGCGAGGCGTCGTCCCTCATGCGGAGCGATTCGGCGAGGGACCGGGGGGCTGAGTTGGCCTCGGGGCTCATCTGACCCACGTTAGCGGGTGCCGTGCCGAACGCCGGGCGGCTGTTCGGCGCCGGTCTGCGCTACCGTCCTCAACGGGTCACATCGGCAAGGGGTTTCATCGGCGCGCCCCGGAGGGGTTCCGTGGGGATCGAGAGCGATCAGGTCGTCTACGAGTATCTGAGCCGCGTCGGGGACGTCGCTCAGCAACGGCAGTTGCCGTCGTCCACCCGGATGCGGCTGGTGTCACGACTGCGTGACGAGATCGACCGGCACCGCGCCAGGACGGCCGTGGACAGCCCGGCCGCCGTGCGCCGCATCCTGGACCGGCTCGGCACGCCGGACGAGGTGGTCGAGGCCGCGGGCGGCGCGGCGGCGGCCCCGCAGCCGCCGCCCGCCGCCGTCCCCGTGCAGCGGGAGACCGAGCCGGAGCCGGAGGCACGGCCCAAGGGGCTGCGCCGGGTCGTACCGCGTCCGCGCCCCGCCGAGCCGGAGCCGCCCGCCCCGCGCGCGGGCGCCTCGCCGCCGCACCTGGCGGCCGCGCACGAACTCGGGGACAGCGCGGCCCGTCCCGACTGGTGGCGGGTGGAGGACGGCCCGTTCGGGATGCCGGCCGGTGACGCGGTGCCGGGCTTCGTGGGCGGTGTGGAGATCCCCGACCTGCTCAAACGCCCCCCGAAGGACCCCGAGGAGGCGGAACGCCCCGCTCCCGAGGACCCGGCGGAGGCGACGGAGCAGGCAGAGCGGGCCACGGCTCCCACGCGCCGGCGCCTCTTCCTGCCGCTGCCCCGCCCGGCCGCCGGCTGGACCAACCCGCTCCTGCTGCTGGCCGCCGCCGCGCTGGTCGCGGGAGCCGTACTCGGGAACTGGTTCGCGCTGCTCCTCGGCTGGCTGATCGCCTACGGCTCCCGGCGCCTGACCCCGGCCGAGACCAAGTGGGCGGTACTCGTCCTGCCCGGCTCGGCGGTGGCGGCGGGCCTTGTCTGGCTGTGGGGCAGGAACACCGGCCGCTGGGGCGACCCCATCGCCCGGGGCCACATGAACGAGGCCCTCACCCAGACCTGGCCCTGGGTGGTCCGGGGCGCCGCGGTGGCCTCGGCCCTCTACCTGGTCTGGCGCTCCCAGCGCTCCCGCTGACCCCGCCCCCGCTCTCACCGCCCCCTGGCCGACCGCCCGCACCCGCCGACGGCGAACGCCCCCCACCGGGGCCACCCGCACCCGACCACGAAACCCGCCCGCGCTCAAAGGCGCACCGCCCCCCCCAGGCACAATGACCCCCATGACCCTCACCGTCGGCTTCGACCTGGACATGACCCTCATCGACTCCCGCCCCGGCATCCGAGCCTGCTACCTCGCGCTGTCGGAGCGGACGGGCACGTACATCGACGCCGACCTCGCGGTCACCCGGCTGGGCCCGCCCCTCGCGGACGAGCTGATCAACTGGTTCCCCGCGGAGCAGGTCCCGGCGATGGCCGATCTGTACCGGGAGATGTACCCGGCGACCGCGATCGCCGCGACGCCCGCCATGGCCGGGGCCAGGCAGGCGATGGAGGCGGTGCGGGCGGCCGGCGGGCGGACCATGGTGGTCACGGCGAAGTACGAGCCGAACGCCAAGCTGCACCTCGCCCACCTGGGTCTGGAACCGGACGTGGTGGTCGGGGACCTGTGGGCCGAGCAGAAGGCGCTGGCGCTGCGCGAGTACGGTGCGGGGGTGTACGTCGGCGACCATGTGGGTGACGTCCGCGGCGCCCGTACGGCGGGCGCCCTGTCGGTGGCCGTGGCCACCGGCCCCTGCGCCGGCGACGAACTGCGCGCCGCCGGTGCGGACGTGGTGCTGGACGACCTCGGCGCGTTCCCGGCCTGGCTGGCCGGCTACCGCGAGGCGCCCGGGGCGGCCTCCCTGGCCTGACGCCGTCCGGCGGCGACGGAACGCAGTATTCCCGCGCCGGCGATCAGGAAGCCGACGGCCATGAGCATGCTCAGGCCGAACATGAACGTCGGGAAAGGCTTCGTGCCGAGCAGCAGCGGGGCCATCGTGACGAGGGTGGCCACGGCCCCGACGAAGAAGACGATGGCGCCGGCGCGGATCAGTCCGTCACCGGGCCCGGCGGAATTCGGTTGGGTTTTGTCACGCACCGGACCAGGGTAGTTCCCAGCGCGAGAGAACAACCGGGGGACGTCTTGTCACCCGCCCGAAGACCATTAGCCTTGGTAGCGGCGGGTCACGGTCGGCCCGCTCTCTGCTATCGGCAGCCCTTTCCGAGCATTTTCCGACGAGTACGAGGACGAGGACAGACGTGCCCACCGGCAAAGTCAAGTGGTTCAACAGCGAGAAGGGCTTCGGCTTTCTCTCCCGCGACGACGGCGGTGACGTCTTCGTCCATTCCTCGGTACTTCCCGCCGGAGTCGACGCGCTCAAGCCGGGACAGCGGGTGGAGTTCGGGGTCGTCGCCGGGCAGCGCGGCGACCAGGCACTGTCGGTGACCGTGCTCGACCCGGCGCCCTCGGTCGCGGCGGCCCAGCGCAAGAAGCCCGACGAGCTGGCCTCGATCGTGCAGGACCTGACGACCCTCCTCGAGAACATCACGCCGGGCCTGGAGCGGGGCCGCTACCCGGAGAAGACCTCCGGCAAGAAGATCGCCGGGCTGCTGCGCGCGGTCGCCGACCAGCTCGACGTCTGACCCCGGCCGTAGGCCGCCCGGCAGCGGCCTACGGGAAGGCGAGCGCGTCCGGACCGAGGGGCGGCACGAGCCCCTCGGCCGCCGCGCGGGTGAGCAGCCCGCGGACCGCGGCGTAGCCGTCGTCGCCGAGAGCGGCGGTGAACTCGTTCACGTACAGCCCGATGTGCTGGTCGGCGACGGCCGGGTCCATCTCCTGGGCGTGCGCCATGACGTACGGCCTGGACGCCTCCGGGTCGTCCCAGGCCGCCCGTACGGAGGCCCGCACGGAATCGGCGAGCCGGCCGAGCGCCGCCTCGCCCAGCGAACGCTTGGCGATGATCGCGCCCAGCGGGATCGGCAGCCCGGTCGTGCGCTCCCAGTGCTCGCCCATGTCGGCGAGCTTGTGCAGCCCGTAGTTCTGGTAGGTGAAGCGCGCCTCGTGGATGACGAGCCCCGCGTCGACCTTGCCGTCCCGCACGGCCGGCATGATCTCGTGGAACGGCATGACGACGATCTCGCCGACCCCGCCGGGCAGGGTGTCCGCGGCCCACAGCCGGAACAGCAGGTAGGCGGTGGACTTCTCGCTCGGCACCGCGACAGTGCCCCCGGTGAGCTCCGCCCCCGCCTCGCGGGTCAGCACCAGCGGACCGCAGCCCCGGCCCAGCGCCCCGCCGCACGGCAGCAGCGCGTACTCGCCGAGGACGTACGGCAGCACCGCGTACGACACCTTCAGCACGTCGAACTCGCCGCGCTCGGCCATGCCGTTGGTGATGTCGATGTCGGCGAAGGTCACGTCCAGCGCGGGGGCGCCGGGGACGCGGCCGTGCGCGAGGGCGTCGAAGACGAAGGTGTCGTTCGGGCAGGGCGAGTAGGCGATCTGAAGCTGATCAGCGGTCATGTGGGTTCCAACTCTCCAGTGCGGGCGTGAGCTTCCCGAAGCCCTCGGTGAGGGCGGCGAGGGCGTCGCCGATGCGCCAGGCGGCGCGGTCGCGCGGGCCGACCGGGTTGGACACCGCGCGGATCTCCAGCACGGGCACGCCGTGCGCGGCGGCCGCCTCGGCGACGCCGAACCCCTCCATGCCCTCGGCGAGGGCCCGGGGGTGACGCTCGCGCAGCTCGGCGGCGCGGCCGGCGGTGCCGGTCACGGTGGAGACGGTCAGGACGGTGCCGACGCATGCGCCGGTGGCCTCGGAAACTGCTCGTACGAGTGATTCCGGCGGCCGGTGGGTGACGCTTCCGAAACCCAGCTCGGTGACCGGCAGGAAGCCGTCGGCGGTCTCGGCGCCCAGATCGGCCACCGTGATCGCGTCGGCGACGACGAGCGAGCCGAGCGGCGCGGCGGGCAGGAAGCCCCCGCCGATCCCGGCGGACACGACGAGGTCGTACGGCGTGCCGGCCAGTGCGGCCGCGGTGAGCGCGGCGGCCGTGGAGGCGGCCGCGAGGGCCGGTCCGACGCCGGCGGCCAGCAGGTCGCACCCGCCCGGGACCCGGACGAGTCCGGCGCCCGGCAGGGGTACCGCCGTCGTCTCGCCGGGGAAGGCACGCGCCACCGCGTCCCGTTCGGCCGGGACGGCGGTGGCGACGAGGAAGCGTGCGGAAGGCGTGGTCAGCTCGCCTTCTTCACCTTGAACGACCACAGCCCCTTGGGCGGGTTGCTGCCCATCTGGACGGACACGGTGTTGGTGTCGCCCTGGGTGCCGTACTGCTGGTTGAAGAACGCGTTGTACGGGAGGGTGCGGGTGGTCAGGTGGCTGGGCTCGGAGAACGGGTTGCCGTTCACCAGGATCGTCCAGCCGGCGTCCGCGATCTTCGGGTCGACGCCGAAGCGGACCTCCTGGTCCTGGCCCACCTTGATGGACTTGATGTCCTTGGAGTTCTTCGCGCACTTGGCGATCGACTTGGCGTCCAGCGGCTTGCCGTCGTTGTAGCAGAGCGCCTCCGAGCTGACCGAGTCCTGGCCTACGGTGACGGTCGCGACGGGCGTCGGCTTGTCGCAGGCCGAAAGGACGAGCAGTCCGGCGGTAACGGCGCCGGCGGCGGCGACGGCGCGGCGGCGTCGCACAGCACGTGTTACATCAGCGGCTTCGCCGCGGGGCAGCGTGGTCATGACCGAAGGCTATCGGGCACCTGTAGCCGTCCGCCCACGTGGGGTGCGGCGTGCCCGGTTCGTTACGCCACTCGCGCCCTGGTCCGGCCGCCGTGCCGGGCCGAGGCGAGCAGCCCGCGCAGCGTGCTCAGCCAGCCGGCGGCCACGAACACGGCGGCGACCGCGAGGCCCAGGGTGCCGTTCAGCGGCATCACGATGCCGACCGCGCCGCCGAACACCCACGCCATCTGCAGCAGGGTCTCGGACCGGGCGAACGCCGAGGTGCGCACCTGCTCCGGCACGTCCCGCTGGATCAGCGCGTCCAGCGACAGCTTGGCCAGCGCCTGGGCGAACCCGGCGACGGCGGCCAGGCAGGCCACGAGGAAGGCCCCGAAGAATACGGCGGCCACGATCGCCGTGCCCAGCGCAACCGCGACGACCGTCACGATGATGATCTCGGGCGCCTTCGACTTCAGCCATGCGCCCACCGCCGTGCCGAGCGCGTTGCCCGCACCGGCCGCGACCCCCACTATCCCCAGCGAGACCGCCGCGCTCTCCCCGGTCAGCGGGTGCTCGCGCAGCAGGAAGGCGAGGAAGAAGATCAGGAAGCCGGACAGACAGCGCAGCGCGGCGTTGGCGGCCAGGGCGTGCGTGACGGCGGGCCCCACGGTCCGCAGCCCCGGCCGCTTGGTCTGCTGCTTGCGCTGCGCCCCGTGCAGATGCTGCTCGTCGGCCGCGAGCAGCGCCACGTCCTCGCCCTTGGCGGAGTCGACCTTGGGCGGCAGGGAGAACGACAGAAACGTCCCTGCGGCGAAGATCACGAACGCTCCGTACAGCGGCCAGGGATCACCGAGGGCGTGCAGCCCCGCCCCGATCGGCGCGGCCACCCCGGTGGCCAGCAGCCCGGCGAGGGTGACCCGGGAGTTCGCCTTCACCAGCGAGAACGCCGGTGGCAGCAGCCGGGGCACGACGGCGCTGCGGACCACTCCGTAGGCCTTGGAGGCGACCAGCACCCCCAGCGCGGCGGGATACAGCTCCAGGCTCCCGTTCGCCACCGCCCCCGAGATGATCAGCGCCAGCAGCGCCCGGGCCAGCATCGCCCCGGCCATCGCGGCCCGCCGCCCGTGCGGCAGCCGGTCCAGCAGGGGCCCGATCACGGGCGCCAGTACGGTGAAGGGCGCCATCGTGATCGCGAGGTAGAGCGCGACACGCCCGCGGGCCTCGTCGGTCGGCACCGAGAAGAACACGGTCGACGCCAGCGCGACCGTGATCATGACGTCCCCGGCGCCGTTCACCGCGTGCAGCTCGATCAGCTTGCCCAGCCCCGACTCGCCCGCGCCGTGCGCGTGCGTGACCCTCCGGATGCCGCGCGCGGCCCCGGTCACGGGAAGGTGCAGGGCGCGGCCGACGGAGCGGACGGCACCGCCGACCCGGCCCGAACCGCCACCCCGAACGCTGCCCTTGTCCGTGGCTGCCACGTCGTTCATAGTGCCCCGAGACCCCGCCCGATAGTGCGGTTTGAATCCAAGCGAGTCGGCCGGCCACCCGGCGACGGCCGGCCCGCCACCCGATCACCCAGGGGCGGACGCCTGCCCGGGGACCGGTCGGCTTTCGGCCAACCGGACCGTCCGCCGGGGCCGGTTCTCGGCCAACCGGCACGCGCGGCCGCTCGGGAAACATCGCCGGGCAGCGGCGGACTGTCCCCGACCACCGGCGACCGGGTAGCGTGCGTATCTCAGCCATAACGCAGAATGGATGGCAGAGGTGCGCCCGAGCGCGATCGGATGCGGACGTCGATGCGGCCCCCAGGTCCGCTCCGTCCCGCCAACCGCCGGAGGCAGCCGCACTCATTGCAGACGGCGTAGGAGAGAAGCGATACCTGTGAGCGCAGCGACAACGCGAAGCCGCACCCCCGACCGTCTGTGCGCCGAGGCCGTCGACCTCGCCCGCGCCGCCGCCGAGGAGGCCGCCGCACCCGGAGTGGTGGGCGAGCACGTCGGGATGGTGTCGGAGGGCGACCGTGTTGTCACGCACTTCTTCGAGTGTAAGGAAATGGGCTACCGGGGCTGGCGCTGGGCCGCGACGGTCGCCCGCGCCTCCCGCGCCAAGATCGTGACCCTGGACGAGGTGGTCCTGCTCCCCGGCCCGGACGCCCTCCTCGCCCCCGAATGGGTGCCCTGGAGCGAGCGCTTGCGCCCCGGTGACCTCGGCCCCGGCGACCTGCTCCCCACCGACCAGGAGGACCTGCGCCTGGAGCCCGGCTACACGGGCGAGGAGGAGCCCCCGCCGAACTCGGTCGTGTCCGGTGAGATGGCGGAGCTGGCCGAGGCCGAGGACGCGGAGGTCACTCCCGGCGCCCCGGCCGTCCAGCCGACGACGCCCGTCCGCGGCTCGATCGCCTCGGTGGCGGAGGAGCTGGGCATGCGCCGCGCCCGGATCCTGTCCCGCTACGGCCTGCATGTCGCCGCGGACCGCTGGGAAGAGGCCTACGGCCCCAAGACCACGATGGCTCAGGCGGCCCCCGCCACCTGCATGACCTGCGGCTTCCTCATCCCGATCGGCGGCTCGCTGGGCCAGGCCTTCGGCATCTGCGGGAACGAGTTCTCCCCGGCCGACGGCCGGGTGGTCTCCCTGTCCTACGGCTGCGGCGCCCACTCCGAGGCGGCCGTCATGCCGAAGACCCCGCAGCCGGCCCCGCCGGTCGTCGACGAGACCCGGATCGACGTCTTCCCGCTCCGCCCGGCCCGTGACTCCGGTTCGGTCCCGGAGGCGGGCGACGAGGAGACGGCGGAGCTGGGCCACTCCTGAGCGGGGCCCGGTGAGGATCAGTCGCCGTAGAGCGGCAGGTTCTCCGAGGAGATGGTCCAGCCGCCGATGGTGACGTCCTCGCCGTAGACGAAGTCCTTCCGGGTCGCGTAGCGCGGCCCGGCGGGGGTGGAGTGGATGTCGGTGAGGACGGCGCCGGTACCGGTGCGGGGGTCGAAGACCGCGTAGACGGGGATGCCGAGGAGCGGATAGTCACGCGTCTTGCCGACCCAGTCGTTGTCCGGGTTGGAGCGGGAGACGACTTCGATCGCGGCGATCAGGGTGCGCGGGTCGAAGGAACCCGGTACCTCCATGTCCGTCCAGGCGATCACCATCACATCGGGACGCCGCAGGATGCCCTCGGACTCGTCCTCGACGTCGGGCTCCTCGGTGTGGGCGACGATCTCGTCAGGCATGACCTTCTCGAGTCGCTTCCGCAGATGCAGAGTGGTCAGCTCATGCGGGCCGACGGGCGCCGTCATGTCGTGAACGATCCCCTTCTTGGTGATCTCGAATTTGCCCGGGATGGTGTCGTCCACGGACTCGACGAGTTTCCGCATCGCTCGGTACGACTGGATGTGCACGCCGAGCCCGATCGCGAGACCGGACAGCTCCGGGTGCTGGGCCAGGTGGTTGCCGATCACGGTGAAGCGGGCGGAGTGGCGGGTGTTGTCGTGGATCAGTCCGCCGACCGCCGGTTCGGGTGGTTCTTGGCGACAACTCGGGACTGGGCGCGCATGGGCGCGCTACGGTGCTGGGTATCCATCGGGAAGGGTGTTTCCTAGGTGGTCAGGCCCTCGATCGGGATCGCTAGTCCCGGCCGGGGGCCGTTATTTTTGCCGGTTTGCAATGTGCTGGGCTCGCTGCGCCGAGCGTAGAGCGATCAACCGGGCGCCACGCCAGCCGTGTTCGCGATGTTCACCCTGGAGAGTGAGCGTGTGCCGTCGCGGGCGGGAGGGGTGGGGTTTGGCGGGGTTCTTTCTCCTCGGTGGTCCTTTGGGAAAGAGCGCCGCCCGGACCGCCACACGGGATCCCGGGTCGCGGTGGCAGCGCGATCTCCGCCCACACCGTCTTGCGGGGCGGCAGGCCCGGCATGACGCCCCAGCGGTCGGCCAGCGCGTCGACCAGCAGTAAACCGCGCCCCGAGTCGCCGTCCGGGTCCGCGTCGCCGACGCGGGGGAGCCGGTCGCCGCGGGTGTCGGTCACCTCGATCCGCAGGACGTCCGCGACGACGTAGAGCGTGAGCCGGAAGTCCCGGCCCGCCACCCGCCCGTGCGTGGCCGCGTTCGCCGCCAGCTCGGCCACGATCAGCGCCGCCGGGTCCAACGGCACCCCCCAGGAACTGAGTTGTTCGCTGGACAGCAGCCGGGCGAGACGGGCGCCGCGCGGTGTCGGGGAGAGCCGCACGCTGAAGTTCGGGACACGGGTGGAGATTTGCTGATTCACGTCACTCAGGGTGTCGGCGCGTGCTTACCGTGAACAGTGATCGTGTCGGTACGTAGAGTCACTGTCCGGGGCTTGTCCGAGGGTGTCCGGTCTGTCGGGACGGTGCGGGCGGGAAGGGGGCGCGGCGTGGCGGAGGAAGAGGAGCCGGGCTGGGAGGTCGACCCGGACGACGACTGGGGAGTCGCCGTCATCACCACCGTCGGACGCCAGCTCAGGCTGCGCCGCGAGGCGGTGGGCATGCGCGCGGCCGAGTTCGGCAGGGTCGTGGGCTACGGCGAGGACATGGTCTACAAGGTGGAGAGCGGCAAGCGGATCCCGCGCCCGGAGTTCCTGGACAAGGCGGACGAGGTACTGAGCGCGGGCGGGCTGCTGGCCGCGATGAAGGAGGACGTGGCGAAGGTCCGGTATCCGAAGCGGGTGCGGGACTTGGCTGACATGGAGGCCAAGGCCGTCGAGTACGGGGTGTACGTCGGACTGAGCATCCACGGCTTGCTGCAGACACCGGAGCATGCGCGGGCGCTGTTCGAGGTGTCCCAGTCCGCTTACACGGAGGACGAGTTGGAGAACCTGGTAGCGGCCCGCATGGCGCGTAAAGCGATCTTCGAGCGCTCCCCGGCTCCAGCGCTCAGCTTCGTACTGGAGGAGATGACGCTGCGCCGGAAGGTGGGGGGCACAATGGTGTGGCGTCAGCAGCTCGAACATCTGCTGGGTGTCGCTCAGCTCCGCAATGCCACGCTGCAGGTGATGCCGACCGACTCTGGGGCTCACCCAGGACTGAGTGGCAAGATCGAGGTGCTGAAGTTCGGAGACGGTACGGCACTGGGACGCTCCGACGGGGCATACAACGGCCGCCCGATCTCCGACCCGAAACAGCTCCGCATCCTTGAGCTGCGGTACAGCACCATTCGGGCTCAGGCTCTCTCCCCACGGGAGTCGGTGGCCTTCATCGAGCAACTGCTGGGAGAGACATGATCCGCGAGTTGGTCTGGTTCAAGAGCAGCCACAGTGACGGTCCCGAAGGCGACTCCTGCGTCGAAGTGGCCCTGGACTGGTTCAAGAGCAGCTACAGCAGCAGCAGTGAAGGCGACTCCTGCCTCGAAGTGGCTCCCACGCCCTCCACCATCCACATACGCGACTCGAAGCAGGACGACGGCCCCCTCCTGACCGTCACCCCCGCCACCTGGGCGACCTTCGTCGCCTACGCCTCCCACCGCTGACGCGGGGCCGGACGGCCGCCCGCTCACGGGGCTGTACCTTCGTCCTCACGCAGACGAGGAGAGTGAACGTGAGCAAGTACGTGCGGCCGGCGTCCGAGGGCGCCGACCCCTTCGGCACCGCCCGTCTCCGTCGCGGCGTCCTCGACGCCTGGGCCACCAGCCCCGCCCGGTTCCGCGAGGACGCCAACGCCGAGGAGGACCTGGTCCTCGGCGGCTACCGGGACCGGCTCGTCGTCGAGCTGGCCCAGAACGCCGCCGACGCCGCCGCCCGGGCGAAGGCGCCGGGGCGGCTGCGGCTCACCCTCCGCGACGGCGTCCTGGTCGCCGCGAACACCGGCGCCGCGCTGGACGCGACCGGTGTCGAGTCGCTGTCCACCCTGCGGGCCTCCGCCAAGCGGGAGGCCGACGACACCCACGGCGCCGTCGGCCGGTTCGGCGTGGGCTTCGCCGCCGTGCTGTCCGTCACCGACGAGCCGGCGATCGTCGGCCGGCACGGCGGGGTGCGCTGGTCGCTGGCCGAGGCGCGGGAGCTGGCCGGCGACACCGCCCGGCACAGCCCCGGGCTCGGGGACGAGGTCCGGCGCCGGGACGGGCACGTGCCGCTGCTGCGGCTGCCGTTCGCCGCCGAGGGCTCCGCGCCGGACCCGTACGACACCGCCGTCATCCTGCCGCTGCGCGACGCGGCCGCCGCCGACCTCGCCGAACGTCTCCTCGACGCCGTGGACGACGCCCTCCTTCTCGCCCTGCCCGGGCTCGAGGAGGTCGTCGTGGAGGTCGACGGCGAGTCCCCGCGCACCCTGCGCCGCCGTACCGAGGACGCCGTCACCGTCGTGGAGGACTCGCGCGACGGCGTCACCCGCTGGCGCACCGTCGCCTCGCACGGCCCGCTCACCGCCGAGCTGCTCGCCGGCCGGCCGGTCGAGGAGCGCCTGCGCCCCCACTGGTCGTTGACCTGGGCCGTACCGGCGGACGACGAGGGCCGTCCGGCCCGGCCGCGAACCGCCGCCGTCGTGCACGCCCCCACGCCGAGCGACGAGGCCCTCGGCGTCCCGGCGCTGCTCATCGCGTCCTTCCCGCTGGACACCACCCGCCGGCACGCGGCGCCCGGCCCGCTGACCGACTTCCTGGTGCAGCGCGCGGCCGACGCGTACGCCGAACTGCTCGCCGAGTGGCGCCCGGTGACCGACGGCGTCGTCGACCTGGTGCCCGGGCCGCTGGGCAAGGGCGAGCTGGACGGCGCGCTGCGCCAGGCGATCCTGGAGCGGCTGCCGCGTACCGCCTTCCTGCCGCCGGCCGCCGACCGCACGGAGGACGACGACCTCCCCGAGGCGCTGCGGCCGAGGGACGCCGAGATCGTGGAGGGCGCGGGGGCGGACACCGTGCGGGTCCTCGCCGAGGTGCTGCCCACCCTGCTGCCCGCCGGGCTGGAGCGCCGGGTGGAGCTGCGCACCCTCGGGGTCGCCCGGCTGTCCCTCGCCGACGCCGTGGACCGGCTCGCCGGTCTGGAGAAGGACCCCGGCTGGTGGTGGCGGCTCTACGACAGCCTCGCCGGGGTCGACCCCGACCGGCTCTCGGGGCTGCCGGTGCCGCTCGTCGACGGGCGTACCACCATCGGCCCCCGGCAGGTGCTGCTGCCCGGCTCCGACGCCGCCCTGGACGCGGACGTGCTCGGCCGGCTCGGGCTGAAGGTCGCCCACGAGGACGCCGTCCACCCGCTGCTGGAGAAGCTGGGCGCGCTGCCCGCCACCCCGCGCGCGGTGCTGACCACCCCGCAGGTGCGGGCCGCCGTCGCGGCCTCGCTGGACGACGAGGGCGGGGCGCTGTGGGAGGAGGACGCGCCGGACGCGGAGGAACTGGCCGACACCGTTCTCGCCCTCGTCCGCGACGCCGCCCTGGAGCCCGGTGACGAACCCTGGCTGGGCGCGCTCGCCCTGCCCGACGAGGACGGCGAACTCGCCCCGGCCGGCGAACTGGTCCTGCCCGGCAGCCCGTTCGCCCGGGTGATCCGCGCGGGCGAGCTCGCCGAGGTGGACCACGACCTGGCCGAGAAGTGGGGCGAGCAGCCGCTCACCGCCTGCGGGGTCCTCGCGGACTTCGCGCTCGTCCGCGCCACCGACGTGGTCCTCGACCCGGACGAACTGGAGCCCCGCGAAGGCGACTTCGCCGAGCCGGACGACGCCGGTCTGCTGGACGCCGTCGACGTGTGGTGCGAGGACATCCTCGACCGGTTCCCGGACACGCCCGTGCCGCCGGTCGCCACCGAGCTGGTCGCCGTACGCGACCTCGACCTGGTGGACGACGACAAGTGGCCGCAGGCGCTCGCGCTGCTCGCCCGGCCGCCGCTGCGCGACGCCCTCACCCAGCCGGTGCGCGTCCTGCTGCCCGACGGCACCCACGAGGTCGTACGGCCGTACACCGCGTGGTGGCTGCGCGGGCACCCGGTGCTCGACGGCCGCCGCCCGGCGGGCCTGCTCGCGGCCGGCGGCGATCCGCTCCTGCACGGCCTGTACGACGAGGCCGACGCGACCGGCTTCGAGGACGAGCAGGTGCTGCGCGCGCTGGGCGTCCGGACCTCGGTCGCCGCCCTGCTGGACGAGCCGGGCGGCGCGGCCGAACTGCTGGACCGCCTGTCCGACCCCGGGCGGCGGGTGAGCCCGGCCCAGCTGCACGGCCTGTACGGCGCGCTGGCCGAGCTGGACCCGGAGCAGGTGACGCTGCCGGACGAGCTGCGGGCGGTCGTGGACGGCCGGGTGGAGGTGGTGGACGCGGCCGACGCGGTGGTCGTGGACTCCCCGGACCTGCTGCCCTTCACCTCCGGCGTCCCGCTGCTGCCGGTCCGCCCGGCCCGCGCCGCCGAGCTGGCCGAACTGTTCCAGGTGCGGCGGCTGAGCGAGTCCGTCACCGGGTCGGTCGACTCCGAGGGCGCCGAGCACGGCGTGCCGGACGCGGTACGGATGCTGCTCGGGCCGCGTGTGCCGGGCACCTATGTGGAACACGATGAACTGGTCGTGGACGGCGTGGAGATCGACTGGCGCCTCACCGACGACGGCACCCTGCACGCGGCCACCCTGGAGGGCGTGGCGGCGGGCCTCGCCTGGGCGGCCGGCCAGTGGCCCCGCCGGTTCGAGGTGGCGGCACTGCTGGAGGACCCGTCCAGGACGGAGGAACTGGCCCGGGACCGCTGGTTCGACTGACACCCGCCGGTGCGTGCGCGGGTCGCTCGCAAAACCTTCAACTTTCGTACAACCGTTTCCCTGTGTGGCGGGTCTGATCAGCGAGTCGACTGACTCCCACGATCATTTGGGCACGCGAGTGCCCACCCTCTCCACACAGGGGAACGCATGCGCATACGTGCCACCGTGGCCGCCGTGACCGGCGCCCTGGCCCTCTCCGCCCTCGCCGTGCCGGCCGCGCAGGCCGCCGACTCGGCCCCGTCCTACAAGGCGGCGGTCGCGAAGGTCCACTCGCACGCCACGTCCGGCAAGAACGGCTTCCGCGCGGCCGCCGACGAGCCCGCGGACCTGGGCGTCACCTTCTCGAACCTCAAGATCGCCTCCGCGATCAAGGTCGGTACGACCAACCACGTCACCGCCACGGTCACCTACACGATGACCCACGGGGACAACTACGTCGTCGGCGGCGACGACTTCGACAACGGCCCGTACATCTACAAGCCGTCCACGGGCGGCTTCCTGGCCGGTGAGAACCCGTCCACCTGCACCGCCACCTCGCCGACGACCGCGAACTGCAAGGGCCTCGTCGACATCTACCCGGCCGAGGGCGACCTGCTCAACGTCGACGCCGGCACCTGGAAGGCCGGTGCGCTGGCCCTCCAGTACAGCACCGGTGACGCCTCGGTGGCGGAGGGCCTGGGCACCACCAAGGTCCAGCGCAACTCCAAGCTGACCGTCAACGCCTCGCCGGAGCCCGTGCGGAAGGGCGCGACCGTCACGGTCACCGGCAAGCTGACCCGGGCCAACTGGGAGGACAACAAGTACCACGGCTACACCGGCCAGTCGGTGAAGCTGCAGTACCGCAAGAAGAGCTCCAGCACCTACACCACGCTTAAGACCGTCACCACCGACTCCACCGGCAGCCTGAAGACCACGACCAAGGCCACGGCCGACGGTTACTACCGCTTCGCCTACGCGGGCGGCACCACCACCCCGGCGGTCAACGCCACGGGTGACTACGTCGACGTGAAGTAAGCGGCACCCGCACCGCACCGCACCGGCCCCGGGACCTCGTTGTCCCGGGGCCGGAAGCTTTCCTCCCACTTGTGCCAAGACCTGGCCCCACCTGGGTAACGGGCGGGCAATCGGGGTCCAAAATCTGGCCGGAATGCGCTTACGCCGTACAACCGCCACACCGTGTCGAGGATCTGATCGCGTGAGTCAGCCGACTCCACGATCACTTCTCCCTCCAAGGGAACCGCACATGCGCATACGTGCCACCGTGGCCGCCGTCTCCGGCGCCCTGGCCCTCTCCGCCCTCGTCGTCCCGGCCGCGCACGCGGCCACGTCGAGCGGTACGCCGTACACCCTGGACGCCAGCTTCTCCGGCGTCACGATCGCCAAGGCGATCAAGGTCGGCACGACCAACGAGGTCAGCACCAAGTACACCTACACGCTGACCCACGGCGCCGGCGTCGACATCACGGCGAAGGACTTCTACACCGACGCGTTCCTCTACCGCGGCTCGTTCGACGACCCGAGCGCCGAGCTGTACGGCGACAACCCGGCGACCTGCACCGCCACCTCGGCGACCACCGCCACCTGCACGGGCACGATCGACATCCGCCCGGCCGGCGGCGACCTGACGAACGCGAACGCCGGCAGCTGGACGGTGGCCGCCGAGGCCATCGCCTTCAACGGCCAGGACCCGAACAACCCGGACATGAGCAAGGTCGGTTACAAGGACCAGGACGGCCTCGGCGCCACCCTGGTCCAGCGCTACTCCAAGCTCACCGCCGACGCCTCGCCGGAGCCGGTCTACAAGGGCAAGACCCTCACGGTCACGGGCAAGCTCTCCCGCGCCAACTGGGAGGACCACCTGTACCACGGCTACACCAGCCAGCCGGTCAAGCTCCAGTTCCGCAAGGCGGGCACGAGCACGTACACGACCGTCAAGACGGTCTACTCCGACTCGGCGGGCAACCTGAAGACCACCACCACGGCCTCCTACGACGGCTACTGGCGCTTCAGCTTCGCGGGCACCTCGACCACCCCGGCGGTCAACGCCACCGGCGACTACGTCGACGTGAAGTAGGCCTCACGCCGGGAAGCGGCGGCCGGCCCATCTCCACAGGAACTCCAGGGCGGCCGCCGCCACCGCCGAGACGGCCACCGCCGTCCACGGCATGGCGACGCCCACCAGTCTGAGGGCGAAGAAGTCCTGTAGCGCCGGTACGACGAGGACCAGCAGGAAGGCCGCACCCATCGCGGCCACCAGGGCGATCCGCCACCAGGTGTACGGGCGGGCGATGATCGCCAGGACCCACATGGAGACCAGGAACAGCGTGAGGGTGGCCGCGCTGGTCTCCGCCTCCAGGGAGTCCGGCCCGGTGTAGTGGTCCCGGGCCAGCAGGTACGTCGTGAAGGTCGCCACTCCCGCCACCACCCCGCCGGGCACGGCGTACCGCATGACCCTGCGCACGAAGTGCGGGTGGGCCCGCTCCGTGTTGGGCGCCAGGGCCAGGAAGAAGGCCGGGACGCCGATGGTCAGGGTGGACAGCAGGGTCAGGTGACGCGGCAGGAACGGGTACTCCACCCGCCAGCACACCACCAGCAGCGCGAGCAGCACCGAGTACACCGTCTTGACCAAGAAGAGCGTCGCCACGCGCGTGATGTTGCCGATCACCCGGCGGCCCTCGGCGACCACCGACGGCAGCGTGGCGAAGCTGTTGTCCAGCAGGACGATCTGCGCCACCGCCCGGGTCGCCTCCGAGCCCGAGCCCATGGAGACGCCGATGTCGGCGTCCTTCAGGGCCAGCACGTCGTTCACGCCGTCCCCGGTCATCGCGACCGTGTGCCCGCCCGCCTGCAGCGCGCCGACCATCTCCCGCTTCTGCTGCGGGGTGACCCGGCCGAAGACGGTCCCCTCGTCCAGCGCCTTCGCCATGTCCTCGCGGTCGGCCGGCAGCCGGCGCGCGTCCACCGCCGTACCGGACAGGCCCAGTTTGGCCGCGACCGCGCCGACGGACACCGCGTTGTCACCGGAGATCACCTTCGCGTGGACCTCCTGGTCGGCGAAGTAGCGCAGGGTGTCGCCGGCGTCGGGGCGCAGCCGCTGCTCCAGCACGACCAGGGCGGTGGGGCGGGCGCCGCGGGCCGGCTCGGGGTCGTCCAGTTCACGGGTGGCGCGGGCCAGCAGCAGGACCCGCAGTCCCTGTGCGTTCAGGCGCTCGGTCTCGGACAGGGCGGGGTCGTCCTGTGGGAGCAGCACGTCGGGGGCGCCCAGCAGCCACGTGCTGGCCTCGCCGTCGCCCTCGCTGAAGGCGGCGCCGCTGTACTTGCGGGCGGAGGAGAAGGGCAGCGACTCGACGCAGCGCCACTCCTCGCTGTCCGGACAGGCGTCGATGATCGCCTGGAGGGAGGCGTTGGGGTGCGGGTCGGACTCGCCGAGGGCGCCGAGCACCCGGCGCACGTACGGCTCGTCGGCCCCGTTCAGCGGCCGCAGCTCGGTGACGTCCATGCCGCCCTCGGTCAGCGTGCCGGTCTTGTCCAGGCAGACGGTGTCGACCCGGGCCAGGCCCTCGATGGCGGGCAGCTCCTGCACCAGGCACTGCTTGCGCCCGAGCCGTATCACCCCGATGGCGAAGGCCACGGAGGTGAGCAGCACCAGCCCCTCCGGGACCATCGGGACGATGCCGCCGACCGTGCGCGCCACCGCGTCCTTGAGGTTGTTGCTCTTCACCACGAGCTGGGTGATGACCAGGCCGATCGCGGCCGGGACCATCATCCAGGTCACGTACTTCAGGATCGTGGAGATGCCGGACCGCAGCTCGGAGTGGACGAGCGTGAACCGGGATGCCTCGTCGGCGAGCTGCGCGGCGTACGCCTCCCGGCCCACCTTGGTCGCCCGGAACGCGCCGCCGCCGGCGACCACGAAGCTGCCCGACATGACCGGGTCGCCGGGGCGTTTGACCACGGGGTCGGCCTCACCGGTGAGCAGCGACTCGTCGATCTCCAGACCGTCGGCCTCCGCGCACACCCCGTCCACGACGATCTTGTCGCCGGGGCCCGTCTCCACGAGGTCGTCGAGGACGATCTCGTGCGTGGCCACTTCGACCGCGACCCCGTCGCGGCGCACGGTCGGCCGGGCCTCGCCGATCACGGCCAGTGAGTCCAGGGTCTGCTTGGCCCGCCACTCCTGCACGATCCCGATGCCGGTGTTGGCGAGGATCACGAAGCCGAAGAGGCTGTCCTGGATCGGCGCGACGAACAGCATGACCAGCCACAGCACGCCGATGATCGCGTTGAACCGGGTGAAGACGTTCGCGCGGACGATCTCGCCGATCGAGCGGCTGCTGCGTACCGGGACGTCGTTGACCTGCCCCCGCGCGACGCGCTCGGCGACCTCGGCCCGGGACAGGCCCGCCGACCGGACCCCTGGCAGAGCCATTGGATGCACCGGGTCGAGTTCGGCGCCCGCGTCGATGTGCGTCATGCATCCGACGGTACGTGTGGATCTGCGGCTTCACCTGCCGAGTGCGGGCAGGATCCGACCTGGGGAGGAGGGGTGTCCTGCGCTGGTCGGAGACTCTCCCCGGCCGCCCGCCGGCCGCCTGGCCCCGAAACCCCGAGGCCGGCGCTACCGTCCCGAGGTGGCCGCCTTCAGCGCCGCGTCCCGCTTGATGGCCGCGTCCCGCTTTCGGACGTACCAGATGCCGATCAGGCCGAGACCGCCGCCGGCCAGGCAGGTCCACAGCCACCACAGATGGCCGTGGTCGTCGAACCAGCCGTAGAAGGGCAGCTGGACCAGGAAGAGGACGAACCACACGATCGTGCCGCCGGTGATGGTGGCGACCACGGGCCCCTCCAGGGGCTCCGGCGCCTCGTGCTTGGGGGTCCACTTCGTCATGCGCACAGCTTACGAGGTGATCAGGTCTACGCGCGGAGATGGCGATTTGCCACTCATACGTTCATACTGAAAACGTTTGTCTTTGGCCGCTTCTGTTCGTATGAAACTCCAACGGGGCTCGGGGGAACCCTGCTGGTGATGAGGTCCTCATGTCCACCTCGGCTCCTGCCAAGGTCCCCGCCCCCGAGCAGCCGGGCGGCACGCCCGCCTACGGCGCTCTCGACCGCTACTTCAAGATTTCCGAGCGCGGCAGCACGCTCGGGCGCGAGATCCGGGGCGGTTTCGCCACCTTCTTCGCGATGGCGTACATCATCGTGCTGAACCCGATCATCCTGGGCAGCGCGAAGGACATGTACGGGCATCACCTGGACAACGGGCAGCTCGTGACGGCGACCGCGCTGACGGCCGCGTTCACCACGCTGCTGATGGGCGTCATCGGCAATGTGCCGATCGCGCTCGCCGCCGGTCTCGGTGTGAACTCCGTCGTCGCGCTCCAGCTCGCCCCACGGATGTCCTGGCCGGACGCCATGGGCATGGTCGTGCTGGCCGGCTTCGTGGTCATGCTGCTGGTCGCCACCGGACTGCGCGAGCGCGTGATGAACGCCGTACCGTTCGGCCTGCGCAAGGCGATCTCCATCGGTATCGGCCTGTTCATCATGCTGATCGGCCTGGTCGACTCCGGCTTCGTCACCCGTATGCCGGACGCCGCGCAGACCACCGTCCCGCTGCAGCTCGGCGTCGGCGGTCACCTCAACGGCTGGCCGGTGCTGATCTTCATCCTCGGCGCGCTGCTCACCTTCGCGCTGATCGTCCGCAAGGTGCCGGGCGCGATCCTGATCTCCATCGTCGGGATGACCGTCCTCGCGCTGATCATCAACTCGGTCGCCCACGTCTCCACCTGGGGCCTGACGGTCCCGAAGTGGCCCGGCAACCCGGTGGCCACGCCCGACTTCGGCCTGGTCGGCCACTTCAGCCTCTTCGGCGGCTTCTCCAAGGTCGGCGTGCTGACCGGCATCCTCTTCGTCTTCACCGTCCTGCTGTCGTGCTTCTTCGACGCGATGGGCACGATCATGGGCATCGGCGACGAGGCCAAGCTGACGGACGCCCAGGGCTACATGCCTGGCATCAACAAGGTCCTCTTCGTCGACGGCGTCGCGGTCGCGGCGGGCGGCGCCAGCTCCGCCTCGGCCACCACCGCGTTCGTGGAGTCCACGGCGGGCGTCGGCGAGGGCGCGCGCACCGGTTTCGCGAACGTCGTCACGGGCGCCCTGTTCGCGGTGGCCCTCTTCCTCACCCCGGTCGCCACCATGGTCCCGTCCCAGGCGGCCACGCCGGCCCTGGTCGCGGTGGGCTTCCTGATCCTCTCGAACTCCGTCAAGGAGATCGACTGGGCGGACTACACCATCGCCATCCCGGCCTTCGTGACCATGATGATGATGCCGTTCACCTACTCGATCACGAACGGCATCGGCATGGGCTTCATCACCTTCGTGGTGCTGCGCCTGGCCGCCGGGCGGTCCCGCGAGGTCCCGGTCGCGATGTACGCCGTCGCCGCGGTGTTCGCCTTCTACTACCTGATGCCGGCCCTGGGTCTCACCTGAGGCGCGGGCGTCACGTGACGCCGTAGAACTTCTCCGTCTCCTCGACGGCGGCCTGGAACCGCTCGTCGAAGTCGTCCCGAATGAGCGTGCGGACCACATAGTCCTGCACGCTCATTCCTCTTCTCGCCGCGTGGTGGCGGAGCCGTTCGAGCAGCTCCCCGTCTATCCGCAGGCTGAGCACAGTGGTCCCCATGCCTACGAGGGTGGCCACATTCGGCCATCCCATGCGTCACTATCCGGCAACGACTCACTCTTACGAGTGGTTATTGCGGCGAGTGGCGGGCGTCACGGGCGTCCTGTCCCTTCCCCGGTGGTCCTTAGCGAGAGTAATGAGTTACGCTAATGACCATGCCCGACCTCACCCACGGCGACGACGCCGCCGCCGTGAACTCCCTGCGCTCCGCCGTGATGCGACTGTCCCGTCGCCTCAAGCACCAGCGCGTCGACGAGTCGCTGAGCCCCACCGAGATGTCGGTGCTGGGCACCCTCTCCCGCTGCGGCACCGCCACCCCGGGCGAACTCGCCCGCAAGGAGCACGTGCAGCCCCCTTCGATGACCCGCATCGTCGCGCTGCTGGAGGCCAAGGGGCTGGTCCGGCTCGAACCGCACCCCGAGGACCGTCGCCAGAAGACCGTCACCAGGACCGAGCAGGCCGAGGCGATGCTCGAGGAGAGCCGCCGCAAGCGCAACGCGTTCCTGGCCGGCCTGGTCGACGCCCTCGACGAGGAGGAGTGGGCCAAGCTCCGCGCCGCCGCCCCGGTGCTGGAGAAGCTCGCGCACCTGTAAGCCATTCACCCCCCGCCAGGAGGAGGCGAACCCTTTTGAGTACGGGATCCGGAGCAGCTTCCGCCCCCGCACCGATCACTACTACCCCCACCGCCCGTAAGTCCTCGATGTTCAGCTCACTGAAGGTCCGGAACTACCGCCTGTTCTTCGCAGGCCAGGTCGTCTCCAACACCGGCACCTGGATGCAGCGCATCGCCCAGGACTGGCTGGTGCTCAGCCTCACCGGTTCCTCCGCCGCCGTCGGCATCACCACCGCCCTGCAGTTCCTGCCGATGCTGCTGTTCGGCCTGTACGGCGGCGTCCTGGTCGACCGGCTGCCCAAGCGGCCCACCCTCCTGGCCACCCAGACGGCCATGGCCATGACCGGCCTCGCCCTCGCCTTCCTGACCCTCACCGGTCACGTCCAGGTCTGGCACGTGTACTTCGCCGCCTTCGCCGTCGGACTCGCCACGGTGCTCGACAACCCGGCCCGGCAGTCCTTCGTCTCCGAGATGGTCGGCCCCGGCCAGCTCCAGAACGCGGTCAGCCTGAACTCCGCGAACTTCCAGTCCGCCCGGCTGGTCGGCCCCGCCGTCGCCGGCCTCATGATCACCGGCGTGGGCACCGGCTGGGCGTTCCTCGCCAACGGCCTGTCCTTCGCGGCGCCCATCGCCGGCCTGCTGCTGATGCGCTCCCGCGAGCTGCACGCCGTCGAGCGCGCCCCGCGCGGCAAGGGCCAGCTCCGGGAGGGCCTGCGCTATGTCGCCGGACGCCCCGAGCTGATCTGGCCGATCGTGCTCGTCGGCTTCATCGGCACCTTCGGCTTCAACTTCCCGGTGTGGCTCTCGGCCTACGCCGACGACGTCTTCCACGCCGGCGCCGGCGCCTACAGCCTCTTCAACACCCTGATGGCCGTCGGCTCCCTCGTCGGCGCCCTGCTGGCCGCCCGCCGCGGCACGGCCCGGCTACGGCTGCTGATCGCCGCCGCGCTGGCCTTCGGCACGCTGGAGACGGTGGCCGCGCTGGCCCCGTCCTACTGGCTGTTCGCGCTGCTCATGGTCCCGATCGGGGTCTGCGGGCTGACGGTCAACGTCACGGCGAACACCGCGGTCCAGATGGCCACCGACCCTGCCATGCGCGGGCGGGTGATGGCGCTGTTCATGATGGTCTTCATGGGCGGCACGCCGCTGGGCGCGCCGGTCGTCGGCTGGATCACGGACACCTACGGCGCCCGGGTCGGTTTCGCCCTCGGCGGTGTGATCTCGGCCGTGGCCGCGGCCACGGTCGGCCTGGTCCTGGCCCGCATCGGCGGCCTGCGCCTGGCGGTCGGCTGGCACCGCGGCCACCCCCAGGTCCGCTTCGTCCCCCGGGAGCAACTGGCCCCGGCGGCCTGACGCGCGGGAGGAGCGGGACTCAGTCGCGGGGAAACTCGTCGGTCTTGAGGACGAGACCGACGGGGGTGCCCGTGAGGTCCGGCTCCTCCCCGAAGTCGGCCTTCATCTGAAGGGCGTACTTGCCGTCCCTGGGGTGGGTGAGGACATGGCACTCACCTCGGTAGGGGTCGGCGACGACGTAGACGGGCACCTCCGCGAGTGCGTAGGCGAGCTTCTTGCGGCCGTAGTCGTTCGCCGCGGTGTCCGCGGAGATGATCTCGGCCACGAACTCGACGTCCTGGTAGCGCCAGCGGCCCTTGCTGTCCTTCACTGACCGCTCGGCCAGGGCCGCCACGTCACAGGCGAAGCCGTTCAGATGCCCGGGGAAGCCGATCCGCACGGTCATCCGGACACGCCGGGGTGTGCGCGGGAGACTGGCGGCATGAGACTCTTCGCCGCCCTGCTGCCCCCGGACGACGTCGCGGGCGCGCTCGCCCGGGAGGTGGTCGCGCTGCGGGAGCTGCCCGGCGCCGACGGACTGCGCTGGACCGGGCGGCCCGGCTGGCACTTCACGCTCGCCTTCTACGGCGAGGTCGACGAGGAGCTGGTACCGGAGCTGCGGGACCGCCTGGAGCGCGCGGCGGGCCGTACACCGGCCTTTCCACTGGCGCTGCGCGGCGGGGGCCAGTTCGGGCGCGGGAAGGCGCTGTGGACGGGCGCGGACGGCGATCTGCGGGCCCTGCGGCTGCTGGCCGGGCGGGCGGAGGCCGCGGCGCGCAGGAGCGGCATCGAGATGGGGGAGCACCGCCGCTACCAGGCGCACCTGACAGTGGCCCGCAGCCGCTCGACGGTGGACGTCCGGCCGTACGTGGCGGCGCTGGGCGACTTCGGCAGCCGTACCTGGACGGTGGACGAGCTGACCCTCGTCCGCAGCAACCTGCCGAAGTCCGGCGTGCCCGGCGAGCAGCCCCGTTACGAGACGGTCGGCCGCTGGGCACTCGGCGCGGCCGGTTAACCTCGATACGTGGACCCGAAGACCCGTAACCGGATCATGGCCTTTGTGCTCGTGCTGATGTTCGCCGTCGTCGCCCTGGCGGCCGCGCTCGGCAGGTGAGGCGCGGGCGCGGCCGCGTCGGCGGTCAGCGGCGGGCGCCGCTCACCAGGCGAAGGCCTCCGGGGACGGTCCCGGGCCGGGGAAGATCTCGTCGAGCCCGGTCAGCAGCTCCTCGCCCAGCTCCAGCTCCACGGCCCTGATCGCCGACTCGAGCTGCTCGGCGGTGCGCGGTCCGACGATCGGGCCGGTGACGCCGGGCCGGGTCAGCAGCCAGGCCAGGGCGGCCTCGCCCGGCTCCAGGCCGTGCTTGTCGAGCAGGTCCTCGTAGGACTGGATCTGCGCGCGGGCGGCGGGGTCGGCGAGGGTGTCGGCGGCCCGCCCGGAGGCACGGCGCCCGCCCTGCACCTCCTTCTTGATCACTCCGCCCAGCAGCCCGCCGTGCAGCGGCGACCACGGGATGACCCCGAGGCCGTACTCCTGCGCGGCCGGGATGACCTCCATCTCGGCGCGGCGTTCGGCGAGGTTGTACAGGCACTGCTCGCTGACCAGCCCGATGGTGCCGCCGCGCCGGGCGGCGATCTCGTTGGCCTGGGCGATCTTGTAGCCGGGGAAGTTGGAGGAGCCGGCGTAGAGGATCTTGCCTTGCTGGACCAGTACGTCGATGGCCTGCCAGATCTCCTCGAAGGGAGTGCTCCGGTCGACGTGGTGGAACTGGTAGAGGTCGATGTAGTCGGTCCGCAGCCGCTTCAGGCTGGCGTCCACCGCGCGCCGGATGTTGACCGCGGAGAGCTTGTCGTGGTTGGGCCAGGCGGCGCCGTCGGCGCCCATGTTGCCGTACACCTTGGTGGCGAGAACGACCTTGTCCCGGCGCTCGCCGCCCTTGGCGAACCAGCTGCCGATGATCGACTCGGTACGGCCCTTGTTCTCGCCCCAGCCGTAGACGTTGGCCGTGTCGAAGAAGTTGATGCCCGCGTCCAGCGCCGCGTCCATGATCGCGTGGCTGTCCGCCTCGTCGGTCTGCGGGCCGAAGTTCATGGTGCCGAGGACGAGTCGGCTGACCTTGAGTCCCGTGCGTCCTAGCTGCGTGTACTTCATGGTGTCCTAGCCAACGGCTTGGAGTGCGCTCGAAGCAAGGGGGGTTCGGGCGGCTAGCCGCGGGGGAAGGCGTCCGTCTTCAGGACGAGGTCGACCACCGTGCCGGTCAGGTCGACGTCGGTGCCGAAGTCGACCCGCGTGACGCGGGCGTAGTCGCCCTCCTTGGGATCGGTGTGGACGTGGCAACGCCCCTGGTACGGATCGGCGATGACGTACACGGGAACCTCGGCGTCGGCGTACGCGGTCCTCTTCGGGCCGTAGTCGTTGGCGGCGGTGCCCCTTGAGATGACCTCGGCGACGAACTCGACGTCCTCGTGGCGCCAGCGACCGCCGGCGTCCGGCTCCGCCGATTCCTTGAGCATGGCGACGTCCGGGCAGAAGCCGTTCTCGTGGCGCTCCTGAACCGGCTGCTCCATGGACGGGTGCAGCCGCGCGGTTCAACGATAGGCACGGTGACGGGGAAACGACGGAATCAGGTCAATCCGTTCCAGCCGCGTAAGCCTGTCCGATTCCCCAGGCCTCCCACATCGCCCCGGCGAAGGCCTCCGCGATCCGGTGCTCGCCGCTCGCGTTGGGGTGCGTGCCGTCGTAGGTGTGGGTGTGAACGTCGTACTCCTCGGGCGGCGAGGCGAGCAGCAGCGGGGAGCGGGGTTCGTCGAGGTCGGCCACCGTCTTGGCGAGCAGTTCGTTGAACCGGTCGACCTGGTCCGCGAAGGCGTCGTCGGCCTGGGCGCGGATGTTCGGGATCACCGGCAGCAGCACCATGCGGATGCCCGGCCGGGCCTGGCGGGCGCCCGCGACGAACGCCCGTACGTTCTGTGCCGTCTGCTCGGCGTTGGTGTAGAAGCCGAGGTCGATCAGGCCCAGCGAGACCAGCAGCACGTCGGCCCGGTGCTCACGGACCGCCCCGCCTATCAGCGGCGCCATGTGCAGCCAGCCCTCGCCCCAGCCGGCCAGATGGGCCCGGGGGAACTCCGGGTCGGCGTACGCGTACGACACCGGCGCCTCGGCCGTCTTGTCGTACAGCTCCTCGCGCGGGCCCACCAGGGTGAACGGGCCGCCGCACGAATCGCGCAGGTGCTGCCACAGCCGGTAACGCCAGGTGTGTTCGCCCGCGCTCCCGATCGTCATGGAGTCCCCGACGGGCATGAACCTGAGCACCCGCTCATGATGGACGATCAGCGCGACCGGTGGGATGTGAGGCCCGACACGTCCGACGCGCCACCGCGGCGAATGGCAGGCTTGGGGCATGCGTCGACCGTTCGCCCTGCTCGCCGGGGCCCTGCTCGCGGGGGCCTGTGCGCTGCCCGCCTCCGCCGCCGACGGTGACCGGGGTTTCACCATCAAGGACCCCAGGATCACCGAGTCCAGCGGACTCGCCGCCTCCCGGCTGCACCCCGGCATCTACTGGACGCACAACGACAGCGACGACGGGCCGTACATCTACGCCGTGGACAGCAGGACCGGCAACACGGTCGCGACCGTGACCCTGCGCGGCATCGGCTCCCCGCGCGACGTGGAGTCCATCTCCATCGGCCCGCACAACGAGATCTACGTCGGCGACATCGGGGACAACTTCGACGGCAGATGGCCGTACGTGTGGATCTACCGGCTGCCCGAGCCGAAGGTGCTCAAGGACCAGACGGTCACGGCCAGGCAGTACGTGGTGAAGTACTCCGACGGGCCGCGCAACGCCGAGTCGCTGCTCGTGCACCCGAAGAGCGGTCGCGTCTACATCATCGACAAGAAGGAGGACGGCGGGCATCTGTTCGAGGGTCCCGCGACGCTCTCCACCTCCGGGACGAACGTCTTCCGGCCCGTCGCCGCGGTCGATCTGTGGGCCACCGACGCCGCCTTCTCCCCGGACGGCCGCCAGCTCGCGGTGCGCGGGTACTTCGGCGGGATCTACTACGACTGGAACGGCGGGCGGATCAAGCGCGAGGGCCGGCTCGACATCCCCCTGCAGGGGCAGGGCGAGTCCCTGACGTACTCCACGGACGGGACCAAGCTGATGTACGGCAGCGAGGGCGCCGGCAGCTCGGTGCAGGCCGAGGACGCGCCCGGCGACCACTCCGCCAAGTCGCCCTCCGGCAGCGGGGGTTCGGCGTCCGACGGGTCCGGGGGCGGCGGGAGCGTCAAGGTCGGGGCCGCCGTCGTGGCGGTCGGCGCGGTCGTCCTCCTCGGGCTGCGGCTGCGGCGCCGGCGGGGCTGAACACCGCCCCGGCGCCGGAGTCCGGTCCGCCGGACATCTTGACGTGGCCATGGCGTCCCAGTTTCCTTGATGTCGCGCGGTGCATGGGAGCGCTCCCATCCGTTCCGGGGCCGCGTCTCCCGAGAGGAACCGAGGCACATGTTCCGCAGCTTGCGAAGAGCGCTGTGCGCTGCCGCCGCCGCGCTCCTGCTGCCCCTGGCGGGCGCGCACCAGGCGCACGCGGCCGCCGCCCCCGGAGCCGGCTACTGGCACACCAGCGGCCGGCAGATCCTGGACGCGGCCGGGCAGCCGGTGCGCATCGCGGGGATCAACTGGTTCGGCTTCGAGACCGGCAACCACGTGGTGCACGGCCTCTGGTCGCGCGACTACAAGAGCATGATCGACCAGATGAGGTCGCTGGGTTACAACACCATCCGGCTGCCCTACAGCGACGACGTCCTCAAGTCCGGCACGATGCCCGAGAGCATCGACTTCTCCGGCGGCAAGAACGCCGATCTGCAGGGGCTGACCTCGCTCCAGGTCATGGACCGGATCGTGTCCTACGCCGGCCAGGACGGCCTGAAGGTCATCCTGGACCGGCACCGGCCCGACTCCGGTGGCCAGTCGGCCCTCTGGTACACCGCGTCCGTGCCCGAGTCGACCTGGATCGCCAACCTCAAGTCGCTGGCGGCCCGCTACAAGGGCCAGGACACGGTCATCGGCATCGACCTGCACAACGAGCCGCACGACCCGGCCTGCTGGGGCTGCGGCGACCAGGCCACCGACTGGCGGCTCGCGGCCGAGCGCGGCGGCGACGCGGTGCTCTCCGTCAACCCGGACCTGCTGGTCTTCGTCGAGGGCGTGCAGACGTACAACGGCGTCTCCGGCTGGTGGGGCGGCAACCTGATGGGCGTCGCGCAGTACCCGGTCCGTCTCGACGTGGCGAACCGCGTGGTGTACTCCGCCCACGACTACGCCACCAGCGTCGCCCAGCAGAGCTGGTTCAGCGACCCGTCCTTCCCCGCCAACATGCCCGGGGTGTGGGACAAGTACTGGGGCTACATCTTCAAGCAGAACATCGCGCCGGTGTGGGTGGGCGAGTTCGGCACCACCCTGCAGTCGGCCGTGGACCAGAAGTGGCTGGCCGCGCTGGTGAGCTACCTGCGGCCGACCTCGACGTACGGCGCGGACGCCTTCCAGTGGACCTTCTGGTCGTGGAACCCCAACTCCGGTGACACGGGCGGCATCCTGAAGGACGACTGGTCGACGGTGGACACGGTGAAGGACGGGTACCTGGCCAGCGTCAAGGCGCCGTTGTTCCCGGGCACCGGGGGCGGTGGTGGCGGGGGCGGCGGTGGTGGCGGTGGCGGTTCCTCGGCCGCGTGCAGCGCCTCCTACGCGGTCAGCAGCGACTGGGGGAGCGGCTTCAACGCCCAGGTGACGGTGACGAACACCGGGACCACCGCCCTCAAGTCCTGGAAGGTGACGTGGACGTGGAGCGGTTCACAGCAGATCACGTCCATGTGGAACGCCACGTACACGCAGAGCGCGGCCGGGGTCACGGCTGTGAACGCCGCTCACAACGGCAGTGTGCCGGTGGCGGGTTCGACCGGTTTCGGCTTCGGCGGCGCGCCCGGCGGCGGTGCGGTGCCGGCGCTGACCTGCACGGCGACGTGAACCGGCCGGCCCGCACGGCGGTGTGAGAGCGGGTGCCCGCACGGCGGCCCGAGAAGAGGGCGCCCGGCGTGAAAGCCGCCGGGCGCCCTGCCGCTCCACCCGAAGGGGTCAGAGCTTCTCGATCACGTAGTCGACGCACTTCGTCAGCGCCTCGACGTCCGCCGGGTCGATCGCCGGGAACATCGCGATGCGGAGCTGGTTGCGGCCGAGCTTGCGGTAGGGCTCGGTGTCCACGATGCCGTTGGCGCGCAGCACCTTGGCGACGGCGGCCGCGTCGATCTCGTCGGAGAAGTCGATGGTGCCGATGACCTGCGAGCGCTTGGCCGGGTCCGTGACGAACGGAGTGGCGTACTTCGACTCCTCCGCCCAGCCGTACAGCCGGGTCGAGGAGTCCTTGGTACGGGCCGTGGACCAGTCGAGGCCGCCCTGGCCGTTGAGCCACTCCAGCTGCTCGTTCAGCAGGAAGAGGGTGGCGAGGGCCGGGGTGTTGTACGTCTGGTTCTTGCGGGAGTTGTCGATCGCCGTCGGCAGGCTGAAGAACTCCGGGACGTGCCGGCCGGAGGCGTGGACGCGCTCGGCGCGCTCGATCGCGGCCGGGGAGAAGACGCCGATCCACAGGCCGCCGTCGGAGGCGAAGGACTTCTGCGGGGCGAAGTAGTAGACGTCCGTCTCGGCGACGTCGACCGGGAGGCCGCCCGCGCCGGAGGTGGCGTCCACCAGGACGAGCGCGCCCTCGTCGGCGCCGGCCACGCGCCTGATCGGCATGGCGACGCCGGTGGAGGTCTCGTTGTGGGTGAACGCGTAGACGTCGACACCCGCCTCGGCGTGCGCCTCGGGGTGGGTGCCGGGGTCGGCGGCGACGACGGTGGGCTCGGCCAGCCAGGGGGCGAGCTTGGCGGCCTTGGCGAACTTCGAGGAGAACTCGCCGAAGCTGAGGTGCTGGGACTTGTTCTCGATCAGTCCGTGGGTGGCGATGTCCCAGAAGGCGGTGGAGCCGCCGTTGCCGAGGATCACCTCGTAGCCCTCGGGGAGGGAGAACAACTCGGAGATGCCCTCGCGGACCTTGCCGACCAGGTTCTTCACGGGCGCCTGGCGGTGGGAGGTACCCAGGAGGGACGTGCCAGTGGCGGCGAGGGCGTCCAGCGCCTCGGTCCGCACCTTGGAGGGGCCAGCGCCGAAGCGTCCGTCGGCGGGCTTGATGTCAGCGGGGATCTGGATGTCGGCCACGCTTCGGAGGGTATCGGCTACGCGAAACGGGACGGAACCGTGTCCGTCCGATGAGACGAGTCCGCCGGTTCATGGACTTGTGGTCTCGTACGACTCGTACGACGAAACTGGTGTGGCTGTGGAAAACCCTCGGTGACTGTGCGTGAGCGGATGCATTCTGGACGCATGACGGATCTCTCGGGTCTTGCGGCGGAGCTGCGCGCGGCCGTCCGGGGCGAGGTCGGCTTCGACGTCACGTCCCGGGCGCTCGTGACGATGGACGCGTCCAACTACCGGCGGGTGCCCGCGGGGGTGGTGGCCCCGCGGGACGCCGCCGACGTGACGGCCGTGCTGGAGGTGTGCCGGGCGCGCGGGGTGCCGGTCGTCGCACGCGGCGGCGGCACCTCGATCGCCGGGCAGGCCACGGGCGCGGGCGTGGTGCTCGACTTCACCCGGCACATGAACGGGCTGCTGGAGCTGGACCCGGGCACCCGCACGGCGGTGGTCCAGCCAGGGCTCGTCCTGGACCGCCTCCAGGAGGCCGCCGCCCCGCACGGACTGCGGTTCGGGCCCGACCCCTCCACGCACAGCCGGTGCACGCTCGGCGGGATGATCGGCAACAACGCGTGCGGCTCCCACTCCGTCGCCTGGGGCACCACGGCGGACAGTGTCCGCGAACTGTCCGTCGTCACCGCGCGCGGGCAGCGGCTGCGGCTCGGCAGGGACTGGGCCGGGGCGCCGCAGGGGCTGCGCGAGCTGGTGACGGGCGAGCTGGCCCGGCTGCGCACCGGTTTCCCCGAGCTGCCCCGCCGCATCTCCGGTTACGCGCTCGACGCCCTGCTGCCCGAGAAGGGCGCCGACGTCGCCCGGTCCTTCTGCGGCTCCGAGGGCACCCTCGGCATCCTGACGGAGGCGGTCGTACGGCTCGTGGAGGCACCGCGCGCCCGTGCGCTTGCGGTGCTGGGGTACCCCGACGAGAGCGCGGCCGCCGAGGCCGCGGCGGGGCTGCTCCCGTACGGCCCGCTGACGGTGGAGGGCATGGCGGCCGACCTGGTGCCCGAGCCGGCCGGGCTGCCCAGGGGGGACGCCTGGCTGTTCGTGGAGACCGGCGGCGAGACGGCGGCCGAGGCGCGCGCGCGTGCGGAGGCCGTCGTCCGCGCCGCCGAGGTCGTCGGCTCCCTCGTGGTCACCGACCCGGCGGCGCAGCGGGCCCTGTGGCGCATCCGGGAGGACGCGAGCGGCACGGCGACCCGGATGCCGGACGGTTCCGAGGCCTGGCCCGGCTGGGAGGACTGCGCGGTGCCGCCCGCCCGGCTGGGCGCCTATCTGCGGGACTTCCGCGCCCTGCTGTCCTCCCACGGCCTGCGCGGCACCCCGTACGGCCACTTCGGCGACGGCTGCATCCACGTCCGCGTCGACTTCGACCTGCTCACCGAGGCGGGCGTGGCCCGCTTCCGGCGCTTCTCCGGCGAACTCGCCGACCTGGTGGTGGCCCACGGCGGCTCGCTGTCCGGTGAGCACGGCGACGGCCAGGCGCGTGCGGAACTGCTGCCGCGGATGTACGGCGCGGAGACGGTACGGCTCTTCGAGCGGGCCAAGGGCGTCTGGGACCCCGACGGCCTGCTCAACCCCGGGATGCTGGTCCGCCCGGCCCCGCTCGACTCCGGCCTGCGCTTCTCCGTGCTGCCCCGGCGTCCGGTGGACGTCGCCTTCGGCTACCCGGCCGACGGCGGCGACTTCCGGGCCGCGGTCCGCCGCTGCGTCGGCGTCGCCAAGTGCCGTACGACCACGGCGACGGGACCCGACGTGATGTGCCCCTCGTTCCGTGTGACGGGCGAGGAGGCGCACTCCACCCGGGGCCGGGCCCGGCTGCTGCACGAGATGCTCGCCGGCGAACTGGTCACGGACGGCTGGCGCTCCGCGGAGGTCCGGGACGCGCTGGACCTGTGCCTGTCCTGCAAGGGCTGCCGCTCGGACTGCCCGGTCGGCGTCGACATGGCCACCTACAAGGCGGAGTTCCTGCACCACCACTACCGGGGTCGGCGCCGCCCGGCCGCCCACTACAGCATGGGCCGGCTGCCGGTGTGGCTGCGCTGGGCGGCCCGGGCCAACGCGGCGCGGCTGCTCAACCGGCTCGCCTCGGCGCGGCTGCCGGCGCGGATGGGCAAGCGGCTGGCCGGGATCGCGCCGGAGCGGGACGTCCCCCGGCTGGCGCCGCTGACCTTCAGCCGCTGGTGGCGTCGGCGCGAGCGGCCCGGCACCGGGGACCCGGTCGTGCTGTGGCCGGACACCTTCACCGAGCACCTCTCGCCCTCGGTCGGGCAGGCGGCCGTGCGGGTGCTGGAGGCCGCCGGGCTCCGGGCGGTGCCGCCGCCGTCCCGGCCGGCCGGGGGCGGGGTCTGCTGCGGCCTGACCTACGTCTCGACCGGCCAGCTCGACCGGGCGCGCAAAGTGCTGCGCCGCACCCTGGACCTGATGGAACCGGTGCTGCGCAGGGGCACCCCAGTCGTCGTCCTTGAGCCGAGCTGCGCGGCGGCCCTCCGCGCCGATCTCCCGGAGCTCCTGCCCGACGACCCGCGCGCCGCCCGGCTCTCGGCGGCGGTCCTCACCTTCGCCGAGACGCTGCGGCGGCACGCCCCCGACTGGACCCCGCCCGCCGTCGGCCGGCCCGTCGCCGGGCAGACCCACTGTCACCAGCACGCGGTCCTCGGCGACGGCGCCGACCGCGCCCTGCGCGGGGCCGCGGGCCTGACCGGCGAACTGAGCGGTGGCTGCTGCGGCCTCGCGGGCGACTTCGGCTTCGCGAAGGGCCACTTCGAGGTCTCCCGGGCCTGCGCGGAGGAACGGCTGCTGCCCTCGGTGCGGGCGGCGGCCGAGGGGACGGTGATCCTGGCGGACGGCTTCTCGTGCCGCACCCAGCTGGAGCAGCTCGCCGGGGTGCGCGGGCGGCACCTGGCGGAGGTCCTTGCGGACGCGCTGGACGCGCTGGACGCGCTGGACGCCGGGGCGGAGGCCGCGGAGTGAGGGCGGGGCTGGACTCAGGGGCGCTTTCCGGCCGCGCGGAGCACGATGGAGAAGGATGCGACCCGCCGCTCGGCTCCCCGCGGAGTCCCCTGTGCGGCATCCCGGCATGCGGGACAGGCTCATGGCGGCTTCACACTCCTGACCAAGTCCACTACCCTGGACTCGGAAGTACACCAAGATGAACAAGATCTGATTCCGGCCAGACTCAGGACCGCCCGTGAGCACCTCCAGCCACACCGCCCCCTCGACGCAGCACGCGCCGGCATCCCCCGGGAGCGCCCCGCGCCGGTCCGGCTCGTCCGGGCCCCTCGGGTCGCTCGGGCCGGTGGGCCTGGTGCTGGCCGGCGGGATCTCGGTCCAGTTCGGCGGAGCGCTCGCGGTGACCCTGATGCCGAGGGCCGGTGCGCTCGGCGTCGTCACCCTGCGGCTGCTCGCGGCGGCCGTGGTGCTGCTGGTGGTCTGCCGGCCCCGGCTGCGCGGTCACTCGCGCGCCGACTGGGGGACCGTGGTCGTCTTCGGTATCGCCATGGGCGGGATGAACGGCCTCTTCTACGAGGCGGTCGCCCGCATCCCGCTGGGCCCCGCGGTCACCCTGGAGGTCCTCGGCCCGCTGGCCCTGTCCGTGCTGGCCTCCCGCCGGGCGATCAACGCGCTGTGGGCGGCCCTCGCGCTGGCCGGGGTCTTCCTGCTGGGCGGCGGAGGCTTCAGCGATCTCGACACCACGGGTGTCGCCTTCGCACTGGGAGCAGGCGCCATGTGGGCGGCCTACATAGTCTTCAGCGCCCGCACCGGCCGCCGTTTCCCGCAGGCGGACGGCCTGGCGCTGGCGATGGCGGTGGCCGCCCTGCTCTTCCTCCCCCTCGGCATCGCCGAGGCCGGCAGCCGCCTGCTGAACCCCACCACCGTCGCCCTCGGCTCCGCGGTGGCGCTGCTCTCCTCGGTTCTGCCCTACACCCTCGAACTCCTGGCGCTACGCCGCCTGCCCGCCCACACCTTCGCCGTCCTCATGAGCCTGGAGCCGGCCATCGCGGCCACGGCGGGCTTCCTCATCCTCGGCCAGGCGCTCTCCGCCACGCAGGCCGCCGCCATCGCCCTGGTGATCGCGGCGACCATCGGCGCGGTACGGACCCAGGCCGGGCGCGGCAAGGCGCCGGCCCCGGCGCCCGAGGCCTGACCGTCGCGCGGTCACCGCGCCCGGAGTTCAGCCGGCCGGCTTCTCCCACACCGACACGTGCTGCCGGCTGTCGCTCGTGAACGGCTCCCGCGTCCAGCCGTCCCACCTCGAACGCAGCCGCAGCCCCGCGAGCCGGGCCATCAGGTCCAGCTCCGCGGGCCACACGTACCGGAACGAGACCGCCAGGTACGTGCCCCGGCCGTCCGCCACCCGCACATGGTGCGAGCTGACCGACTGCGTCGCGACGTCGTACAGGTCGAAGCCCAGCCGTCCCTCGTCGACGCGGAAGGGCACCGCGTTCTGTCCGGGCGGCAGCCGGCGCAGATCCGGCACCCCGACCTCGATGACGAAGCAGCCGCCGGGCTCCAGGTGGCGGGCCGCGTTGCGGAAGCAGTCCACCTGGGCGTCCTGCGAGGTCAGGTTCATGATCGTGTTGAAGACCAGATAGGCGACCCGGAAGGCGCCGTCCACCTTCGTCGTCGCGAAGTCCCCGACCGTCGTCCCGACCGCGTCACCGCCCGGCTTGGCCCGCAGCCGGTCCAGCATCGCCCGGGACAGGTCGATGCCGTGCACGCCGACCCCGCGCCGCGCCAGCGGCAGCGCGATCCGCCCGGTCCCGACCCCGAACTCCAGTGCCCGCCCGTCACCGGCCAGCTCCGCCAGCAGCCCGACCGCGGGCCCGACGACCCCGTCCTCGAACATCTCCGCCACCGACTCGTCGTACGAAGCCGCGACGGACTCCCCGAAGTACCCGTCCTCATCGACCACGCCCCGACGCTACTGGGCGGGCGCGGGCGGCGCGCGGCCTTTTCCGCGAGCACGGGCCCGGCGGAAAATCATGCAAGCGTGCTTGATTGTTTCTCGGCCCGCTGCCATGCTCCCCCTCATGGCCGACCCGACGCACGTCATCGACGACTTGTGTGCCGAGAACGACGAACTCGATTCGCTGGTCGCGGACTTGAGCCCGAAGCAATGGGCCTCCGACACCCCCGCGCCCGGCTGGACCGTCGCCCACCAGATCGCGCACCTCGCCTGGACCGACCGCTCGGCCCTGCTGGCCGTCACCGACGCCGGGGCCTTCCAGACACTGGTGGAGAAGGCGCTGGCCGCTCCCGGCTCGTTCGTGGACGACGGCGCGGAGGAGGGCGCCCGGCTGCCGCGCGCCGAGCTGCTGGCGGGGTGGCGCGCCGGACGGGACGCCCTCCAGCGGGCCCTGCGCGCCGCACCGGCCGGCAGCCGGTTCCCCTGGTACGGGCCGCCCATGTCGGCCGCGTCCATGGCCGCCGCCCGCCTCATGGAGACCTGGGCCCACGGTCTGGACATCGCCGACGCCCTCGGCGCGGTCCGCCCGCCCACCGACCGGCTCAGGCACGTGGCACGACTCGGGGTGCGCACCCGCGACTTCGCCCACACGGTCCACGGACTCACCCCGCCCGCCGAGGAGTTCCGCGTCGAGCTGCGGGCGCCCTCCGGTGACCTGTGGGCGTACGGGCCGGAGGACGCCGCCCAGCGTGTCACCGGGCCCGCGCTCGACTTCTGCCTGCTCGTCACCCAGCGCGCCCACCGCGCCGACCTCGCCCTGCGCGCCGAGGGCCCGGACGCCGACCGCTGGCTCGGCATCGCCCAGGCCTTCGCCGGCCCGCCCGGCGCCGGCCGCCCGCCGAAGGAGGGCACCCGGTGAGCCCCGTGAACCCGCTGCGCGTCGGCAACTTCTCCGGCTTCTACGGCGACCGCTTCGACGCGCTGCGCGAAATGCTCACCGGTGGCGAGGTCGACGTCCTCACCGGCGACTACCTCGCCGAACTCACCATGCTCATCCTCGGCCGCGACCGCCTGAAGGACCCCTCCGCCGGATACGCCCGCACCTTCCTGCGCCAGCTGGAGGACTGCCTGGGCCTCGCCCTGGAGCGCGGGGTGCGGATCGTCACCAACGCCGGTGGCCTCAACCCGGCCGGACTCGCCCGGCAGGTACGGGAGCTGAGCGAGCGGCTCGGCACACCGGCGCGGGTCGCCCATGTCGAGGGCGACGATCTCGGCGCCGCCCACCCCGGCGCCCTCGCCGCCCACGCCTACCTGGGCGGCTTCGGGATCGCCGAGTGCCTGCGGGCGGGCGCGGACATCGTCGTCACCGGGCGGGTGACGGACGCGGCGCTGGTCACCGGGCCCGCCGCCGCCCACTTCGGCTGGCGGCCGGAGGAGTACGACCGGCTCGCCGGCGCCGTCGTCGCCGGGCATGTGCTGGAGTGCGGGACCCAGGCCACCGGCGGCAACTACGCCTTCTTCGGGGAGGGCGACGTACGCCGTCCCGGATTCCCGCTCGCCGAGATCGACGCCGACGGCGGCAGCGTCGTCACCAAGCACCCCGGCACCGGCGGGTTCGTCGACGTCGGCACGGTCACCGCCCAGCTGCTCTACGAGACCGGCGGCGGCCGGTACGCCGGGCCGGACGTCACCGCCCGGCTCGACACCGTACGGCTGAGCCAGGACGGGCCGGACCGGGTGCGGATCGAGGGGGTGCGCGGGGAGGCCCCGCCGCCGACGCTGAAGGTCGGGCTCAACCGGCTCGGCGGCTTCCGCAACGAGGTCGCCTTCGTCCTCACCGGGCTCGACGTCGAGGCCAAGGCCGCCCTCGTGCGCGCGCAGCTCACGGACGCGCTCGCCAAGTCGCCTCCCCAGGAGGTCCGCTGGGACCTGGTGCGCACCGACCGCGCCGACGCGGACACCGAGGAGACGGCGAGCGCCCTGCTGCGGCTGGTCGTCCGGGACCCCGACCAGCGCGTCGTGGGCCGGGCGCTGAGCGGCGCCGCCGTGGAACTCGCGCTCGGCAGTTACCCCGGCTTCCATGTGCTCGCCCCACCGGGAAAGGGCGCACCCTATGGAGTCTTCGAGGATGTGTACGTGCCCCAGGGTGCCGTCGACCATGTGGCCGTCCTCCACGACGGCCGCCGCGTCCCCGTGCCACCGTCCCAGAAAACGGCCGAGCCGGCCGCCGTACCGGAGCCACCGCTGCCCGAACCCCTGCCGCCCGGGCCGGTCCGCCGGGCGCCGCTCGGCCTGGTCGCCGGAGCCCGCAGCGGCGACAAGGGCGGCGACGCCAACGTGGGCGTGTGGGCGCGCTCGGACGAGGCCTGGCGGTGGCTCGCCCACGAGCTGACCGCCGACCGGTTCCGGGAGCTGATCCCCGAGAGCCGGGACCTGCCCGTCACCCGGCACGTGCTGCCCGGCCTGCGCGCCCTCAACTTCGTCGTGACCGGCATCCTCGGCGCCGGCGTCGCCGCGCAGGCCCGCTTCGACCCGCAGGCCAAGGCCCTCGGCGAATGGCTGCGCTCCCGCCACCTGGACATCCCGGAGGCCCTGCTGTGACCGTCCTGCCCTCCGCCCTCGACACCGGCGGCCCCGACTACCTGGCCAACCGCGAGGCCATGCTCGCCAAGCTCGCCGACCTGGAGACCGAGCACGCCAAGGCGCTCGCGGGCGGCGGCGAGAAGTACGTCCGGCGCCACCGCGACCGCGGCAAACTGCTCGCCCGGGAGCGCGTCGAACTGCTCCTCGACCCCGACACCCCGTTCCTGGAACTGTCCCCGCTCGCCGCCTGGGGCAGCGACTACGCGGTGGGCGCCTCGCTGGTCACCGGCATCGGCGTGGTCGAGGGCGTGGAGTGCCTGATCACCGCGAACGACCCGACCGTGCGCGGCGGCGCCAGCAACCCGTGGAGCCTGAAGAAGGCGCTGCGCGCCAACGACATCGCGCTCGCCAACCGGCTGCCCTGCATCAGCCTGGTGGAGTCCGGCGGGGCCGACCTGCCGTCCCAGAAGGAGATCTTCATCCCCGGCGGCGCGATCTTCCGGGACCTCACCAGGCTCTCGGCGGCCGGCATCCCCACCGTCGCCGTCGTCTTCGGCAACTCCACCGCCGGCGGCGCCTACGTCCCCGGCATGTCCGACCACGTGATCATGGTCAAGGAGCGCGCCAAGGTGTTCCTCGGCGGCCCGCCGCTGGTGAAGATGGCCACCGGCGAGGAGAGCGACGACGAGTCGCTCGGCGGCGCGGAGATGCACGCGCGCGTGTCCGGCCTCGCCGACCACTTCGCCGTCGACGAGCGGGACGCGCTCCGGCAGGCCCGCCGGGTCGTCGCCCGCCTCAACCACCGCAAGGCCCACCCCGATCCCCCCCTCGCGCAACCGCCCAAGTACGACGAAGAGGAGCTGCTGGGCATCGTGCCCGGCGACCTGAAGACCCCCTTCGACCCCCGCGAGGTCATCGCCAGGCTCGTCGACGGCTCGGACTTCGACGAGTTCAAGCCGCTGTACGGGACCAGCCTGACCACCGGCTGGGCGGCGCTGCACGGCTACCCGGTCGGCATCCTGGCCAACGCCCAGGGCGTGCTGTTCAGCGCGGAGTCGCAGAAGGCCGCCCAGTTCATCCAGCTCGCCGACCAGCGCGACATCCCGCTGCTGTTCCTGCACAACACCACCGGCTACATGGTCGGCAGGGAGTACGAGCAGGGCGGCATCATCAAGCACGGCGCCATGATGATCAACGCGGTCAGCAACAGCCGCGTGCCCCACCTGTCCGTCCTCATGGGCGCGTCGTACGGCGCCGGGCACTACGGCATGTGCGGCCGCGCCTACGACCCGCGCTTCCTGTTCGCCTGGCCCAGCGCCAAGTCGGCCGTCATGGGCCCGCAGCAGCTGGCGGGCGTGCTGTCCATCGTCGCCCGGCAGTCGGCGGCCGCCAAGGGACAGCCGTACGACGACGACGCGGACGCCGCGCTGCGCGCCATGGTGGAGCAGCAGATCGAGTCCGAGTCGCTGCCGATGTTCCTGTCCGGGCGGCTGTACGACGACGGCGTCATCGACCCGCGCGACACCCGCACCGTCCTCGGCCTGTGCCTGTCAGCCATCCACACCGCCCCCTTCGAGGGCGCGCGCGGCGGCTTCGGCGTCTTCCGGATGTGAGGCTCATGATTTCGACTCTGCTGGCCGCCAACCGCGGCGAGATCGCCTGCCGGATCTTCCGCACCTGCGGTGAACTGGGCATCCGCACGGTCGCGGTGCACTCGGACGCGGACGCCGGCGCGCTCCACGCGCGCGTGGCCGACACCGCCGTACGGCTGCCGGGCGCGACGCCCGCCGACACCTACCTGCGCGGCGACCTCGTCGTCAAGGCGGCCCTGGCCGCCGGCGCCGACGCCGTCCACCCCGGTTACGGGTTCCTCTCCGAGAACGCGGAGTTCGCCCGGGCGGTCCTCGACGCCGGACTCGTCTGGATCGGCCCGCCCCCGGAGGCGATCGAGGCGATGGCGTCCAAGACGCGCGCCAAGGAGCTGATGGACATCGCCCCCCTGGGCGAGGTGACCGAGGCCGACCTGCCCGTGCTGGTGAAGGCCGCCGCCGGCGGCGGCGGGCGCGGGATGCGGATCGTGCGCCGCCTGGCGGACCTGCCGGACGCGCTGGAGGGCGCGCGCGCCGAGGCCGCGAGCGCCTTCGGCGACGGCGAGGTCTTCACCGAGCCCTACCTCGAACGCGGCCGCCACGTCGAGGTGCAGATCCTCGCCGACACCCACGGCACGGTGTGGACGCTCGGCACCCGCGACTGCTCCCTCCAGCGCCGCCACCAGAAGGTGATCGAGGAGGCCCCGGCGCCCGGCCTGACCGCGGGGCTCCAGGACGAGCTGCGCACGCTCGCGGTGCGCGCCGCGCGCGCGGTGTCCTACGTCGGCGCGGGCACCGTGGAGTTCCTGGTCGCCGACGGCCGCGCGCACTTCCTGGAGATGAACACCCGCCTCCAGGTGGAGCACCCCGTCACCGAGGCGGTGTTCGGCCTCGACCTGGTGGCGGAACAGATCCGCGTCGCGGAGGGCCACCCGCTGGCGAGCGAGCCGCCGCAGGCGCGCGGCCACGCCGTCGAAGCACGCCTGTACGCCGAGGACCCGGCCCGCGGCTGGGCCCCCCAGACCGGCACCCTGCACCGTCTCGCCGTGCCCGACGGGGTCCGCCTGGACACCGGCTACAGCGACGGCGACACCATCGGCGTCCACTACGACCCGATGCTCGCCAAGGTCGTCGCCCACGCCCCCACGCGCGCTGAGGCGGTCCGGAAGCTCGCGGGCGCACTGGAACGCACCGCGCTGCACGGCCCGGTCACCAACCGGGACCTGCTGCTGAACTCCCTGCGCCACCCCGAGTTCACCGCCGGCCGCATGGACACCGGCTTCTACGACCGCCACCTCGCCGCCCTGACCGCCCCGGCCGCCGACCCGCACGCCCCCCTCGCCGCCGCCCTGGCCGGCGCCCACGGCCGCTCCCGCTTCGGCGGCTGGCGCAACGTTCCCTCCCAGCCGCAGACCAGGCGGTACGAGACGGCCGGCGAGGAGCACGAGGTCCACTACCGGCACACCCGGCAGGGCCTCACCGCCGACGGGGTCCGGGTGGTGCACGCCGACGCGCGCCTCGTCGTCCTCGAAGCGGACGGCGTCCAGCGCCGGTACGAGGTGTCGCGGTACGGCACGGACCGGGTGTACGTGAACTCCACCACCCTCACCGAACTGCCCCGCTTCCCCGACCCGGCCGCCCAGGTCACGCCCGGCTCCCTGCTCGCCCCGATGCCGGGCACGGTCGTCCGCGTCGCCGAAGGACTGACCGAGGGCGCCACGGTACGGGCCGGCCAGCCGCTGATCTGGCTGGAGGCGATGAAGATGCAGCACCAGATCTCGGCGCCCGTCACGGGCACGCTCACCGCCCTGCACGCCACGACGGGCCGGCAGGTCGAACCAGGAACGCTGCTGGCGGTCGTACAAGAACTCCGGGAGACACCATGAGCACCCTCATCGAGTCCGACGAGCACAAGGCACTGCGCGCCGCGGTGGCCGCCCTCGGCGGACGCTACGGCCGCGACTACGTCGCCCGGACCCTCGCCGAGGGCCGTCACCCCACCGAACTCTGGGCGGAGGCCGGAAAACTCGGCTACCTCGGCGTCAACCTCCCCGAGGAGCACGGCGGCGGAGGCGGCGGCATCACCGAACTCTCCATCGTCCTGGAGGAACTGGGCGCGGCCGGCTGCCCGCTCCTCATGCTCGTCGTCTCCCCGGCCATCTGCGGCACGGTGATCTCCCGCTTCGGCACCGAGGAGCAGAAGCGGACCTGGCTCCCCGGCCTCGCCGACGGCACCCGCCTCATGGCCTTCGGCATCACCGAACCCGACGCCGGCTCCAACTCCCACCGCATCACCACCACGGCCCGCAAGGACGGCGCCGACTGGCTCCTCACCGGCCGCAAGGTCTTCATCTCCGGCGTCGACATGGCCGACGCCGTGCTGATCGTCGGCCGCACCGAGGACGCCCGCACCGGACGCCTCAAGCCCTGCCTGTTCATCGTCCCCACGGACGCCGACGGCTTCCGGCGGCACCCCATCGAGATGGAACTCAACGCCGCCGAGAAACAGTTCGAGCTCGTCCTGGACGACGTACGGCTGCCCGCGGACGCGTTGGTCGGTGGGGGCCCCTCCCACGCTTTCGGCAGTGGGGGAGAGGACGCCGGTCTGCTGCAGCTCTTCGCCGGACTCAACCCCGAGCGGATCATGACCGCCGCGTTCAGCATCGGCATGGGCCGCTACGCCCTGGCCAGGGCGGTCGAGTACGCCCGCGAACGCACCGTCTGGAAGACGCCCATCGGCGCCCACCAGGCCATCGCGCACCCCCTCGCCCAGGCGCACATCGACCTGGAACTGGCCCGGCTCATGATGCAGAAGGCGGCCCACCTCTACGACGCCGGCGACGACATCGGCGCGGGCGAGGCGGCCAACATGGCCAAGTACGCGGCCGCCGAAGCCTGCGTGAAGGCCGTCGACCAGGCCGTGCACACCCTCGGCGGCAACGGCCTCACCCGCGAGTTCGGCCTCGCCTCGCTGATAACGGCCTCGCGCGTGTCCCGTATAGCACCGGTGAGCCGGGAGATGATTCTCAACTACGTCTCCCACCAGACCCTCGGCCTGCCCAAGTCGTACTAGGCCGCAGCGACGGCCGCTTGGAGGAACCGTGTTCCGCAGCGAGTACGCAGACGTCCCGCCCGTAGAACTGCCCATCCACGACGCCGTCCTGGGTCCCGCAGCCGGCTACGGCGACCACCCGGCCCTCATCGACGGCACGGACGGCACCACCCTCACGTACGAGCAAGTGGACCGGTTCCACCGCAGGCTCGCCGCCGCCCTAGCCGAAGCCGGCCTGCGCAAGGGCGACGTCCTCGCCCTGCACAGCCCCAACACGATCGCCTTCCCGACCGCCTTCTACGCGGCCACGCGCGCGGGCGCCTCCGTCACCACGGTGCACCCGCTCGCCACCCCCGAGGAGTTCGCCAAACAGCTCTCCGACTGCGCCGCCCGCTGGATCGTCACCGTCTCACCGCTGCTGGAGTCCGCCCGCCGCGCCGCCGAACTAGCGGGCGGAGTCCGGGAGATATTCGTCTGCGACAGCGCACCCGGACACCGCTCGCTCATCGACATGCTCGCCACCACCGCCCCCGAACCCGAGACGGCCATCGACCCGGCCGAGGACATCGCCGCCCTGCCGTACTCCTCCGGCACCACCGGCGTCCCCAAGGGCGTGATGCTCACCCACCGGCAGATCGCCACCAACCTCGCCCAGCTCGACCCCGCCGTCCCGGCCGGACCCGGCGACCGCATCCTCGCCGTGCTGCCGTTCTTCCACATCTACGGCCTCACCGCCCTGATGAACGCCCCCCTGCGCAAGGGCGCCACCGTCGTCGTCCTGCCCCGCTTCGACCTCGAGACCTTCCTCGCCGCCATCGAGACCCACCGCATCACCGGCCTGTACGTCGCCCCACCGATCGTCCTCGCCCTCGCCAAGCACCCGGCGGTCGCCCGCTACGACCTCTCCTCCCTGAAGTACGTCATCAGCGCCGCCGCCCCCCTCGACGCGCGACTCGCCGCCGCCTGCGCCGGACGCCTCGGCCTGCCCCCGATCGGCCAGGCCTATGGCATGACCGAACTCTCGCCCGGCACCCACGTCGTCCCCCTCGACGCCCTGCACCACGCGCCTCCCGGCACCGTCGGCCGGCTCGTCGCCGGCACCGAGATGCGCATCGTCTCCCTCGACGACCCGGGCAAGGACCTCGGCACCGGCGAACCCGGCGAGATCCTGATCCGCGGCCCCCAGGTGATGAAGGGCTACCTCGGCCGCCCCGACGCCACCGCCGCCATGATCGACCCCGACGGCTGGCTGCACACCGGAGACGTCGGGCACGTCGACGGCGACGGCTGGCTCTTCGTCGTCGACCGGGTGAAGGAACTCATCAAGTACAAGGGCTTCCAGGTGGCCCCGGCCGAACTCGAGGCGCTGCTGCTCACCCACCCCGGCATCGCCGACGCCGCCGTCGTCGGCGCCCGGGACGACGACGGCAACGAGATCCCGCACGCCTTCGTCGTCCGCCAGCCCGCCGCCGCAGGCCTCGGCGCGAACGAGGTCATGCTGCACGTCGCCGAACGCGTCGCCCCCTACAAACGCGTCCGCCGCGTCACCTTCGTCGACACCGTGCCCCGCGCGGCCTCCGGGAAGATCCTCCGCCGACAGCTCCGGGAGCACCCTTGAGCACCCCCGTCTCACGCACACGCGCGCGCGGCGTCGAAACCCTCAGCCTCGACGCCGCCGAGACCCGCAACGCGCTCTCCGCCGCCCTCGTGGACGCCCTCGCCCACGCCCTCGCCGACTGCGCCGGGGACCCCGGCGTACGCGCCGTCGTCCTCACCCACACCGGCACCACCTTCTGCGCCGGGGCCGACCTGCGCGACCCTCCCCACCCGGACGCCTTGGTCGGCCTGCTGCGGCAGATCGTGGAGCTGCCCAAGCCCGTCGTCGCCCGGGTCACCGGACACGTCCGGGCCGGCGGCCTCGGCCTCCTCGCCGCCTGCGACATCACCGCCGCCGCCACCACCGCCACCTTCGCCTTCACCGAGGTCCGCATCGGCGTCGCGCCGGCGGTGATCTCCCTGCCCGTCATACCCCGCGCCGACCCGCGCGCCCTGGCCCGCCACTACCTCACCGGCGAACGCTTCGACCCCGCCGAAGCCGTGCGCCTCGGCCTGCTCACCGTGGCCGCCGACGACGTCGACGAGGCACTCGCCCCCGTCCTCGACGGCCTGCGCCGCTCCTCGCCCCAGGCCCTGGCCGAGACGAAACGGCTGCTCACGGCTAGGGTGCTGGAGACCTTCGACCGGGACGCGGCCGCCCTGACCGCGCTCTCGGCCCGGCTGTTCGCCACGCCCGAGGCCCGGGAGGGGATGACGGCCTTCCTGGAAAGACGGGATGCGGCATGGGTGGTGTGAGTACGGCGGAACGCGACCGCGTACCCAAGCAGGACCGCAGCCGGGCCACCCGGCAGCGGCTCCTGGAAGCCGCCGTGGCCTGCCTCGCCGAACACGGCTGGGCGGGCTCCACGGTCACGGCCGTCGCCGAACGCGCCGGCGTCTCCCGGGGCGCCGCCCAGCACCACTTCCCGACCCGTGAGGACCTGTTCACGGCCGCCGTCGAGTACGTCGCCGAGCAACGCTCCACCGCCCTGCGCGAACTCTTCCCGGACGGCCCCGCCGACCGCCGCGCCGTCGTCTCCGCCGTCGTCGGCCTCTACACCGGCCCGCTCTTCCGCGCCGCCCTGCACCTGTGGGTCGCCGCCAGCGACGAGGAACAGCTCCGCGCGCGCGTGACCGAACTCGAAGCCCGCGTCGGCCGCGAGTCCCACCGCATCGCCGTCGAACTCCTCGGCGCCGACGAGTCCCGCCCCGGCGTCCGGGAAACCGTGCAGGGCCTGCTCGACATGGCCCGCGGCCTCGGCCTCGCCAACCTCCTCACCGACGACACCGCCCGCCGCGAGCGCGTGGTCGCCCAGTGGGCGGCACTCGTGGACACGGCCCTGGACTGAGCCGCGGCCGGCGCGCCCCCGGGCGGACTCCGGGCGGATTCCGCGCCGGTGAAGCGGGTCACACCCGCGGGCGGAGACCCGCAGTACCCTTGCTCCATGCTTCCGATGCTCGTCCGACGCCGCCACGTGGACTACGTGCGCGTCACGAGCACGGGCTGTCGGCGCTTCTCCGCCTGATCCAGCCCCCTCCTCGCTCTTCTCCCTCTTCCGGCACCCGGGGGCCGCCCACACCCCTCGGCGGCCGCCCGCGCCCCGTACACCCAGCGGACGCACCCCATGACGACGCACACCGCGACGAACCCGTCGTACGCCCAGCTCCCGATCATCGACCTGTCGGCCGCCGACCGCGGACCCCAGGCCCGGGCCATGCTCCACGCCCAGCTGCACAGCGCCGCCCACGACGTCGGCTTCTTCCAGCTCGTCGGACACGGCGTGACCCGGGCCGAGACCGACGCGCTGCTCACCGCCATGCGCGCCTTCTTCGACCTCCCCGAGGCCGACCGGCTCGCCCTCGACAACGTCGGCTCCCCGCACTTCCGCGGCTACACCCGCACCGGCGACGAACACACCGCCGGCGCCCGCGACTGGCGCGACCAGCTCGACATAGGCGCCGAGCGCCCCGCCCGCGTACCCGGCCCCGGCGAGCCCCCGTACTGGTGGCTGCAGGGCCCCAACCAGTGGCCGGCCGCCCTCCCCGGACTGCGCACCGCCGCCCTCGCCTGGATCGACACCCTCAGCTCCGTCGCCCAGCGCCTGCTGCGCGAACTCCTGACCGCCATCGGCGCCCCCGCCGGCTTCTACGACCCCGTCTTCGGCGAGCACGCCCACCCGCACCTCAAGCTCGTCCGCTACCCCGGCAGCGCCGGCGACGGCACCGACCAGGGCGTCGGCGCCCACAAGGACTACGGCTTCCTCACCCTGCTCCTGCAGGACACCGTCGGCGGCCTCCAGGTCCAGCGCGAGGACGGCCGCTTCCACGACGTACCGCCGATCGAGGGCGCCTTCGTCGTCAACCTCGGCGAACTCCTCGAGGTCGCGACCAACGGCTACCTGCTCGCCACCAACCACCGCGTGGTGAGCCCGGCCGGCGCGACGGAACGCTTCTCCGTCCCGTTCTTCTACAACCCCCGCCTGGACGCCCGGATCGAGCCGCTGCCCTTCCCGCACGCCGCCACGGCCCCCGGCATCACCACCGACCCGGCCAACCCGCTGTACGCCGAGTACGGCTACAACGAGCTGAAGGGCAAGCTCAGGGCCCACCCGCTGGCGGCCGCACGACACCACGCGGACCTGCTCACCCCGGCCTGACCCGACGTGAGCCGCGGGCGGGCGCGCTGGGGGAGTCGCGGCTGGGCCGACCGCGGGGGCCTGGGACGGGCCGCACGACGTGCGACGACCCGTGGCCGGCCCCCACGGCCCATCGACCGGATCGGCCACCGGCCGCGCACCCGCACCCCGGGCGCCGCCCAGCTTCCCCCCGGCCGCCGCCCTGGCAGCGCCCTGGCCGCCGCCCAGCGCCGCCCTCAGCTGGCGATGTCCGCGTACCCCTCGATGTCCCGCGGGCTGCGCGGCCCCGGCCCCACGTACTTCGCCGAAGGCCGCACCAGCCGCCCCGTCCGCTTCTGCTCCAGGATGTGCGCCGACCACCCGGCCGTCCGCGCACACGTGAACATCGACGTGAACATGTGCGCCGGCACCTCGGCGAAGTCCAGCATGATCGCCGCCCAGAACTCCACGTTGGTCGCCAGCACCCGGTCCGGCCGCCGGTTGTGCAGCTCCTCCAGCGCGGCCTTCTCCAGCGCCTCCGCGATCTCGAACCTCGGCGCCCCGAGCTCCCGCGCCGTACGCCGCAGCACCCGCGCGCGCGGGTCCTCGGCCCGGTACACCCGGTGACCGAAGCCCATCAGCCGCTCACCGCGGTCCAGGGCCTGCTTGACGTACCCCGCCGCGTCCCCGGTGCGCTCGATCTCCTCGATCATCCCGAGCACCCGCGAGGGCGCGCCGCCGTGCAGCGGCCCCGACATCGCACCGACCGCGCCCGACAGCGCGGCCGCGACGTCCGCGCCCGTGGAGGCGATGACCCGGGCGGTGAAGGTGGAGGCGTTCATGCCGTGCTCGGCGGCCGAGGTCCAGTAGGCGTCCACGGCGGCCACGTGCTTCGGGTCCGGCTCGCCGCGCCAGCGGATCATGAACCGCTCGACCACCGAGCCCGCCTTGTCGATCTCCTGCTGCGGCACCATCGGCAGCCCCTGCCCGCGCGCCGACTGCGCCACGTACGACAGCGCCATGACCGCGGCCCGCGCCAGGTCGTCCCGCGCCTGCTCCACGTCGATGTCCAGCAGCGGTTTCAGACCCCAGACCGGGGCCAGCATGGCCAGCGCCGACTGCACGTCCACCCGGATGTCACCGGAGTGCACCGGGATCGGGAACGGCTCGGCCGGCGGCAGGCCGGGGTTGAAGGCGCCGTCGACCAGCAGACCCCACACGTTCCCGAAGGAGACGTGCCCCACCAGGTCCTCGATGTCGACGCCCCGGTACCGCAGGGCACCGCCTTCCTTGTCGGGTTCGGCGATCTCCGTCTCGAACGCTACGACCCCTTCGAGTCCGGGTACGAAGTCGGACATCAGGCGGCTCCTAGTGAATGTCGGCGGCGGTCACCCCGGTGATGCCCCGATCGGCCGGTGGTCACCCAAACCGCGGCGGAACCTGCACCATAACCCCCAGTGCCACAGTTGGGGAGCCCACGCGACACTCAGTGCCACGGGCGTTCGATACGGCAGGATGACCGCGTGACCGACCGCGAACCCACCCCCGACCCGCTGCTGGACCCTGCCGCCATGCGCAAGCAGTACCGGGCCGCGGGCCTCTACGAGGCGGACTGCCCCGCGCACCCGATGGACCAGTTCACCGGCTGGTTCGAGGACGCCGCACGGGCGGCCCTGCACGGCAGCCTCTACGAACCCAACGCGATGGTCGTCTCCACCGCGGACGCGGCCGGCCGCCCCAGCTCCCGCACGGTCCTCATGAAGCAGTTCGACACCGACGGCTTCGTCTTCTACACCAACTACGACTCCCGCAAGGCCCGCGAACTCGCCGCCAGCCCCTACGTCTCGCTGCTCTTCCCCTGGCACCCGATCGCCCGCCAGGTCATCGTCACCGGCGTCGCCCGCCGCACCGGCCGCGAGGAGACCGCCGCCTACTTCCGCACCCGCCCGCGCGGCTCCCGGCTGGGCGCCTGGGCCAGCGCCCAGTCCTCCGTGATCGGCTCCCGCGCCGAACTCGAAGCGGCCTACGCCGAGCTGGAGGCGCGCCACCCGGAGGACGAGGAGATCCCGGTCCCGCCGCACTGGGGCGGCTTCCGGATCGCCCCCGAGACGGTCGAGTTCTGGCAGGGCCGCGAGAACCGCCTCCACGACCGCCTGCGCTACACCCGCCGCCCCGACGGCACCTGGACCCTGGAACGCCTCAGCCCGTGATCCCGGCCCCGAGAACGCAGACGACCCGCGAGCTCGGTTCCACCGCCTGACGGCGGCGAAGCCGGCCGGACGTACCGGCGAGCTCGCGGGTCGGGTGACTGCGTTGGATTCGGCCGGCTGCGTGTGTCTCGCACACGCTGGTCCGGCACCGCACATCGTGTGGTGGCAGGCCGCTAGCCCGCAGCCACCTCGCGCGTCCGGGTTTCACTCATTTACCCGATCACCTCCTTTCTCACGTACGCGTCAGCCTAAGAACCGTCTCGTGCGGCTTCAACTGTTTTTTCGTACGACGACAGCTCCTCCACCCGGAGGCTGTAGCCCGGATCGACGTCGCCCGGAATCACGAAAGAGCAGGCTTTTCCGAACGCGTGAGCGGCGTCGATGGTAAAGGTGCCGCCATGACTGATCTCCGTATGGAAGCCGTCCGGGCCGACCGCATGCTCGAGCAGTGGCGGCACGTGCACAACGTGGTGGTGCCGCCCGCGGCGATGTCCCTGGCGGACGCGCGGGCGCGGGTCGGGCGGTACCGGCTGGTGAACGCCTATCTCGGGGAGGAACTGGTGGGGTGTTCCACCGTCCGGCCGCCGGCCGGGGACGGGGCGGTGGCGACCGTGATCGCGCGGGTGCTGCCCGGGTTCAGGCGGCGGGGGTTCGGTGCGGTGATCTACGGCGACGGGCTCGCGCACGCGCGTGGGCTGGGGGCCCGGACGGTCGAGACGTGCGTGCTGGCGGCGAACGAGGACGGGCTGCGGTTCGCCGGGCGGCGCGGGTTCGTGGAGATCGACCGGTACGTGCTCGACGGGGAGGCCGACGAGTGGGTCGACCTGCGGCTCACGGCGCCGGACGGGCAATGATTGCGGCAATCTTGCGGGAACAGGATGTGGGCTGCGTCACGTTCGAGTTGAATGAAGGCCAATGAGCGAACCGAGCGCCGTGCGTGCGCGTGCGCGGGCGCAGCGTCCAGGGGGTCCAGGTGAGTGCTTCCCGGCGGAGTGGGACCACCGACGAGCTGGGTCCCGACGAGCCCGAGCGGGGCGGCCCGCACGGGCCGGACGGTACGGACTGTCCTGAGGAGTCCGGCGGCTCCGACCTGCTCGCCGCGCTGCTGGACGGCATGGACGCGGCCCTGTGCGCGCTCGACGCCGACGGGGTGGTGACGCACTGGAACCGCGAGGCGGAGCGCATCCTGGGCTGGACGGTGGCCGAGGCGGTCGGCCGGCACGGGTTCGCCGGCTGGGCGGTGCGCAGCGCGGACGCCGAGGAGGTGCAGGAGCGGCTGATGTCGGCCATGCACGCGCCCGGCCGGCAGGTGAACGAGTTCGCGCTGGTCACGAAGGACGGCGGGCGGGTGCTGGTGCGGACGCAGTCGGCCGCCGTGCGCGGCCCGGACGGGAAGCCTGCGGGGGTGTACTGCGCCTTCAGCGAGGTGCACACGCAGATCGATCTGGAGCGGTCGATCGCGCTGAGCGAGGCGCTGTTCGAGGACGCTGCCTGGGGCGTGGTCCTGGTGGACGCCGATCTGCGGCCGGCCGTGGTCAACGGGCACGCCGCGCGGGCCCTTGGCGTCGGGCGCATGTCGGCGCTGGGGCGGCCGCTGGGCGAGCTGCTCGCGCAGGGGGCGGAGGAGTTGGAGAGCGCGCTCACCCATGTGCTGGCCGAGGGCGCGCCGCCCGCGCCCGCCGAGATGTGGGTGGCGGTGCGCGGGGCCGAGGGCGAGCGGCGGCGCTGCTGGCGCAGCGGGTTCGTGCGGCTGGCCTCGCCGCTGGCGGAGGAGCCGGTGCCGCTCGGTGTGGGCTGGCTCTTCCAGGACGTCACCGAGGCCAGGCAGGGGGAGCAGGAGGCGTCGCTGCTGCGCTTCCGCGGCAACCAGTTGCACCGGGCCGCGCGGGCCGCCGCGGAGTGCGAGGACCCGGCGGAGGCGGCCACCGTCCACCTGGACTTCGCGCTCGCGGGTTTCGCGGACCACGCGCTGCTCGACCGTCTCGCCGGCGCGCCGCGCGCGGATGGCGACGAACCGGCTCCGGTCCGGCTGGTGCGGCTCGCCGCGTCGCCCGCCGGGGCGCCGGGGCCGAGTCTGGTCACGGGCGCGGCCGGGCTGCCGCTGCGCTACGAGCCGGGGCATCCGGCGCTGCAGTGCGTGGAGCGGGCGGGCACGGTGCGCGCGGACGCCGGGTCGGTGTCGGCGGAGCGGGCGCGGGACTGGGCACTGGCCCGGCAGTGGCCCGGCGACGCGGTGCACGCGTTGTGCGCGGTGCTGCGCAGCCGGGGCCGGACGCTGGGCGTGGTCACCTTCCTGCGCGGGGCCGGCCGGAGCCGCTTCGAGCGGGCGGACGCGGCCTACGCGGAGGACGTGGCGGTGCGGGTGGGGGCGGCGCTGGACCTGGCGGAGGCGCTGCGGGCGCGGGGTGCGGGGGAGTAGTCCGGCGCCCGGGTGTCAGTGCCGGTAGAAGATGCGGTCGCCGTACTCGGTCATGACGCGGGCGTTCCAGTCGTGGCCGCCGTCGACGTTGCCGGAGCGCAGCAGCGGGGGCTCGATGCCGCGGTCGGCGAGGTCGGCCGCGGTGGTGGCGACGACGGCCTGCATCAGGGCGGTGGTGACCACGGTCGAGGCCGGGGCGAAGGGCGCGGGGATGGTGTCGAGGGTGAGTTCCGCGTCGCCGACCGTGATCTTCGAGTCCAGGACGATGTCGCAGTGGTCCTTGAGGAAGGTGCCGGAGGAGTGCCGGGAGGCGGTCTCCGAGGCGTACGCGACCGAGGTGACGCCGATGACCTTGACGCCGCGGGCGCGTGCGCCCTGGGCCATCTCCACGGGCAGGGCGTTGCGGCCGGACAGGGAGATGATCACGAGGGCGTCGCCGGCGCGGAGGGGGGAGGTGTCCAGGACTGCGCTCGCGAGTCCGTCGACGCGTTCGAGGGCGGAGCCGAGGGTCGCCGGCGTGACGTCGACGCCGACGACCCCGGGGACGGCGAGCAGGTTCATGAGCGCGAGGCCGCCGGCCCGGTAGACGACGTCCTGGGCGGCCAGCGAGGAGTGGCCGGCGCCGAACGCGAACAGGCGGCCGCCGGACGCGACGGTGTCGGCGAGCAGGGCGGCCGCGGCGGTGATCGCCCCGGACTCCTCCTCGCGGACTCGTTGCAGCAGGCCGATGGCGGCGTCGAAGAACAGGTCGGCGGGTGTGCCGTCGCTCATGCGGTGCCCCTTCGCAGCGTCTGTGTCGCGGATCACGGTGCGGTCTGGACCAGTGCGGTGTCAATACGGCGGGGGCGGAGGGCCGGTTTCCCGCCCGGCGGTACGCCCGTCCGCGGCCGCAGGGGGCCTGTTCGTCCGGTCGGTGCGGGACGGTTGTCGGTGGTATCCGGCAGAATTGAGGTCAGGGCCAGCGCACGCGCCGGGCGAGGTTCCGGCAGAGGTAATCGAGGGGCACGTATGTCCGGACTGATCGACACCACGGAGATGTATCTCCGAACCATCCTCGAGCTCGAAGAGGAAGGCGTAGTCCCCATGCGCGCCCGCATCGCGGAGCGGCTGGACCAGAGCGGGCCGACGGTGAGCCAGACCGTGGCCCGCATGGAACGCGACGGTCTGGTGTCCGTGGCCAGCGACCGCCACCTGGAGCTCACCGAGGAGGGGCGCCGGCTGGCCACGCGCGTGATGCGCAAGCACCGGCTCGCGGAGTGTCTCCTCGTCGACGTGATCGGCCTGGAGTGGGAGCAGGTGCACGCGGAGGCGTGCCGCTGGGAGCACGTGATGAGCGAGGCGGTGGAGCGCCGGGTGCTGGAGCTGCTGCGGCACCCCACCGAGTCGCCGTACGGCAACCCGATCCCGGGTCTGGAGGAGCTGGGCGAGAAGGACGGGGCCGACCCGTTCCTGGACGAGGGCATGGTGTCGCTGGCCGACCTGGACGCGGGCACGGACGGCAAGACGGTCGTGGTCCGGCGCATCGGCGAGCCGATCCAGACGGACGCGCAGCTCATGTACACGCTGCGCCGGGCGGGCGTGCAGCCCGGTTCGGTGGTGAGCGTGACGGAGTCGGCGGGCGGTGTGCTCGTCGGCAGCGGTGGTGAGGCGGCCGAGCTGGAGGCGGACGTCGCCTCGCACGTGTTCGTCGCCAAGCGCTGACGTGGGAGGGCCCCGGCGCCTGTCGGCGCCGGGGCCCGTCCTCCCCTTGTTGACCCGGAGCCCCGAGCTCTCAGGGTCAATCCCCTCGGACCGCTTTTCCCCGAGTGGTCCGCCTCCCGCCAGAAAGATCCCCTCGGCGGCGGCGATCATTCCTCGGAGGGCGTCACTCGAATGAGGGGTGTTGCTCGCAGAGGCACTATTTTCGAAAGAGCATTCGATAGCCTGCGGCGGCAGGACCGACGGACGGCGAGAACGGCAGTACACCGGTACGAGGCAGGCGGAGCTGGGGGGTACCAGGCCGATGGCACGGCGTATCGACGTGATGGGAACGGGCGGGGTGCGCCTGACCGCCTGGGAGTATGCCGATCCTCCGAAACCGGAGGCGGATCCCCGCGCTCCGGGGGTGCTGTTACTGCACGGCCTGATGGGCCGCGCCTCCCACTGGGCGCCCACCGCCCGCTGGCTCGCCGAGCGCCACCGCGCGGTCGCCCTGGACCAGCGCGGTCACGGGCGCAGCGACAAGCACCCGCAGGCCGCCTACGGCCGGGAGGCCTACGTCGACGACGCCGAGGCCGCCCTGGAACAGCTCGGTCTGGGCCCCGCCGTCCTCATCGGCCACGCGATGGGCGCCCTGACCGCCTGGCAGCTCGCCGCCAGGCGCCCGGACCTGGTGCGCGGCCTGGTCGTCTGCGACATGCGGGCCTCCGCGCTCGGCGCGGCCTCGCAGCGGGAGTGGGCCGAGTGGTTCCGCTCCTGGCCCGTCCCCTTCGCCACCCTGGCCGACGTCCGCAAGTGGTTCGGCGAGGACGACCCCTGGGTGGAGCGGCCCAACCCCTCGCGCGGCGAGTTCTACGCCGAGGTGATGCACGAGTCCGCCGACGGCTGGCGCCCCGTCTTCGAGTCGGACCAGATGCTCCGCACCCGGGAGAGCTGGGTGTACGACGCCCACTGGGAGGAACTGGCCCAGGTGCGCTGCCCGACGCTCGTGGTGCGGGGGCTGGACGGGGAGCTGGGGCGGGCCGAGGCGCAGGAGATGGTGCGGGTGCTGCCGCTCGGCGAGTACGCGGAGGTCGCCGACGCCGGCCACCTCGTCCACTACGACCAGCCGGCGGCCTGGCGGGCTGCCGTCGAACCCTTCCTGGAGCGCCTCGCGGCGGTCTGACCGCCTCGCCTCAGCCCTTGCTCACCGCCGTCAGGATCTCCGGCAGACGGGCCGCCGTGCGCGGTGCGGCCAGCCGCAGGCCCCCGAGGGCGACACCCGCCCCGTACGCCGCCCCCAGCGGCAGCAGCACCCAGGTCCACGCGTCCCCGCCCGCGCTGACGTTCAGCCAGATCGTCGCCGCGATGACGGGGGAGCAGAGCAGGGCGGACGCGACCATGCCGCCGAAGACGGAGATCCAGGCGAGTCCGGCCTGCCCGGGCGCCACGTTCTTGTGGCCCTCCTGCGGGATGGAGTACGGGAAGCCGGCCGAGGTCCAGGCGCCGGTCGCCAGCATGGCCCCGAGCAGGGCCAGGGACAGGCCGAGCACCTCCGGCAGCCGGTCCCAGGCGCCCAGCAGCGCGGTGGTCAGCACGGTGACGAGCGCGGCGTACGGCAGGGTGATCACCAGCAGGGCCAGGGCCCGTCCGCGCAGCTCGGCGTAGGCGTCGCGGGGTGTGGAGATCGTCATGGCCACCATCCAGAAGGCGGAGGTGTCCTGGCCGAACTGGTTGTACATCTGGATGCCGAGCATTCCGGCGGCGAAGCACGCGAAGTAGATCGAACCGGTGCCCTGGACGGCGTTGAAGACCGGCACGATCAGCCCGATGGCCAGCGAGGTCACCCACGCCGCCTTGGTCTTCGGGTCGCGCCAGACGTAGCGCAGGGCGCGCTCCATGACGGTGCCCGTGCGCCCGCCCGGCAGCAGCCGCCCGAGCCCGCCCGAGCCGGCGCGGTCGCCAGTGCTCGCGTCCGGGGCCTGCAGGGTGGATCCGTCCGGTGCGGTCATCAGCCGGTTCAGGCTCCGCGCCCACACGGCCAGCAGCAGCGCCAGCGCGGCCAGCGACAGCAGCAGCCGGCCGCCGGCCCCGCCGTACGAACCCTCGCTCGCCGCGTGCACCGCGCCCACAGCGGAGGCGGGCGGCACCCAGGACAGCACGTCCGCGACCGGCCGCAACGACCCGAGGCCGGCCGAACCCAGGCGCTGTGCGCCGAAGTTGACGAGCTGTGCCCCGACGGCGATCACCAGACCGCTGAGCACCGCGAGATCGCGCCCCTTCCTGCTGGTCAGCAGCCGTACGTTGGCGGCGGCGACGGCCCGGGCGAGTGCCACGCAGACCAGCAGCGCGAGGACGACGGCGAGCACCGCGGTGACGTACCCCGCGGTCCCGTGCGCCACCGAAAGCGCGCAGCCGGTCAGGAGCAGCAGCGTGAACAGCGGCCCGATCCCGACCAGCGAGGCGGCCAGCAGGGCCCGCACCAGGGGCCCGGGCCGCAGCGGCAGCATCACCAGCCGGGTGGGGTCCAGGGTCTCGTCGCCGCCGGGGAAGAACAGCGGCATGACGGCCCAGCCCAGGGCCAGTACGGCGGTCCCGGGCACGGCGACGGCCTCGGCGTGCGCGTGGCCGCGCAGCGCGAGCAGGCCCAGCAGTTGCAGCAGGGCGAACAGCAGCGCGACGACGGCCGAGGCGGCGAACGCGGCCCGGCGGCCCGCAGACTGCCGCAGCCCGTTGCGCAGCAGCGACAGCTTCAGCCGTACGAGGACGGCGGTGGTGCCCGTCATCGGGCGGCCCCGCCGCCCAGCCAGTCCAGCCGGGACGCGGAGTCCCGGTCGCGCGCCCCCACCAGCTCCAGGAAGGCCGCCTGCAGCGTGGGGTGTCCGCCGCGCACCTCGGCCAGCGTCCCGGTGGCCCGGATGCGGCCCGCCGCCATGACGGCCACCCAGTCGCACAGCGACTCGACCAGTTCCATGACGTGGGAGGAGAAGACGACGGTGGCGCCGGAGGCGGTGTACCGCTCGAGCACGCCCCGGATCGTCTGCGCGGACACCGGGTCGACGCCCTCGAACGGCTCGTCGAGGAAGACGACTTCGGGGTTGTGCAGGAGGGCGGCCGCGAGACCGATCTTCTTGCGCATGCCGGTGGAGTAGTCGACCACGAGCTTGTGCTGCGACCCGGCGAGATCGAGCACGTCCAGCAACTGCGCGGCCCGCTTGTCGACCTCGGCGCCGGGCAGCCCCCGCAGCCGCCCGGAGTAGCCGAGCAGCTCGCGCCCCGACAGCCGCTCGAACAGCCGCAGTCCCTCGGGCAGTACGCCGATCCGGGCCTTGACCGCCACCGGGTCGCGCCACACGTCGTGCCCGACGACCTCGACGGACCCCTGATCGGGCCGCAGCAGGCCGGTCACCATGGACAAGGTGGTGGTCTTCCCGGCGCCGTTCGGGCCGACCAGCCCGACGAACTTCCCGGCCGGCAGATCGAGATCGACGCCCCCGACGGCGACCTGCTGCCCGAACCGCTTCCAGAGCCCCCGCACACACACCGCAGCTTCGGTCATGCACGAAGGCTACGGTGACTTCGGCCTCCCCAGGTATGCGGGACCGTGTCCGCCGCGCGTGACGTCAGCGGTCCCGGCGGTCCCGGCCGCACGCGTAGGCCAGCGGCGGGACCAGTTCCTCGGCGTCCGGCAGCCAGCGGTTCGCGGGGGTCGGCCGGCAGGCCCACTGCACGGCGCCCCGGGAGCCGAACCGGGTGGGGGGAGCGGCGACGTAGTTCCCCTCGCCCAGCGCCACCAGGTCCAGCGAGGCAGGTGACCAGCCCAGCTTCCGCACCACCCCGGGGATCTTCGCGGCGGCCCCCGGCAGCACGAAGAACTGCATCCGCCGGTCCGGGGTCAGCGTCACCGGCCCGAGGGTCAGCCCCATCCGCTGCATCCGGGCCAGCGCCAGGAACCCCGCGCTCTCGGGGACGGACACCGCGTCGAAGGTGAGCCCCGTGGGCAGCAGGATCGACGCCGCCGGCTGCTTCTGCCACATCCGCCGGGCCGCGCTCACGCTGCCGGTCGCCTGGGCCGCCCAGTCGGGGCGCGCGGGGTGCGCACCCGGCGCGAGGCAGGAGGCGTCGCCGCACGAGCAGCGCTGGGCGCCGTCGGCGGATTCCAGCCAGGTGCCCGGGAACACGTCCCAGTGCCGCTCCTCGGCGTAGCGTACGGCGGTTTCCAGCAGCGACTGCCCGCGCTGCTGCGGAATCTGGGCGGCCGTGGTGCCCGCGATCGTCTCTTCCACGTTCCACTCAACTCCCGCGCTCACCTCGGGTTACGGCTGGAGCGCGCGCCGGGGAGGAGCATCGTTTTCGCACTTGGGGCGCATGGGTGCACAGATGGGGGCGCGTGGGAGGAACCGGGGCGGGAGGTGGGTAGCCAGGGGTGGGGGTGGCAACTGCCTTTACCCCGGCAAACCGCACATGTCACGCATTGACGGTATGTCAGCTGGGCAGTGATCTTCTCGGCCGGAGCCCTCCGGCCGGATCTTCACGCTCCAGGGGTTCGCAGGGGGTAGCGCATGGCCGCAAGGCCTCTCGTGGCGAGGCAGCCGAACGAACGGCTGCAGGCACTCATCCAGGAAGCGGGGTGTTCCAACGCCGGGCTGGCCCGGCGGGTCAACATGTGCGGCGCCGAGCACGGTCTCGACCTGCGCTACGACAAGACGTCCGTGGCCCGCTGGCTGCGCGGCCAGCAGCCGCGGGGCCGGGCCCCGGCGATCATCGCCGAGGCGCTCGGGCGCAAGCTCGGCCGTACGGTCACGATCGACGAGATCGGCATGGCCAACGGCAAGAACCTCGCCTCGGGGGTCGGTCTCCAGTTCTCGCCGACGGTACTGGGGGCCATCGAGCAGGTCTGCGAGCTGTGGCGCAGCGACGTGGGCCGGCGGGACTTCCTGTCCGGCTCCTCCGTCGCCGCCTCCGCCCTGGTCGAGCCCAGCCGCGACTGGCTGATCTCGGCGCCGGACCCCCAGGTGTCCCGGCACGCGGGCCCGCGCGTGGGCCTGTCCGACGTGGCGGCCGTACGGTCCATGACCCGGGCGCTGACGGACCTCGACCACCAGTACGGCAGCGGGCACGTGCGCCCGGTGGTCGTGCACTACCTCAACAGCGTGGTCTCCGGGCTGCTCGCCGGGTCGTACCGGGAGGCGGTCGGCCGGGAGCTCTTCGCGACCGTGGCCCGGCTCACCGAGCTGGCCGGCTACATGGCGGTCGACACCGGGCAGCCGGGCCTGGCCCAGCGCTACTACATCCAGTCGCTGCGGCTCGCCCAGGCGGCCGGGGACCGCGGCTACGGCGGATACGTCCTCGCCGCCTCCATGAGCCACCTGGCCGCCCAGCTCGGCAACCCGCGCGAGATCTCCCAGCTCGCGCGCGCGGCGCAGGAGGGGGCGCGCGGCAGGGTCACCCCGCGGGCGGAGGCGATGTTCCACGCGGCCGAGGCTCGCGGGCACGCCCTGCTCGGTGACGTGCGCGCGGCACAGGCGGCGGCCGGACGGGCGGTCGGTTCGATGGAACGCGCGGACGCGGCCTCCGGGGACGACCCGGCGTGGATCGCGCACTTCGACGAGGCCTACCTGGCCGACGAGCTGGCGCACTGCCACCGCGACCTCGGCCAGGCCGAGGCGGCGGCCCGGTACGCCGAGCAGTCGCTGGCCGGCCACCCCGAGACCCGGGCCCGGCGCCGCGCCATCGGCTATGTGCTGCTCGCCACGGCCCAGGTGCAGCAGCGTGAGATCGAGCAGGCCTGCGGCACCGGCCTGAAGGCGGTGGAACTGCTGGAGACGCTCCGCTCCAACCGGGGCGCCGAATACCTGGAGGACCTGCAGCAGCGCCTGGAACCGTTCCGGGACGAGGCGGTGGTCAGGGAGTTCGGAGCCCGCCTCGACCTCCAGCCCGCTGCCTGAACGGCAGCCCCGCGGTCACGTGAACGCACGGCCGACGGCGCCCGCACGCACGGCGGGTGCCGTATACAGCGTGCCGCGGGGCGGTTTTGTTACCGCTGTCACAGGGCAGAAGATCGCGCCCTGAGCTGCGTGGCACCCGGCTCCGGGGACCCGGTAGCGTGAGCCGACGGTTCCGAAGGTCCCCCAATCGTAGGAGTCCTGGTGACGCAGAGTGGACAGGGCGAGGAGCCCTCGGCGCGACCCGCGCGCGAAGGCATCGTGCTGCCCTCCGACGGAGGCGAGCCGCTGCTGCCGGGCATGACCGGCGCGCCCGCCCCGGCCCCCGGCGCGCCCACGGGCGGCCAGGCATGGGGCGGCTCCTGGGGCCCCGGCCCGCAGCAGCAGCAGGACCAGGAGTGGCCGCCGGCGGCCGCCCAGCAGTGGGGCACCCCGGAACAGCAGCAGCCCGCCGCCGGTCCCGGCCCGCTGCCCCCCGAGGGCGCACCGGCCCCGTCGTACGGCGACCAGGCGTACGGCCAGGCCCCGGGCTACGGCCAGGCCCCGGGCTACGGGCAGACCCCGGGCTACGGCCAGGCCCCGGGCTACGGCCAGTACGACGGCGCGGGCGGGTCCGCCTACGGCGGGAGCCCGCAGGCCCCGTACGGAGCCGCCCCGCAACCCGGCTACGGCACGCCCGACGCCTACCAGCAGTACCCGGGGCAGCCCTCGGCGCCCCTGCCGCCCGCCGTGCCGGACGCGTACCCGGCGCAGGGCGCCCCGCTGCCCCCGGCCGACGAGGGCGCGACCCAGTACATACCGCCGGTCCCGGCCCCTCCGGCCGACGAGGGCGCGACCCGGTACATACCGCCGGTCCCGGCCTCTCCGGCCGACGAGGGCGCGACCCAGTACATACCCCCGGTCCCGGCCCCTCCGGCCGACGAGGGCGCCACCCAGTACATGCCGCCGGTGAACCCGGGGGCCATGCCGGCCGGGCACTCCGACGCGGAGGCCACGCAGTACATCCCGCCCTACGGCGCCCAGGCGCACGGCGGCGAGCGGCAGCCGCCCGCCGAGTTCGACAGCCTCTTCCGCGGCGGCCCCGGTGACCCGGCCCCGGCCGGGAGCACGCAGCAGATGCCGCGCGTCCAGCCCCCGAACGCCTACCCCGGCCCGGCGCAGCCGCCGTACGAGCCGCCCCTGGACGGCGGCGGCCGCGGGCGCGGCGGCCGCTCGCGGGTGCCCCTGATCGCGGCCGTCGGGGTCGGCATCGTGGTGCTCGGCGTGGGCGCCGGCGCGCTGCTCAGCGGCGGGGGAGGGGGCAAGGGCACCGACGGCAAGACCGTCGCCGCCTCCTCCCCGGTCACCCAGGACTCGCCCTCGGCGGCCGAGTCCGCCGACCCGGCCGAGCAGCAGGCGATCGCCCTGGACAAGCTGCTCGCCGACAGCGGCAGCAGCCGGGCCTCGGTGATCCAGGCGGTGGCGAACGTCAGGCGGTGCGACAACCTCGGCCAGGCCGCCACCGACCTGCGCAACGCGGCCAAGCAGCGCAACGGCCTGGTCACCAGGCTGGGCCAGCTGTCGGTCGACAAGCTGCCGGCCAACGCCGAGCTGACCGCCGCCCTCACCAAGGCCTGGCAGGCCTCGGCCGCCGCCGACAACCACTACGCGGCCTGGGCCGGCCAGGTGGGCGGCGGCAAGAAGGGCTGCCACAAGGGCCGTGCCCGGGGCACCGGCGAGACCCAGGCGGGCGACCGGGAGAGCGGCACCGCGAGCGCCCAGAAGGTCAGGGCGGCGGCGCTGTGGAACACCATCGCCACGAAGTACGGCCTGGCCCAGCGCCAGCCGACCCAGCTGTGAGGCGGGCTCGGCGCCGGGCCGCCGGCCGGGTCAGGTGAGGTCCGCTTCCTGGAGCGTGCTCGTCATGTCGGTGATTCCGTTGAATCCCGAGCCCGGGGACTTCCTCGCCTCGACCAGCTTGCCGTCCTCGACCACCTGGAGGGTCACGTCGGCGTTGACCAGCCGGGGCAGGCCGAGGCCGGCGAGCTTGCCCTCGTAGGGCCAGTGCAGGGTCGGGGTGAGGCCGCCGGTGTACACCTTCAGGCCCTTGTCGAGGGTGTGCCGCACGCTGTCGGCGCTCACCTCGCCGTCGCCGATCTTCGCCAGCACGGCCCTGAGCACGGTGTAGGCGATCCAGGTGGTCTGCACCCCGGCGTCCGCGGGGTCGATGCGGTTGTCGCCGAAGGCCTCCTCGCTGATCACCTTCTTCATCGGGTCCCACCGCGGGTCGGACGTCACCGGGTACCAGCCGGTGATGTACGCCCCCTCGTAGGGGCTCGACGCACCGCCCGTCGCGTTGATCACGCTCTGGTCGACGCTGCCCGTCACGGTCGCCGTGCGCACCGCGGGGAAGGCGTCGCGGGAGCGCCGGAAGGAGTCCATGAAGGTGCTCGTGCGGTCCCCGAGCGCGGGCACCACACAGCCCTTCTTCGTCCCGTCCCTGGCCGCGGAGCGCAGCGCCTGCTCGGCCTGGGTGTCGTACTCGGTGGCGTTCTCGGCGGCGAGCTGGTCGCCGGTCGCCGCGTGCCCGCCCGCCTTCAGGCCCGAGTCGAGCAGGGTGGGGAACTGGTCGCCCGCGATGCTGTCCGGGCGCACCAGGGCGACCTGGCCGCAGGCCGCGGCCAGCGCCCGACCCAGTCCGGCCAGCAGGGCGGGCTGGCCCCCGTTGACCGGGTACGACATCTGGCCGGTGAACTCGTCGTTGCTGATGCCGTAGCCGCCGATGTAAGGGATGCCCGCGCTCTCCAGCGGTGCGCGGTAGGAGTCGACGTACTGGCTGTAGGAGCCCACGACGGCGATGACGTCCTCGGCGGCCGCGCGGCGGGCGCATCTCGCCGCGCCCACGCTGTCGTTGTGGTCGTTGCAGGTCAGGACCTCCAGCCTGCGGCCGTTGATGCCGCCGTGGCTGTTGATCCACTTGCCGTAGGCGCGGGCCATCGCGGGCATGCCCGGCTTGTTGGTGGCGTCCGTGTTCTGCGGCGCCCACGTCATCACCTTGATCGGGTCGTCCCCGGAGCCCCCCGTGGCACCGGGGATGACCCCGCATCCGGCGGTGAGCGACGCGACCGCGGCCAGTGCGCCCGCGGCGAGCAGGGCCGCTCTGACGGGCCGGGTGGAGGAGGGGAGGAAGGTGCTGCGGAAGCGTCGCCTGCCGGTCATGGACACGCACGATTCCCTCACACCACTAACCCAGGAGTGACCCTCGGTCAATGAAAGGTGACACGGAGGTGAATTCAGGGGGCCGGTGTGGCCGGCGCGGTGGGGAACGTACGATCGATGACCGTGCAAGGTTCGGAGAACTCTTCCCGTCGCGGCCGTCGCTCCTCCACCATGGGCGGCATGCCACTGAACGACATGCCGTGGTGGCGCTGGCGCAGCAACGTGCGTTCCGCGCTGCACATGCTCTCCGACCCGGTCTTCCAGCGTGACGTCTGGCTGGCCGGTGTGGACGGGTACGGGGACGTCACCGACGCCGTGTACCGGCTGGTGGAGGACACCTGGCTGGACAACTGGTCGGCGGAGAAGTACGTCGGCACGATATTCCGGGACTCCCAGGAGGCGGCGCTGGTCGACACGGCCGTGCTGCGGGTGCTGCGGATCATGCACCAGGTGGGCCCCGACGCGCCGGTCTCCGCCTACCTCGACCACCACGCGTGGCCGGAGGCGGTGCGGGCGGCGCGGGACGCGCACCTGCGTCTCGCGGCCAGCGACGGCGACGACCCGGACACGGCTCCGCGCACCCTCGAGGTCCTGCGGATCATGACGAGGACCGCGTAGGCGAGGCACCGCGCGCGCGGCAGCGGGTCCGCCGCGGACCGCCGCCCGGCGCCGGGGGCCGCCGCACACCCCGTTCCGCCACCCGTCCGCCCTGCGGGACGACCGCTCACGGCTCGTGGCCGGTGTGGGAACCTGTGGTGCATGAACGAGCAGCCCGCCCGCGCCGCCGCCCCGGCCGACCAGTACGTCCTCACCCTCTCCTGCCCTGACAAGAAGGGCATCGTGCACGCCGTGTCGAGCTACCTGTTCATGACCGGCTGCAACATCGAGGACAGCCAGCAGTTCGGCGACCACGACACGGGCCTGTTCTTCATGCGCGTCCACTTCTCGGCCGAGGCGCCGGTGACGGTGGAGAAGCTGCGGGCGAGCTTCGCGGCGATCGGTGACTCCTTCCACATGGACTGGCAGATCCACCGGGCCGACGAGAAGATGCGCGTCGTGCTGATGGTCAGCAGGTTCGGGCACTGCCTGAACGACCTGCTGTTCCGGGCGCGGACCGGGGCGCTGCCCGTGGAGATCGCGGCCGTGGTCTCCAACCACACCGACTTCGAAGAGCTGGTGGGCTCGTACAACATCCCCTTCCACCACATCCCGGTGACGAGGGAGAACAAGGCCGAGGCCGAGGCGCGGCTGCTGGAGATCGTGCGCGAGGAGCGCGTGGAACTGGTCGTCCTCGCCCGCTACATGCAGGTCCTCTCGGACGACCTGTGCAAGCGGCTCAGCGGGCGGATCATCAACATCCACCACTCGTTCCTGCCGAGCTTCAAGGGCGCGAAGCCGTACCACCAGGCGCACGCGCGGGGCGTCAAGGTCATCGGTGCCACGGCCCACTACGTCACCGCCGACCTCGATGAGGGCCCGATCATCGAGCAGGAGGTCGAGCGGGTGGGCCACGACGTCACGCCGGAGGGCCTGGTCGCCGTGGGCCGCGACGTGGAGTGCCAGGCGCTGGCCCGCGCGGTGAAGTGGCACGCGGAACGCAGGATCCTGCTCAACGGCCGCCGGACGGTCGTCTTCGCCTAGGGCCTGTCGCGAAGGAGGCCGCAGCGCCTCCCGCCCGGGCCGACCGGATCCGAACGAGGACCACACGCCGAGCGGCGCGGTGGGCCGGTGGCCCACCGCGCGCTCACATCCGGCTCAGCCCAGCCGCGGCGAACAGCACGTCCCGGATCGCCTCGCGGTCGCCCACCTGACCCGCCGCGGCCTCCTCCGGCGGCACGTGGCCCGCGGCCAGGCGGCAGAACTCCACGCCGTCCAGGGCGACATGGCCCACCTCGAACTCCGCCGAGCCCACCGCGCCCGGCGAGTCGAGCGGGATCAGCCACTCCCCGCCGGCCGCCCCCTCGATCTCCAGCCGCAGGCTGCGCCCCGGCTTCCCGGCCGGCGCCAGGCGCGGGGGCCGGGCCGTCGCGGCCAGTCCGGCCCGCCGCCGCTCGGCCAGCGCGGCCGGCAGCATCCGGGCCGCCAGGTCGATCATCCGGTGCAGGTGCCGGGGCGCGGGCGGCTCGTAGGGGTAGTCCACCGCTTCCGCGATGTCCTCCGCGTGCACCCAGCACTCGAAGGCCCGGTCCAGCATCGCGTCGCGCAGCGGCAGCCCGAAGTCGCCGTACGGCACGTCGAGCCCGCCGGCGCTGCCTCCCGTGAAGGACACCGTCCGCACCAGCAGGTGGCTCTGCTCCCGCCAGGGCGCCCGCACGGACCGGGTCGGCGGGAAGTGCGACGCGCGCCAGAACGCTTCGGTGCGCGCGGCCGGTCCCACCGCGGCCCGCCCCGCGTCGCCGACGGCCTCGGTGAGCGGATCGTCGAGACCGAGCGCCACGGCGACCAGCCCGTCCACCGACAGCAGATGGGCGATCACCCCGGCCACGGTGGTGCGGCGGCTCGTCGCCGCGCCGGCCTCGAACCACCGCAGCCGCACCGGCGCGTGCCACTCGGCGTCCCCGAAGTCCTGCAGCAGCGCGTCCAGCCGCGCGGTCTCGGCGTCGTAGGGCGCCGCCCACTCGGGCACCGGGATGCGCGGCGGCCGGCGGGTCAGGCAGCTCTCCAGGACGCGGGTGCGCAGGGCCGGGTCCAGGTCGAGGCTCTCCGGCTGGTGCAGCAGTCCGACCGCCTCGCGCAGCCGGCGCGCTTCGTCCGCGCAGCCGCCGCAGCCGCCGAGGTGTTCCTCCACGGCCGCCGTCTCCGCCGCCGAACAGGCCGCCAGGGCCCAGGCGCCGAGGAGCGACTTCAGGACATCGTGCGACAACTCGAGCGGCACGGGCGCGGGTTCCCCGGGATCGGCGGCGTGGGGCAGGGGCAGCCCGCTGTCCTCGACGGAGGCGCGGGGCGGCGGGATACGAAGTTCGCGGTCGTCGTCGGGCCCGTCGTGCGCGGCGAAGCCCTCGGGGCCGGTCACACCGCACCTCCGTATCCCGGCGGGGCGCCGGCGTCGTGCGCGGTGGACAGCAACTGGAGACCGAGGCGGAGCCGGCGCCGGGCCTCGTCCTCGGTGACGCCGAGGTCGGCGGCGGCCTGCCGGTAGTCGCGCCGCTGGAAGTAGGCCAGTTCGAGCGCGGCGCGCAGCGGGGCGGGCATCGAGTGGACGATGTAGTCGGCGCGGGCGGCCACGGAGGCCCGGCGCACCTTGCTCTCCACGCTCTCCAGCTCCGCCGCCGAGCCGCTTGCGCCCGGGGGGAGCGCGGCGGACTCGTCGGCGCGCAGCCGCTGCACGGCCAGCCGGTGGGTCACCTGGGCCACCCAGGTGCGCAGCGGGCCCTGCTTGGGGTCGTAGGTGTCGGGGTGCTCCCAGACGTGCGTGAACACCTCCCGGGTGACGCCGTCGGCGGCCCGCTCGTCGCCGAGGACCCGGTGGGCGAGGCTGTGCACCAGGGAGGCGAAACGGTCGTACAGCTCGCCGAGGGCCGCGGCCTCGCCGCGTGCGAGCCGCTGCTGCATCTTGCGGTCCCAGCGGGGCGGTACGTCCTTCTGCGCCATGTCGCCCCTCCCCTCGCGCTCGTCCGGCAGGTCCAGCGTGTCTGCACCGTCATCTCGAATGTAGTCCGCACGTCCGACAACGCACGCCCCTTTGTGTCAATGTGCGCCCCCCGAGGCGTCGCAGGTGATAGTGCCCTCTTCACACATCCTTCACTCGGGTGGCGTCCGTATCCGATCGAACGGGACCGGTAGTGACTGAAACAAGCTCCTTGTCGATCGTGCGCCGTTTGCCACCCGAAGTTTCAGGGAACGGCCGCTGGGCAGCCGCGCGGAAAGAAACGTAGGAACTGCTTCCGTTTCCGGGCGGTTCCGCGAACCGGCGAGCGGAGGGGCGTGGCCGTGACATTCGAAGTGACCGGCGTCGAGCAGGAGGGGTGGACCGTGCTCCGGGTCGGCGGCGAACTGGACCTCATCACCTCGCCGGTGCTGCGCCAGCGGGTGCACGACGTGGTCGCCGAGGGCCACCACGACCTGGTCCTCGACCTCTCGGAGGTCTTCTTCTGCGACTCCAGCGGCGTCGGCGTGCTCATCGCCGCCCGCCGGCTGATCCGTTCCTGCCAGGGCCGGCTGCGGTTGATCCTGCCGGACCGGGGCGCGGAGGACGGCTCGCACGTCAACCGGGTCCTCGGCGCGCTCGGCGTCCGCCGCCTCTTCGACGTCCGCCCCGACGTCGAGTCCGCCGTCACCGACGAGGCCGACCCGCTGTCCGCCTGAGTCCGAGCACATCGCGCGGCCGCCGCCACGGCGTTGTCGCGAAATTCCCCCGGTCTTGGCACAACCGCCGTTTTCCCGTCACCTGCCCGCCGCCCGCGACGTACGCTCCCAGCCGGATCAACCCCACGTCGACGTAAGGCGGCCCAACAGACATGGTCAGCACCGAGTACGAGCGCAGGATCGCCGCCCGGTTCGCCGGCTTCGACCAGGACGGCAACGGCTACATCGACCGCGAGGACTTCAGCGCGGCGGCCAAGGCCCTGCTCGCCGAGTTCTCCGTGCCCGCCCGGTCCGACCGCGGACAGGCGCTCTACGCCGGAGCGGAGGCGTTCTGGCAGGGCATGGCGGGCATCGCCGACCGGGACGGCGACCAGCGCATCACCCGCGAGGAGTTCGTCACCGGCGCGGTCAAGCGACTGCGCGACAACCCCGACCGCTTCGCCGAGATCGCCCGCCCCTTCCTGCACGCGGCCCTCGCCGTCGCGGACTCGGACGCGGACGGCCGCGCCTCCGTCGCCGACACCGTGCGCGTCCTGCGCGTGCTGGGCGTTCCGCAGGACGTCGCCCTGGCGACCGCCACCGCCCTGGACACCGACGGCGACGGCGGGATCGGCGAGTCGGAGATCGTCCCGGCCTTCGCGCGGTACTTCACCGTTGCCGAGTAGCCGTTGCCGTGCAACGCGCCCGGCTGCGCACCCGGTTCGGACGACCCCTGGCCCAAGATGTCGCGGATCGTGGCGAACCGGTGTCACAGAGCGTTGATACCGGCTTGTGTCCTCGACGTGACTCGTCACGTCCCGGAGTCGCGCGCCGACTCGGGTACCTTGTGTGGGATGCGAGTGGCCGCGAGCACGAGCCCAGCCGGTCGCGCACCCGGGTCAGCCCCGGACCGCGCGGCGTGCGCCCCTGCTCGCGGGGCGGTACGGGCTCGATTTCCGGCCCGTTTCCCCGCTTGTTCGACTCCCCGGCAAGCGCGTCGCACAGTATGCCGTACGCGTACTCCTTCGCGCTGGAATATGCCCGAAGCCCTTGTTGGGGTGACTGTACGTCAACCATGCTGTCGCGTAAGGGAATCACGTTCCGTGACCCTTGCTCTGGCCGTTGTCCTGGCCATGCAGAAAATGGCTACGATCGTGGCCCTCGTCGCGGTGCGCGTCGCGGTTTGTGGCGCGGCGTTCGTGCGTGGCGGGGCCATGTGTCCGCCGGTTCGGATGGTGTGAGCGGTGCAGGTGCTTCAAGTGCAGCTGGAGATCCGGCCCGACCCCGCGGAGGTGGGCCGGGCCAGACGGTGGGCCCGCTCGCGGCTCACCGGGCTCGGAATAGGGGCCGACGAGCCGTTGGCCGAGACGCTGGTCCTGCTGGTCTCCGAGCTGGTGACCAACGCCGTGGTGCACACCGGCCGGCCGGCCGTGCTGCGGCTCTACCTGCCGGGGAGTGCGCCGGAGCCGGCGCCGGACCCGGCGTCCGGGGCTCCCGGCGCGGCAGGTGCCACGGACCCGGCCGCCACGGACCCGGCCGCCACGGATCCGGCCGCCTCGGCCACCGTGCGGCTCGAGGTGGCCGACACCAGCTCCCGCGCCCCCGTGCCGCGCTGCGTCGGCGGTGACGCCACCGGCGGCCGGGGCCTGGCGCTCGTCGACTGCCTGGCCGACCGCTGGGGCTGGCACGCCGAGGGCTCCGGCAAGAGCATCTGGTGCGAGCTGGACCGCTGCTCGCAGTCCCGGGAGGGTGCCTCGCCGGCGTACGGGGGCGGTCTGCCCGCGTACGAGGACTTCGCCTTCGAGGCGGTGTAGGCGTCCGGCGCACCGGTGCGCCCCGGGTGCATCCGTGCGCGGCCACCGCGAACCGGGCGTGAACGGTGAATCATCCTGCCCGTGTTGACGGCACGTCACCGGGTGCACACGCTGGTGGGCAGCGAATCGCCGTGAGGGGACGGCGAGGGCCCGTCGGACGGCGGGGTCCTCGCCGAGTGCGAGTCGCACCGGACGGCGGCGCGAGGTGGAGGCGGGGGCGCGCCGCCAGGCCGGGACCGGGCCGCCGGCCCGGCTCACCGCACGGCGGGAGAACGCGCGCCGCCCGGCTTCTCCACAGGCTGTGGACGGCTCACCGCACCGACCCGGTGCGGAAGGTCCGCCGGTACGCGGTCGGTGTCACTCCGAGCGCCTGCTGCAGATGCTGGCGCATCGACTGGGCCGTGCCGAAGCCGGCGTCCCGGGCCACCTGGTCGACCGACAGCTCGGTGGACTCCAGCAGGTGCCGGGCGCGTTCCACGCGCTGCCCGGTGAGCCACTGGCCGGGGCTGACGCCGACCTCCTCACGGAACCGGCGGGTGAAGGTGCGCACCGACATGGACTCCTGCGCGGCCATGTCGCGGAGCTGGATCGGCTCGTGCAGCCGGCCGAGCGCCCAGGCGCGGGCCGCGGTGGTCGTGGCGAGCTGCAGGTCGGGCACGGGCCGCTCGATGTACTGGGCCTGGCCGCCGTCGCGGTGCGGCGGTACGACCGTGCGGCGGGCGACGTCATTGGCGACCGCCGTGCCGTGGTCGCGGCGCACCATGTGCAGGCACAGGTCGATCCCGGCGGCCACGCCGGCCGAGGTCAGCACGTCGCCGTCGTCGACGAACAGCACGTCCGCGTCGACGTCGATCTTCGGGAACAGCCGCTGGAGCCGCTCGGCCTCGGCCCAGTGCGTGGTCGCCGGCCGCCCGTCGAGGATTCCGGCTGCGGCGAGGACGTACACGCCGGTGCAGATGGAGGCGAGCCGGGTGCCGGGGCGGACGCGGGCGAGCGCGGCGGCCAGTTCGTCGGTCAGCCTGCCCTCCTCGTAGAGCGGGCCGAGTTCGTAGGAGGCGGGGACGATCACCGTGTCGGCCGTCTCCAGCGCCTCGGGGCCGTGCGCGACGTGCACCGCGAAGTCGGCGTCCGTCTCGACCGGCCCGGGCGGCCTGACCGAGCAGGTCACCACCTCGTACAGGGGCCGGCCCGCCGCGTCCCTGGGGCGGCCGAAGATCCGGTGCGGGATGCCCAGCTCGAACGGGAGCAGGCCGTCCAGGGCCAGGACGACGATGCGGTGCGGACGGAATTCCTCGCCGGCGGTCATGGCCCGATCCTAGCGAACGCTGTCCAACGGGCCACTCGTCGCGTGGGACCGGGTCGAGGAACCTTCATGATGTGACTCAGACAACCGAAGCCGCCGCCCCCCTCCAGGCCCCGCCCGCCCGGCGCCGCCGGGTGCACCGCGCCTGGTACGTCGCCGCCGTCACCTTCGTCACGATCATCGGCGCGGCCGCCTTCCGTTCCCTGCCCGGGCTCCTCATCGACCCGCTGCACCAGGAGTTCGGCTGGTCGCGCGGGACCATCGGCGCGGCCGTCTCGGTCAACCTGGCGCTCTACGGGCTCACCGCGCCCTTCGCCGCCGCGCTGATGGACCGCTTCGGCATCCGCCGGGTGGTGGCCGTCGCGCTCACCGTGATCGCGGTCGGCTCCGGCCTGACCGTCTGGATGACGGCGCCCTGGCAGCTGATGCTGTGCTGGGGCCTGCTGGTCGGCCTCGGCAGCGGCTCGATGGCGCTGGCCTTCGCCGCCACCGTCACCAACCGCTGGTTCACCGAGCGGCGCGGGCTGGTCAGCGGCATCCTCACCGCCGCCTCCGCCTCCGGCCAGCTCATCTTCCTGCCCGTCCTGTCCTGGACGGTGGAGCACCACGGCTGGCACCCGGCGGCCGTCACCGTGGCCCTGGCCGCCCTCGCCGTGGTCCCGTTCGTCTGGATCCTGCTGCGCGACCACCCGGCCGACGTGGGCCTGAAGCCGTACGGCGCCGGGGAGTTCGTGCCGAAGCCGCCGCCGGTCACCGGCGCCGCCCGCCGCACGCTCGGCGTCCTCGCCTCCGCCGCCCGCACGGGTCCGTTCTGGCTGCTGGCCGGCACCTTCGCGATCTGCGGCGCCTCCACCAACGGCCTGATCCAGACGCACTTCGTGCCCGCGGCGCACGACCACGGCATGCCCGTCACGGCCGCGGCCTCGCTGCTGGCGGTCATCGGCGTGTTCGACGTCGTCGGCACGATCGCCTCCGGCTGGTTCACCGACCGCTTCGAACCCCGCCGGCTGCTCGCCGTCTACTACGCCCTGCGCGGAGTCTCGCTGCTGTTCCTGCCGATGCTGCTGGGCCCGTCGGTGCACCCCCCGATGGTCTTCTTCATCGTCTTCTACGGCCTCGACTGGGTGGCCACCGTCCCGCCCACCCTGGCCCTGTGCCGGGAGCAGTACGGCGAGGACAGCGCCATCGTCTTCGGCTGGGTGCTCGCCTCCCACCAGGTCGGCGCGGCCCTGGTCGCCTTCCTCGGCGGCGTCGCCCGTGACGCCTTCGGCTCCTACGACATGGTCTGGTACGCCTCCGGCACCCTGTGCGCGATGGCGGCCCTGATGGCCCTGGTCATCCGCCGCCGCCCGGCGGCGGCACCGGCCCCGGTGCGGCCGGCCTGAGCCGGGCGGCGGCGGACGGCTCAGCCCCGGGCGCCCGCCGCGAGCCGTCTGGCCACGGCCCTGGCTATCCGCTCGGCGTCGATGGCCAGCTCGCGGAACATCCCGCTGATCGGATTGGTGAACCCGGTGAAGTACAGGCCGGGGGCGCCGTCCGGGGTGCGGGAGCCGTGCGCCACGGGCCTGCCGCGTCCGTCCAGCACGCCCAGGTGCCCGACCAGCCCGTCCAGCGCCCGTTCGTACCCGGTGGCCGCGATCACCACCTCCGGCGTGAGACGGGCGCCGTCGGCGAGGACCACCTTCCCGTCCTCGAACGCCTCCACGGCGGCGACGATCTCCACCTTCCCGCCGCGCACGGCGGCGACGATCCCGACGTCCTGCACGGGGATGGCGCCCTCGCGCACCCTGCTGTACAGCCCGCTGCCGGGGCGCGGCAGCCCGTGCGCGGACAGGTCCGGGGTGACGGCCCCGCCCAGAGCGCGGGCGAGCCGGTCCACGAGCCGCACCGGCAGCCGCCGCACCAGGACGCCCGTGTACTGGGCGGCCCATCCGGCGGTCGAGCGGCGCACGATGTGCGGGGCGGTGCGCACGGCCAGGCGCACCCGCGCCGCGCCCCCCTCCACCAGGTCGACGGCGATCTCGGCGCCGGTGTTGCCGATGCCCACCACCAGCACGTCCCGGCCCGCGTACGGGCCCGGGTTCCGGTACTGACCGGCGTGCAGGAACTCCCCGCCGAAGCCGTCGAGGCCGGGCCAGTCGGGTACCCGCGGGGTGTGGTTGTGGCCGGTGGCGACGACCACCGCGCTGCCGGTCAGCTCCCGCCCGCCGGAGGCGTGCAGCACCCAGCCGCCGCCGTCGCCGGCGGGCTCGATGCGGAACACCTCGACGCCGGTGACGATCTCCAGCTCATGGTGCTCGGCGTACTTCTCCAGGTACCGGACCACGTCGTCCCGGGACACCCAGCGCCCGAACCTGCGGGGTATCGCCAGGCCCGGCAGGGCCGACAGGCGCCGCGTGGTGTGCAGGCGCAGGCGGTCGTAGTGCCGTCGCCAGGAGGCGCCCACCCAGTCCGACTTCTCCAGCACCACCGCGCGTACGCCCCGCGCCCGCAGCGCGTACGCGGCGGCCAGTCCGCCGGGTCCCGCGCCTATGACGTAGACGGGGCGGTCGGCGGGGGTCGCGGTGAGACGCGCGGAGGGGGGACGCAAGTCGGCCATGAGCGCGAGCGTAATCACACACCCGGTTGATGGGTCTCGGTCAAGACCGGAATTGGTTGCGGATTGATCACGACTGTCGGGAACGGGGCCGTGCGGTTCGTGGGCTGAACCCGCCCCGGAGGCCGGGTCCGCCCCGGAGGCCGGGTCCGCCCCGGAGGTCGGGTCCGCCCCCGGGCGGCGCGGCTCACGGCCACAGGAGGTTCTTGCTCCAGCCGAACTCCGTGCGCCGGTACTCGAGGCGTACGTGGCGGCGGTCGGGGTCGCCCTGGAAGAACTCCACCGTCTCCGGGCGCAGCCGGTAGAGGGTCCAGGTGGGGGAGGGCTCGGACGGGTTCTCGCGGGCCCGGTCCCAGGCCGCCTCCGAGGCCTGCCGCAGCTCCTCCAGCGAGGACAGATCCGCGCTCTGCCGGCCGGTCAGGGCCGCCGCCAGCGCGCCCGTCGAGCGTGCGTGCAGGTCCGCCAGGCTCTCGTGCGAGGGGGCCGAGGCCACCGTGCCGCGCACCCGCACCTGACGGCCGAGGACCGGCCAGTAGAAGGCCAGGGCCGCGTAGGGGCGGGCGCTCAGGGCGCGGCCCTTGCGGCTCGTGGCGTGGCTCGCGAAGGACCAGCCGTCCGCGTCGGCGCCGTGCAGCATGACGATCCGTACGTCCGGCCTGCCCTCCTCGTCCGTCGTCGCCAGCGACATCGTGTGCGGCTCGGACTGCCCTGCCTCCACCGCCTCCGTGAACCAACCGGTGAACAGGGGCAGCGGCGTCGGAGGCGCCGTGTCCGGGTCGAAGGGACGCAGCTCGGTCGCCCCGGGCGCCCACACCCGCAGGGACCGCAGCATGTCGTGGAGATCCTTTTGTGCCATGGGGCGAGTATGGCCGCAGGCGGCATCCGTACTCGTCCCGGACGCTCCCGGCACCGGTCGGTTGTCACAGGACCGCCGCGGCGCGCTCACCGGGGAGCCGCCGACGGTCGGTCAGAGCGTCGCGAGCCGTTCCACCAGCAGCAGCGCGCCGACGCCCAGCATCGCCGCGCCCGAGGTGCGGGTGACCGCGCGGGCCGCCGCCGGGCGGGCGGCCAGCAGGACGCGGGCGAGTGCGCCGACCGCGAGGTAGACGGCCGCGCAGCAGGCCATGTGGAGCAGACCGAGTGCCGCCGTCTGCGCGGGTACGGGCAGCCGGTGGCCGGTGAGGGTCAGGAACTGGGGGAGTACGGACAGGTACAGCAGCAGCCCCTTGGGGTTGAGCCCGCTGATCGTGGCGCCGCGCAGGAAGAGCCGCCCCTCGGCCGGCGGGCCGGCGTCCGCATCCGGTACGGCCGGGCGGCGCAGCACCCCCCAGCCCAGCCACAGCAGATATCCCGCGCCCGCCACCGTCAGGGCGGTCAGCAACCGGGGCGAGCCGCCCACCAGGACCGCGAGACCCGCCGTCGCCAGGACCGTGTGCAGCGCGTACCCGCAGACCAGACCAGCCACCGCGCGCGGTACCCGGCCGCCGCGCAGGGCGGTCGCTATGACGTAGGCCCAGTCGGCGCCCGGCACGCACACCAGCAGCAGGTCGACGGCGAGGAAGGAGAGAAGCAGTGCCGGTTCCATACCGGCGACATTAGGCGTGAATGGCCCGAAAGTGTTCCTGCTGTTTGCTCGTTGTCCGGCAGATCGGGGGAGAATATTGCTCGTGGACGATGTGGACAGGAAAATCCTTGCCGAGCTGCAGCAGGACGGGCGGCTTACCGTGACCGAGCTGGCCGCGCGGGTGCGCCTCAGCGTCTCGCCCTGCCACCGGCGGCTGCGCGAGCTGGAGCGCTCCGGCGCCATCCAGGGGTACCGGGCGGTGGTGGACGCGGGCGCGCTCGGGCTGAACTTCGAGGCCCTGGTCTTCGTCTCCATGCGGCAGGAGGACCGGGACACCGTCGCCGAGTTCGAGCGGGCGGTCGGCGAGCTGGAGCATGTCCTGGACGCCCAGCGGCTGTTCGGCGAGCCCGACTACCTGCTCCGGGTGGCCACCGCCGACCTCGCCGCCTTCCAGCGGCTGTACGACGAGCGGCTGGCGACCCTGCCCGGGGTGCAGCGGCTCACCTCGACGCTGGTGATGAAGCACGTGGTGCGGGACCGGCCGCTGCCCGCGGCGCGGGGCTAGGGCGCGTTGCGGGCAGAGGCCCTGGCGCGGGGCCAACAGGCCCCCGGAAACGGGTCGTTCGTGCTGTTGGGGCACGAGGTTCCTGTGGTACACCGGAATCCGAGGACGTTCGCGGGAGCCGGTGAACGGGGGGCGGAGATGGCCGGGGTCTACATTCCGGTGGCGGTGGGTGACGTCGAGATCCTGGTGGAGGCCACCCCGGTGCGGCTGCCGGGGGACGAGCCCACGGGCGGGGGACTGGGGAACCTCTCGGAGCGCGTCCGCGACGCCTTCGGGCAGGCGCAGTCGGCCATCGTGGAGATCGCGACGTCCACGGCGACCGCCCTCGGGCGGGCGGGCCGCGCAGTACGCCCGGACACCATGGAGGTGGAGTTCGGCATCAAGTTCTCCGCCAAGGGCGACATCATCGTGGCCGGGGCGAGCGGGGAGATGACCCTCAAGGTGAAGCTCACCTACGGAGGGAAGGCAGCGGAGCCGGCCGACGCCGACGAAGGGGACGACGGCGACGACGGTGAGCACGGCGATGATGGCGAGGCCGGCGACAGGGCGGCGTGATGGTGGCCGTGCCCGGTGTGCCCGCCTACCTGGCGAGCATCCTGCACCTCTCGGGCGACACCCCGGTCGGCACCTGCTTCCAGCTCACCCCCGGCGTCCTCGCCACCGCCTGGCACCTCCTCGACCGGCAGGGCCTCGGCGCCCCCGGTGACGAGGTGTGCTTCGCGCCGCTGACGGGCGGCCCGGCCGCCGTGGCGGTGGTCGACCGCGTGGACCCGCCGAACGACCTGGCCGTCCTGCGCACCTCCAGCCCGCTGCCCGCCTCGGTGACCGCGGTGGCGTCCACCGGACAGGTTCCGCCCGGGACGGAGGTGGTCGTCGCCGGGTACGCCGCCCGGGCCGAGCACGAGGGCGCGCACGCGTACCGCTACCTCACGGCGGGCGGGCGGTGGGGCGGCCCGGCCGAGCGGCTGGACGACGGTGTCCGGATGGGCCGGCTCAGCACCAAGGACCTGCTGCTCGGCATGAGCGGTGCCCCGGTGCGGCGCGGCTCGGACGACGCCGTCGTGGGCGTGGTCAGGTCCCGGTACAACAGCCCCGACGGCTGGCTGCGCGACTCGGCGTGGACGGCCTGGACGGAGGACCTCGCCGCGCTCGCGCCCCGGGAGCTGTCCTGGTTCTCACCCCACCTGCGCACCCACGGGCAGCTCCGGCGCGACCTGGCGGAGCAGGAGCGGAGTCTGACCGAGGTGGACTTCGTCCGCCCTGGTCCTGGCAGCAAGGCGGACCCCGCCCGCCTGCTGGACCTGCTCGACGCGCGTTTCGAGCCCGGCGGCACCGCGGGGCCGCAACGCGGGATCCTGCTGGAGGGCGTGGCCGGGGCCGGCAAGTCCCGCACCTGCTTCGAGGTGGCGGAGCGCGCCGACCGGGACGAGGACCAGGACTGGCTGGTCCTGCACGCGGTGCCCGGGTCCGACGTGAGCGCCGGGGACGTCGTGCGGGCGGTCCTGGAGCATGCCCGGCTCGCGGGTGCGTCCCGGGCGCTGCTCGTCGTGGACTACCTGGACGGCCATGCGCGGCTGAAGCCCTCGGAGCTGGGACTAGAGCTGCAGGAGCACGACCGGGAAGGCCGGATCGCCTGCCTGGCCTCCGCCCGGCCCGGAGCCCTGGAGGGCCGGGAGGTGCAGGCGGTCCTGACCCGGATGCCGCTGGAGGACGGTGAGGACTACCGCGCCCGGGTGGCCGCCGCGATCTTTCAGAAGGTCGCCCCGGTGGCGTGGGACCGCTGGGGCGAGGGCCGGCTGGTGGCCGCGTGCAGCGACCGGCCCGTGCTCGCGCTGCTGATCGCGCGGGCGCTGGAGGAGCAGGCGGCCCGGCAGGACGTACCCGACCTGTCCGATCTGCGGCGCGGCGAACTGTTCGACTGGCTGCGACGGCGCCTGGAGAGGGACTTCGTCGACGGTCCGGACGGCGCGGACCCGGCAGCCGGGCCGTCGAGGGCCCCGCGCACCTGGCTGCTGGCCTCCACGGTGGCCCTGCTTGCCTGCCCGTACGACCGCCCGCCCGTGGAGGCGGCGGTGGACGGGGCGATCGACCGCCGCGCCGACCACTTCGCCTACCGTGGCTGCGACGTGGTCGCCCGGCTGCGCCGCCAGGGGTGGCTGGTCGGCGGCGGCGACCGCCTCGAACTCGTCCACGACATCGTCGCGGACGGTCTCCTCGACGCCGCGCTGGTCCCGGGGGACACCGTCCGCAGCCGCACCGCCGAGGAACTCCTCGACGCGCTCCTCGGCGAGGACCCGGCCCGCACCCGCAGCCCGCTCCTCGCCCAGACCGTCCGGCACTTCGCCCGCTGGACCACAGACCAGACGCCGGAGCGGCGCGGCGAGATCGAGGCCGCGTGCGCGGGCTGGCTGGCCCGGCGCGCACACGACGTCCGCGAGCTGCTCGTCGCCGACGCCCTCGGCCGGACCGCGTTCCATCTGATCGCCCGCACGCCCTGGCAGGCGGGCCTGCTGCGGCTCTGGGACGAACTCGTCGAGCCCTGGCTGGTCCAGGTCGAGGAACAGCGCCCCGAGTCCGTGCCCGCCGTGCTCGCCCAGGCGGTGGACGGGACCGCCGGCCCGCTGCAGGAACGGCTGCTCGGCCGGGCGCTGGCCTGTCTGGAATCACGTCCGCACGCCCCGGAGACGGGCATGCTCCTGCAGGCGCTGCTGCACGCGGAACTGCCCCTTGAACGGCTGGAACAGGTCGTCGGCCCCGCACTGGACTGGGCGCGGCAGCACCGGGGCGAACGCCGTGCCCTCCAGTTGCTGGCCGCGGCCATGGGCCGCCGCGACCTGGCGCCCGAGACCGTCCGGCCGGTCGTGGCCGAGGCCTGGAGGTGGGCCCGGCACAACCCCTGGCACTCGGCCGGCTCCGTGGTGCTCGGCCCGCTGCTCGAGCGCGACGACCTCGGACCGCTCGGCGTCAGGGTGATGGACGCCGCACTGTCCTGGGTCGTACGGCACCACGGCAACCCCGGTGTCTCCTTCCTCCTGCCGGCCCTCCTCAAGCGCCCGGACCTCGGCAAGCACCGGGACCGGGCGGTGGGCCTCGCCCTTGCCTGGCTGCACGGTCACCACTCCCACGAGCACGCCTCCTTCGTGCTGCGCCCGCTGCTGCGCACCGACCTCACCGAGAGCGAGGCCCACCAGGCCGTCAGGTACGCCCGCAAGTGGCTCGCGGACAACCCCGTGAAGACGCGCCACTTCGTCCTCGTCGCCCTGGTGCGGTGGGACGAGTCCGCCGCCGGGCGGATCCGGGAGCTGCTGGACGAGAAGCCGGTGACCGAAGACCGGCAGTACCTGCTGCGCGACCTGCTGCGCGAGTCACTGCCCCGGCCGTTGTTCCTGGACGTCGTCGACGCCTGCCTGGACTGGCTGCGGGTGCACGGCCAGGGCGAGGACTCCACGCTGCTCCACCTGCTGCTGTGCCGGATCTCCCCGGCGGACGAGGCCTGGGAGGAGGCGTCCCGCCGGGCCGTGCGCTGGCTGAAGGTGCACAGCGACTCCCCCGACGCCAGCTATCTGCTGGACGACCTGCTCACCGCCGAGCCGGACAACGCTGACGTGGTCCGGCGCGCCCTGGACTGGCTGACCCTGCCCGGCTCCGAGGCGGGCGCCAGCTATGTCCTGCGGCCGCTGCTGTGGCACCTCGGCGACCACGCCGAAACGCAGGCCGGGCCGGTGGTGGACCGCACGCTGAGCTGGCTGGAGGCGCACGCCGGCCGGGACGAGGCGGGCTTCGTCGTCGAGCCGCTGCTCCACCTGCGCGCCCTCTCCACCGGCCAGGCCGAGGCCGCGCTGCGCGCCGCCGGCCGCTGGCTGCGGGCCCATCCGGCGAGCGGGAACACCGACCGCGTACTGCGGCCCCTGCTGGCCCGAGAGGACGTGCCGCCCGCCCTGCGCGCCGAGGCCGAGCTGCTCGCCGTGGACTGGCTGGGGCGGCACCCGGACGCCGGCGGCCGCAAGGTCCTGCTGTCGACCCTGCTCACCAGACCCGGACCGGGTCCGCAGTGCGCCACCGCGCTCCTGCCGCACCTGCTGGAGCGGACGGCCGGGGTGGGCAACGCGACGACCCTGTTCATCAGCCTGCTGCACGCGCTGCCCGCCGGCACCGCCGAGCGCGCGACCCTGATCGAGCACACGCTGGGCTGGCTCGATCGGCGCGCCCCGCTCAACGACGAGGCCGGCAAGGTGCTCCAGCACCTGCTGGCCCAGCCCGACCTCACCGAGGGACAAGTGGCGCGCGCCGCCGGGACGTTCCTGGCCGGTCCGGACCGGCCGCTCACCCTGGCCGCGCTGCTCCGCCGCACCGGCCCCGCCCCCTGGCGGCCCACGGTGGTCGCCCGCGCGCTCGCCTGGCTGCCCGGCCACACCGCCCGGCCGGTCACGGTCGCGGTGCTGCTCGCGCTGCTGCGCGACCCCGACCCGGCCGTGCGTCACGCGGCCGAGGTGGGCCGGGGGGCGCGGGAGTGGCTGGCGGTGAACGGCCCCACGGACCACCGGTGGGCGGCCGTCGCCGAGGCACTTGAGGAGGCCTGCGCCTGGGCCGGGGGGTGAGACAAGAAGCAGGCGGTGGCCCACTCGGGTGGGCCACCGCCTGCCAGACAGGACTTGCTTTGGGGTACGGGCTGCGTCCGCTATCTGCTCGGCTTCTTGCCGGTCACACCCAGGTGCACCAGCAGCGCGAGATTGGGCTTGAGCTCGGCCTGCTTGACGCCCCAGGAGGAGAAGCCCTTCTGGTGCTCGGCCACCGCGGCGAGCATCGCGACCAGTGACCCGGCGATCGCCGCCGGGTTCACGTCCTTGTCCACCCGGCCCTTGGTCTGCAGTTCGGTGATCGACTCGGTGAGGGGGCCGTTCACCGAGTTCAGGATCTTCATGCGGATCTTGTAGAACCGTTTGTCCCCCTCGGCCGCACCGAGGTCGACCACGCGCAGGATGGCGTCGTTGCGCCGCCAGAACTCGAGGAATCCGTCCACCAGTTCCTGCGCGGTCTGCCAGCCGGACTTCCCGGCCCAGGAGCGTCCTTCGAGCAGTTCCGTCAACCCGGCGCCCTCGGTCGCCATGTGTTCGGCGATCTCCAGGACGGCCCCCTCGACGTCCGGGAAGTACTGGTAGAACGTCGCCGGCGAAGTGCCCGCCTTCCTGGCGACATCGATGACCTTGACATCCCGGTAGGGGGACGTGCTGAGCATCTCGCTGAGGCAGTCGAGCAGCTTCTGCCGGGTCGCCTGCCCACGTCGGCCGGCCACGCGGCCGTCGACGGTACGCACTTGTCCTGTCATGTCGTCAGCTTACCGACGGGTGATACGAGCGCGATTCGGCCGACTGCAAATGGGGTGCGCGGCACAAACGGGCAGGGTGTGGCTGGTCTGCGGGCCGCGCGCGACCCCGCTACTTTGACGGCATGGCCGAAAACAGGGCATCCGCGAAAGAAGAGACGTACCCCGAGGGCGTCCCCTGCTGGGTGGACGCCGAGCTGCCCGACGTCGAGGCGGGCAAGCGGTTCTACGGCGAGCTCTTCGGTTGGGAGTTCGGGGAGGCGCACGGCTCCTCGGTCTGGGCCCTGCTGGACGGCGACCGCGTCGCCTCGCTGGCCCCGAAGTCCGACGGCCGCATGCCCACGGTCTGGACGGTGTCCTTCGCGACCGCGGACGCCCGGGCGCTCGGCCGGCGGATCGCCGAGGCCGGCGGACAGCTCGTGATGGCCCCCTTCCCGGTGGGCGACCTGGGCACCGCCGCCCTGGCCGCCGATCCCGAGGGCGCGGTGTTCGCCCTGTGGCAGCCGGGCGCCCACTCCGGCTTCGGGCGGCGCGGGGAGCCGAACACGTTCGTCTGGGCCGAGCTGTACACCCGGGACACGGAAGCCGCCAACACCTTCTACGGCGACCTCTTCCACGAGGCCCTGTTCGGCACCGGCACCGAGCCCGACTTCGGCCGCGCGGACGTCACCGAGGTCTTCCCGGCCGAGATGCCCCCGCACTTCCTGGTCCACTTCCGGGTCGCCGCCCTCGACGACGCCCTCGACGCCGTGCGGCGGCTCGGCGGCCGGGTGCAGAAGCCGCCCTTCGAGGCGTCGTACGGACGGGTGGCCGTCGTCACCGACAATCAGGGGGCGTCGTTCGCCCTGCTGGAGAGGTGAGGCAGAGCACCGCGGCGAAGAAATGACCTTATTCGGCATGAGACACCCCGTTTCATCACCGGGTTCGCAACCGGCCGCCCGGCCAGGAAGAATCAGGGTGCGTGCCGCCATGGCGGTGCGGTGGTGAGACGCTGCACTTCGGTCGCGTACATATGTGGGTGGCGCGGCTCGTACGGGGAGGTGGCAGGCAAGTGGTGGATCAGCTGACACAGCACGATCCGCGGCGGATCGGGCCGTTCGAGGTGCTGGGCCGGCTGGGGGCCGGCGGCATGGGGCTGGTCTATCTGGCACGCTCGGCGTCCGGCCGGCGCGTGGCGATCAAGACGGTCCGCACCGAGCTGGCCGAGGACCAGCTCTTCCGCGTCCGCTTCACCCGCGAGGTGGAGGCGGCCCGCGCGGTCTCCGGGTTCTACACGGCGGCCGTGGTCGACGCCGACCCCCGCGCCGCCGTGCCCTGGCTCGCGACCGCCTACGTCCCCGCGCCCTCCCTCGAGGAGATAGTGAACGAGTGCGGCCCGCTCCCGGCGCAGGCGGTGCGCTGGCTGGCGGCGGGCGTGGCCGAGGCCCTGCAGTCCATCCACGGCGCGGGCCTGGTCCACCGCGACCTGAAGCCGTCCAACGTCCTCGTCGTCGAGGACGGCCCCCGGGTGATCGACTTCGGCATCGCCTCCGGCGTCTCGAACACCCGCCTGACGATGACGAACGTCGCGGTCGGCACCCCCGCCTACATGTCCCCCGAGCAGGCCAAGGACTCCCGCAGCGTCACCGGCGCCAGCGACGTCTTCTCGCTCGGCTCGATGCTGGTCTTCGCCGCCACCGGCCACCCGCCCTTCCACGGGGCCAACCCGGTCGAGACGGTGTTCATGCTGCTCCGCGAGGGCCCGGACCTCTCCGGCCTGCCGGACGAGCTGCGCCCGCTGATCGAGTCCTGCATGCAGATGGAGGCCACCGGCCGGCCCAACCCCGCCGACCTCCAGGCCCAGCTCGCACCGCACCTGTTCGGCTCCGGCTCCGACGACAGCGGCACCGCCTCCGCCTGGCTGCCGGAGAAGGCGGTCGGCCTCATCGAGTCCCGCCGCGGCGGCCGCCCCGCCGCCAAGCCGGCCCCCACCGCCCCCGGCCCGCGCAGCGGCGGCCGCGCCGCCGTGCCCCCGCCGCCGTCCTACGACCCCCCCGTCCCGGCCACCGGGCCGGCCGTGGCGCCCGACACCGGCCCGGTCCGGCTGGCCGGCGCCGCGGTGCCCATCGGCCCCGGGCCGCGCGTCGCCGACGCCCGCGCCGCCGCCGTCAAGGCGCCCCCGCCGGAGGCCGGCCTGGTCGCCGGCTGGTCCCGCCCCCGCCACGGCGTGGCCGGCGCGGACCCCGCCGTACCGCCCGTCCCGGCCGTGCCCCCGGAGACCGCGAACGGCTGGCGCCCGTGGCGTTTCCGCATGTCCAACGACGTCTGGGGCACCCCGGCGGTCGACGGTGAGCTGGTCTACGTCACCTCCTTCGAGGTGCACGCGCTGGACGTGGCCACCGGCCGCCGCCGCTTCAAGACGCGGGACGTGGCCTGGTCCATGGCGGTCGCGGACGGCCGCGTCCACGCCTCCGACGGGCCCACCCTGTTCGCGCTGGACGCCCGCGAGGGCGGCGACCTGTGGCGGCTGAACACGGACGCCTGGGTGTACTCGCTGCAGGCCGACCACGGCACGGTCGTCACCGGCACCCGGGGCGGCGGCGCGCAGGCCTGGGAGGCGGCGAACGGCCAGAAGCTGTGGGAGATCAGCGGCTGCCAGACCGACTTCGAGTCCCCCGAGGCCGGCCCCGCCGTCCACGACGGCACCGTCTACGTCTGGCAGGACGCCCGGCTGCGCGCCCTTGAGGCCCGCACCGGCGAGGAGCGCTGGTCGTACCCGATCGGCGACGCGGCCTCCTGCGGCGGCGTGCCCGTCCGCATCACCCCGGCCACCGACGGCTACGTGTACGTCTCCGCCGGCACCCGGGTCCTCGCGATCGAGGTGGCGAGCGGCCTGGTGCGCTGGCATTTCGAGGCACCCGCGGTCTTCCTCTGCCCGCCCGCCTTCGCGCCCGGCCCCGCCGTCACCGGCGGCGGCGTCTACCTCGCCGACTACCTCGGCACGGTCTACGCCCTGGACGCCACCGACGGCCGCGACCGCTGGCGCATCGCCACCGAGGCCCGCTCCTCCGTCGAGCCGGTCCTGGTGGCCGCCGGTCATGTGCACGTGGGCAGCGGCAAGGGCCTATACACCCTGGACGCCGTCACCGGCACCCCCAAGTGGCGCTTCCAGGCCGGCGGGGACGTCGTGGGCACCCCGGTGGTCGCCGAGGGCCGCATCCACTTCGGCTCCACCGACCACCTCCTCTACACCCTCAAGTCCGACGACGGCCGCCTGCGCTGGAAGCTCGCCACCGGCGGCGAGATCACCGGCTCCCCGGTGGTCAAGGACGGCGTGGTGTACGCGTGCAGCAAGGACCGGTGCGTGTACGCGCTGGACGCGGAGAAGGGGACGGGCACGGCTCGGACGGCGTGAGGCGCTGGGCCGCCGGGTGCGGACGGGGCGGGGCGGCCGGCGCCGGGTGCGGGGCGGCGGTCGCGCGACGCGGGGGCCGGTGCCGGATACAGGACGGCGGTCGTGCGGTGACAGCGGCGTGACAGTCGGCCGATAGGGTGACGTTATGCGACGAGGCGGTCACACAATCAGGCTCACGGCGGTGTCGGCGCTGGTGGTGCTCGCCCTGACCGGCTTCACGGGCCGGCACGGGCACAGCCGCGGCCACTCAGGCGGCGGAGGCGGCTGCAGCAGCTCCAGCCAGGACCACGACACGTCGTCGGGCGTCGGCAAGGCGGGCTCCGGCCGCTACCGCGACTACGACGACGACTACGGCGCCACCGGCGGAAGCACGTCGGGCAGCGGCGGCGGGACCCGCGCCACGCCGAGTCCGACGCCTTCCCTGAAGGCCGCGAAGGCCCGGCTGGTGAGCTGCGCGACGGAGAAGGCCCAGTACGCGACCGTCGAGGTCACCAACCCCAACGCGGTCGAGGGCTACTTCACGGTGCGGGTCGAGTTCGACGACAAGCGGGGCTCGGCGGTCGCCGACAACACCGCTACCGTCACCGTCCCGGCCAAGGGCACGGCCCGTGCCGAGGTGAAACTCCTCGACTCCTTCGGCCGGCCCGACGACGGCCTCATCCTCGAGGTCCACCACTGCAGGGCGAACCCGGTGGCGAGGCCGGTGCGTTGACGCCCCCGGACACGCCACGGCCGCGGCGGCTCCCCCTCCGCGCCGCCGCGGCCGTTCCCCCGCTGGGAGTCAGGTCTACTTGCCGTTCAGGTCCAGGGCCGGCGGGGCCGGCATGTGGCTGTCCAGCGTGGTGATCTCGCCGTCCTTCGGCGGGGCCGGCATGTGGCTGTCCAGCGTGGTGATCTCGCCGTCCTTCGGCGGAGCCGGCATGTGGCTGTCGAGGGTCGTGATCTCGTCCGTGTTCTTGGGCTCTTCGACCTTGCTCATGAAAACTCCCCTGTGGCAGTGCTGGTGGGAACGCCCGCTCGGCGACTCCCCCGCGGGTCGTCGAACGGGCGTTCCGGGGCGCTCACCTTAACCGTGGGCCCCAGCTGATCCGCCCGCTCCCCCCGCTGCGACGGATCGATGACTTGAGGATGGCAGCCACTCATAAACGTTCGATGAACGTGTCAGTGGGCACGTCACAACACGGCGGCCGACGTGAGCAGTCCGCGCACTTGGTCGGCTTCGGGAGAGCCCGCGCATTCGTAGATGGCGAGCGCGTCGCGCCAGCAGGCTCTTGCCCGATCGGTCTGACCCAGGCTCTCCAGCGAGTGCCCCAGGAGCGTCAGGATGTTGGCCCGCATCCACTCGCCGCCGATGCAGCCGGTCGTCAGCGCTTGCTCCGCGTGCTGCGCGGCCCGTGCCGGGAGACCGCTGGACAGATGGACCTGGGCGATGCGGAAGTGCGTGGCGCCTTCCCAAAGACGCTGCCTGTTCACCGTGAACGTGTGCAGTGCCGCGCTCAGCTCCTTCAGGGCCTCCTCGTGGCGTCCATCGTGTCCGAGCGCGATTCCCAGCGCGTACCGCGCGTTGGCGAGGCGGAACGTGAGTCCGAGCTCGTCGTAGATGGCGATGCCCTCGCGGACGAGGTCGATCGCGCTCGACACGCGTTCCAGGGAGACCAGGACACGCGACAGGTTGCACAGGGCGCTGGCTTCCCCCGGGCGGTTGCGGTCGGCCCTGAACGCCTTGATCGCCTCCAGCAGGTGGCTCTCGCTGACGGTGCGCTGGTTCAGGCAGTTGGTGATGATGCCCTGCTCGTTGTGGGCGTTGCCGACGGTCCAGGGGTCACCCGTCGTGCGGCCGAGTTCGATGGCACGCTGCGCCTCGACACCGGCCTCCTCGAAGCGGCCGGCGCGGCTGAGTACTTGAGCGAGCGTGGTCCGGGCCCGGCTTTCCGCATGGGCGTCACCCAGGGCGGTCGCGGCATCGCGGGCGGCCTGGGTCACCACTCCGTAGCGCAGCGCGCTTGCCCCGGACTCGGCCAGGTCCTTGGATGCGAGGAGGAGGTCGACGGCCTTGCGCAGGCTGGGAGCGGCGAGCGACTGCTGTACGCAGGCCAGGATGCAGGCCGCCTCGGCATGCAGCCAGTCGAGCGCCCGTGCGTCGTCGATGAACTCCTGTCCGGGACGCTCCGTGCCCTCGAGATGATCCACCGTGCGATCGCCCGGCCGCTCTATCGCGTAGACCCGCGCGGCCGAAGCCAGGTAGAAGTCCAGCAGCCGCGACATCGCCGCCTCCCGCTCGCTCGGCGGCTGCTCGTCCCGTTCCGCGCAGGAGCGGGCGTAGAGGCGGACCAGGTCGTGGAAGCGGTAGCGGCCGGGGGCCGCGGATTCCAGGAGCGAGGTGTCGACCAGGGACTCCAGCAGGTCCTCCGTGTCCTCCACCGGAAGGTCCAGCACCGCGGCCGCCGCCGCCAGGGACATGTCGGGACCGTCGGCGAGGCCCAGCAGGCGGAACGCCCGGGCCTGGGCGGGCTCCAGCTGGCCGTAGCCCAGCTCGAACGTGGCCTTGACCGCCAGGTCGCCGGCCTGGAGCTCGTCCAGCCGGCGCCGCTCGTCCGCCAGCTTGGCGGCGAGGACCGAGACCGTCCAGGTGCGGCGCGCCGCCAGACGGGACGCGGCGATGCGGATCGCCAGGGGCAGGAAGCCGCACGCCCCGACCACGTCCAGCGCGGCCTCCCGCTCCGCCGCCACCCGCTCCTCGCCCACGATCTTGGTGAAGAGGGCCAGGGCCTCTTCCGGGGACATCACGTCCAAGTCCACGAGATGGGCGCCGGCCAGGCCCACCATCCGCACCCGGGAGGTGACCAGCGCCGCGCAGCCCTCCGTGCCCGGCAGCAACGGCCGTACCTGGGCCGCGTCCTTGGCGTTGTCCAGCAGCACCAGCACGCGGCGGCCGTCCAGCACCGAGCGGTACAGGGCCGCCCGCTCCTCCAGGCTGTCCGGGATCGCCGAGTCCGCCGTGCCGAGGGCCCGCAGGAAGGAGCCGAGCACCGTCTCAGGTTCGGCGGAGCGCGGGCCGGCGCCCTGCAGGTCCACGTACAACTGGCCGTCGGGGAAGGCGGAACGCGCCCGGTGGGCCACGTGCACCGCCAGCGTCGTCTTGCCCACGCCGCCGATCCCGGCCAGCGCCGAGACGGCCATCACCCGGCCCTCCGCCTCGGACGCCGACGCCAGCACCTCGCTCAGCTCGTCCACGAAGGCAGCGCGGCCGGTGAAGTCGGGCACCGAGGCCGGGAGTTGTGCCGGCCGGACGGCTAGCACGGCGGGCTCGGCGACCGGCGACGACGGCCCGGCGAGGGCCGGGTCCGCCTGCAGGATGCGCTGCTGGAGCTCCCGCAGGTCCGGCCGTGGTTCGACGCCCAGCTCCTCGTCGAGCAGCCGGCGGGTGTCCGCGTACACCGCGAGCGCCTCAGCCTGGCGGCCGCTGCGGTACAGCGCCAGCATCAGCAGCTCGCGCAGGCGCTCACGCAGCGGGTGCGCGGCCGTCAGGGCGGTCAGCTCCGAGACCGCCGCGGCGTGGCGGCCCTGCTCCAGGTCCATGTCCAGCCGGGACTCCAGGAGTTGCAGGCGCCACTCCTCCAGGCGTACCCGCTGGGCCTCGGCGTAGGGGCCGGGCACACCGGCCAGCGCCTCACCGTCCCACAGGGCCAGCGCGCGGCCCAGTGCCTCCCGCGCGTGCCCCAGGTCGCCGCCGCCGCGCGCCTTGTCCGCCTCGGTCGCCAGTTCCTGCGCCACCGCCAGGTCCAGCGCGCCCTCGCCGAGGCCCCGTACCGCGTAGCCGCCCGACTCGCTCACCAGGATGCCGGGACCGAGGATCTTGCGCAGGCGGGAGGCGTACGTGCGCACCGCCGCCAGCGCCTGGGACGGCGGCTCGGCGCCCCAGAGCGCGTCGATCAGTTCCGCCGCGGTCGCCGTGCGGCCCTCGCGCAGCAGCAGGGCGGCCAGCAGGGCGCGCTGCTGCGGCGAGCCGGTGTTCAGCGCCTCCTCGCCGCGCCGGGCCCGCACCGGACCGAGCACCCCGAAGCGTGTCGCCTCCGGTTCCGCGGCGACCGCGGAGCCGGCACGTCGCTGCCCAGGCACTCGCGGCCCACCGTCCATGCGTTCGACCCCCTAGGACCCGTCATCCCGAACAACCCCGTCAGTTTGCCTTGTTCGGGGCGGTTGCGTCAGCAGCGGGAGACGCCGATCACAGACCGGTACACCTGGGTCCACATGGTCTGCACACGGTCTCCTCAGGTGGAGGGCCGGTCCTTTGGTTGGTTGACGGTGGGGCCGGAGCGGTCGGGCTCAGTCCGCCAGGTCCACCCGCACCGTCAGCAGGTCCGTGCCGAACGCCCGCACCGCCGCGCTGTTGAAGCGGGGCAGGGAGCGCAGGCGGGCCACGGCGTCGTCGTCGGGCAGCAGGTGGGCGGTGCCGTGGTGCCAGCTGCCGGCGACGCGGACGCGGACCCGCGGATCGGCCTGGATGTTGCGCACGTACTGCGACTTGTAGCCGAACTCCGAGACGATCCAGAAGGACTCCCCGGCCCGGCGCCCGCCCACCGGCGTCCGCCGCGGCTCACCGCTCACCCGGCCGGTGGTCTCCAGCAGGGTCTGGAAGGGCAGGCGCCGGTTGAGCGGATTGGCGACATACCGCTGGAACCGGGTGACGACGCGCTGCTTGAGGTCCGCACGGCCTGACATGTCCCTGGATCTCCCGCTCTCCCCGGCCCCTTCCAGGCCCCCGCACGGATGCTGTGCCGACCCCGTGCGGGCCCTGTGACGCCCGGGCTCTCCTATGACTGACGTGTGCCAGCCTCCCCCGCGTTCAGGAGCTGCCGCAAGCACCCGCGGAGCTTCGGCTCGCGGCAGTGGGCCCAGGGCGGCGACGGAGGCGAGGGCGCGCCTGCGCCGCCTCGACGCCGAGGCCGCCCGATCCGCCGACTGCCCCGATCCGCCGCGCTGCCCGCGTCGCCCGAGCCGCCCGGGCGGTCGCGCCGCCCTAAGCCGCCACGCTGCCCGACCCGCCGCGCCGCCCGATCCGGTGGCTGCCCCGACCCGCCGCGCCGCCCGATCCGGTGGCTGCCCTGAGCCGCCGCGCCGCCCGAGCTGCCCGCGTCGCCCGCCCCGCCGCGCTGCCCGCGCCGCCCGCCCGCGCCGCCCGATCCGGCGGCTGCCCTGAGCCGCCCGCGCTGCCCTGGGCCGCCCGCGCTGCCCTGAGTCGCCCGCGCGCTGCCCGCGCCGCCCGCCCCGCCGCCCGATCCGCCGCACCGCCCGCCCCGCCCCGCCCCGCCGAGCCGCGCCGCCCGACCCGCCGCACCGCCCCGGAGCCGGCGCAGGCATCGCGCGGCCGGCTGAGCGGCGTCGCCCAGACCGCCGGCTCCCCAGACCGCCGGCTCCCCAGACCGCCGGCTCCCCGGACGCCGGGTTCCGGGCCGCCCGCCCGCTGGACGCGGTCGCCGCGATCGTCACTCTGCTCCGGTCGGCCGGCGGCGGCACCGTCCGGGCCGGGGCGCGTCCCGGCCCGCCCGTGTGCTGATCACGCCGAACGTATGCTCAGGGGATGACGACTTCCGCGACCTCCGGAACCGGCCCCACCGAGAACTCCATGCGTCGCGCCCTCAAACGTGCCCGGGACGGCGTCGCCCTCGACGCCGGCGAGGCGGCGGTGCTGCTGCAGGCCCGCGGCGAGGCGCTCACCGCTCTCGCCGCGTCCGCCGCCCGGGTGCGTGACGCGGGCCTCGAGGCGGCCGGCCGCCCCGGCGTCATCACCTACTCGAAGAGCGTCTTCATCCCTCTCACCCGGCTGTGCCGCGACAAGTGCCACTACTGCACCTTCGTCACCGTCCCCGGCAAGCTGCGCCGCGCGGGCCACGGGATGTTCATGTCCCCCGACGAGGTGCTGGACATCGCCCGCAAGGGCGCCGCCCTCGGCTGCAAGGAAGCCCTCATCACCCTCGGCGACAAGCCCGAGGACCGCTGGCCCGAGGCGCGCGAGTGGCTGGACGCGCACGGCTACGACGACACCATCGCCTACGTCCGCGCCGTCTCCATCCGCATCCTGGAGGAGACGGGCCTGCTGCCCCACCTCAATCCGGGCGTCATGACCTGGACCGACTTCCAGCGCCTGAAGCCCGTCGCCCCCTCGATGGGCATGATGCTGGAGACGACGGCCACCCGGCTCTGGTCCGAGCCCGGCGGCCCGCACTTCGGCTCCCCGGACAAGGAACCGGCCGTCCGGCTCAGGGTGCTGGAGGACGCGGGGCGTTCCTCCGTCCCCTTCACCTCCGGCCTGCTGATCGGCATCGGCGAGACTTACGAGGAACGCGCCGAGTCCCTCTTCGCGCTGCGCAAGGTCGCCCGCGCCTACCACGGCGTCCAGGAACTGATCATCCAGAACTTCCGCGCCAAGCCGGACACCGCGATGCGCGGCATGCCGGACGCCGAACTCGACGACCTGGTCGCCACGGTGGCCGTCGCCCGGCTCATCATGGGCCCCTCGGCCTGTCTGCAGGCGCCGCCCAACCTCGTCGACGGGGAGTACGAGCGGCTGATCGGCGCCGGCATCGACGACTGGGGCGGGGTGTCGCCGCTGACCGTCGACCACGTCAACCCCGAGCGCCCCTGGCCGCAGATCGAGGAACTCGCCGCCAGGTCCCGCGCCGCCGGCTTCGAGCTGCGCGAACGCCTCTGCGTCTACCCGGAGTTCGTCCGCCGCGGCGAGCCCTGGCTGGATCCGCGGCTGCGCCCCCACGTCGGAGCGCTCGCCGACCCGGAGACCGGACTGGCACTGCCGGACGCGGTGGTCGAGGGGCGACCCTGGCAGGAGCCGGAGGAGGCGTTCACCGCCACCGGCCGCACGGACCTGCACACCGCGATCGACACCGAGGGCCGCACCGCCGACCGGCGCGCCGACTTCGACGAGGTGTACGGCGACTGGCAGGCGCTGCGCGAGGCGGCCGCCCCCGGCATGGCGCCCGAGCGCATCGACACGGACGTACGGCAGGCGCTGCGCACGGCGGCCGACGACCCGACCCGGCTGACCGACGGCGAGGCCCTGGCGCTGCTGCACGCGGACGGCCCGGCGCTGGACGCGCTGTGCCGGGTGGCCGACGACGTGCGCAGGTCCGCGGTGGGCGACGACGTCACCTACATCGTCACGCGCAACATCAACTTCACCAACGTCTGCTACACCGGCTGCCGTTTCTGCGCGTTCGCCCAGCGCCGCACCGACGCCGACGCCTACACCCTCTCCCTGGAGCAGGTCGCCGACCGGGCCCAGCAGGCGTGGGAGGTGGGCGCGGTCGAGGTGTGCATGCAGGGCGGCATCCACCCGGACCTGCCCGGCACCGCCTACTTCGACATCGCGAAGGCGGTGAAGGAGCGCGTCCCCGGGATGCACGTCCACGCCTTCTCGCCGATGGAGGTGGTCAACGGCGCGACCCGGACGGGCATGCCGGTCCGCGAGTGGCTGGCCGCCGCCAAGGAGGCGGGCCTGGACTCCATCCCCGGCACCGCGGCGGAGATCCTCGACGACGAGGTCCGCTGGGTGCTCACCAAGGGCAAGCTGCCCACGGCCACCTGGACCGAGGTGGTCAGGACGGCCCACGAACTGGGCATCCGGTCCTCCTCCACGATGATGTACGGCCACGTGGACCAGCCCCGCCACTGGCTCGGCCACCTGCGCACCCTGGCCGGGATCCAGCGCGAGACGGGCGGCTTCACGGAGTTCGTCACCCTGCCCTTCATCCACACCAACGCGCCCGTGTACCTGGCGGGCATCGCCCGGCCCGGCCCCTCCACCCGGGACAACAGGGCGGTGACCGCGATGGCGCGGCTGCTGCTGCACCCCTGGATCCCCAACATCCAGACGAGCTGGGTGAAGCTCGGCACCGAGGGCGCGGCGGAGATGCTCCGCTCCGGTGCGAACGACCTGGGCGGCACCCTCATGGAGGAGACGATCTCCCGCATGGCGGGCTCCTCCTACGGCTCCTACAAGTCGGTCCGCGACCTGGTCGCCGTGGCGGACGCGGCCGGCCGCCCGGCGAAGCCGCGCACGACCCTGTACGGCGAGGTGCCCGAGGAGCGGCGGCGGGCGGCCGAGGCGTCCGACGGCCACCTGCCCGACCTGCTGCCGGTCCTGGACTGAGGGCGGACTGAGTACGATGATCCGACCCCGGTTCCGACAAGGGGATCCATAGCGGAGGAGATGCGTACCCGTGGCTGCCCGACTGCCCTCGTGGGCCTGGGTCTCCGGCCTGACGGTGGCGGCGACCGCCGCCGTCGTCGCCCTTGGCGTGCAGGCCGAGCACGGGCCGCATCCCACGGCCGCGGCGGCCGCGCCCAGCGCGTCGGCGTCGCCGCGGCCGCACATCTCCGCCGCCCCGGAGCAGTCGGCCCCGCCCGCCCTGCCGGACGGGTCCGGGTCGGGCCGCCGGATCGTCTACTCCGTCGGCGAGAAGCGGGTGTGGCTGGTCGACGCGACCGGCCACGCCGCCCGTACGTTCACGGTGTGGCCGGGCACGGTGGACCCGCAGCCCGGCCGCTACTCGATCACCCTGCGCACCCAGTCCCTCAAGGGCTCGGACGGCGTCGAGATCGAGCACGTGATGTACTTCACCAAGGCCGAGGGCGTGAACATAGCGTTCTCCAACGCCCTCGACGGCTCCTCGCCCCCGCCGGCGAACGGCCAGAAGCTGGGCGGCATACGCATGCACAAGCAGGACGGCGCCGCCCTGTGGTCCTTCGGGGATCTGGGCGCCAAGGTGACGGTCGTCAGCTAGCCGCGCCCCGCCGTCCGGCCGGCAGCAGGTTGACGATCAGCGCGACCCCGCTGAGCACGAGCACCCGGGTCGCCGCGTCCAGTCCGTTCCAGGTCTTCGACTGCCACATGGCGAACCACTCGCCGCCGACGGCGATGAACCCGGCGCCGAAGAGCAGCACGAGCATCAGCAGTCCGTAGACGGAGAACCGCCGGGCCCGCTCGTGGTCCCGCCGCGCCCACAGGCAGGTGCCCGCCATCAGCACCAGCGCCGCCACCGTCTCCCAGGCGATGATCAGCACGTAGACGGTGTCCTGGAGCGCGGTGCTGGTGATCGCCCGCCACATCAGGTCGTCGTCCTTGAACGTCGTGTCCATCGCCAGCACATGCCGTACGAACTGCTGGTTGGTCCCGAAGTCGGTGATGTTCCCGAGTGCGACGAGGGCGATGTAGAGGGCGACGACGCCGGTGAGGACACCGGCGGCCAGGTGCGCACCGGTACCGGAGGCGCGCGTGGCGGCGGTGGCTGCTGTGGTGGGGGTGGTGGTCATGGCTGGATTCTCCCCGTCGCGGCAGGAGTTCTCCCCTGCGCATCGCGCCAGAAACCCGCCTGGTTCAGGCCGAGTTGAGGACCGCGCACCCGTCGGGGGCCCCGGCCACGCGTGACCCGCCGCCGACTCCGGCCCAGGACGCGGTGGAAGCGTTCACAGCTGTACGGGAATGACCGGGCGGGACCGATTCGCCCCGGTGAACCGACCGTCCCCGGTCGATTACAGTGCTGGGCGTCTACGTACGGACGTGCCGAGGAGGCCTGCATGGGGGCGACGTCCGGCGCCGTCTGGGGCCGCGCCGAGCAGCAGGACTTCCGCAGCCGGGTGCGCGGCGCCCTGCTCGGCGTGGCCGTCGGCGACGCGCTCGGCGGGCCCGCCGACGCGCTCGACCTGGCGGAGATCCGTACCGCGTACGGCGCGGAGGGGCTGCTCGACCTCGCCTTCGGGCACGGCCGGCGCGGCACGGTCACCCACCACACCCAGCTCACCCTGTTCACGGTGGACGGGCTGATACGGGCCCAGGTGCGCCGCGACACCGGCGCCTGGCACCCGCCGACCGATCTGCACCGGGCGTACCTGCGCTGGGCGGCCACCCAGCGGGACTGGGGACCGGACGAGCGCCGCAAGGACGACGGCTGGCTGGCCCGCGAGGAATGGCTGTACGCCCGCCGGGCCCCGACCCGGGCCCTGCTGCTGGGCCTCGGCGACGAGACCATGGGCACCCTGGACGCCCCGAAGAACCCCGGTGAGCTGGGCCCGGAGGCCGTCGCCCGCTCGGCGCCCTTCGGCCTCCTCGTCGGCTGGGAGCCCGAACTCGTGGCCCAGCTCGCCGTGGAGTGCGCGGCCCAGACCCACGGGCACCCCATCGCCTACCTGTCGGCGGGCGCGTACGCCGTCATCGTGCACGGCCTCGCCCGCGGCGAGAGCCTGGACACCGCCGTGCAGCGGGCGCTCGCCCTGCTCGCCGCCCGCCCCGGCCACCAGCCCGTCGCCGACGCCCTCCAGCACGCGCTGGGCGCGGTACGGCAGGGCCTGCCCGGCCCCGGACGAGTGGAGGAACTGGCCGGCGACGGCACCGCCGACGGACTGCTGGCCGCCGCCGTCTACTGCGCCCTGGTGGGGGAGGACGTACGCCACGGCCTGTGCCTGGCCGTCAACCAGAGCGGGCCCTCGGCCGCGGCGGGCGCCCTGACCGGCGGCCTGCTCGGCACCCTGCACGGCGAGACGGCCCTGCCCCCGGCCTGGCTCGCCGAGCTGGAGGGCCGTCCCACGGTGCTGGAACTGGCCGACGACTTCGCGATGGAGATGACCCAGGGCCCCGCCCTGCACGGCCCCGCCGGGTCCGCACCGGGCTGGCTCGTCCGCTATCCCCGGGCCTGAGCCGCCCCGGCGGCGGCCCTACGGCGCTCCCACCACGTCGTCCCCGGCGCTCGCGGGCACCGGCACGGCCACCGCCGCGTCCCCGTCCGTGTTGACCTTCTCGATGACCGCCAGCCGCTCCGGGGTGTCCTCCGGCCTGAGGTAGCCGACCAGGACGTACAGCACCAGGGAGACCGCGAGCGGGACGGAGACCTGGTACTGCAGCGGGACTCCGCCGTCGACCTGCCAGTTGACCGGGTAGTTCACCAGCCAGAAGGCCAGCAGGCCCGCCGCCCAGCTGGTGAGCGCCGCGGTCGGGCCGGAGCGGCGGAACGGGCGGAGCAGGCCCAGCATCATCGGGATCGCGATCGGCCCCATCAGGCCCGCGACCCACTTGATGACCACCGTGATGATGTCCTTGAAGGCGGGGGAGTCGACCTGGGTCGCCACCGCCATGGACAGGCCCAGGAAGACCACGGTCGTCACCCGGGCCGCGATCAGCCCGGAACGCTGGCCCCAGCCCCGGGCCCGCGCGGACAGCACCGGCGCCACGTCCCGGGTGAACACCGCCGCGATCGCGTTGGCGTCGGAGGAGCACATGGCCATGGTGTGCGAGAAGAAACCGACGATGACCAGGCCCAGCAGCCCGTGGGGCAGGAGCTGTTCGGTCATCAGGGCGTAGGAGTCGGAGCCGTCCGGCTTCTGCGCGTGGACCAGCAGCGGGGACATCCACATCGGGAAGAACAGGACCACCGGCCACACCAGCCAGAGCGCCGCCGACAGCCGCGCCGACCGCGTGGCCTCCCGCGCGCTGCCCGTCGCCATGTACCGCTGGGCCTGGTTGAGCATGCCGCCGTTGTACTCGAAGAGCTTGATGAACAGGAAGGCGAGCAGGAACACCGTGCCGTACGGGCCGACCAGCGGCTTGCCGTGGCCGTGCAGCGCGGGCTGGTCGAAGGCGTCGAACAGGCCGATGTTCTTGTCGTTCAGCTTCAGCACGACCGCGACGAACATCGAGACGCCGGCCAGCAGCTGGATGACGAACTGGCCGAGTTCGGTCAGCGCGTCCGCCCACAGGCCGCCGATCGTGCAGTAGACGGCGGTGATCGCGCCGGTGATGAGGATGCCCTGGTTCAGGGACACCCCGGTGAACACCGACAACAGGGTCGCGATCGCGGCCCACTTGGCGCCCACGTCCACGATCTTGAGCAGCATGCCCGACCAGGCGAGGGCCTGCTGGGTGGAGAGGTTGTAGCGGTTCTTCAGGTATTCGAGCGGCGAGGCCACGTGCAGCCGGGAGCGCAGCCGGTTGATGCGCGGCGCGAACAGCCTGGCGCCGATGGCGATGCCGAGCGCGATCGGGAAGGACCAGGTGACGAAGGAGGTGACGCCGTAGGTGTAGGCGATGCCCGCGTACCCCGTGAACATCACCGCGCTGTAGCCCGACATGTGGTGCGAGATGCCGGAGAGCCACCAGGGCATCTTGCCGCCGGCCGTGAAGAAGTCGGAGACGTCGTCCACGCGCTTGTGCGACCAGACGCCGATCGCGACCATCACTCCGAAGTAGCCGATCAGCACGGCCCAGTCGAGACCGTTCATGTGTCTCCTTCCAGAGTCCACGAGCCAGGGTCAGGCATGTGAACTCTGGTTTCGGAGGTGTACGCACGGCAAGGAACGGGAACGTCAAGAGAAGGCAAAAATGTTCGTTCTGGTGATCGTGATTCATGTACATGAACAATGCGGAGAGCGGGAAATCCCCCGGCCGGGGACCGGGGGACCTGGGTGCCGAAGGGGCCCTGTGACCTACTTGAGCTCGTCCGGGCAGGGCGTGCCGCGTGGAAGCTGGTAGGGCGCCGCCAGGTGGTACGTCCCGGCCTTCGGCGCGAGCAGCACCGTCCACCGGTCGCCCTTGGCGTCCTCCGCCGTCTCCGTCAGACACCCGTTGACGTTCTCGTACGTCTTCGGCGTGCCCTCGTCCCGGTGCTTGGACGCCTCCGTCTCCTGCGGCGGCTTCAGGCTCTTGCCCTCGCCGTCGACGACGCTCAGCCACGGCGAGTACGGGATCCGTATGAGGATCCGCCCGGGCTTGCGCACCTGGAGGGTCATCTCCCCCTGCTCGGCCCGGTCCACCACCGCGTTCGGCTCGGCGAGCGGCGACGGGTCGGTCACCTTGAACAACTGCCAGTTGGCGTCGGCCCATACCTGCCGCAGGTACGGCATCCCGCGCCGCAGCAGAGTCCGCTCGCGCTCGCCGCCGCCGTTGCCGTCCGGGTTGTCCTTCGGCAGCACCACGAAGTGCACGGCCCACCGCTGGAGCCACTCGTGGTAGTTCGCCGAGTTGAGGGTGTCGTCGTAGAAGAGCGGGTTGCGCTCCATGTCGGCCTGCCGGTTCCAGCCGCGCGCCAGGTTCACGTACGGCGCGAGCGCGGACGCCTCCCGGTGCGAGCGCGCCGGGACCACCTCGACGCGGCCCTTCTCCGCGCCGACGTTCTGCAACTGGTTGACCAGCGGGGCCAGCTCACGGGCCCAGGACGCGGCCGGGGTCGTGTGCACGATGTCGTCGACCGACTTGAAGCCGATCCAGCCGGCGAAGCCGAGGAACGCCAGCACGGTCACGTACCACTTGCGCGAGCGCGGCACGGTGTAGGGCAGCGCGGCGACCAGCGTCACGCCCGCGAACAGCATCGGCAGCCGGGAGATGTTCGAGCCGATCTGCGAGCTGATCAGCCACACCAGCACCACGCCCAGGCTGTACACGCCCGCCGTCAGCCGGACGGTGATCCACTCCTTGGGCACCAGGAACAGGCACAGCAGCCCGTAGAGCAGCGGCATCACCACGGAGCCGAACGTCATCGGCTGGGTGCCCGCGAACGGGAACAGCCACGCCGAGACGGCGACTACCGCCGACGGCGCGAGCCCCAGCGCCCACGCGCCGGGCCGCCGCTTCTGCAGGAACAGCGCCACCGCGACCAGGCCCACGAACAGCCCCGCGACCGGCGAGGACATGGTGGCGAGCGCCGCCAGCGGGGCGGCCACCAGCGCTTTCGCCCAGCGTTTGTGACGCCACCGGTGCGGCCAGCAGAAGACGGCGGCCACGGCGCCGAGCGCGAACATGGTGCCGAGCCCGAAGGTGACCCGCCCGGACACCGCGTTGCAGACGAACGCGAGGATCCCGGCGAGCGAGGCCCACAGCGGGTTGCGCACCACCCGGCTGCGCAGCAGGACCAGCGTCAGCAGGGCCGCCGAGACCGTCCCGGCGAGCATCATCGTGGTGCGCACGCCCAGCACCGACATCAGGTACGGCGAGACCACGCTGTACGACACGGGATGCATGCCGCCGTACCAGGCGAGGTTGTACGCCGAGTCCGGGTGCCGGCCGACGAACTCCGCCCAGGCGTCCTGGGCCGCGAGGTCGCCGCCGCTGTTCGCGAACGTGAAGAACCAGATGATGTGCAGGGCGCCCGCGAGGGCGGTGACGGACAGCACGGGGTGCCGCAGCATCCGCTGCCGGAGGGGCTCGACGGCGAGGCGGAGACGGATCAGTGGCAGGCTCTGCCGCGCCGGGGCGGCGCCGTGCGCGCGGTCGTCGTGACGGCTGTCCGCGCGGCCGGTGTGATGACCGTCCGTGTCAGGCGCGGACGGCCGTATTCGCCGGCCGGATCCCGGGTCCGGATCTGCGTCGTCGGAGCGTGTCCGCTCGGTTGTGGCCACCTGAAGGCACTCCCCGTGTCCCGTCTTCCGTTCTCGGCCGTGTCCCTCGTGTTCCCGGCCGTTTCCCGTTCAGTTCGCGGTCTCGTTCCCCGACCGTCGACCTGCCCCGTTTCGTGACGCTAGCACGCACCCCGCCGAGGGGCTCCGTCGACGGGGTGCGTGCGCTGGTGGCAGGGGCCGGGTCAGCCGAGGCGGGTCAGCTTGTCCGTGAAACCGGGCTCCGCCAGGTCCTTCTGCAGGGCCACCGGCACCTTCACCGCACCGGCCCCGCCGTCACCCACGGTGAGCGACCCCACCTTGGTGCCGGCCTTCACCGTGTGCGGCACGACGTCTGAGGTGAAGGACAGCTTCACCTTCAGACCGGACCAGCCGGCCGCGGCGACGTCCTTCGTGGCCACCACCGGCGTACGGCCGCCGAGCCCGTCGTCCACGTACCCGACGACGTCGCCCTTCTTCAGCACCGTCGCCGTCTTCAGCGCGCCCTGCGCGGAGCGGATCAGCTTGTCCGCCGCGTCCAGCGCCCCGCTGAGGATGGTGTTGTCCGAGCCGCCGGGGGGCTGGCGGACCACGGCGCCGACGATGGTCCGCGTCTCACCGCCGACCTCCTGCTTGGCCGCGAAGACCAGGTTGCCGAGGGCGGAGGTGGTGGTGCCGGTCTTGATGCCGACGACGTTGTTGTGACCGACCAGGTGGTTCCAGTTGGAGTGGTTGACGCCCTTGTAGTCGTCGTACGACATCATCGCCGCGACCTCGCGGAAGGCGGGCTCCTGCATCGCGGCCTTGGCCAGCTTCACCTGGTCCACGGCCGTGCTCACCGTCGAGTTCGTCAGCCCCGAGGGGTCGGTGTACGTGGTGTTCGTCATGCCGAGGCTCTTGGCGGTGGCGTTCATCTTGGTCACGAACGCCTTCTCGGAACCGACGTCCCACCGCGCGAGCAGCCGCGCCACGTTGTTCGCGGACGCGATCAGGATGCTCTCCAGGGCCTCGCGCTGGGAGAGGCTGTCGCCGGCCGTGACGTCGACCGTGGACTCCTGGCCCGCCTTCGACTGGTCCTGGGCCGCCTGGTCGATCTTGATCTTCGGGCCGTCGGCGCCGCTCTTCAGCGGGTGGTCGCGCAGGATGACGTACGCCGTCATCACCTTGGCCACGCTCGCGATCGGCACCGGCTTCTGGGCGCCCGAGGAACCGAACGTGCCGATGCCCTGCACGTCCAGCGCGGCCTGCCCCTGGGCCGGCCACGGGATCGCGGTCCTGCCGCCGTCGAAGGTGTAGGTGTCCTTCGCGGTGAGGTCCAGGGTGGGCTGGGGGAGCGGGCGCATCGCCTGTACGACCGCGAAGACGATCGCCAGCAGGATGACCAGCGGCGTCCAGATCTTGACCCGGCGGACCAGCGTGCGGACCGGGGTCTCCGGCGGCGGGGGCGTGTTCGTCAGCTCAGCCAGCAGGTCCAGCGGGGGCTTGGGCGGGAGCGGCTGCTGGGTGGTGCGCTCGGGTCCGACCTGGGGGAAGGCGCTGGTGGGCGCGTTCAGGTCGGGGTTGCGCAGCGGAACGAACTTGCTGGCACGCTCAGCGTCGGGGGCGGCGGGCCCGGCGGGCCCGGCGGGCGCCTTGGCCCCGCCCTCGGGCTTCGGCTTGGCCGTGCCGAGCTTGAGCATGGTGGTGGGCTGGTCCACCTCGGGCTTCTTCGGGCGCACGCTCTTGAAGGCGGTGGTGGGCTGGTCGACGCCCTTCGCCCCGGCTCCCGCCTCGGCGGGGGAGGCCTTCGCACCGCGCGCGTCACCGGCCGCGGACGAGCCCCGCGGGGCGTCCTGGGGCTCGGCGGCCTTCGCCGCCCTGGCGGCCGCCGCGGCGGCCTTCGCACCCGCGACCTTGGCCGCCTTCGCGTCGGCGCCCGCCTTAGCGTCGGCGCTGCTCTTCGCGTCCGTGTCGGAGTCCGAGTCCGCCGAGGCCGCTCCGGTGCCCTTGGCGGCCGTGGCGGCCGTGGCGGCCTCCGGGGCCGCGTCCGCGGTCACCTTGGAGGCGTCGTCGTCTGCGCCGGCGTCGGTGTCGGCGTCCGAGTCCGCCGAAGCCGTGCCGGTGCCCTTGGCTGCCGTGGCGGCCTTCGCGCCCGAGTCCGCGTTCGCCTCCGAGGCGTCGCCGGTGCCGGCGTCCACCTTCGCGTCGGCGTCGCTGTCCGTGCCCGGCGACGATGTGCTCGCGCCCGTGGCGGACGTGGCGGCCTTCGCGCCCGTGCCCGCGCCGGCGGCCCCGGAGCCCTTGGTGCCCTTGGCCGAGTTCGCGTCCGCCCGTGAAGTGGCGTCGTTCGCGTCGGACTTGGCGTCGGTGTCCGTGCCCGGCGACGATGCGCTCGCGCCCTTGGCGGACGTGGCTGCCTTCGCGCCCGTGCCCGCGCCGGCGGCCCCGGAGCCCTTGGTGCCCTTGGCCGAGTTCGCGTCCGCCCGTGAAGTGGCGTCGTCCGCGTCGGACTTGGCGTCGGTGCCGGCGTCGCCGTCCGCGCCCCGCGACGACGCGCCCGTGCCCGGCGACGATGCGCCAGAGCCCGTGCCGGACCCGCCCGCCTTCGTACCCGCCCCCGCGGCCGCCTTCGCTCCGCTGCCGGCCCCGGACCTCGTCCCGGCGTCCGACTCCCCGTCCGCGTCCGGCGTGGCCGGGGCCGCGTCGACGGCGGCGTCCTCGGCCGCGTCAGCCGCCGCCCCGGGCTCGGCGCCGTCATCCGTCCGCGAGGCGTCCTCGCCCTTCGCGTCCCGGGCGCCCTTCGAGCCGGCCTGCGCCTGCGGATCCTCGGCCGAGCGGATCCAGGCCGAGACCGCCTCGCGGAGGTCGGGGTCCTGGCCCTCCCCGGGAGTACCGGCGCCGGACTTCTCCGAGTCGGCGGCCCTCTTCGCGTCCCGTACCGAGAGGATCTTCGTCGCCGTGTCGACGGCTGCCGAGGAATCCTTCTCTCGGGACACCGTCAGACGCGGATCGCGCGCCTCGGGAACCGAACCCGCGCTCCCCGACGTCGGTTCCGCCGACGACTCGCGCTGCTTCGACCTGTCGGGGGACTCGCCCGCCACCGATGCCTCCTCCATGCGCCGCACGCACACTCGCGCGCCCTGTCCGAACCATGTACCAGTGTCCTGTGTGAGGACTTGGCCCCTGCGGTAGACGAGAACGACATACCTACCGGTTCCCTTACGAACCGGTCACGCGCCCTCGACAGACCAATGTGAGAGGGGTCACCCTGTCATTCATCCACGCGGGGAGGCATGGATGGGCAGGAGCCGCAGAACACTTCCGGAGGAGCTTCTGCTGCTGGCACTGGACCCGGCCACGGGTACCACTGCGCAGCCGCAGTCGCTCGACCTCGGTCTGGCCGGAGCACAGCTAGTGGAGCTGGCGCTGGCCGGACGGATAGCCCCAGACGGGGATCGTATCGCCGTGGTGGTGCCACGGCCGACTGGAGATCCGACTTTGGACTGCGCGTTGGAGTTGCTGCGAAGGCGTGGCGCTCCGGTGCGTGCCGTCCACTGGATCGGCGGGCCACGCCTGGGGCTCCGCCAGATCTACCTCTCGCACCTGGAGCGGTGCGGCATGGTCGCCGCCGTACCGGGCCAGATGTGCGGGGTGTTGCCGACGACGCGCTACCAGGCGACGGACACCGCCATCAGCCGGGAGATCCGAGCCCGGCTGGACAACGCGATCCGCACCGGCGTACCGCCGGACCCGCGGACCGCGGCGCTCGCCGCGCTGGCGCACGCGGTGGGCCTGGGCAAGCACCTGTATCCGGGAAACGAGGGACGATCCTCCCGCTCCCGGCTGCGGGACCTGATCCGGCACGACCCCATGGGCGGGCTGGTCGCGCACGCCGTGATGGACGTGCAGAACGGCGCGGTGGCCCAGCCACGGCGCGGTCCGGCCGCGGCCGGCCGCCCGGCGGGGCCCGGAACCAGGAGCGTGGCGGAACCCGCGCGCGGGGTTCCGATGCAGCCGCACCGCGGGTCCATGGCACGCGCCGTGGCCCACTGAGCCGCACCACCGGTCCCCACGACACCGGTACCGGTCCCCGAAGACCCTTCCGGGAGCCGCTGGTCGGAGCGGGGCGGTGAGACCCGTGTGGTCCCACCGCCCCGCTCGGCCGTGTGCGGAGCGCCCGGGCCGGGCCCCCGACCGGTGTGCGCGTGCCGCACATCCACCGTTTCCCAGCGGCGGAAAGCGCCTTGGTGGCAGTCTGCTCAACAGCAGATACACAAAGTGGTCAGTACAGGCAGGCAGCCGGAGGTGCACGTCCCGTGGCGTCCAGTGTCAATCCCACCGTCAGGCGGCGCCGGCTGGGCCAGGAGCTGCGCCGGCTCCGCGAGCTCAAGGGCATGACGGCCGAAGAGGTGGCGGAGCGGCTGCTCGTGTCGCAGTCGAAGATCAGCCGGCTGGAGAACGGCCGCAGGAGCATCAGCCAGCGCGACGTGCGCGACCTGTGCGGGGTGTACGAGGTCGAGGACCAGCGGGTCGTCGACTCGCTGATGGAGATGGCCCGCGACTCCCGCCAGCAGGGCTGGTGGCACACCTTCGGTGACATCCCGTACAGCGTCTACATCGGCCTGGAGACCGACGCCGAGTCGCTGCGCGTGTACGAACCCCAGCTGGTGACCGGCCTGCTGCAGACCCCCGCCTACGCGGAGGCGCTGGTGCAGGGCGCGTTGCCGGAGACGTCGACGGCCGAGATCGAGAAGCGCGTGCGGGTCCGCATGCGGCGACAGGAACGTATCACCGCCGAGGCCAACGCCCTGCGGCTGTGGGTGGTGCTGGACGAGGCGGCGCTGCGCCGGGTCGTCGGCAGCCGGCTGGTGATGCGCGAACAGCTCGAGCACCTGATCGAGATGTCCCAGCTCCCGCACGTCACCGTGCAGGTGCTGCCCTTCGAGGTGGGCGCCCACCCGGGCCTCAACGGCCAGTACGCCATCCTCGAGTTCACCGACGCGGCCGACTCCAGCGTGGTCTACCTCGAGGGCGTCACCAGCGACCTGTACCTGGAGAAGGCGCCGGACGTGCAGAAGTACGCCGTGATGTACGAGCATCTCCGGGCGCAGTCCCTCAATGTGGAACAGTCCCGGCAACTCATCGCAAAGGTGGCCAAGGAGTACGCGGACTGAGCTGTGCCTCACAGAGGGCGCGGGATCGTACACCAGTGGTCCACTCCAGCGGAAGGCTCATCTGGAATATGCCATCCGCTTGAGTGAACGGCTCCTCCGAAGACGGCAGTTGCCCGGTAGCGTCGATCACGCCAATCAGACGACAGGGTTGGCGCGAACCGCACTACAGCAACTGGCAACAGGAGTGGACATGGCACTGATTCAGGGCGCTTCGGAGACGTGGATGAAGTCTTCCTATTCCGCGGGCAACGGCGCCTGCGTCGAGGTCAAGTCGCCCACCACCGCGGAACTCGCCGTGCGCGACTCCAAGGTCACCGACGGCCCGGTCCTGGCCTTCCCCGCCGAGGCGTGGAGCGCCTTCGTGGCCTCGGTCAAGGCCTAGGAACCGAGCCCCTTCCGGCCGTCGGGCGCCGACCTGGCCCGACGACGGCCGCACGCCCGACGACAACCGCACAGGCGTCGCTCACAGAGCCCTCTCGACCAGTCGCCGTCCTTGCCGAGAGGGCTCGACGCAACCGAGCGGCGCGCCTTGGCGGTTTCGTCGGTCCTGCTAGCCCAACTGCCCCTCGATGGCCGCGACCACCTCGGCCGCCTCCGGCTCCGTCTGCGGCGAGAACCGGGCGACGACCCGTCCGTCCCGGCCGATGAGGAACTTCTCGAAGTTCCAGCGGATGTCACCGCTGTGCCCCTCGCCGTCCGCGAAGCCGACGAGGCGCTCGTACAGCGCGTGTCGCCCCTTTCCGTTCACCTCGATCTTCTCGGTCAGCGGGAACGTCACCCCGTACGTGGCCGAGCAGAACTCCGCGATCTCCTCCGCGGTGCCGGGCTCCTGCCCGAGGAACTGGTTGCACGGCACGCCGAGCACGGTGAAGCCCCGCCCGGCGTACCGCTCCTGCAGCCGCTCCAGGCCCGTGTACTGCGGGGTCAGGCCGCACTTGGAGGCCACGTTCACGATGAGCACGGTCTTGCCGGCGTAACCCGGCAGGTCGGCGGAGCCGCCCTGGAGGGCCCCGATCTCCACGTCCAGCACGGAACCGTTGTCGTCAATAGCAGTCATGCCCGGATGCTAGCCCGCGCCGCCGCGTCCAGAGCGGGTCCAGGGGGCGCGCCGTGGGGCTCTCCCGTCCGCCGGACGGGAGAGCCCCACGGCCGTGTCCGCGCGGGCAGGCTCAGGACGGGGGCTTGAGGACCGAGTCGATGACGTAGATGGTGGCGTTCGCGGCCTTGATGTTGCCGCAGACGATGTTCGCGTTGCCGTTGACCTTGAAGTCGCTGCCCGAGCCCGACGTGGTCAGCTTGCCGCCTTCCAGCGTGGTGAAGGAGCCGTTGGACAGCTCGTTCGGGGTGATCTGCTTGTCCACGACGTGGTACGTCAGCACCTTCTTGAGCTGCCCCTCGTTGCTGAGGAGCGAGGCGAGGCCCGACGCGGTCACCTTCTTGAAGGCGTCGTCGTTGGGGGCGAAGATGGTGACGTCGGGCTTCCCGTCCAGGGTGCCGGTCAGCTTCGCCCGGACCGCCGCCGAGACGAGCTGGCTGAGTTGCGGATACGCGGCCGCGGCCTCCACGACCTTGTCCTTGGCCGTGTCGACCTTCTGGGAGAGCGCCGAACAGCCGGAACCGAAGGTTCCCGACGGGCTGGGAGACGCTTCCTGCGCGTGGCTCTGCGCCGCCGGAACTCCGAGCGCGAGCGGGAGTGCCACCACAGCTGCCGCGGTGGCCTTTGCCTTACGCATACGGGTGAACCTCATCGCAACCTTCCTCCCGTGGAGGCGTGAGCACTGCAGAGGCTTCGAACTGCGGACGTCTTGGTTTCCGCGGGCGGGCCGGTACGGCCGCCGGGCCAGGGCTTCCTGGGCCGTCGTCACCCGGCCGCTCACGAGCGTATCCAGGAGCGCGGGTGGCCGCATCTCGAAGCCCGGGCGGCTCAGTTAGCACAGCATGCGTTCGCACGCCGTGATATAGGCCACGTAAAAATTAGTTGAAGGCACGCTGACCACCGAGGTCATGCTGACCCCTGGAAGGCCCTGTGGGACCAGCGGCTGCGCTGGAAACGGGGCGCGGTGGAGAACTGCGTCCAGTACGGCATGACGCACATAACGTGGCGCTACTGGGGCCGTCAGCTCCTCAGCGTGGTCGGCGTCCTGGTGACCGCCGTGTACCTGTCGACCATCGCCTACTCCGTGGCCTCGAACTCGTTCCACGTGCACGCGCTCTGGCTCTGGGCCTCGCTCGTCTTCGTGGTCGAGCGGGTCGTGACCGTACGGGAGCGCGGCTGGAAACGCATGCTGCTCGCCGCGTCCATGTACGAGCTGCTCTTCGACTTCCTGCTCCAGGCCTGCCACGCCAAGGCGTACCTGGACTCCGTGTTCCGCCGTGAACGCGCCTGGTAGCAGGTCGCTCCAACAACCGACATCGATCATTCTGGGAGGACCCATGTACAACAACCCCGCGGCGACCGTCGGCGGCGGCGCGCTGGCCTCGACCGGCATAGGCGTGATGACCAGCGTGTGGCTGGGCCTGGCGGCCTTCGCCCTGGTGGCCCTCGGAACCGCCGTGATGCGGATCGTCCCCCGCGGCCACCGCGCCTGACCGCTGACCCTCCCGAGGCTCGCGGTGGCCCTCCCGCTCCCGGGAGCGGCCACCCGGACCGTCCTCGGACGCGACCGCGAGCGGTACGGCGAGGCGGGACGCCATGGGCCCCGGATCCCGAGCGGTCCGCGGCCTCCACGCCGGCGCCGCGGCAGGGTTGGAACCACGGCACCCCGCCTCACGGTTCAGCTCCGGGCAGGCGCGGTCCGCTGCCGCTCGTCCGCGTCGGCGGCGCCCGCGGAGGTCAGCACGCGTCGAAGTGGAAGGGCCGTGGCCAGAACCAGCACGCCGAAGAGGGTGATCGGCAACAGCCCGACCGGACGAAGGTGAGCGGCCGGACGCGCCAGCACGTCGCTCCACTGCACCCACCAGTTCGCGACGACGTCCGCGAGCATCACGGCGCCGCACACGAGCGGCCCGGCCGGGCGGGCACGGACGATCACCACGGCGGCCAGCGGATCGAGCAGAAGAAGAGCGTGGAACAGCAGTCGCACCGGCGCCGGCGCGTAGTCGTACGCGTCCAGCCCGCCCGCGGCCAGGAAGCAGGCGTGCGCCCCCGTCCCTTCGACAAACCCGATGACGTACACCGCCGCCAGCCACCGAGCCCATCCCGGGCGATTCCCCCACCACCGCATGTCGGTCACTCTAGGCCGACCTTCCAGCCTGCTCGAGTGACACCCACCGGTCATTCGTCGGTCCGTGATTCGTCAGACCGTGACTACCGTGACTAGGGCGCCGGGCGCCGTGAGGGACCGGCGGGCGCCTGCCTCCGGCTCCCTTCGCAACGTCTCAGGGCTGGGCCGGGGACATCTCAGTGGTGTCCGCGACGAGCAGGTCGTAGGCGCCCGTCAGGTACAGCACCCGGGTGGGCTGGTCCTGCAGGCCGGAGACCAGCAGTCGTCCGCCCTCGGCGTCGAGGCGCTGGTGCAGTTGCAGCAGCAGGTTGAGCCCGCTGGAGTCCATGAAGGACACGCCCGACATCTCCAGGTGCAGCGTCAAGCCGCCCAGCGGCTCGACGAACGCGGCCTGCGCGAGTGCGGGGCAGGTCTCGAGATCCAGTTCCCCGGCTACGGTGATCACGGTGCGTTCGGGAAGCCTTCGAGCGATCACGGTGAGGTCGTCCACGGTTCGCCCCTCCAATCGGGGTCGAGCCCATCACACCCACATCACGGGGCATCAAGCGCGCGGCCGTAAGGGAGCCGCGCACAGTCGAGCAAGACCACCCGCACCACTCCCCGGCCACCGCGGTGGCCCGCAAGGCCGGCGCGGGGTCTCCCACCAGACCAGGCTGGTCGTCCGGCCAGCGTCGCACAGGGCGGCCCGGTTCGGCCAGGCACCCCCTGAGTCGATCACTTCTCGACGGACCGCATCCAGCACCCGAGGCCGCCCGTGGCGCGATGGCTCAGGCCGTCCGGGCGGACAACGTCAGCCAGGCGAATCAGATGCTCATCGACACCGCGAGCGCGCAGGTGCCGCTGGAGTGAGGTCAGCCGCGCCACTCCACCAGGAGCAGCGTCGCGTCGTCCGTGGTATGTCCGCCCCGCGCCCGCTTGAGCGTGTGGGACAGGGACCGCGCCACCGCCCGGACGCCGCGGCCGGTTCTCTCCAGCTGGTTCACCCAGTCGATCATCAGGTCCTCCCCGAACTCGTCCTCCCCGGTCTTGTGCTCCTCGATCAGTCCGTCCGTGAAGCAGAGCAGGCGGTCCCCCGGCTCAAGCTTCATCTCGCTCGTCTGCGGCTGCGGACCCCCGAAGCCGACAGGGAGGGTCGTCGGACCGGTCACCCGAAGTGTGACGCGGTGATCACGGACGAGCATCGGTGACGGGTGCCCGGCGTTGACCCACTGAAGATGCCCCGTCGTGGTGTCCAGCTGCAGCATCTGCGCGGTGACGAAGTGCTCGGGGCCGAACTGGTCCGCCACAGCGCGGTCCATGAAGGCGTAGATCTCCGGCAGGCCGGTGCTGACGCGGCGGGCGTGGCGGTAGGCGCCGATGGCCACGGTCGCCATCGTGGCCGCGTCCAGGCCGTGCCCCATCGCGTCGATCATGGCCACGTGGAGGACGTCTCCGTTGAGGGCGTAGTCGAAGCTGTCACCCGCCACGTCATAGGCGGGTTCCAGAATCCCGGCCACGGCGACCCGAGGCATGATCATCGCCAGCGGTGGCAGCAGGGCCCACTGGATCTCGGCGGCGACGCTCATCGGTTCCCTGCGTCGGACACAGAAGAAGAGGTCGGAGTAGCCGTGCTTGGTCACGAGCAGGTCGGCCACGAGGCCGCCGATCCTGTGCAGAATGCGGCGGTCGTCGTCATCGATGCTGTCCAGCGTCACTGCCATGACCCCGACCTGGTCGCCGCCGTCCAGTAGCGGCAGGAAGATTCGCACGCCGTCGTCCTCGGACAGTTCGGCGGGGTGAGCGTCGAGAAAGCAGCGGCCTGCCTCGGAGTCGTCGATCACCTGCGGTTCGCCGTCCGTGAGGCCGTCGCCGGGCAGGGGTACGAGCAGCAGTTGGCCGTAGTCCTGCAGCAGCACCTGCGGCCGGCGGCCCCCGAGCCGTTCCACCACGTCGGCGACCAAGGGCCCGATGAGATGGGGCGGCAATTCGTGCGCGCGATCGAGTACCTCTCCCAGCAGAGCTTCCCCGAAGCCCTCGGAGCGGTCCGCACACTGTCCGGCCGTCATCCCCTCACCCGCCATGATCCGAGCCGGTCGGAGCGGCGGGCTGGGACGACGCGGGGTCTGCCAGTGTCATCGCTCCATCGAGCGGTCGTAGACGCCCCGGGACTGGCCCAGTCACCCGGGCCCGTCCCGATCGGGCCTCTCACCTGAGTCCGGACCCTCCTCCCGACTCCCATGTGGCTTGTCCGTCGGGGCCGCTCTCGGCGAGCGCCAGCAGGCGCGGAACCGACAGGGGGTTTTCGGGTTCGGCGGCAGCGGCCAGCAGCCGGCTTGCCGTTCCGGTCGGCTCGTCCGGGGGGATCACCAGCAGCTCCCAGCGTCCCACGGTGCCGCAGTCCACGGTGACGGCATGCGCCTCGGCGGCGAGGTCGGTCAGGATCACCTCGATCACATGGCCGGGCGCCATCACCTCATGCGGGGCATCGGGCCAGGCGGCGGTCCCCACGGTCACGCGGGTGACGGTGCCGATGCTCGGATCCAGGGAGCCGACCAACGCGGGCAGTTCCAGTTCCAGTGCGTCGCAGCGCGGCCACCATGCGCCGTCCAGCGGGCCATGGCTGACGTCCGGCGTGAGGCGCAGCCGGGGCAAGGGCATCCGGTAGGTGTGTCCGTCACCTGGCGCCGTACCTTCGGCGGGCTTTGTGATGGCGTTCATCGTGCGATCCCGTTCCGGGCGGTTTCCGGCTGCCCGTGTCTGTTGCTCGCCGGGAACGGCGCCGCCGTGATCGTGCGCCCGAACGTTCTCGGTACCTGTCAGGCTACGCCCGGCCGTGGCAAGCGGCCTGCCGCGCCCCATCGCCTGTAACGGCAGAGCCATCGCGTCGAGACACGTCCGTACGGCGTACGACGCCTGGCGTGACGGCCCTGGCCGGGTACGACCGCCGGCTCATCGCTCCTCTGCCACATCACCGGCGTGCCGAGGGCTGCCCTTGGCAGACACGGTCAACACGCAGGGGGCGACGGGGCCGGGCAGCCCGACGACCTCACCCATGTTCTGCCACCCCCAGGACGAGAAGGCGGCTTGTCCTGCCTGGTCGGCAGGGTGCAGCAGGGTGACCCCGAGGGAGGAGTGCAGGTCCGTGAGCAGTCGCTGTTGCAGGCGGCGGGCGATTTCGCGGTGCTGAGCGTGCGGATGGGCCACGACCTGGGTGAGGACGACGAAGCACGCACGGTGGGTGAGCCGCTGGATGATCTCCTGGAGCGTTCCGTCGAACCCCCGGCGACCGGAGCAGTCAGAGCCCACCCGAAAGCCGAAGGCGCAACCGACCAGCGCCGTCGTCTCGGCGACCAGCAGGGCGAAGCCGGGGCGGTGGGCAGTGACCGCCAAGCGGTTCAGGAAGTCTCCGCGGTCGTGGTACGCCTCGCCGGCGGTGCCCGCGACGGACTCCGCAGCCAGGTCAGCGATGTCCTCGCGCATGTCTTCCGCCTGCCAGCGGGTCAGCCGACGAAGGCGGATACCGTCCCTGAGGACCGGCTGATCCGCCCGGCCGGCAGGGTCCTCGGGCGCCCGCGTCGCGGTACTCATGAGGTCCCCGGATGAGGCGGGCGGCACGGGACTGACGGGGGCCGTCACGGGACTCATGGGGGCTGTAAGGAGCAGCCAATTCGATCCGGTGGCATCGAGCAGCCGGGCGATCTGCGCGCACGGATGGTGCAGCCGCAGGCGGGCGTGGACCCGGCTGGCGCGCCGTGAAGCCGACAGCAGGACGTCCAAGCCCCTGGCGTCGCAGGAGCCCACCGTGGTCAGGTCGATGTCGATCTCGGTGACGCCGTCCAGCAGACACTGCTCCACTGCGGCCCGCAGCAGCGGCGTCGTGGCCGGCCCGATGTCGCCGGCAAGCGTGACGAGCGTCCGCTCTCCTCGGTTCCGCCGATGGATGTCCAGCCGGGAAAAGGCCATCACGCCTCCCCTCGGCGGGGTTGCGGACCTGCACGGGTGCTCGGCGCGATCCCTGCCATGATGAGCTTGCGCGGAGTTGCTCCGACCGCGGCGGACATGTTGCCGACCCGTCTCCGCGCCGGCCACTGGGCGGCTCGGGGTTCGTCTCTCGCCGAGGACGACCCGGCGGGGCGGCCGGAGTGCGTAATGCCCTCGGTACTTCAACCGTACGTCGGCCGCGACCGGAAGTGGCTGCTTCGACGGGCGCGCGGCAGGGCAGGGCCGCATCACCTGACGGTCCGTCCCCTGGCCCGGGCTCTGCGACGGGTACGAGGCGCACGGGTTCCCGTCAGGACCGGCCTGCGAAGACCGCCTCCGGCGTTGTCCTCACCCCTGTGTCGTGGCGAACCGAACGCCCTCCCGTAAGGCGGCCTGCAGCGCGAGCGGATTCTCCCCGACGACAGGGCGTCCCAAGGATCAGTTTTGGTCAGCGTTCGACGCGATCAAGGACGAGCTGCGCCGGAAGCTGACCACCACCCGTGAGGAGGTGCGGTTGCCCCGCTCACTGGTACGCGGATGACGGCTGACCGAGTGACTCCCTGACCTGGGCGGGAAAGCGATTGATGTTCCCCGCGAGTCCCTGTTGCGTCCCGCCGGGATCAGGCACGCAACGGGCACGAATCCCTGAGCTGCGCCCGTGCAATCGTGCGCGGCGTGCGGTCCTTCACCGCACGCCGTTCTTGTCCGTGTCGGGTGGTATCAGTCTCCGTAGTCGCCGCCACCGCCGTGGTCGCCGCCGCCGTGGTCACCGCCACCGCCGTGGTCACCGCCACCGCCGTGGTCACCGCCACCGCCGTAGTCGCCACCACCGTGGCCACCGCCACCGTGGTCACCGCCACCGCCGCCGTGGTCGCCACCGCCGTGGTCACCGCCACCGCCACCGCCGCCGTGGCTGTGGTAGCCGACGGAGACCTGAGGAGCGTGAGTCGGAGCGGATGCGACCGCAGTCCCGGCCGTGCCGATCGCGGCGCCGCCGGCCACGAGAATGCCTGCCGCCGAAGCGGCGAGGAGGTGCTTCAGGCGTCGTGCTCGCATGATCGATACACTTCCTGTTCCTTGATTGGCCCGCACGCAGTCAGGCGCGTGCGGCTGCTCGCGGCCGCCCTGAAGGTCTGCGGCGCGGTCTCCGATCGGCCGCGTACGTGTGGGGAGCATCTCCCTGTCGCAGCCCCGCAGCGTGGGCTTCGCCTACTGCGCTGCGGCCGCTTTCCTTGTGAAGAGAATCTGACTGATCGCGGATGCCGCCGTGTCAGACCTCTCGTTCACCCACGCTAGTCGCCGCATGGTTCATCGCAACCCCTACGGCGCAGCCCAAGGAAAAAGGAGCACATTACGCATACGGGCGATCCAGGGCAGGTGCCGGCGAGGTCCGGGGAACGACTGCGGCCCGGACACGCACAACCTCCCCCCCCAGCTCCCATCCCGTACGCCGTCGACCCACACACCATGGAGCGGGCGTGGTTCCTGGCGTCCAGGGGGAGCGCGCCACTGCACGAACGCCTTGGACGCCCTGGGCCGCGTCTGCTCGGCTCAGCCTGGGTCGATGGGGTCGGGGATCGGAGCCCTCCATCCGTCGCCACGATGGCCCCGCGCACGGAGACGGCCGCCCCCATGGGACACAGCACGCCTCGCGCGGCGCTGATCCACCAGCACACGGTCAACGGCCGGGCTCGCGAGATCGCCCATCGACTCGGCTCGATGATCCGTAAAGAGGCGGGTGACGCGGACTCGTAGTGAGCTTTGTGGCACGGGTGTGCCACGACCGTGATCAGAGCAAAGGGCCAGTTCCAGAGGATCACCCCTAAGAACTGGCCCTTCATCGTGTGCCCCGGCAGGATTCGAACCTGCGACACCCGCTTTAGGAGAGCAACAGAGCCTGTAGCCAGTGGCTCCTACCTGCATCTTTCATCTTCATGATGACACCTGGAGTGTCTGTGAGTGCGGGTTTCGTCTGTGGTTCAGGGCCAGAAACACGGCTACCTCAGACCCGGCGCGAGTTCAACAGCCAGTCATCCAGCGGACATGACCGCACCGGCTTGGGGCTGCGATCTCGGTTGAGTAGAGCTTCGCCGCCTCACCACACCCGGCCCCACCTGGCGCGACACTCTCGGGCTGGCGGCGTGAACGTCGCCGAACTCCTGGCATCTGTCCTGTCGCAGCTCCTCAAGCAATGTCTGGGCTGCGTAACAAAGTGCATCGCCTAGGTCACACGACGGGTGATGCCGCATCGACGGGGGGAGAAGCGGAGGGCAAAGTACGGCCGCGGCGGAAGCGCCACGGGGCAACAGGGGGGTGGGGAATTGAATTTCCACTCGACGCGCAGCAAGCGCTGGCGCACACGCTTCTCCTGGGCATTGGTCGTGGTTGGAGCCTGCGCCCTTCTCGTCAACTGGGTGAAATACGGGCAGGGGTCCGCTGACCAGATCTCTTCAGGGCTGTCGCTTCTGATCACACTCTTCGGCGGGTTGGGCCTGATACCGACCCTCCGCAAGGACTCCGACCCTCCGGTGTCCGAGATCCTCCCTGCCCTGCGTGACGACGTCCGTGAGGTGTGGACGCCGGAACGACAAACCCGCGACATGGAACGCAACGCCTTGTTGCCGGTCACTCTGCGCAACGCTGCTACCCCCGGTGCATTGATTGAACCGGCCTACGGCGAGCACGTGTGGGACTTTGAGACGTACACGACCAAGCTCACCGACCTGTTCACGACAGGAGGTTTGCGGCGAGCGGTGCTTCACGCGGAGAGCGGTGCGGGGAAGACCATGCTTGCGCTCCTGCTGACGGTGGGGCTGAGCGCTAGGGAGGATCAGCTCATCCCCCTGTACCTGCCTCTTGCAACGTGGAGTCCCCGGGAAGAGGAGTTTGCGGACTGGTTCGACA